>NZ_JHAC01000060.1 GCF_000599865.1 Deinococcus phoenicis | reverse complement strand
CCCCGGACGGCACCCTCTACTACGGCCAGCCGTACTCGCTCAACCCCTGAGCATCTGCGCGAACACCCGCCCCAGCACCCGGCCCGGGGGCGGCTCTCGTTTCATGCCGGGAGAGGAGGCCCATGCGCCCCAAAACTATTCGGGCCGTCCTGCTGATCGGGGCGGCCCTTTACCTGCTGGCCCCTTCCGCGCTGTCCCTCGGCCCGCCCCTCTGCCGGGTGGAGGCCAGCGCCCGCCCGCTCTGGTGGGCCAGCAATCTGCGGCAGATCAATGTGCGTCTCGCGCCGGGCTGCCCGCCTGACGGTCTCGCCCGCGTGCGCCTCGGGGGCTACGGCGGGCCGGGCAGCCGGATTACCGGCCCCACCGAGACGCTGAACGCCGCCCGCCCGGCCCTGATCTGGAGCGGGCAACCCTCCCACCGCACGGTGCTGTGGGAGGCGGCGAGCGGCAGAACCTACCCCGTCCCACTGCAACAGGAGGTAAGCGGCTATGCGCCCCTGGAGGAATGATGAAAAACGCCGACCCGCTGACGATTCTGACCGTCATTGTCGGCCTCGGGCTGCTGCTTGTCCTCGGACGCTTTGCCGTGACGGGCGAGCTTTCGGAGGGTCTGCTGGGCGTGATGGCGACCATCATCGGCGGTCTGGTCACGGCCCTCAGCAACCGCAAGAAAGACAAGGACAAGGACGGTGGGGCTGATGGCAGTTGAGTGGACCGACCTGCTGGGCGTGCTGGCCGTCGCCGCGTACCTCGCGGGCATCGGGGCCGTCACCGTGCAGGTGCTGACCCTGCGGCGTCGGCAACGGGTGGGGCGGGGTGTGGTCGCGCCCCTGCTGACCGTGCTGGCGCTGGCCTACATCGTCATGGTGGCCCTGGACGCGGCCAGCGTAATCACAGTCCTGACCAATGGCGCGGATGACATCCCGCCCAGTTCGGCCCTGCGGACCGGGGTGATCGCCGCGTGGATTTGGCTGCTGTGGGTGGCGCTTCCCCGGCTGGCCTACGGGCCGACGCCATGAGCGCCCTGATCGGCGTGCTGGCGCTGCTGGCCTATGCCTACGGTCTGGGGGCGGCATCCGTGATCGTGTGGCGGGTGTACCGGGGCTGGGTGCGCTGGCTGCCCGGCCTCGCCACGCTGGCCTACTACGTCCTGTCCTGGCTCTATCCGCACCCGGCAGCCCTCGCGCTGATGGACGGGGCCGGATACAGCCTGCCGGACGCGCTGCGGACGCTGGCGGGTGCGGTGGCCTTCGGGCTGAGCCTGCGCCTGCTGGCAGTGCGGGGGAGAGGAAAACCATGAGCTTTGACTTTGCAACGGCCATCAGGAACCGCCCGAGCGGGCAGGCCACCGCCGCGCTGATCGCCGCCTACGGCAACCCCGAGGGACCGGGCGCGGGGGCTTCCCCCCAGGGTGGGGCCTGGTTCAACCCGTCGCCCGCCTGGCGGCAACAGAACATCGTGACCATTCCCCTGGCCGACCTGCCCGACTTCCCCCG
>NZ_JHAC01000059.1 GCF_000599865.1 Deinococcus phoenicis | reverse complement strand
CCCCGGACGGCACCCTCTACTACGGCCAGCCGTACTCGCTCAACCCCTGAGCATCTGCGCGAGCACCCGCCCCAGCCTCCCGGCCCTGGGGCGGTTCCTTTTCATGTCCGGGAGAGGAGGCCCATGCGCCCCAACACAGTTCGGGCCGTCCTGTTGATCGGGGCGGCCCTTTGCCTGACCACCGCCCGGGCGGCCCCCACCTACTGCCCCGTGACCGTCATCCCGGACAACCTGCTGGTGATCGCCTACCGCGCCGTCCTGCGCCTGGACCGTGACTGTCCCCCGGACGGCATCGCCCGCGTCCGCAAGGCCAGCACGCTCAACCGCCACGGCCCCTACCGCCCGATCAAGCCGGACGGCTCCCCGCCGTACGGCGGCCTGTGGAGCTGGACGCTGACGCAGCGGGGCGGCAACGTGCCCCCCGCCGAACGCTGGACCTCCTGGGGCTGGACCTGGGAATGGTGGGACGGTGAGGCGTGGCGCTCCGCGAGATGACGCATTCGTGGCGGCGCAGCATCGGGGCGCTGCGAATCGCCCTGGCGACCCTGCACCTCGGGGTCGCCTTCATTTCTTTCCACCGCCCGCACCTCGTGGACCTCGTGGAGGGCTACGCCGGCTTCCGGGAGATCGCGGGCACGACCACCTGGGGCGCGTGGGCGCTGGGCATCGGGCTGGGCCTGCTGCTGATTCCGCGCGGGCAGCCGCTGCTGATCCTGTGGCAGTTCGCCAGCGCCGCGTTTTTCCTGCTGTTCGGCATCCTCGTCACGAACGGCCCCGCCGCGCTGAACTGGGGGAGCGGTGTGTACGGGCTGCTGGGCGTGTGGAGCGCGGTCCTGGCCTATGCCACGGCGGACGACTGGTTTCGCATGAACCGCTGGCCGCAGCGCTTCCGGGCGTGGCTGGCGGGGAAATGGGGACCGCGTGGCGGGGGCTGACCCGCACGGCACGAGCAACCTGCTGAGCGCCGTCATGGGTGCACTCGGGTTGATCGGCGGCGGCATCCTGACCGCCTTCGCCAAGCAGTTCACGTTCGGGGACGGCAAGGAAATCCGCCAGGAGCTGCGCGAGGAACTCAAGCGGCTGCGCGAGGAGCGCGGCAAGGACCAGGAGGAACTCGACGAACTGCGCGAGGACGTGCGGGTGCTGCGGGCGGCAATGGAGGACCAGCGCACCGAACAGGAACGCCAGATTCGTGACCTGCGCCTGCAAATCGAGCGCCTGACCACCCGCAACCAGCACTACCTCATCACCCGCACGGAGGCCCGCGCCCTGCTGAACGCCCTGGAACGGCGGCAGGGGCTGGTGGAGACACCGTGGGCGGCGGACCCGCTGGAGGGCACATGAACTTTGACTTTGCAACGGCCATCAGGAACCGTCCGAGCGGGCAGACCACCGCCGCGCTGGTCGCCGCCTACGGCAACCCCGAGGGACCGGGCGCGGGGGCTTCCCCCCAGGGCGGGGCCTGGTTCAACCCGTCCCCCGCCTGGCGGCAACAGAACATCGTGACCATTCCCCTGGCCGACCTGCCCGACTTCCCCCG
>NZ_JHAC01000058.1 GCF_000599865.1 Deinococcus phoenicis | reverse complement strand
AGAGGTGGACCCCGCCACTGGGGGAGATGACGTGTGGCTTCCAGCCCAACTCTGCAAGCAGCGGTAGCCCTTCGGGGTCCACGTCCACCACCACCCAGCCGGACAGGCTGCCGGTGACAAACCCGATGCCCCTGGCGCGGTGTTCCAAGTACCACGCCCTCAGCTCGTCCTCGGTGGGCAGACGGGCCTGCATCACCTTCCAGGTGCTGCGCCTCTCCCCTTCCCTGTTGATGTACCAGTGACCTGTCGCCTTGAGTGCTTCATGGTGGGGTTCCTTGGCCTTCGGGCTGATGCCGCCGCCCGTCGGGATGATGGAGATACCACGCCGAACGAGCTTCCGGGCCTCCCGGTACATGGCTTCGTGTTCGTTCTCGTACATCAGCCCTCTTCCCTTCTACATGTTTGAATGTTTAAAAGTAAAAATGTTTCTGCCGCCAAGGGAAGGGGCGCTGCGGCCCCCTGCGGCTCACTCCCGAATGTCGGGATGGTATTTGTTCAGGTACTCGACGATGGCCTGCTCCAGCGCCTCGAACTGCTTGCGGCCCTCCCTCGCGGCGGCCTGCTTGAGCCTGCGCTTGGTGCCGGGCTTTAGGTGGCTGCTGAACGGCTCCGGCTTGTCGTCGTCGGTCGTCCTGGCCTTCAGGGCAGGCGTAGGGTCAGTCTCCAGCTCAGGGGTGGTCTGCGGCTTGCGGATGGCCTCCAGCGTGCTGAAGCGCCCCGGCTTCTTATCAGCGGACATCGTTCAGCACCTCGCGGGCCACGCTGCCGTAATCCAGGGCAACGAGCTTGGCATAGCGGTTGGTGGTGTACGCCTCCAGCGGAAGCCGCCGCTCGGCGGCGTCACCGACAGCGGTACTCTGCCGCACGAGGGTCGTCATCACCGGCACCTCCTGCTCCGCCAGGGCGTCCCGCAACTCCTCACCACGGCCACCGACGTTCGCCACGATCAGCACCCGGTAGTTGGTCACGCCAGCATCAACAAGGGGGGTGAGGGTGCGGATCAGGCCGGTCGCGCTCAGACCGTCCGGCTTGGTCGGAATGACCAGCAGATCGCTCCCGCGTGCCAGGCTCACCAGGTCATTGCCCTGCTCGTTGCCTTTGGTGTCAAGGACCACGTACTCGTACCCGGCAGCCTTCTCCGGCGCGAACTCGCGGAAGGGAATGGCGTCAAAGGTCCACCCCTCGAACTCGCCGCCCCGCCAGTACACGGCACACTGCAACTCTTCGTCCGCGTCCACCAGCAGGGTTTTCCCCTTGCGCCCGAGCTGCTGCGCGAGGTGAACCGCTGTGGTCGTCTTGCCGACGCCACCCTTCATGTTGCCGACGCTGATGACTGTCGCCATACTGCATTTTACCATGCTAAAAAGAAAAAATGTAAGCATGTAAAAATACTGGGAGCGAGAGGAGAAGCGCCCACGTGGGGCGCTGCGGGAGGGGAGGGGAGAGGGCTACTTGCGGCGGGCGGTCTTCCGGGTGCCGGTGCCCTTCTTCGCCCGGCCCTGGCTGCGGCTCCTGCCGAGGGCCTGGCCCTTCTCGTAGCTGGCCTGCATCTTGCGGCGCGTCTCTTCCGCCAGCGCCTTGAAATCCACCACGCCCGCCTCGATGTTCTCGGCGGTGGGCTTGGGCGTGCCGCTCCTGCGCGTTGGGGTGGCGGCCAGATCATTGTTTGTCTGCTCGAACCACTGTTCAAAGTCGGGCGTCACTTCAAACAGCATCTCCCGTGAGTCCCGCTGGTAGCTGCCTTCCGCGCCCCGGCGCTTGAACTCCTTGGGCAGCGTGAACCGTTCAGGCAGGTACGTCGCGTCAATCTTGCCTTCCCGCACCGCTTCACGGAACTGGCGAACGAAGGCATCACTGCGCTGTGGATTCCCCAACTCCTGAAGCTGCTCGCTGAGTTTCTTGTAAGCCATATCCCGTGCAGTATGAAATGAGCGGGGGCGCTTGTAAAGTCAATTCCTGTCCTGCTCCCTCAGTCCTTCTCAGGCAAAGACGGAAACAGTGCGCTAGACTCTGGTTGCCTGCGGGCGGGCTGCATGACAAGTGGGAAGCGGAGAGAACATCCTCAGTAAGAGGAAACCCCAGTGCTTGGAACACTGGGGCCACTGAAAGGTGGTGAATCTCCGCGTATGCACAAGAAGCGTACCACGAAACGGAAACGTCGGCAACCGCTGACGCCGAAACGTGTGGCAGCTTGGGCGGGCGCAGCTTCGGCTGTCCTGCTGGCTGTCAAGCTCTTGGTGGAGATCATCAAACTGATCTTCCTCCCTTGATCTGAAGCTCTCGTGCGCTCCCGCCGCGTTCCCAGTTCGCCCAATGGCAACCCCCGGCCTCGTGCCGGGGGTCTTTGCGTTCTCAGGGGTCAATACCTGGCCGTCTGTGCAAGGGCCGCGTACACATCGGCGGCTGCTTTGGCTGCTGCGAGCATCGCGGCGGCCTGCTCGTCGTTCGGGCTAACGGCGGCGCGCAGGCACTCGTAAGACTCGCGGGCACGGTCAGCGTGCTTCTGACAGTCGGCGGCGCGGTCAGGTTGGGGTAGAGATACCCCTGTTCTACAGTCACGCGGCGGAATCGGCGCAAGAAGTCCATGCCTTTAGGATTGGGGGGGAGCTGCTGAGCCAACATTCGGGCCTGCCGGAGATTACGGGCCAGATGGCGTCGGCGCTCGCGCATTCGTTCGGCGGCGGCCTCCGTTTCAGGACTGCGGGCAGCGGTGGTCATGGTCGGCCCTCCGGGGAAGGGTGGCCCCGCTGCGGGCGGGGCCACTCCGGGGTCAGGCAGCGTGGGCGCTGCGGGCGTTCAGGCTCTCGACTATCGCACGGGCGCTGGGGTACAGGTTGCAAAGATGCGCCCATACCGTTCTGGCTTCGCGTTCGGTCAGATCGGCCAGGCTGGGAACCGGCACCCATTCCCCCAGGGCAGCGGCGGCGAGGGCGTAATGCTGGGCGCTGGGCAGGCCGACCAGGCCCATGATCTTGTGAAGTTTCGCAGCGCGGGCCTTGCCGATCACCGGGGCGGCCAGGGTCAGCGGCTCCGGATCGGGCGCGCGGACTTCCTCCAGCAGTTCCAGGCGTCCGTCCGCCTTCGCCCAATTCAGGTAGCTCACGGCGCGGTCAATGCTGGCCTGCGGTTCACCGTCTATCTCGGCGCTGAGCTTGCCGTCGGCGTCGGCATTCAGGGTCACGGTATGGCTCCCCAGATACACCGTGGCGCTGGGGCCGTCACCCCAACCGCCGTACAGATCAACCTTCCAGGTCCGGGTGATGTTGCGGGGGTTGCTGCTGCCGTTCTGCATTTCTTGCTCCTTTCTCCCTCTGTCTGGGGTAATGAAATTGTACTGCTAAAGTAGTACAAAGTCAAGGATTTCCCCACGCCAGGACAACAATTAAGGCCGCGCATCTCGGCGCGGCCCTGGCCCTGCTTTGGCAGTTCTGGCGAGCTTCAAGTGGCCTCCTGCGGGGCCGTCCTCCGCTCAGGCGGTGAGGGTTCGACTGCGACTGTGGACCTTCTCGCTGCCGTACTTCTCGCGCATCTCCTCCATGCTGGTCTGGCCCCGCCCCTGGCTGGCCTTGCCCTTGAACGCCCACATCT
Source organism: Deinococcus phoenicis (assembly GCF_000599865.1). Taxonomy (GTDB): domain Bacteria; phylum Deinococcota; class Deinococci; order Deinococcales; family Deinococcaceae; genus Deinococcus; species Deinococcus phoenicis. The sequence goes on along the minus strand of NZ_JHAC01000058.1, from coordinate 36,667 downwards.
GCCGCTTGTGCATCCACCAGTAGCCCGCTTCCTTGAGGGCGTCCTTGTGGGGCTTGGTGTCGCCGCTCACCCACACCCACGCCCCGATGATTTCAATGTCCAGCCCGTCAAGGTGGGCGATTTTTTCCACCGCCTCCCGCACCTTCGCCTCGACTTCGGCTTCCTCCTGACGGGTGCGGTAGAACTTGCCCTCGCCGTACTGGTCGTCACTCTTGCCGCTCAGGAAGCGAGCCATGAGGGCTTCGTACTCGTTATTGAGGGCCTGCATCTGCTCCGTGCTGCCGCCCTTGTCAGGGTGGTACTGCTTGCACAGGCGGCGGTAAGCGGCTTTGAGCTGGTTGGCGGTGGTGATGTTCTGGAAGTAGTTCATTCTGGCTCCTTTCCCCTCTGTCCGGGGTAAGGACAGTGTACTACTTTAGCAGTACAAAATCAAGGGTTTTCCCTTACTAGAACAATAAAAAGCGCCTTCCTCCCCGGTGTTGCTCGCGGTCCTCTTGGAAGGTTGTGCCGGGCGGGGCAAGCCCCGCCCTCCTGCCCCTGGCCTGCTCGCTGCTGGCTCTCTCAGGCCCACACGCCCACACCGGGGGGCCTCGCCGTCCGGTGTGCCGCCCCTGGCGGCGTCCTGGGCCGCCCACCTGCGCCGCCGCTCTCTCACACCCCTTGCCCCGCTGAAGCTGCTGTCAAGGGTGCGGGCACCGCCCGCCCCCCCCTCGCGGGGGGTTGCCCTTGACGGCGTTCAAGCGCCCCTGACCCTTCAGGCCGCAGGCCGGGGAAAAATGTGTTGGCGCTTTCCCAGACACATTTTTCCCCGGCTGCTGCCCGTCCGGCGAGGACTCTTCTTCTTTCTTCTGGCCGCGCTCGGCTAGGCCGACGAGCCGCCTCTAGGCCGCAGGGCGGGCGCGGCCCTCCCGCCGTCCCGTCAGGAACGCCGGGGACCGGCACAGCGCGGCCTCTGGCCGCTCCTCGTTCCTTCGGCGCATCTGTTCCGCGCTTCAGTCCCGGCCTCTGGCCGGACGTGCCTTGCGGAGCATCGCCCGGCGCTGTTCCGGGCGACAAATGGATCGGTTGCCCCTTCCCACGCCACGCCCTGCACCACCCGCCTTCCAGCGGAGGAAGGGGACTGGAATGCGAAAGGGCCGCGTCCCGCCTGACGTGAGGAAGGCGGGTGTCTCTAGCGGCCCGGTGCTGCGGAGCAGCATTCGCATGGAAGGCCGCGCCAACGGCGCTCCCCTTAAAAGTAAACATGCAAAAAAGTAAAAAAACAGAAGGATCAGAGGGAAGCGGCTCACCCAACAGTGAACCGTCATCTGGGAGAGGGGCATTAACAGTCATCGTCATCGAACTCGTACCGATGGCGGTAAAGCTCCCTGGTGTTCCGCTCGGCCACGCCCATCACCACCATTGCCCCCTTCGCCACCGCTGCAAGCGCACCTACGACGAACCAGACCACGGCCATTCCCTCACCCCCCCCATGTTGATCTTGCTGGTCAGTAGAGGCTTTCACTCGTCGCCTTCCAGCCCTCATTCGTTTGCACCATGTCGGCGGTCATGCCCCGGATGCCTTTGATCGTCTGGATGCCGTCAGGCCAGTGGGCCGGAACCATCGGAGCGGGTTCGATAATCGGCGTGATGTGAGCAACAAGAGTGTTCAGGCCGCTGCTCGTCACCTTCCTGTCTGCCACGCTCTTGAGCTTGCCGTACCTGAACTGCGCGAGGCACAGTTGGCCGTCTTTCACGTAGGGCTGTGCTTTCGAGGTCGCCTTGAGTACGAACACCTGGTCGTCGCCCTGTACCTCGATCAGCCCCAACCGGCTCAGGTCGGCCATGTCCTGGGCGGTGCGCTCGTCCACCGGGTAAGCCGCCTGCTCGTTCAGCTTCACGTACTCGGGGCGGCAGATCAGCTTCGGGCCGCCCATGCGCGCTTCGACGGCCTTCCTGATGTTCGTATCGTTTGGCTCGTCACTGCCACTGCACGCGCTCAGGGCCAGCATGGTCAGGAGGATCGCCGCCTTGGGGAATCGCATGGGTTACACCGCCTTGCTGGGAGCTTCGCCCTGGCCTTCCTCGTCCGTCTGCTGGCCCGCCAGGGCGTGGAACATCTGCCTGGGTGTCGGCCTCCGGCCCTCGCGCACGTCGCGCACGGCTTCCGGCAGGTCGTACAGATCATAGAGGCCCATCTCCCGGATAAGCAGCGCCCATCTGAAAATCGGCTCGGGCCAGAACAGCGCCTCAAGGGGCTTATTCTGGATGATCTCCGGCATGTCGTCGCCGTGCGTGGTTGCCACGAACTGCGCTTTGGCGTTCAGGTCAAAGATGGTGTCGGCCTCCAGCTTGGTCTGCACCTCATCGATCACGACAATGTGGGCGCTGTTGTTGGCGATGGCTTCCAGAATGACCTGGTGCTGTTCCGCCTTCACGGGAACGAAATAGCGGTCGGCCTCTCCAATGCCGGGGTGCGGAATCCGTCCGTCACCGGCCACCTCATTCGAGGTGTCCACGACTGTTACGTTGGCGTCGTACTTCTCGGCGATAATCCGCGCCACATCGCGCAGGAGCGTGCTTTTGCCTTTCCCGGCCAGACCACAGATCAGAATGCTGGGATTCTCGTGCAGCACGGGCCTCAGTACCTCGGCAAGACCGCTGTAGAACCGGGCGACACGGACGGTATACCCGTCCGTGCCTTTCCCGTCGGCGCTGGGCACCCGGCTGATGCGGTGCCCGGTCCCGTCTATCCCGGCGCGGTTGTCATCCCGCACATGCCCGAAGCGGCTTTTGAAGTCGGTCAGGTGGTCCTGGGTGATCTGGACTTCGGGGTACGTGTGCCATTTCCCGTGATGCTTGATCTTCAGAGGTCGTCCGAAGCGCATCTTCAGTTCTTCCGCAGAGGCGATGATCGGCGCGAGCACCTTCCGAATGTCCGTGGGCAGGATTTTCAGAAGACGCTCGTAATCGGCCTGAATCCGGGCTTGAACGTCGTTGCTCACCTGGGGACCTCAACCACGGGGAAGGGGGCCGCTGCCGTCCAGAAGCTCCTCCAGCAGTTCATTCGTGCGCCGCTGCTCCTCTCGCTGGGTCAACTGCACACGCATATGTACCGTGTACATCAAGGACAGCACCACCAGGACGAGGCCCTTGGCATCCACTACGGCCACGCTGAAGGCAGCGAGGTTCAGCAGGATGAGGAACACGGTGTAGATGCTCGACGGGAAGAAGCTGCGGCGGGTCCTGGGTTCCATCTCGTCCTTCAGTGCGGCAAGCGGAGGAACATTCAGGGGTTTACTGGTCATGGTGTCACCTTCCTGAGCCGTTCAAAAGCTTCAGTCTGTGTCAGGACGTTCGCCTTGCCAAAACTGCTTTTAAACCAGGTGAGGGTCTTATTGATCTCCAGGGCAGTCATGGGCGTAAGCTGCGTACTCTTGAAACGCCCCAGGTATTCCCCCTTCCACCCCTGGTTATCCACAATGATGACTCCAGAGGTAGAGGCCACCTGTGTCTCGTAGACCGGCACTCCGGCGAGCGCCAGGGAAAGCATGATGCTCTTGGGTTGGTAGTTGTAGTACGCCACAGAGAGGACCCTGACGTTCACGCTGCGAATGGTGTCAAGCCGCGCCCTTCGCAGAGCATCTCCCAGGTCCACATCGTAAATACTGGGGGCATAGATCAGAACTCGGCTCTGTGCCCGCTCAAGAGCAAACAGCATGTCCTCGTAAGCCGCCCCGCCCGCGAACCCGGACATAGCTACAGCCGTTAGAAGTATCCGCTTCATCGCCTCATCACGCTGCGCCCTTTGATCGCATCTCCCAGGTTGTTCGCCGCACCCCCCAGGGCGTTGGTCAAGAATCCGGCCACAGCAAACATCGCGCCGATGGCGAACACGTAGTAGGCAATGCCCCAAAACACCTGAATTGCCAGCGAAACGATCATGTCAAGCAGGCTTCCGATGGTGGACTTGAACAGGGTGAGGGCGCTATCCAGCGAGGCATTGATCTGCTTCCACACGCTCTTGATGAGGCCGCTGCCAGAATCCGACAGGCAGGACACGGTAGGGTCCTCCTCCTGCCTCGCCTTGCAGTCCCGCGTCAGCCGGTCCACCTCCGCATCGAACCGCTCGCCCACGAGGGCAGATTGCAGGCCGCTGGTCTTGGCGACAACGCCGATCTGCTGCTCATACTGGGCGGCCATGCGGGCGGGTTCCACAAAGACCTTATCAACAGATAGATAGGTCACAAGCGGAAGGAACAGGGCAATAGACCAGGCGGCAATAAAACTACCGATCAGTGTCCAGACAATCTTCGTCTGTCCCCACATGGTAAATGCAACCGCGATAGGAAACAGGTAGATACCAGCCAGAACAGTGATGCCCGAGATAAAAACGATGCTGGCGTAGGCGATCATTAAGCCCTGCATGAATAACAACGAGAAGTTGAGCCTTGCACCGATACTCCCCATCGTTTTCATGGCCTTCTGGCCGGTGCTTTTGACCGCCGCCCCAGCCGCGCCCTTCGCCGTGCCTGCACCGATAGCCCGCAGTTCAGGGGCGGCAAAGGTCGTTGCCGTGACGGCCACTTTCCCCAGCACACCCACGAGAATATTGCTGGATTCCTTCAGCTTGGCATCTATCGCACTGGACATTTTGGAGTTAGACCAGGTGATCGCATTGCTCCAGCTTTGCATCGCTGTATAGCTGACACTCAGGTTCGCGGAATTGTTGAAAGAGACAGAAAGCAGGGCGGCAACGGCAGCCGTCTGGACAATGACACCACGCTTGCTCACACCGTCACCGCCCGCAAGGATGCTCCATCCCCGCACAAAGAACCCGGAAAGGGCAATCACCGTTGCCAGGCTCATCATGACTTTGGGAAGTCCGGCGTCCTTCGCCCGGTTTGCCACTTCATAGAGCTTCTGCGCCGGGTTGCCCAAGGTGAACTGCTGGAAGGACTCGTAAGTGCCCACTGCCCTCTTCACGTAGTTCTCGACGGCCTGGTGGGTCGCGTCGATATCGGCCTCGACATTCGCGGCAAGAGCGGCGGAGGCGAGCAGCAGCAGCACGAGTGGCAGGATCAGGGCCCCTTTACGGCTCACGGAACAACCCCCTTGAAATCAACGGTCTCGCCGCCACCCCCGAAGACCTCTCCAGCGTTGGCGTAGGTACTCATGATGCTTTTCCCGGCCTGCACGGCGGCGTCCATGTTTTCCTGGGCCACCCCTTCAATCTCACGGTTGAGTTCCTCCTCCGCCGTCAGCATGTCCTCCTCGCGCTGCCTGCGCTCCAGCATCAGTTGGTTGTTGGTCATTACCTGTTGCTGCACCAGTTCCCCAAGCTGGTTGAGGATCGCCACCGAGAAGGTCGTGGACTGCTTCATCTGCTCGGTCCCCAGACGCACCTGCACTTCGGACACCTCACGCTCACTGATCGCGGTGGCCGCGTCACGGGCGAACTTGTCTGCCTTTCCTTCCTGGCCGGGAACGCCGACAATATCCGTGGCGGTGGCGAGGGCAGGGGCGATGTTGGCCTCCAGCGCCTTGTTCGCCTCGTCCTGGGCCTTTTTCGCCTTGTACACGTTGTCCAGGTTCTGGGCGGCTTCAATCGCGTCCTGAAGGCGTGCGGTGCGGTTGCTCAAGGCCAGGTTGGGATTGGTGTTGATCGCCGTCTGTGCAATCCCCCCAGCCGTGTCCTTGGCAAAGCCCGCATTCACGTCACGGCGGTTCTTCATAATGTCGTTCACCGAGCCGTACATGAACCTGCGGAAAGTGCTGTAATCCTGCCGGAGAGCTTCGTTCAGTGCTTCCGTGTAGTTGTTGAGCGCCCCCACACCCATGAACTCGCCCAACTGGTTCAGATACTCGCTGGCATACTTCCCAATCACATCTTTGGCGAACCCCTGCCAGTCACCATTCAAGATGTTGTCGGTCACGAAGCCGTGCATCGCGCGGAGTTGGCACACCCAACGCAAGTTGTCGCGTGTCTCGACGGGAACGCCAGCGGCCCCATTAAAGCTACATGCCCTATTCAGCAAGTTCCCCAGGTCTTCCCAGGATGCTGCCTGTGCCTGTCCGGCGTAGGCCATCAGGAGAACAACACCTAGCACCCTCCGCCTCATACATAACTCCCGTACAGATCGTCCACAAGGCTCTTGACACCCCGCAGAACGTCGCCTCCCGCCTGCTCGACGTAGCGGTCCTTCTTCTCCACCTCGGCGTTGCTGCTGTTGAAAAGCCAGAGAGCCAGCTTGCTCTCCTGCACTTGGATAATGTCGCCCACGCGCCCGCCAGAGCCATTCGCGGCCAGAGTCAGCAAGGCGAACTCCGAATACTTGTCCTGCAAGTTGCCCAGCGTTGGCAGCTTCTCTTCCATGACCTTCGGCAGGCTGAGGATTTCCACGACCCCCCGCCGCTCTGCACTTCCACGAGCCACACTCTCCGAGAAGCCACCGACAAAGAGGTGTGCAAAGCTGTCCTTCAGCGCCCCGAAGTAGTCTGAAGCTGCCGGGTCCTGCGTGCCGATACCGAAGCTGACGCCAAAGCTGCGGAAGACCCGCAACATTCTCTTAACGTCAGCGACCTCCTCTTCCGTCTGAATCATGTTCTCAAACTCGTCCATGAAGATGAACTTCTTGACACGGCGGGGGTATTCTTTCGCCACCTTCCACTGAATGCCCTTGGCGATATGGTGAGCAACGCGCTTCATGAGGTCATCACCCTCTGGGATGCCGTAGACACTCAGATAGATACGCCGGGCTGTAAGTTTTACGTTGGACTGGCAATCCACGATAGGCGCGAGTGGACTCGCGCCCAGGCCCTTACGGAGACGAATAGCGACACTGCGGGCCGCCCCGATGACTTCCAGCTCCATATTGCGCCCTGTATCCGCGTAGGCTTCAATCGCGCTCAACATCTTTTGCACGTCGCCAAGCTGCGGCTTTCTCTCCTCTTCCTTGAACTGCCTATACGTCGCCAGAATCGCCTCACTGATAGCAACGTCCTCGTAGTCCTTCTCTCGCGCATCGGCGGGTCTTTCCACGAAGAGCCGAATAAACTGGATGAGGGCTGACAGCTTGGTGCCGTCCGGCTCTACAGCGCCCTCCTCTAAATCGAAGATGTTGAATCGGTTCTGAGAGTTATAGCCGAACTCGATGATGGCGTGGTCCTTGAGGGACCTGAAGAAGTATTGGAAATCCTTCTTCGCGTCCGACACAACAAGAACAGAATCAGGGTACTTGGTCAGGTGCGCGTTGAAGAGACTCAGGGCCAGCACGGTCTTCCCCGAACCCGTCGGCGCAAAGATGGCAAAGTGTGCGGTGCGGGTCTGCGGCGTGAACAGGTCAAAGCGTATGAGCGACTTGTCACGGCTCTGGAAAGTGATGGCCCCCTCGTCAAACCCCTTCCACGGCGAGATGGGCGGGAAGAGGTCTATGACGTTCGAGGTGTACGGCTGAAACAGGAAGTGAGACTGGTTGGCCGTGAAGGGGGCAAGGGCGAAGTATTGGGCAATGGACTGAAAGCCGTAGCTGATCGGAGCGCCTGCCCGCAGGCGCGTCAGGTTGGCCCTGGCCCGGCGCTTCATGCGCTCCAGCTCCTGCTGGCTCTGGGCAACGAGGACCACGCTCACGCCCGCCTCGAACCGGCTCTCGACGCCTTCCAGTCCCTGGGCGGCCTCCACGTCCTCCAGCAGATTCTTTGCCCGCCCGTTGGGAATGACGCCGGGTGCCCGCACGCGCGTGAAGAGATCCGTTTTCTTCTTCTCAAGCTCGTTGGACACGTCGTAATCGTTCTCGCGGGTTGCCTCAACGATCACGTAATACGTGCCGTGCAGGCCCTCCGTGACCTGCTTGAGATACCCCGTCTCGGTGTACTCCGGCAGCCGTCCTAGGCTGATGACCTCCACATACCTGTCTCCGACGATGGGGCCAGAGGTCGGGAGGTTGTCAACCACGGTGCAGCTCAACTGACGCAGCAGCGTGAGGTGGTCTGCACGGCCTCGGCGCAAGCTCCGCACCTCGCGCTCGGCCTGGGGAATGAACTCCGGTGACACCGGCCAGCCGGGATTCAACCAGTAGAAGCACTCGGCAAACACGTACTGGCGCGTCATAGGCTGGGCGGCGAATCCTGCGGCGGTCATCTGCGCCACGAGCGCCACCTGGTAGCCCTGGGCCGTCTCGACGGCCCGCTGCAACTCCTCTGGACTGGGCGGCTCGTCTATTGAAAACCGGAGATCGCTGGGCGGCGTGACCGTAACCGTGGCAAAGAACTTCCAGTGGCTCACCTCGCCGCTGAGAATCTTGGCCTCCAGCATTTGCGCCCGCGTCAGCGTCAACTCCTTGAGTACGGGGTCCGGGCACACCTCGGCATAACGCCGGGTGTCCTCGATTTCCTCCTCCAGAGCGCCCCGCAAGCTGGTGTACGTCCTGAACGTCTCGTTATCAGGAACAGCAAGGTCAAAGACGCTCTTGAGGGTGCTTTGCCGCCGTAACAGGTCGTCGTCGGTGTAGTGAATGTGCGAGGGCGGCTCAAAGTACACCCCGTACACAAGCCGCCCGTCGCGCAACACCATGATGTTTTCGTGGATATCCCAGTAGGGAAGCACCTTGCTGTAAGTGCTGGTGCCTCCCCTAGCCTTGGACTGTTCCTGCTTCCTGCGCTTGAACACGCCTTCTCCTGACCGCTCGCGGCTTCTTGATCTTTACGGTGGTCGCAGCTTTTGTGACTGCCTCCCCAACCTGCATCTCACGGGTCACAACGAGAGGGATTGGCTTCTCATCCACATCGGGGGCGTACTGGTCAACTCCGCCAAACCACCAGTTGATGAAATGCTCCATGACGCCGGGGTAGGGGAGCAGCCGCTTCTTGACACCGAAGTTGATCGCCCAAGCAAGAACAACAGCCATTAGAGTGAACAGCAATTTGGGGGCCGGACTGACAAAGAACTTGGCAGCAAGGAGGATGGAAAGGTAAAGCACGCTGCCAATCACAATCAGGTCGCTCATGTCCAGATAGGAGATGAACCCGACGCGCCCGCTGGTCATGTAGCAAGGATGGCGCAGCGGGTTCCGCTCCTGGTGGGTCGTGTCTCGACTCAAAGCTCTCCCTTTCGGGGCAGAAGCTGCTTATGCTCCGATACCACACGCGCCCCCAAACACGGACGCCACGACGGCCCCGCCCGCGAGGATGATGACTGCCCCCAGAATGCCGCTCTTGAAGCTCTGAAAGGCCCCCACATCGCCTGCAAGCTTGTTCCAGCCGAAGATCAGCACCAGGATGATGACCGCCACTGCGACGAGGCCAGGGCCGCTCAGGACCCGGACGAGGGCACAACCCAGCTTTGTGAAGATGCCTTCCGGTGTGTTCGCCGTCCCTCCTGTGGCCTGAGCAAGTGCGCTGCCCATCCAGGACAGCGCGTACAGCATGAATGCAGCCTTCTTCAACCTCAGCGCCTCGGTCATTCTGCCCTCCCAGAAAAGTAGGTGCCGGATTCAGTTATGGCCCATTTCCGGTGGACTGATATTAACATAAGTATCCAAACTTTTGGTAGAGTCCTCATATGGACAAAAACCCGCCGAAGGGCGCTGGAGACGCCGTGGCACGCGATTTAGGCGTGCCGGAAGCGGCTGTCTCTGCTGAGCAGCAGGCCGCCTCACTCGCGGCCTCTTGGCAGGAGGTCAGGAGACGCCTGGAACCTCGTGTCCAGGAGGCGGGCTTCGACACCATCCCTGAGCCGGGGAGCCGGGAGTTTCCCCGCTTTCTGGCACAACTGAACGCCAGGCAACCGGCGCTGGCTCAGGAGCTGGTGCGCGAGTCCAGGCGCCTCCAGCGGGGTGTAGCCCTGCCTTCGCCCGCGGCGGCGCGTCGCCGCGAACGGCGACGCGCTACCCGCCGCCTACTCTTTATGAAACAGACGGCAGATGGCCGCTGGGTCATGGACAAGAGCAAAGCGCCCTGGTACGGCATCACGACGCTGCTGGTGATCGGCGGTGTCCTGACAGCGATCTACGCGATGCCCCGCCTGCCCGGAACGTCCGCGCTCGCCGCTTCCCAGACCAGGACCAGCACGCCGGAAAAGACAGGGATGGGCGGCGCGCAGGACGCGAGCGCGGCAGCAGACGCGGCAGCTTCCCAGAAAGCCCTGGAGCAGGCCAGGCGGGAACTGCAAGAGTTCCACAAGCAGAACGCTGGACAGAAGACTGTGCAGGCCAAACCGAGCAAGCCTGTGAATCAACAGGAGGAGGGGGCAGCGGGTGCCGCGACCTCAGCGGGAACTGCCGGGCGTGCGCCCCAGGGTTCGGAGGCCACCTTCAAGCCGCTGGCGCAAGAGGACAACCCTCCACCACCTCCGGCGCGTCCGGTGCAGACTCCGGCCCCCTCCTCGCCCACGCTGTTCACGCCGGCCAGTGAACCCCCGACGCCTGCCTCCGTCCCTTCCGAGCGTCAGGACGTGCCGCCCGCACCGGCATACATGCCCCCTGCACCTGAACCCGTGGCGGTCAACCCCGAACCTGTGCGGACTCCTCCGGCACCTGAGTCTGCGGATAACTTCGGCGGGTCGCTGATCGTGCCCAAGCCTGTTGCTCCTGCACGTCAGACTGTGCCTGTCTCCTCGACGACTTCAGAGAGCCGCAGCGCCTCGCGGCCCTCAGCACCCCCACGTCAGACCGCCGCGGCCTCGAACGCTGCGGCGGCTGCGGCGGCTCCTGCGCCTGGCGGTGCGGCTGCGACTCTCCCTCCTGCGGCCACCGGGACGGCGGGCAGTCCGGGGTCGGGCGCTGGGGAGATGTTCGGGGGCCTGCCCGTCATGCCCCCCCCTGTTGATGCCTCTTCCTCGGCTGGGGACAGCGTGCCTGGCTCTGCGGCCTTCGGGAATGTCTCTGGGACTGAGCCGGGCACGTCTGCTGTGCCGGAACCTCAGTTCACGAGTGGCATGGTCTACGAGCGCGCACCCAAGACGGCAGCCACCACGGCCTCCGGCGCTGGTGGCCTCCCGGCTGAAACGCCCTTCGGGAGTGACGCTGGCAACCCGGCCTCGCAGATCGGCGCAACTGGCCCCTTCACACCGCTGCAACAGGTTCCGGCAACGCTCTTGATGGCGATTTCGGCTCTCAACGGCGCTTCAGTCCCTGTCGTGGCCGTCACCGCCGATGGCGGTTCCTTCGTCGGGCTTGGCACCATCAACGCCACGCTGGCCCGTGTGGATATGACCTTCCGGCGCTATGTCGCTGCTGACGGCAAGATTTATACGGTGGACGCCCTGGCTTACGCCAGAGAAACCAATGGGCTGACTCAAGGGCTACATGCCGATATTAAGCCCACGGCACCCACGCTCGCGCTCGACGCGGCCCAAAACAGTGCGAACGCTTTGAATACTTATGTCCAGAACCTCGCTGTCGCCGCCGCAAAGGGAGGTCAGGGCACGAGCATCAACATTGGGGACAACCTGACGCTCTCCGGGCCGTCGGCGGCCACACTCGCCCAAACACTGGTCGGTGGGCTTGGCTCCACCTTCAGAATGCCTGAGAACACGCAAACCATCAGCCGCGTTGCCACGGTGAACGGCGGCACACCCATGATCGTCATTGTGGGGATGGGGAGTGAAGGCCGGTGAGGCCATTCCTCCTCCAGCACCTGGTCGCTGTGGCCTGGCTGCTCCTGTCGCTTGGCGCAGGAGCGTTTGCCCTCCGGCACTTCTGGCTGAAGGGGAAGCCTGCGACCACGGGTACAGTGACCGCGCTCTCGACGGCGGGAGCCTTCTTTTACTTCTGGCCCCAGATGCGCGGTTTTCTTGCCGTACCTCTGCTGTTCACGGCGGTTATGTTTGTCGCCCTGGTGCTGGCGCTCACGGCATTCGCGCTTCCGGTCGTGAGTAGAGTTCAGAGTTGGCAAGCAAAACAGAAGTAAGCAACCAGATGAGGGGGCGGGTAATCCCGCCCCCTCATCTTCTTGGATATTCAGGAACCTCAAGCAGTTTCAGATTCTCCGACGTGATGCTCAGTCTCCCGCTGGTCTTGGGCCACACTTCGTCATCCAGCTTTCCAATCTTGTCCGCGCCGACATACACTCTAAGCTGGGGCGCTTCTCCACTCGCCACAAGGCTCTCAAATACCCTTCTGATAGCAGCATAGTCGTAACCCGTATAGCGAGCTATAGCTATGAAATCCTCGTTCCCCTTCCTGGCTCTGATTGCCGATTTTCTGTCAATCATCTCGACTTCGTATCCCTTTTCCTTGAGGTCCAGAATAACGTGTCGCAGAGCGAGAGCGTTAGAGACGGCTCCACCGGAAGGGTGATAGCCTCCTCTTAGTCCGACTCTTTTTCTCCCCTTATGGGCAAGACAGAGAGCGTTACCTTGAGGAGTAGGGCAGAGTAAAAAATACCTTTTATTTAGTGCAGCAGCAACAACATCAGCGCCATACCTACGCACGGCCTCATCGTAAAGAATGGCTTTGTGTTCACTCGCGTCAACTATAAGTCGTTCTAAGTTCTCGTCTTCAGGTTGCAGGATTTTTGGCATCTCTCCCAATCTCCAAGTTTCCAGATATTCTAATCAGATATAGAAACTATAAGAGAATCCCAGTGCGGCCACAAAGTCTCTGTTCGAGCCGCGCCGGAGGAGAGGCGATCAGTACGGCCTGGAGACGCGCCAATACTGCTCCATCAGGCCCTGCATCTGGCCGATCTCCGCAGGCCCCCGCATCACGGCAAAACCGCCCTGCTTGAGCGGAAGGATGACGGCCTTGCCCTGCACAATCACCATGCTCCCGGTAAACCGGCTGGGCAGGGTATTCACCTTGGCCCCCAGCGCCTTGAGGGGCTTCATGTTCGGGGCGCTGGCCGGACTGGTCAGAACCCTGACTGTGATCGCCCTGCTCTGCAAGAGGCTCAGAATGCCCCGCTGGAACTGCACACTTCCAAACTGATCGCCGTACATATCCACCTGGCCTTTCATCAGGGCCAGCACGGCACCTGTGTCGCTGGTCCGTTCCATTTTGGGCGGCTGGGTCTGTGCTGCGGCGCTCACGAAGGCGGCGGCTGCGACTGAGACGACAAGAACCCGCTTCATTTCGTGATGGCTCCGTATCCAGCAGGGACGCCGTTCACGCGGGGGACTTCGTACCCCTCGCCCACGCTGACCCAGGTAAAGCGGCTCTGCGGCCCGGTATAGGGCAGGCCAGCGGCAAACTCCAGGAGCAACATGGGGGCGGGGACGGGAACCGGCACCAAGTTGGGAAGGTAGACGTTGCCCCCGGCTGCCATGTAGATCATCTGGCGGAGTGGCTTGGCCGACGCCGGTTCAGGAAGCAGACGCGGCTTGACCTCATTCCATACTTGGAACAGAGAGGTATAGCCGAACCGCTCGTACATTGCCGGATTGTTCAGGGGGAAGCGCCGCTTGAACTCCTCCAGCTTCCAGACGCCGGGGGGATTCGGAAGCCCCAGCACGTCGTTCGTCTTGGGAAGAAGGTGCGCTCTGAGGGCCAGGGACGGGCCACTGAGGCCCTGAAGGTAGTACGGATAGGCTGTTCCTCTGAACACCCCGCCAAGGCTGTTTCCAGCCTCCTGCGCCTTGTCCTTAAGGAAGGTCAGATCAGGCTTGAGGGTCATGGTCGGCGCGATGATGGCCGTATTGATGCCTGTCCACGGGAGCGGGCTGAACTTGCCATTGGGAAGCAGCGCCCTACTCACGTCCTGGGCGTACTCCTTCAGATAGGTGCTGTGGGCCTCCTTGATGGCCTTCCTCACCCGTTCGACCGCGAGGTCCTCCCTGAACCCGATGGGCTTCGGCGCCAGCGGGTTGAGGCTCGGCTTGTCGCCCTCGATGCAAAACAGCTTCGCTCCGGCAAGGTAGACACACGTGCCGGGCAGATACATGGGTGTCCAGTCCATGTTCAGCCCTTCGCAGTAGTCCTTGTTCGGAACCTGGGGAATGACGCCGTAGCTGTCCAGCCACATTCTGTCGTCGGGCTGCTGCTCAGCAATCTTCCCGGCAAGCTCCTTCGGGGACATGCTCCTGTCCACGTTCAGAGTGAAGTGAGCGGGCTGGGTCTTGTCCTGGCCGCTGCTCCAGTCCACATAACAGTGGGTCAGCACCATTGCCGGGTTGTTCAAGCGGGTCATGGCCCGCCAGAAGAAACGATCTTCAAGGCGCTGCCATGCGGCGCGGAGCTTGGTCGCCACCTTGAGGGTTTCGGAGTCAAGACTGTAGGGCGCGCTGAACTCGTAATTCTTACAGGTCTGCCCCCCCTGCTGCGCCACGCACTTCTTGTATGCCTTAAACGCAGAGGCGTTCATAAACCGGGCATGGGGAACCGGCGTCAGTCGGGTTGAGGAATAGATGTTGTTTCGCTGGCTGTAGTCCGGTACATCTTGAGCCGAGGCAACCGCTGCAATGGTTAGGACACCTCCCAGAAGGAGGGCCTTCTTCACAGTTTCACCACCACACCGACGTACTTGGTGTTCAGTGGCCTCTGCAACTTGGTATCCACCGGGCGCACCTCGAACAGCAGCACCGTGGTTTCGTCCCTGGAGAGCTTCGTCACGTCCAGCTTGATGGTGCCCTGGACGCCGCTGCTTGTGACCGGCTGAGGAACGTTCGGCGTGATGGTCACGCTGCTTGCCACGCTCCGCCCGCCGCCACGCACGGTCGCTGTGGGCATCAGAATGTAGGCGATATTGTCCGTGCTGGCCGCGTCCCGCACCCGGTAGGTCAAGGTGCGAGTGGTCCCGGTCTGACCGGGTGCGAGGGCAACATCCATGCGGAGGCCGTCCTGTACGTTCGTGGAGGTGGTGCCCTGCACGGCGCGGGTCGTGGTCACAGGCCGCGCCGGAGTACCGGGCTGAGCTGCGGGCACGAGCCGCGTGTTCTGCGGCGGGGTGGCCGGGAGCGGCACGAGCTGGGTGGGGACTGCCGCAGCCCGCGCCGGAGTGCTGGTCGGGAGGCTGGGGCGGGGGGTGGTCGTCGCGGGCCGCGGAGAGGCTGTGGTGGCCGCCCCTGGCCTGGCTGGCTGTGGTGATGCTGCCGGGGTCATCGTGGGTCGCGTAGTGGCACTTGCAGGCCGCGTTGGGGCGGTTGGTGCTGGCCCCGCTGCTAAGGGCATAGGTGCGCTCCGCGCCTGGCTCCCCTGCGTGATGGTGTAGGTCAGGACACCACTGGTTGCGTCAGAAAGCTCGACGGTCATCTTCAGGATGAGTGGTTCCCCCCCCTCGTTGACCAGTCGGATATTCAGGGTGGCAAAACCGCCCGGCTTCAGCACATCGAGGTAGATCACGCGCCCGTCGCTCTTGTCCACCGTGGGGACAAGAGCAGACTGCTTGCTGGCGTTCACCCCGACGTTCTGGATTTCACCGGGCAGGGTGATGGACACCTGGAAATTGCTGCTCGCCACAATGCGCCCCAGCTTGTCGTTCGTGAGGTCACTGACCGTAAAGGTCCTCTGCGCGCCCTGCTGCACGGTGCCCTGTCGTTGAGCCTGCACCCTGCCCGCGCCAGTAAGAAGCAGTGCCGTCAGCACCACCACTTTGATTCTGCCCATATATGGATATTAACATAAGTATCAGTCAGACCGTGCTTGGGGGTGTCAGGGAGGCTGCCGTAAGGCGCGACAGTGAATGAGTGTCGTTCTAGACGGCCTTCTTCCTTGGCGGCCTAAAATTTCTGGAGCTTGTCCTATCCCCCCTAGGCCGAGCGCCTAGACTCTCACCCGTTATGATTCACTGCGGGCCTCAAGCCGAGGGCGAGTACGGATGGATGGTGCTTTTCGATTGACCGGCTGATAAAACTCCTGTCAGAGCTAGAGCCTGACGCAAGTCTAGCTGTGAAGCGTTTGCACCCCCATGTATGACCGTTTTCAGTTTGTAAAAGTAAAGGATGGGTTGAAATGGGCGTAGGAGAAAATTTCAGAATTTTCTGCGATAACTTAATAGTTCCAAATCAAAGCGACATATCTTATCGCTATCGAAGAATAACAAGGCGTCTAAACCTTGATTTCTGGGGCGTAGATTCGGAAACAAGCCATAGCTTCTATGTTGGCTCATATGGTCGCAACACCGCAATTGGTGCCAGCGATCTCGACGTGTTGTTTCAGCTTCCCTATTCAGTTTACGAGAGATTCAACGGATATGCCGGAAACGGACAGTCTGCTCTTTTGCAGGCGATTAGAACATCAATTCAAAATACCTATTCTGTCACTTCGGTAGGTGGAGATGGGCAAGTTGTTGTTGTTCCATTCACGGATGGGGTAAAATTTGAAATTCTTCCTGCATTTATAAATAAGGACGACAGTTACACCTATCCAGATTCTAACGGGGGCGGGACTTGGAAGAAGACTGATCCCAAGCCAGAGATTCAAGCGATCAAAGCAAGAGACGCCTTATACGGTGGCAACCTGCGCCGATTGTGTAGAATGATGAGAGCGTGGAAGCATGAGTGGCAGGTTCCCATAAAAAGCCTTCTGATAGACACTCTTGCGTATAGGTTTATCGAAACATGGGAGCATCGGGAAAAATCTTATGTCTATTATGATTGGATGGTAAGGGACTTTTTCCTCTACCTATCCAACCAGAATGATACACAGACCTATTGGTCTGCGCCTGGGAGTGGTGATCCCGTCTGGTCTATTGGAAGTTTTCAGTATAAGGCGAAGCGTTGTTACAACATCAGCTTAGAAGCCATAAAATATGACAGCGATAATATGTCTTATACTGCCAGAGGAAAGTGGCGTGAAATCTTTGGCAGTAAATACAGTAGTCCATGAGCAACATTAAGACTGAAACTTTAGAAGCACAGATACGTGAGTGCTTTGGTAGGGTCGTCTACTCCCATAAGACGCATGAGAAAGCAGCAGATATCATTCTTTCTAAGCTTTCTACTTTGAAGCTTTGGCAGATCATACTATCCGCAATAACAACTGGTGGCATTATTACCGAATTAACTAAAATTGGCAATTTAGGTAATGCTGGTGCTATTGTGGCTGCCATTACATCAACAATATTATTAGCTATTAACACCTACAGTAAGGATGTAAACTTAGGTGAATTGGGACAGAAGCATAAGGATGCTGCCAGCAAGTTATGGGGTATCCGAGAAAGTTATTTTTCTCTTCTTACGGATATTCGCACTGGCGATGTTAACGAGGAGCTTATACGCAAGAGAAGAGATGAACTTCAGTCAGAGCTAAATGCTATCTACGACAGCACACCCGCTACAAACAGTAAGGCTTATTCTCAGGCGCAGCGAGCCTTGAAAGTTAATGAAGAGCTTACTTTCAGCGATCACGAGATAGATGTTTTTTTGCCTGAAAAGCTTCGTAAAACAGGCACAAAAGATTCACCTTGATTTAGCACTTTGGTACAAAGCTTTTGGCTAGAGTGTTGCAGCCACCACCCACAGGGGCCAGCTAGGGGATAAGACAAGCTCCAGAAATTTTAGGCCGCCAAGGAAGAAGGCCGTCTAGAACGACACTCATTCACTGTCGCGCCTTACGGCAGCCTCCCTGACACCTTGCTTTGACACGGGCTTCCACAGGAAGCTCGGCCTCAACGGAATCCCAGAACTTCCGGCTCCTCTCCTCGCTCACCCTGGTTCTCCAGACTCACGGCTGGCTTCACTTTGGGTCTGACCTTAGCCTTCGGCTTTTTCTCGTCCCGAAGCTCCTTCGTGGGCAGACCGGGCAGTTCCACGCTCTGCCTGACCACCTCGCCCTTCTCTGGAAGTTCCGGGAGGGAGTACAGCCTGGCTTCCTCGAAGGCCCGGAAGCGCCAAGGCTCCAGCCGGTGCGCCAGGATCGGCGGAAGCTCGTTCGTGATCACCACGCTGCGGGTCGGCGGCAGTTGCCCAAACTCGCTGGCCGTGATGAGTTCGCGCTGCGTCAGGCGCACGTTGCTGGACAGTTCGTGTCCGTGTTCCTGCTTGTGAATGCCCCGATCTTCCACCATGTACTGACCGCACGAGCTGGAGACAAAGCTCGCCGTGCTGTCCCTGTCCGCTTCGTTGCGGTCCACCGACGGCAGGAAAATCTTGGTGTGGACGTTATCGAGCAGGGTTGTCTTTCCGGCCTTGCCCCACTTGTCCGTCAACTGCGCGATGCTCTGGACATAGATGCACAGATAGATGCCGCGTCCTGAAACGGTGGCGCTGTAATCCGGCAGGGCATGGGGGGTGGCCCGGTACGCCTCGTCAAAGACGCCGAGAACCTTTGTGCCCTTTGTGCTGTAGTGGGGCACGTTCATGTCGTACTTCCGCAGCACGGCGCGCACCATCGCGTCCACCACGAGGTTGAACAGCGGCAGGGTCAGGTCAAGCTCGGACTCACGGAACACGAGGTACACCGTGACCCGTCCGTCCATCAGATCAGCAGCCCTGAAGTCACTCCCCCCCGTCATGTGAATCACACCGTCGGTGGTTAGATACTGGGCCGCCGTGACCAGTCGCTGCCATGAGTTGTTGAGGAATCGGTCGCTGGCGGCGGCTTCCCAGTCCATCTTGTCAGGGTCTTTCGACAGGAAGGCATTCAGCCACTTGTTAATCATCCGGTCGTCCAACTGCCGTAGCGCCAGCGCAGCTCCCCTCATGCCGTCGGGGTGGTAAAGCAGGGCGTCAATGGTCGGGATGACCGGCCAGTTTTTGACCTTCGCGGCCCGGATGATCGCGGCCAGCGCGGCAGAAGCCCGCTGAGCGAAGACCGCGTTCTCGCCGTCCTGGTTCGGGTTCATGAAGGCCGTCGCCGCACTGAACACCTGCTCGTCGGTTGCCAGTTCCGTGAAGGGGTCATACTGGTGACTTTTCTCTTGGCTGCTCGGATTGAGAATGAACACCTTCTGCCCCAGAACGTCCTGCCTGTACCCCGCTGTAGCCTCAGAGATTTCTCCCTTCACGTCCACAACGATGGCTGAGCCTTCCCACTGCAATAGATTCGAGGTGATGCTCAGCCCCTTCCCTGAGCGGTTCGGGCCGACCCACAGGAAATGACCCAGCTCTTTTTTCCCGGCTGAGCCAGGGCGTACCGCCAGCAGGTCCTTGTAAGCAAAACCAATCATCACCCCGTCGCCAGCCAGCGGGTCACGGGTCAGACTGTCAAGTTCTTTGGGGTTTGCAAAGTGAGCGTCGTACCGCCGTTCCGCAACCGTGTCCTTAAAGTTGAAAATAAACCATGCACCAGCGACAAACACGGCAAGAGACATGGGCCAGAATCCCAACATCGAGAGATAGAGCGCGAGACATACGATCATCATTGCCAGAAAGAAACGCAGTAGGAATCTGGGATAGTTGACTCTCATAGCAGCCCTTTCGGCGCGGTGGGCGATTTCAAGCGAGAATCCTCAACTTTTGCAGCGTTTATGCGAGTGTCACGCATAGCAATGATCTCAGGCCGCCACAGTAGACCGAAAGCAGCACAGAACGCGCTAAAAATGATGCCACCAAGCACAAAGGACTTGACATAGAGGGGTACACTCCACGACACAACAAAACTCTTGACACACGCGGATGAGCGCAGACAGTGATCCAGATATCCGAGGTCAAACTGACCGCTCCGGGTGGACTGGAGGTACGCCTCTTTCGCCTCCGCTGCTGCCCGCAGCAGGTCAGGTCTGATACTGGCAAGGAACAGCGCAACGAATGCCAGAAACAGCAGAATGCCAAGCCATTTCACGATGGTCGGCCTCATATCCACATACATGGTTTGCAGACGCATCCTGTCTCCCTTCTTCCAGCCCCGGTCAGTCCAGTTGAATGTCCATGCCTCGGCGCTTCCCGCGCTCTTCCTCGTCCGCCTCTACCTCCCTGGCTCCCCCTCCAGATGAGGCTGATTTTTCGGCAGGCCTCTGCTTCCAATCCTCCTCAAGCACCCTGAAGAGCCGCCGGTCAAACCGCTGCTCCACATCGCCCGTCTTACGCATATTGAAAAAATCTTCCCTACCGAGTCGGGTGTCTGTTCGCACAATGACGTGTGCATGCGGGTTGCTGGTATGCCCCTGCTCCCCGGCGTGAATCACCATGTAATACTTGTGCAGTCCCTGGGCCTGAAGTACAGCTTTTGCCCATAGTTCAACATCCCTGGGCGACATGGCTTTGTCGCCGCTGCTCAGGATAAGATGGTAGATGTACTTCTCTTTTGCATTCTTCAGTTCATCCTCGATAGACTTGCGGTTTTCAGGGTCACTCTGAAGGTTAATCGTGCGGTCAGGGAGAACCATGTCCCGACTGATTCTCTGATGGGAAAAGTCTGGCCTTGTCGTCATGTAGTCAATGTTCCGCATGACGCCACTGGCGCGTCCTCTCGCCGGGTTCGGTCCCCTGCTGCTCAAGGTCCGGTAGCGGCCTTTCACCACCGTTTTGAGAGGCGAACTGCGGGGAGCAGTGGCTGACCTGTGACCAGAAAGACTGACCTTTCCACCCCGACGTCCGAGGCGGCTCCCCAGCACGTCGTCAATCACCTTTGGCATTCATCAGACCTCACCGTGATTGGCCTCTCGTTCTTCCCGATCTCCAGTTGCCAAACGCCTGTTCTTGTCCATGAACACGCCTTCCGAGTACCCCATGAGCTGCTTCAGTTCCAGCAGTCCGTCAAGGTGCTTCCTGCTGGCTTCCCACGTCATCGCCCATTGCTTTTCCTCAATGGCCTTGATCTTCTCTAGTGGCAGCGGTGTCTCGTAGTACATCGCTGCCTGGACCATCCGCCTGGCCGTTCCCGCTTCCATGTACGTCCTGACCTGAAGCTCGAAGATGCGCTCAAGGAACAGGTTGAGTTCCTGCCTCACCACCTGTCGCACGGTGGGCAGGACCAGCGCCTCGCCCTCCTCGTTGGCCTCAGCCTGAGCCGCGTACTCCAGCAGCGCACCTCCCAGCTCAGTCACGGGCATCCCCGCCACATCGGCTTTCGCTTTCAGGAAGGCCGCAACATCGCTGCTGATTCTGACTCTCAGCAGCTCCGTACCGTCTTTTTTCGGTGTCATGTTCCCTCTTCGACAAGTGTTGTGCAGGCATCCAACCGAGGAAAAAACACCTTGTCCAGGTGGCGGCCACCTTGTCCAAGTTGAAGTGCGTCTGAGACGCCAGAAACCCGCACCTTGTCCTTGTCCTTATCCTGCCTTACACCACCTTCCAACCCAAATGCCCCAAAGATGAAACAAAACGGCTCCGCAGGAGACGCTTGGGCCGTCGCCGTTTCGAGTGCCCGCCTTTCGACTCGACCGACGGCCCCACCGCCTCGCGGCGCACTGCGGTGCACTTCCTCCAACCCACTCTCTCCATGCCCACGACACCACAGCCCTTCCAGGTCATCTGAGAATTGCCATGCCCCCCGCCTGTGCTGCTGCTGCCGGATGCCCGAAAACGCCTGACGGCCTGGCCGTTCTCCGCTCATTCCCTGTCCGCCACTGCTGCGGGCTGGGCGGTGAGTTGGTCTTCGGGCGTCGTCAGTGTGAGCTTGGGTTTCCCCTTCTTCTTGGCTTGCTTGGGACGCTTTACATTGGCGCGGCCCACGAGCTGCTGCCGGTACTTCGCGGCCACTTCATCAAAGTCCACCGAACCGCTCCGCACGTCATCGGCATGGGCCACGACACCACGCCTTGCCTTGCGAAGTTCAAAGGCTTGCAGCGTGCGCTTGTGCCACGCCTCGAAGTCCGGCGTGACCCGTACCATGTCGTCCTGGTACGTATGGGCACCGACCTGGAACTTGTCACCAATGGGTACGGCTGTGATGACCCCTTCCCGCACCGCCGCCCGGAACGTGGAGATATAGCTGGCCCCTGAGACGTTCTCCGGCAGCCCGGCCACCAGTTCGGAAAGGGTTTGATATTTATATAGATGTTCGTCCATGCTCCAGTTTGACATGCCGCACCCGGCAGGACAAAACGGGTTTTCAGGTGGGCGGGGCTGACGCGCCCTCCCCCACTGGGCGGCGTATGTTGGTCTGGATGACAGAAGAGGAATACCTGCGCCTGTATCAGAACTTTGAGACGCGGCGGCTGCTCGACGCCGTGGATGCGGTGGACCGCCTGCGTGATGACCTGGGCGACGACGAGGATGGGAGGCCCCCCGAACTCCGCAGCCGGTTGCTGAAGTTGCACACGCTGGCGATGGCCGTGGTGAACGAAGGCGCGCGCAGCCGGGCCGCCGCCCTATTCGAGTTGGCGGACGATCTGGATATGCAGGTCAGCCAGATGCTGACCGAGCTGGAGAGCATTCAGGACACCCTGGACGCTTTGATGGCGTTAGCTCCCGAGGAGCCGGGCGACTAGGCCCCGATGGTCTGATGTTCCCTCTTCACTAGACCGAACCCCACCTGGGGGGGCGGGTCTTGCGATACACACTGTCAGTCCACCCGGCCCGCTCAAGCTGCTTCATCAGGTAGCCGCCGGGGTGGTGCAAATGGATCTCTTGCATCGTCACGAGGGTACGGAGCATCGCAGCCTCTAACTGGCGGAAGGCCGGGATGCCTTCAAACTCGGCATCGGTGGCCCGCCAGAGTACCCGGCAGTAATGTTCGACGCTCCGCGTGTCGCGGTACAGGCGTGCGAGGGCATGAGCTGCTTCCTCGATCACCTCCCCACGCCGCTGCGGGTGTTCGCTCATCACAGCCTGCAAACTCCAAACGAGTTCCTGGGGGCTGCTCGCGCTGGCGAGGGTGGCGGAAGTGAGGGAATCTCTTTTAACGGAATCTATACGATTTGCACTCGATAACGCCCATTGCACCAGGTATTGAATCCCCCCCTCCCTACCTCGTAGGGAAGATGATTCCCTCACTTCTTTCCGGGCCTGCCAAGCCGTCCGGCCCACGCGGCGGTCGGCATTCAGGTCACGGGCTGCCCTGAGCCGCCCCGCCTCGTCACGCGGAAGCTCCGAGGGGAAGATCACTGCTCGGCGGTGAGCGTTCGGCTTCAGCTCCACGCATACCCAGACGCCGGTACGGGCACGGGTGCTGACCTTCTCGCCTGTCTCCTGGTCCAGAAACTCGGCGGTGGTCCAGTCACTCCAGGTGGCGAGCAGGCCACACGCCCTCAAGTCGCTGGTCGCCCGTTCGCACGAGGCCGTGCTAAGGCCGGTGGCGATGGGCAATACGTCGAGGACCGTGAAGTAGGTGTAGCTGGTGATGTGCCCGGCCTGCTGTCCCCTGGCCTCGATCAGGGTGTAAGCACCTTCGACGAGGGCGCGCAGAACGGTCAGGTTCCGCTCCACCCGGTCGGCCCGGAGATATACCTTGCCCTGCCTGCCCTTCGCTTCCCTCTCCGCTTGCGCCAGCTTGAGCAGCCGCTCCCGCATGATCGGCTCGGCCAACTGCACCACCTGGGCAGCGCGAGCCTCCGGCGTGCCGGGCTTGGGGGGGCGAGGAAGCTGCTGCCAGGTATGGTCTACCGCTGCCCCTACAACAGGCGGTAAAGCAAGCGGCTGAGCGGGCCGTGAAGGGGCCTGCTCAGCCGGGGATGGGGTATTACCTTTGGTAGCACTCTGAAGGGCTGCTCCTGGGCCTGTAGGCAGCGCAGCGGGCATCTCTTCTGGCGAGGGCGGCAACAGTCGTGGCTGGTGGTTCTCGCGGAGAGCCTGGGCGAACTCACGCGCCTCCCGGTCCTGCCGCTGGCGCTCCCGCAACCGCTGTTGTGCGGCGGCGAGCAGTTGGCGCTCGACGGCAGAGAGGTCACGAGACTGGGAAATCAACATGGGGGGGGTGGCGCTGGCGGCGACACGCCCAAGTTCCCCACTGGGGGGGACGGGATCAGACAACACAACTTCTCTCCCTTGCAAAAAGGGGCGTTGTCCGCTAAAGTCTGAGGCAGTTACGGGCCTTCGACTCTAGCGAATCAGGTTCAGCAAAGCCTCGCGGTGGCACGCGGGGTTTTTTGCTGCTTGCGGGTGGTGCTTCTCAGAATCAGGTCTTTGTCAGGGTGCAAGCCTCCGAGGGTGAGTGTAGCACGATCTTTCCGTCACCTGTTTGGATAGTGATATAACTGTCAGACGCCGAGAGCCAGGCTTGGGGCTGGATGTTAGAGTTTCGTGTGTCTGATGCTGTCAGGGTCTACACGACTGCCGCTTTCGCCCCGCTGGCGTCGGAGATCAAGCGATTTGGAGCCTTGTCGTGGCATGAGGCGCTGGCCCTGTTCGGTGAGGAGCTGGTCACGAACGCCATGCGCCGGAAGGTCTGTGCGGTTCGGGAAACCCCGATTGGGAAAATTCTGTATCTCCTGCACCAGGGCCGAAGGCTTGCAGGAGTCACCGGGTCCTTTCACCCCACAGATGCCGCCCTCATGGACGACGTGTGTCTGAGACAGGTGGCCCTGATGCTGGAGCAGGCCGGGATTGCCATTGACCTGAGTGTCAGGAAGGAGGCCATCGTGTACGCCCAGGGAGGCCGCAGGATTCTGGTCGTAGCTCAGCACGCGGGGTACAGCGTGGCTGCCCTGCGGCGGCTTTACAAGGCAACCATCGAGACGAACGAGTACAGCGAGCTGCACCTCTACACCTACCTCAGCCCCAAAAAACTTGAGGAGCTGGCGCAGCCGCTCTACGCGCCAGTAGGGCGGAGTAAACCGCTCGATCCGCAACGCCTGCATCTGCACCGGCTTGTACCTCCCGGAGGGTCGCCGGAACAGGCGGCCTCCGGCAACCTCAACTGAGGAGACGGTATTCGAGGCCATCTTCCGTCAACGAGACGGTGTAGCGGTTACCCGACAGGTCAAGTTGGAACTGCGTGTCTAGGGGAATGCCGAGGTCCACGGCCCTGGCATGGGCCTGGTCGAATTCAGCCGATAGGCGCTCTAACTGGGCGTCCGCTTGTATCACGCCCTCCGAGACGTGCTCAGCCTGGACACTCAGGGTATGAAGCCGCACGGCCACGTCCACGAGCCGGAGCAACAGATCGGAGATCAGGCATCCCTCCTCGTGCTGAAGCTGGCAGGCAACCTTCTGGAGACTCATAACCGTTCAACACGGCAAACCATCGCTGCGCCGCGAAATAACCGCGTTTTCCTCCTCCCTTTGAGGTGGCAGGATAGAGCCTGGCAACGGCTCCGCTCTCGACACTACGAAGTAAAATTCGGCGCACAGGAAATCTGCACCAGTACGCTCAAGGTGGATGCCCTGCGTAGGGTCGGATGCGAAAGCAGGATAAGATACTCAGCATCTTCAAGGTGACGCATATGACGAACCCTGCATGGGAGCTTCTGGACCAGCGTTTCTCCACCCTTCTGACCTCGCCACTGAACGCCGACACCGCACCGCAGGTTCTTAAGGGCTGGCTCTCGCTCAACCGTGCTCTCTACCAGACGCGGGGGGAGCTGATTCGCGCCTACTACGCCCACTCCACGGACGTTCAGGCCAAGGAAGCCCATGACAATTTTGTTCGGGATTACTTCCCCAAACTCGCTGCCGCTTCCACAATGTTCATCCAGCGGGTCGCCGCGAGCGGCGTGCCCTATCCAGCCACCTGGCGACAGTTTGTTGAGGCAGCCGCTGACGATCAGCCTTCGGATGATCTTCTCGCACTCCAAGGTGAGGAGAATCAACTTGGGAAATCGTTCCAGCAGATTCGCGCCTCGACGGTGTACCGGGTGGACGGTGAGGAGGTCCAACCGGGACAGCTCGCCGCGAAATTACAACATCCTGATCGAGAAGAACGCCGAAAAGCCTACCTGGGCCTGATTGGTAGTGAGCATCAGAAAGATGATGAACTCGACGATCTGTTTGTAAAGCTTCACGACATACGCACGCGCATCGCGCAGCAGAGTGGTTATGCGAACTACTATGATTACGCCCTGGAAAAGGGGCCTCTCCGTAATAAGGCATACACGCCACAGGATACATCTAGATTCAGAGAGGCAGTAAAGAAGCATATCGTCCCTCTTTTTCTTGAGTTACGCAGACTTCGCAAGAAGTCTCTAGGCGTCGAAGAGTTGCGCCCCTGGGATAACATGCTGAATCCATTCGGTATTACACCGATGGCTCAATTTACAGATGATGCGGACGTGCTTGACCGAGCAGCCCGCGTACTTGACCGGCTCGATCCTGAATTTGGAGATATATTTCGTAATCTTAGGGATCAAGACCTTATTGACATAGAAACCCGTCCCGATAAAGCTCGAAACGGCTATTCGGGTGTTCTGCCAGAAACTGAGCAGTCGTTCGTTATCATGCACATTGGCCCTCGCGCTTTTAATATACACCTGCTTTTTCATGAGCTTGGCCATGCGATTCACTATGCTATGGCACCAAAGGGACAGCCATATGAAGTTTACACTCCTCCTCTCGAATTTGCAGAGTTCATTTCTCAAACTTTTGAATTATTCACAACTCCCCTTTTACAGGAGTTCTTCAAACAGGAAGAATTAGAAGTAGTTAATTATCTTCTTCTTGAGCGTATATGCTTTGAAATTCTCAATACATGTAAATTAGACGAGTTTCAGGAGAAAGTCTATCAAGAACAGTCGGTAGATAAAGCGACGATTGCCGACTTATATGAAAAGGTAGATGCTCAATATCCTACCGGAGTCGAATGGGGCGACGCCGCCTATCTAAGACCATACTTCTGGAAGAACTTTACGCTATTTAGTAGCCCATTCTATAGGTTTGAGTACGCAGTTGCCTGGGTCACGGCCCTGCAATTTCAAAACCTGTATCAGAACAATCCTAAGCAAGCCCTGTTAAATCTTAAAGCTGCCATGCATCTTGGGTACACTCGGCCCACGAAAGAACTCTTCCGGGAAGCGGGTGTGACCTTACAATTTAATGAAGAGGCACTTGCCCATACGTCTAATGACCTCCGATCTCGGATGATGGTACGTTAGTATCTCAGCCAAACAAGACTGGGGGAGGAAGTCATGAAGAAGATGCTGCGTCTGGTCCTCGGTGTTCTCACCATGTTTGCTCTTGGCGCTACCAGCCTCAACGGGGCGATGGCGGCAGCTCAGGGCGGCTCCGCTTCCGCTGGCACCAACCACCCGGATGACGGCGGTGCGGGTGACTACGGGGTGATGAACTAAGCGAGCCTTCCCCGTGGACAGTTCTTGCCTGCCGTGGCAAGACAACTGATTCCTGCGGTACTGGCTGTGACACGAGATCGAAGCCTCCGATCACTGGTCACAGCCTTTTACTTTGGGGCGCATCATGCCTACCCAGGTATTCCTTCAGCTCGACAAGGACCTCGATCTTGCCAACTGGCCGGATGTCCTGTCATGGACGGCTAAAGCCTCAGCGGCGGGAGCATCACAACAAGAGATAGCCAACGCTTTTTTTTCCGACGGAAGTGCCCTAGGTAACATCAGAGCCTTTACCCATCTGATGCGTACCCCAGGTTTCACCAAAGAAATAGGTTTGGCATGTTTACGGCCTGCCTACAGAGCAACTTCCGATGAACTATTGAAAATTATTATTGCAACTTCCGTTCATCATCTGGGCATCCAGCGGAGCCTTCTGGAAGGCGAGAAAAACTCCAAGACAAGTCCCGGTGGAATGGAGCTTCTAGCAGAGTATCTCAACGATCTTCGCAGCCTACACCGCATCGGAATACTTCCCCTTGAAGCAGAGTACAGGATTTATCATGCAATGGCAGTGACAGCACTGACACTGAACGATGCTAAAGAGCTTGAAAGGCTAATTAATCGCCTTTTAGTGCTGGCTGAGATTATCGGACATGAGGAGCTGAGCGACCGTACTACAAACTTTTGTATCACTGCCTTAACAAATGTTGACAGCTACAGTCGAATTATTTCTCTGGGATACCCCCAGCTACAGCGCACGCCACCGCCTAGCATGGAGGACTCCTATGAGTCAGTGATCGCCAATATGGCTCACGCCTACCTTCATATGGGAGCCTACAGGAAGTGCAAGTCCCTCTTTGAGGAGGGCCTGAAGAAATCACCCGACTCCGTTCAGCTTAAAAATTACTTTCTCTGGAATCAGGTGCAAGCAGGCCAACTAGACCTGTCCACTGAACTCCCAATGGAGTGGGACAGGATTAAGCGGTACAGGTGGCAGATTGAGAGCTTCCAAGAATTGGGGCGCGCAATGGCGGAAGGCCCGCATCGCGTACAGCGCCAACGCCAGCACTTCCTCAGAATGGTGGAAATCACCAACGAGGGCATTGATACACGCCTGACTCGTGACTCAACCATAGAGCGTTGGCTAAGAGCACGCGCACGGCTGGGTCTACAAGAGTATGCCCTAGCTTTGGATGAATTGAGGATGATCCAGTCACCCAATCCAGACGACTTTTTATATCGTGCCTGGATCAACGCTATTCATTTAGAACTTGGTATGACCACTTTGCCTCAACTCATCAAACCTATGCATGAGTTGGAAGAGGAGGCGCGACAACTCTACAGAGATGTCCACAAGGTCAACAACGCCGACGCCGAGGGTTTGGCCTATCTGACGGCCCGCTGGATGCCGGGCGCTACCGCCTACCTCGGACGAATACCGGACGGGATTGCAGAGTGTCGGGTAGCCCTCGAAGACGTTTTCAGGATCACCAGCCGAAGCCGTTGGAGGATGACAGTGCTGCCGCCGCCCCTCGCTCTGAGCCTGACGTTGGGTGCTCTTGGGAAGGAGCATCGGCCCTCACTCAACGCAAATACCAACTTTCAACTTCGACCACTCCGGGAAAAGATTGGCGAGGCGGATGTTTGGGGACCTGTGGTGGCACCTGTCTCCCTCGCGCTTGGGCTTTTGCGCGCAGGGCATTTGGAGACGGCGCGTGAATGGTTGAGCGTCACCCTTGTGGCCCCACAGGTCAAGGGTGAGGGTGCTGAACTTACCGAGCAAATCAACACGCTGTTCAAGCAGGCCGCGGAAGGAGAACGCTCCTTCGCGGCCCTGCTACAAGCACTTGACCTTCTCAAGGTGTAGCACGCCTGGACGCCAATAAGTGGGAGCCTGGTGCAGAGGGCGGGGCAACGTGGCGCCTTTCCGCGTGGGGCACCCTGCTCGTTGAGCAATTAGTGGAAGGTGCCGTAGACGGTGACGAGGCTCCTGCGCTTGAACCCTTCAATGGGCATGTAGCACTTGCCCACCCAATTCAGGTTCCCACTAACTTGTCCGCTTGCCAGCCCCGTCTCGCTGGAAAAGTAATCGTCTTGCACGGCATTCTTCTCCGAGATGGTGAAGCACTTTTCGAGTACCTGCTTGCTGTAGACACCACCCGTGAGGGCTTTGATGAGTGCGAGGGCCACCGCTTTGTCCGGCTCGGTGAGTGGCTGACGCCGAAACACCAGCGTGACTCCCATCAGCGCCCCGTCGGGGAAGTGATCGGCCTCGGCCCAGGCGTCAGCCTTCGTCAAATGGTAGGTGATGATGACATAAGGTTGGACCGGATCGTCCGCGGCCTGCTTCCCGACCTGTTTGCAGCCATACGTCTTGCAAAAGGGAAGCTGAGTGAGCTTCACCTGCGAGTAGAGCACGCTGGTTGCCAGTGCGTTACCCGCGACCGCAAGCAACACGAGAAGCCTAATGCCTTTGTACACGGGGTCACTCTATGCCAATTATGTTCTGCTCACGGCGAAAGTGTGGAGCCGTGCCACCCGTTGAAGCCGCACTGGATTCCTTGGATATATTCCAAGGCTGGAACGGAGTGGCGGGCCTGCGACTCGCTGCTGGGGAGGGCACCTTGAAAGGCGGCCCGTAGGCCACCTTCTCTGTTACTTCAACTGTGCTGGTCGCTGCCTCATTCCACGCGCAGCACCTTCATCACCTCGTCGCCCAGGTGGTTGATGACCTTCACCGCCACCCGGCCTGTGCCCGGCTTCGGGAACGGCCTGCTGGTATCGCTGTTCAGGCTCTCCCACGCCTCGGCGTCCACCTCCGCACGCAGCGTCGTCTTGAGGGCCGTGTAGGGGTCCTGCTGGCCCAGGAAGTAGGCGTGGCGCACGAAGAAGCTCTCGTTGTTGTAGTTCGTGTCCACGAACCAGCAGGCGATCCCGTCCACATCGTCACTCTGTACCGCGCCGGTTGCCGGATTGAACACGTCCACGCCCTTAACCTGCACCTGCACCTGCCCGTCACCGGCGTCCCGCAGCTCGATGTCCGGCTCCCCGAACACCACGAACAGGTTGCCCTTCCCGGTGGCCTTGAGGTCTTCGGCCATGTGCAGGTCCGCGTTCATGCGGGCCTTCAGCACCGGCAGCTTGCCCAGCTTGTTGAACTCGGTGGTGTGCGCCTCGAAGTTGAACGCACAGGCGATCAGCACGTCGAACCGTGCGTCTGCCGCCTCACGGGCGGCCTCCACCAAATCGGCGCGCAGTACCGTGCCGAACTCCGGGCCGATCAGGATGGCCGCCCGCCGCTCGGTATCGCCCTCCATGTACCGGCCCTCGGCGGCGATGAACTCACCCGGCCAGGGCGTCAGGCTGGTGAAGTCGATCTTGCCGCCCTTGTCGGCCTGCTGCACTCCGGCGGCGCGCAGTTGCTCCAAGATCATCGTCTCGAAGGGCTGATCCTGCTTCACTTCCTGCTTCTGGGCAGGGTCAATCGGTTGCCCGTTCTCGTCCGAGGCGAGCATTCGGTGCGGGCTGAGGCTGTCCACCGTGAACGGCCCAGCCACGCGCAAACGCTTGTTGTCCACGTAAGGCTTGTCGTACAGGTACTCGTACTCGGCCTTCGCAGCGATGGACGCGTCAATCTCCTTCTGCCGGGCGATGCGGGCTTCCCACCAGGCGGCGTGGGTGGCCTTCGCCTCATCACTCCAGCCCGCTTCCGGCTCGCGGGGAATCTGCCACTCCTCCCAGGTCTTGTCGAGCAGCCCGTTGAGCTTCTCGCGCAGCGGCTCCAGCTTCTCCTGCCACTGCTCCCAGATCACATCGATCTCGGCATTGTTGGCGATGGACTTCAGGGTGATGTGGGGCACCCGCTCGTACACGAACCCCTGGCGCAGTTGTCCGTGTGTCGGGGAGGTCTTCGGCGTGCTGCGGCTGACCTCTGCTTCCTTGCGCCGCCCTTCTGGGGAGTCCGCGAGCAGGTAGTACGGATAGCGGGCACCCATAAGCCGCGCCCTGGCGAGGGCCAGCGCCACTCGTGAGGTGTCAATGGTGATCCAGCGGCGGCCCCATTGCTCGGCAACATAGGCGGTGGTGCCAGAGCCGCAGGTGGGATCAAGCACAAGGTCGCCTGGGTCGGTGGTCATAAGGATGCAGCGTTCAATGACTTTGGTGCTGGTCTGAACAACGTAAACTTTGCCGGTTGCTCCCCCTACGTCATTCCAAGTGGAGCCTAAGCGAGTAACTGGGTAGTCCTCGAAGAAGTATTTAAGTCGTATTTGAGTCTTTTGTCTAACAATGCGTCCCGCTTTAGCAACTACATTGAGGCCATCAGTCGTGACCTTCCAATGGGCGAGTTTGCCGGGATGAAATACCTTGCCCTCGAACTCGAAATCGCAGGTTGTAGTGTCACGATATCCGTCTGATGTTAGCGGGTATGCCTCGTAGTCGTCACGCTCAACAGTAGATAAAGTTGATTCTGCCCCGCTCCTGTTGAGGAATAGGGGACGGTACTTCCGGGCCGCAGCCTCAGCGTTTCTCGCATACCATATAACAGAGTCATTATTGCTCTGTATAAACTCACCATACTGGCTCCCAGTCTTCTGCACACTAATGGTAACGATGTAATTACTTTCCCCAAACACCTCGTCCATCACTGCCCTGACACGGTGAACGTTCTCGTCCCCGATCTGCACGAAGATGCTGCCGCTCTCCGTCAGCAGGTCGCGCATCACCATCAGCCGATCACGCAGGTAGGTCAGGTAGCTGTGAATGCCGTCCTTCCAGGTATCGCGGAACGCCTTGACCTGCTCCGGCTCGCGCGTGATGTGCGCGGCGTTCCCGTCCTTCACGTCCCGGCTGCCGGTGGACCACTGGAAGTTGCTGTTGAACTTGATGCCGTAGGGCGGGTCGAAGTAGATGCACTGCACCTTGCCGCGCAGTTCCTCGCGCTCCGCGAGGCTCGCCATGACCTGAAGGCTGTCTCCCAGAATCATGCGGTTGGTCCAGTGCTGGTCGTGCTGGTAGAACTCGGTCTTCGCGTCCCCTTCGGGCAGGCCATTGAAGTCGCCGAACAGGTCCGGCATGGCGTTCGGCTGGGCCTTCGCCCGGCGCTGCGTCTCCCCCAGCAGGTCGTCCATCAGCGCCTGCGGGTGAATCTTCTCCTGGGTGTAGATGGGCGGTGCGAGCGCCACCAGATCGGAGGTGTTCTGCTCATCCTTCCCGCGCCACATCAGTTGCGGGTCCAGATCGCGGTTGCGCGGGTAGGTCACGGGGACAGGGCCTTTCTGCCCCTCGTCGAAGAAGCTCTCCTGCTCGGCGGTGGGGATGTTGCGGCGGTGGGCGTCGTCGTGCTTGAAATGCAGCACGGCCTTGCTCTTCGTCATGCGGTGACCTCAGTGGTGGGGATGTAGGGGTGCAGCATCCGGTTCAGGGCGTGCTCCATGCGTTCGGACAGGACGCTGGTGAAGTTCTCGTCCATCAGGTGCAGATCGGTGAGTTCCGCGAAGGCCCAGCGCCCGAACACACCCAGGCGGTTCACGCCCGGAATCCAGTAGGTGTCCATCGTCTGCTTCTTGTCCTTGGCGTCCTCGCCCCGGTAGCCCTTGATCTCCACGATCAGGTTCAGCAGGTCGTTCTTTCCGTGCCCGTCGTCCACCTTCAGGATGAAGTCGGGGATGTACTGCCGGACCTCACTCCCGTGGCGGTAGGGCACCTCGAAGCCCATGTTGTGGTTCTTGACGTAGGCCCTGACCTGGGGATGGGCCTCGGCCACCCGGCAGAACTCGGCTTCCCAGTCGCTGTGCAGGATCGCCCAGTTGAGGTGGCATTTGTCGGGCGCGGTCTGCCAGCGGTTCTTCGCGCTGGTCGTGAAGTTGACGTTCGCGGTGCTGCCCGACGAGTTGTACGGGTCAAGGATCGCCACCGGGGGCTGCCGGTCGCTGAAGGTGCTGACAATCGCGTTGTGGATGCGGTTGCAGGCCAGGTCCGCGAGTGGCTGGTACAGCAGTTGCGCGGGCTTGGTGCCGCCCTGGCAGACCAGGTGGTGGGTGAGCCACTGGGTCACGATCCCCTTGAGTTGCCCGAAGAGGTGCAGCTTGGGTTCCTCGTTCGGATCACGCCAGCGGGTCATCAGCAGGTGCCGCGCCAAATGGAAGGCGACGGTCGCGGGACGATGCGCGTTCAGGTGCTCCACGGTGAGGTCCACGCCCTCCCCGATGATCCCGGCATTCTTCGTGACGGTGGGGCCAACGAGTTCCGGCGTGAGGGTCAGGGTGCTGTCGGCGGTGAAATGCGCTTCTAGATGCTCGCTGGGCAACTCCACCCGGTAGCCCGCCACGCGCGGGAACTGAATCTCCAGATGATCGCGCTCGGGCCGCATCGCCCGTACCTGCACCGTCTCGCGGGGCGGCTGGGGCGGGGCGACGACGGGCTTGGCCGTGAAGTCGAAGGGAATCCCCAGCACGTCGGCGTACTCGACGTTGAAGAGGCCCCCCTCGTTCAGGTCATAGCTCTGGCGACGCAGCGCGCGGCCAATGACCTGTTCGCAGAGGAGTTGCGTGCTGAAGGCGCGCAGGCCGAGGACGTGGGTGACAGTGTTGGCGTCCCAGCCCTCGGTGAGCATACTGACGCTCACCACGCAGCGGATGCCGCCGCCGAGCTGCCCGACCTTGCCGACGGTGTTCATCACCTCGCGCAGCAGGTCCTGATCGGTGAGGTTCTCCCCGGCGCGCGGGTCGCCCGTGCGCTCCACCACCTCGCGGCGGAACCGCTCGATCTCCAGCGCCGCCACCTCCTTGAAGGTGCTGTCCAGCGCCTCGCCGGACTCCAGTTGCTCGCTGTCGATCAGCAAGGTGCGTGGTCTGGGGAGGGGGTTCCCCTGGTCGTCGAAGTTGCGGAACAGCCCCAGGCGTCCCGGCACGAAGGAGCCGTCCTCGCGGTGGAAGCCGCTGATGAAGTCGTACACCAGCTTGGAAGACGCCGTGTTGTTGCACACGATGATGAAGCAGGGGGGGACGTTGATACCCTCCTGTTCCCAGAGCTGGAAGGTCTTCTCGTAGTGTCCGTACAGCGCGTCCAGCGCCGTTTGCAGCTTCACGGGGAGGGCCAGCGGATCGAGGCCGCCCGCGCTGCCGCGTCCCTTCTTGGGCATCAGCTTCCCGACGTGTTCCCACAGGTTGCGGTAGATGGGCATTTCGCTGCCGGGGACGTTCTGCGACACGGGGACACGCGGGAGTTTCACGATCCCGCACTCGATGGCGTCCATCAGGGAGAAGTCGCTCATGGTCCACGGGAAGAGCGTCCCCTCGGCGTACCCGCTGCCGCGCAGGAAGAACGGGGTAGCGGAGAGATCGAAGACCCGCAGCACCCCCAGCTTGCGGTTCACCGCTTCCAGGCCGCTGATCCAGAGCCTCGCCGCCTCGTTGTTCTCGGCGGCTTCCTTCTTCTCCTCACCCTTGAGGTCGCCTTCCACCGCTTCACCGGGCTTCTCGCGGTAGCAGTGGTGCGCCTCGTCGTTCAGCACCATCACGCCCTTGAGGCCCATCAGTTCCGGCATGACCCGCTGGAGCATCTGGCCTTCCGTCTCCACGGTGGACAGGGCCTCGCCCGTTCGGCCCTGGATCAGCGCGCGGGTGCCCTTGCTCACGTCCAGCCGCTCCCTCAGCCGGAAAGCGTGGTAGTTGGTGATCACGATGCGGGCCTTTTGCAAGTCGGGCAGCATGTCGGTGGGCACCAGCTCGCGGCGGGCGTAATAGCTGTCCGGGTCGTTGGGTTGCAGAACGCGCAGGCGGTCACGGATGGTCAGGCCGGGGGCGACGACCAAAAAGCCGCGGGTGAAACGGCGGCTATTGGGGTGCCGAACGGCGTTCACCGTCTGCCAGGCAATCAGCATCGCCATGACCGTCGTTTTCCCGGCACCAGTCGCCAGCTTCAGGGCGAGGCGGGAGAGGTCGGGGGTGGCTTCCCCGTTCGCGGCGTTCAGGAACTCCAGCACGCGGCGTCCGTCCGCCGTATTCGGCGCGACTTCCGTGAGCCAGATGGCCGTTTCGACGGCCTCCACCTGGCAGAAGAAGGGGCGCTGGCTGCTGAAGGGATGGGAGCGCCAGTGCTGGAGGAGTCGCGCCGTTTCCGGGCTGACGCCCCATTTCGACGGGTCAGGGATCAGCCGCCAGGCGTCCACCAGGCGGCGGACCTCGTTGATGTTCGAGGTGGTGTCATAGGTCTGCCCGGTGGTGGACAGGCCCTGGCCCTCGTCCATCAGCAGCGTGGGCTGCACCGCCCCCTTCCCCTTGCCCTTCTGCTGCTTGGGCTTGGGGATCGGGGTGATGAAGGAGGCGGGGCGGCGGCGCTCGACGACGCGCTGGGTAGGCTGGCCGGAGTCATCGAGTTCCCAGTGGCGGCGGGGGTAGTCGTAGGGGGAATTGAGGATCGGTTGCTCGAAGAATGGGTTGGACAAGAGAGGACTCCCTTTACTCCTGTGGATTCCGGCGCATTGGCAAGAGCTAAGGCATTCCATATCCACAGGGGGCAGCGCCCTGAGTAGGGCGTTCTACACGCGATTCAGCGGAAAAATGCTTTTCTCCGCCGCTGCTTCATCTGCCGGGTGGTGACCAGCGGGAGGAGAGGTTTCAACGTCTGGGGGTGCATCAGGGATGAGGGGCATGTGAGGCTCAGTATGCCGTCAGACGGCAGATGGCGATGCCGTTTCTGCACGTAAGCTGCGGGGGTGAAACAGGAACGTGACCCTTTCGCCGCTATGCGGGACGTGTCGCCGGGGTGGGCCAACTACTACGCGGGGCTGTGGTCGCTGTGGATGGCCCTCCCGCTCGTTCTCCGGTGGGTGCTGGGACTGGCGCTCCTGGCGGTCGCTGCATGGCAGGCGTTGACCTGAATGGAGGCGTTGTTCGGGCGAATCTCGCGCGGCCTCCGGCCACTCCACCCTCCGAAACATGGCTCTCCAACAGGGTGCAAGGGGGGTAGCCGGAACGTTGGGAAGCCGGTCAGCGAGCAGAGCGGAGCGGCGCTCGCATCGTTGACCGGCTGACCGTTGTTAGCTCCGGCTCAGGGGGGCCTCCCCACCCTCAATCTTCCTCTGATGCAACAAGTAAACATGTAAACAAGAAAAAATGTAAAAGGAGCCAAAAAAGGTCCTCGGTCTTACTGGTTGTCCTGGCGCGTCCACGGCTCATTCTTGGGATACCTGTAGGCGCTCTGGATGCTGCGCCTCGCCTCGTCCACAGTGAATGGGGTCGGTTTGACGGCCTGCACCCGTGCCACGTACTCCTCGACGTGCGCCAAGGCTTCCGCCTCGCCGTACCCGTTGGCGTTCATCCAGAGGCCGAACATGAACGCTCCCCGATTCCGGCTCAGGGGCGCATAGCCTTCTGCGCGGTCCAGCATGAGCCACACCGGAATGCGCTCCCCGCCCTGGCCCTGGTCAGTCTGCCGCTCGGGTCTAGAGGGCGGTGCCGAAGTCACGGGCGGCACCAGTCCTAACGCCCGCCGCAACGGGTACTCGACGCCGCCCACTGTTACGAGCGGGGGAATGTCCTCCAGCTTGAGCGGCTGCCGGTGGTCAGTGCGCCGGTACTGTCCCTTACGGTTCCGCGACGGGGGGGACATGACATACCCGCCGTCACCGCGAATATCGAACCCTGGGGGCAGGCTGGCCTTGCTCTTGCTGGCATTGGAAGGCACGTACCAGCCGGGGTGCGGCAGGTAGAGG
>NZ_JHAC01000057.1 GCF_000599865.1 Deinococcus phoenicis | reverse complement strand
CGCCTATCCCGGCCAGATTCGCGCGCTGGACGTGCAGCCGGGGCAGGTCAGCATGGTGATCCTGCCGCTGATCGCCGTGCCGCCGGGCCGCATCGCGCCGGACCAGCTCACGCTCTCGGCCGAGCTGCGCGCCAGCGTGCAGGCGCACCTTGACGAGCGGCGGCTGGTCGGCACGACGCTGGAGGTGCGTGCCCCGCAGCTGTTCTGGGTCAGCGTGAGTGCCCTGATCCGGGTGCCGCCGGGCAGCTCGCGCGGCCTCAAGGCCGACGTGCGGCGCGCTGCCGAGGCCCTGCTGTACCGCTACCTCAATCCCCACACCGGCGGCAGCGCGGGAACGGGCTGGCCGTTCGGGCGCACGCTGCACCTCTCGGAACTGTATAGCCTGCTGCGCACCGTGCCCGGCGGCGACTTCGTCGAGGACGTGCAGGTCTTCCTGACCGAACCGGGCCAGCAGGACCTGCGCCAGCCGGTCAGCACCCAGCTGCTCCTGCCGCCGCAGGGTGTGGTCGTCTCCGACCTCCACACGGTGCGGGTGGAGTAGGGGATGGGCGTGGGCCACCAGCTTTTCGTGCAGCTCCAGGGCGACACCGTCAAGATGCTCAGCCTGGACATGAGCCTGCTGTCCATCGGGCGCACGCCGGACAACGGCCTCGCGCTGCCGCATTCCTCGATCGCCATCCGGCACGCCGAAGTGCGGCAGCTGGAGGGCCGCTGGGTGATCACCGACCTGGGCAACGGCGAGACGTTCCTGGCCGGGCACCGCCTCGTGCCCCACCAGCCGCAGGTGTTGGAAGAGGGCGTGGTCGTGCAGATGGGGCCTTACGTGCTGGCCTACCTGCCCGCCCCCGAGGCCCCCACACCCCCCGCAGAGGTGGACGCCCTGCCCGCCGCGCCGGACTTCACGCTGTCGCCGCTGGCCCCGCCGCGCCCCGGCCTGCCCGCCCCGCTGGCCGAGGGGTCGGCCAGCGTCTACCTCGACTACCTGCCCGCCATGTTCAGCGAGTCGGAGTTCCTGGCGCGCTACCTGCTGATTTTCCAGAGCATCTGGGAGCCGCTGCAACACCGCCAGGACCACCTCGACATGTACTTCTCGCCCGCGACCGCGCCCGAGCGGCTGCTGGGCTGGTTCGCCGCCTGGCTGGGCCTGGAGGTCGATCCCCACTGGCCCGAGGCCCGCAAGCGCCAGTGGCTGCGCGAGGCGATGCACCTGCTGCGCTGGCGCGGCACCCGCTACGGCCTGATGCGCGCGCTGGAGATCGGCTGCGGGGTCACGCCCCAGATCACGGAGAACGCCGGCGGCCCCTACAGCGTGACCGTCACCCTGCCCGAACCCGACGAGGCCACCAGCGGCACCACCCGGGGGGACGTGGAGCGGCTGGTGGCCCGGCACCTGCCCGCCCACGTGCGCTATGAGCTGAGGTACGTGTGACCGCCACCGGCACCATCTTCGAGGGCTACCGGCTGCTGCGGGAGCTGGGGGGCGGCTGGCTGGGGCAGGTGTACGCCGCGCAGAACCTCGACGGCGCGCAGGTGAGCGCGCTGCGGGTCGTGGCCCCGGAGCTGACCGCGCAGCCGCAGTTCATGCTCCAGTTCCGGCGCCTGTTCGAGAAGTGGCGGCGGCTGGCGCACCCCGGCATCCTGACGCCCGGCGAGCTGATGGAGCGCGACCACCGCGCCTACTACGGCATGACGCTGGCGCAGAGCGGCTCGGTGCGGCAGCTGCTCCAGGCACAGGCGCGCGAGGGCCACTTTCTGGACCTGCTGATCGCGGTCGACATCGCCCGGCAGGCGGCGGGGGCGCTGGCCGCCGCCCACGACGCCAACCTGATGCACGGCGACCTCAAGCCGGAAAACCTGCTGCTCACGCCCGCGCGCGCCATCCTGGGCCGCCAGGCCTACGGCGTGCTGGTCTCGGACTTCGGGGTGGGCGAGTTGCAGGCCTACACCCACGGCACGCACGACCGCCTGATCGTGACCACGCCCGCCTACATGTCGCCCGAGCAGTGCCGGGGGGTGCGCAGCGAGGTCCGCAGCGACCTCTACGCGCTGGGGGTCATCCTCTACGAGCTGCTCACCAACCTGGTGCCCTTCGAGACGCGCGACCTGGCCGACGCCGTGGACAAGCACCAGCACGTCGCGCCCATCCCGCCGGGGCAGATCCGGGTGGACATTCCCCAGGACCTCGAAGAGGTGGTGCTGACCTGCCTGGCCAAAGACCCCCAGTACCGCTACCGCGACGCCCATGACCTCGAAAACGCGCTCCAGGCGGTGCTCAGCGGGCTGCTGCCACAGGGGCCGCGCCCCACGGTCGTGCTGCCGGACATTCCCGAGCCGCCCGCGCCGCGCATCGAGCCGCTAGCCGACCGCACGCCCTGGCCCCGGCTCCAGATCTGCGACGAGGGCGGGCAACTGCTGCGGGTCGAGCCGCTGCGGGCCGACACCGCCACGCTGGGCCGCGCCCCTGGCAACACGATTGTGCTGGAACACGCGGGCGTGTCGCGCCACCACCTGAACATCGGGGTAGAGGGGGGCGGCGTGTTCGTGACCGACCTGGGGTCCACCAACGGGACCACGCTAGGGCGCGAACCGCTGGAACCCCGCGCGCGCACGCCCTGGCCCGACGGCGGCATTCTGCGGGTGGAACCCTTCTGGCTGCGGCTGCAACCGCCGCAGCGGGTGGTGCAGCAGGCCCGCATCGGCGTGCTGGTCGAGGACAGCGCCATCGACCTCAAGCCCGGTGAGGCGCGGCTGCTGCGGGTGCAGCTCGCCAACACCGGGCGCACGGTGGACCACTTCCGGCTGGAGGTCGAGGGTATCCCCGAAACCTGGGTGCACAACCTCTACCACGAGGTGCAGCTCAACCCCGGCATGACCAGTGAAACGACCCTGAAGGTGCTGGTGCCGCGCGAGCCTGGGTCGCACGCGGCAACCTATCCGGTGAAGGTGCTGGCCCGCAGCCGCGAGAATCCCGCCGAGTTCGGCTTCGCGCCGATGGACTGGATGGTGCTGCCCTTTACTGAGACGCGGCTGGAGCTGACCCCCCGGCGGCGCAGCGCGTGGCGGCGCACCCACTACGACCTGCGCCTGACCAACGTTTCCAACGTGCCCATCACCTACAGCCCCGCCGTGGGCGACGACGAGGGCCACGTCTTTCTCCAGTCTCCCTGGGACATGATGCGGATTCCGCCCACCGGCGACCTGCGCAACATCGTTCCCGTCCGCGCCATCCTCCATAATTACTGGCTGCGGCTGCGCGAGGGCGTCGGCAAGGTGCGGGTGGAGGCGCTGCCGCAGGACGTGACGGTGCAGCCCGGGGGGCAGTTCGAGCACCGCCTCCAGGTGCGGCTGCCCATCCGCTGGATCGCCTCGCCGCGCCCGCGCACCCTGCGGATTCACCCGCGGCCCGACCGCGGCCAGGACCACGCCGACACCGTGTCGCTGCTGCACCTGCCGGTGATCCCGCTGTGGCTGCTGCCGCTGCTGCTGATCCTGGCCATTCTGTTCGTGTGGTGGCTGCTCCAGGTGCCCACCATCGTGAGCGTGAGCGCCGACCCGCAGCAGCCGCCCGCCGGGAAACCCTTCACGCTGAACTTCGAGACGCGGGGCACCTCGCGCATCCTGGTCAAGCCCTGGAACAAGACGCTCTACAGCGGCCGGGGCAAGCTGCTGATTCCGCAGGGCATCACCGAACCCACCGAGGTGCAGGTGATCGCCTACGGCCGCGTCAAGACGGCCCAGACGGTCCTGACCCTCACGCCCAGGCTGCCCGCGCCGGTCGTCAAGCGCTTCTCGGTGACGCCCGAGAACATTACCAGCGGCCAGAGCGCCACCCTCCGCTGGGAGGTCGCCAACGTCAGGGAGGTGACGCTCGACCCCTTCGGCACCCAGCCCGCCAAGGGCGAGCTGAAGCAGAAGATCACGGCCGACACCACCTTCCGCCTCAGCGCCCAGGGCGGCGGCCAGAACGTCACCCAGACCCGCGACGTGAAGGTGCTGCCGCCCGGCATCGACCTGTTCCAAGTGACGCCGCAGCAGGCCGCCGCCGGGCAGAGCGTCACCCTGCGCTGGCGGGTGCTCAACGCCAGCACCGTCACCCTCGATCCGGTCGGCACAGTCGCCGCCAGCGGCACCCTCCAGCAGAAGGTGACGCAGGATCAGACCTACACCCTGCGGGCGCAGGTGGGTGACAAGACGGTATCGCGCAGCGCCAGCGTGAAACTGCTCGCCCCGGTGGTCGAGCTGTTCCAGGTCACGCCGGAGAACGCGCGGGCGGGCGACACGGTGACGCTGCGCTGGAAGGTCGCCAACGCCAGCAACGTGACCATCGACCCGCTCGGGACCGTCCCGGCCCAGGGCGAGAAACAGGTGGTCGCGCAGACCAACACCGCCTACCGCCTCAGCGCCAGCAACGGCCAGAGCAGCACCGAGGCGAGCAGCGCCGTCAGCGTGAGCGCCCGCCCGCCGCAAGTCACGGCCTTCACGGCCACCCCGCGCAAACCCCGCAGCGGCCAGCCCGTGACCCTGACCTGGCAGACCCGGGACGCAGCCAGCGCCGAACTCGCGGGGCTGGGCGGCACGCTGGCGCTGCCCCCCTCGGGCAGCACCACGGTGACGGCCCCGGCCCAGAGCGCGCAGCTCACCCTGACCGCCCGTAGCAGCGACGGAGCCACCGCCGCGCAGTCGCTGGCGCTGCCGGTGCTGCCGCCCGCACCCAAGCCCCAGGCGGCCGTCCCGCCCCGGCCCAAACCCGCGCAGCCCCAACCGGCCCAGTCCCAATCTGTCCAGCCCCAACCCGCCCCGAAGCCGGCCCCGGTGCCCGCGCCTGTTCCCGCCGCGCAGCCCAAACCGGCCCCGGCACCGACACCCGCGCCGACGCCCAGGCCCGTGGCCGCCGCGCCCTCCCCTGCCCCTGTCCCGCGGATCGTGGCCTTCCGCGCGTCGCCCGCCAGCGTACAGCGGGGGCAGCCCGTCACCCTGAGCTGGGACACGCGGGGGGTAGAGCAGGTCAAGCTGTTGCCCCTGAACCGCAAGTTCCCGCCGCACGGCAGCGTGCGCCTCACACCCGGCTCCAGCACCACCTATATCCTGCTGGCCGGAAGCGTCAGGGCCAGCCAGCCGGTGCAGGTGCGCGCGGTGCCCGCCGCGGCCCAGGCTGCTCCCCCCAGGCCCGCGCCTGCCCCCCGACCCGAACCGGCCGCCATTCCCGCCGTGCCGGCGTCCCCCTCGCCGGCCAGCCCGGCCCCCAGACCCCCGGTGGCCGCGCCCACCCCGCCCGCCCCCGCGCCCCGGATCGTCACCTTCAGCGCTGCGCCTGCCCAGGTGCCTGCGGGGGGTGAGGTGACCCTGCGCTGGAACGTGGAGAACGCCAGGCGCGTGTTTATCAGCGGGCTGGGTCAGGTCGACGCGGCGGGCAGCGCGACCCGGACCCTGCGGCGCGACACCCAGTTCACCCTGCGGGCCAGCCGTCCCGGCGCGGCCAGCACCCAGCAGA
Organism: Deinococcus phoenicis; assembly: GCF_000599865.1. Lineage (GTDB taxonomy): Bacteria > Deinococcota > Deinococci > Deinococcales > Deinococcaceae > Deinococcus > Deinococcus phoenicis. Next base: position 6,121 of record NZ_JHAC01000057.1, on the reverse strand, counting down.
GCGTCCTCGTGCAGGTCGCGGACCAGCCCAGCGGCACCGGGCGCCTCAGCGGCAACTGGCAGCACCCCTTCGGGCGGCTTCACCTGAACGTGCGCGGCGACACGGTCGAAGGAACCTTCAGCAATGTCCGCACCGGCGACGAGGGCCGCATCCACGGCACCCTCAGCCCCAGCACCGGCGGGTCCTACAGCCTGAGCGCCCAGGTGGACGTGCCGGGGAAGACGGGCGAGAACCTCAGCTTCCTGGTGGTCTTCAGCAGCGACGCCAACACCTTCAGCGGCTTTTACAGCGCGCGGCAGGCCAAGGAGCGCTGGTGTGGCTGGCGCTCCGGCACGACCTGGTCCGGCCGATGCTGAGGGGCGGCAGGCGGCACGGGCCGCCGCGCTTCCGGCCCCCGTTGGGATACACTTGCCCGGTACCCCGGCACCGCAGAGATCAGTCCCCAGGAGGCCCCCATGGCTGATGGACCGCTCGTCAAAGCCGTCATCAAGAGTATCGAAGGCCCGGCCATCAAGGTCGAGTGCCTGTTCAACCCCAAGGAATACCAGGTCCAGAAGTCCAACAACTGGGGACCGGCGGACAACAGCACCAAGGACGCCTCCGACCTCACCTTTTCCGGGGGCAGCGGGGCCAAGCTCAGCATGCAGCTCTTTTTCGACACCTACCTGCGCGACAGCGAGAAGACCGTGCGGGACGTGCGCGAACACACCGACCTGCTCTGGCAGCTGATGAACATTCAGGAATCGCTGCGCGACCCCAAGACCAGGAAGGGCCGTCCGGCCAAGGTCCTGTTCATCTGGGGCGAGAACTGGCTCTTCAACGCGGTCATCACCTCCATGCAGCAGCAGTACACCATGTTCATGCCCAACGGGATGCCGGTGCGCGCGATGGTCACGGTGGAGTTTCAGGAGGCGCTGGAGCACCGCACGCTGCGCGGGGCGGGCGCGGGGACCTACGCCATCAGCGAACGCATCCGGCACGACGCGCAGGGCTACGCCGGCGACCTGCGCGCCAAGTACGGGCGGAGGTAGGCCGTGACCAGTCCGGCCGTCAACCTGCGCGGCTCGGTGCCGCACTTCTATGTGCGCATCAACGGCGACCTCGCCACCGAGGTGATGCAGAACATCCACGACATCACCATCGAGAGCAGCCTGCACATGCCCGACGTGGCGACCCTGACGCTGCGCGACCTCACGCCGCTGGTCGCCGGGCAGGCCGCCTACCGCTTCACAGACGACCAGAAGGGCACCTTCCTGAACGGCAACCCCCTGACCATCAGTATCCGCGTCGAGGAGCACCAGGAAGTCAACGTCTTCGATGGCGAGATCGTGGAGGTCGAGGCGCAGCTGCTCCAGCACGGGCAGCGGCTGGTGGTGCGCGCCTTCGACCGCCTGCACCGGCTCTCGCGCGGCACCCACACCCGCACCTTCCAGAACGTCACCGACATGGACGTGGTGAAAAAGATCGCCGCCGAACTCGGCCTCAAGGCCAAGGTCGGCCCGGCCAGTTTCGTCCACGACTACGTGCTTCAGAGCAACCAGACCAACCTGGACTTTCTGCGCGAGCGCGCGCTGAAGCTGGGCTACCTGCTGTTCGTGGACGGCACCACCCTCTGCTGCCTGCCGATGGAGAGCATGGGCCACGCGGGCGATCTGGACTGGGGCGTCAACCTGCTGGAGTTCACGCCGCGCGTGAGCAGCCTGGGGCAGGCCAGCGGCACCACCCTGCGCAGCTGGGACCCGCAGCGCAAACGGGCGGTGGTGAGTGCGGCGGGCAAGGGCAGGGGCGAACCCGAGGTGGCCGCCGCGGGCGAGGAGGACCTCGCCGCCCCCTACACCCTGACCGGACACGTGGTGCGGCAGGAGAAACTGGCAGAGCTGTACGCCGGGGGCAGCGCCGACCAGCGGCGGCAGGGCCTGGTCGAGGCGACGGGTGTGGCGGGCGGCTACCCGAAAATGACCGCCGGGATGACCGTCAAGCTGGGCGGCGTCAGCGACCGCTACCAGGGCCAGTACACGCTTTCCAGCGTGACGCACCACTTCCGCACCGGCGACCAGCAGACCAGCAGCGGCTACACCACCGAGTTCACCGTCAGCGGGGGCCGCGCGCCGGACATTGCCCGGACGTTGGCGGGCGCCCACCAGCCCAAGAAGCAGTACGGCTTCGTCATCGGCATCGTCACCAACAACGAGGACCCCCGGAACCAGGGCCGCGTGAAGGTCAAGTTTCCCTGGCTCTCCGACAAGGACGAGAGCGACTGGGCGCGCGTCGCCGTGCCGGGCGGTGGCCCGGGGCGCGGCATGGAGTGGCTGCCCGAGGTCGACGACGAGGTGCTGGTCGGCTTCGAACTCGGGGACATGCACCACCCCTACGTGATCGGCGGGCTGTGGAACGGGGTGGACGCGCCGCCCGAACCCTCGCGCCGGGTGGTGAAGGGCGGCAAGACCATCCGCCGCGTGCATTACTCGCGCAAGGGCCACAGGATCGTCCTCGACGACTCCGACGACCAGCCGCACATCCTGGTCGAGGACATGAACGGCAACGTCATCCGGATCGACAGCAAGACCAACACGCTGACCATTCAGATGAAGGGCGACGTGAGGGTCGAGGCGCAGGGTCGCATGGACCTGAGGGCACAAGACGGCATCCGGATCGACGGCGGCGCGGGCGCGGTGGATGTCAAGGGCAGCACCATCAACCTGAACTGAGGGCCGCGGGCCGGTGAAGGGGACGGCCAAGTGAAGAGGAGATGAGGAAACGGCCCCCCGGACGGGGCTTTAGACTCGCCGCATGATCATGAACGCGTTGCTGATCTTTATCCCGGTCAGCCTGCTGCTGGAGTACGTCTTTCATGCGCCGCCGCTGTGGGTCTTCCTGACGGCGACGGTCGCCATCATTCCGCTCGCCGACTGGCTGCGCAAGGCCACCGAGCAGGTCGCCGCGCGGGCGGGGCAGACCATCGGGGGCCTGCTGAACGTGACCTTCGGCAATCTGGCGGAACTGATCATCGCCATTTTCGTGCTGCTGGGCGGCAACACCACGGTGGTCAAGGCGCAGATCACCGGCAGCATCATCGGCAACGCGCTGCTGGGGCTGGGCCTCGCCATCTTGATCGGCAGTTTTGGCCGCGCCCGCCAGAAGTTCAGCGGGCAGAACGCCGGGCAGCTCAACTCCATGCTGTTTCTGGTGGTGATCGCGCTGATGATTCCGGCGCTCTTCGACTACACCGAGCAGCTGCCCGCGTTCCTGGCCGGCACCGAGGGCGTCCGCACCAACCTCGACGAGTACCTCAGCCTGGGGGTCGCCGCCGTACTGATCGTCGTGTACCTCCTGAACCTGCTGTACACCCTGGTTACCCACAAGGACGTGTTCGCGCTGGAGGAAGAACCCCATCAGGGCAGGCTGTGGCCCGTCTGGCAGGCCGCCGCCGTGCTGGTCGGCGGCACCGCCCTGATCGCGCTGGAATCCGAGATGCTCTCCGGCGCGCTGGAGGCCACCAGTGAGACGCTGGGCCTCAGCCCGTTTTTCCTGGGCATCATCGTGCTGGCGGTGGTGGGCAACTTCGCGGAATACATCGCGGGCAGCTATTTCGCGCGCCAGGGCAAGATCGGCCTGGCGATCAACATCGCGGTGGGCGCGACCATTCAGGTGGCCCTCTTCACCGCGCCGCTGCTGGTGCTGATCTCGTACGCCATCGGCCAGCCCATGAACCTGGTGTTTTCCAGCCCGCTGGAACTGGTCGCCATCGTGGCGGTGGCCCTGATCGTCACGACGGTGACGAAGGACGGCGAGGCCACCTGGTTCGAGGGCGTGCTGCTGATCGCCGTATACCTGCTGCTGGCGCTGGCGTTCTACTTCGTGACGCCGCGTTCGGCGGGCGAGGCGGAGGCGGCCCTGTGGCCCCCGGCGGTGGCCGTTCAGGCGGGGCCAGCGCCAGAGCGTGGCGTGCTGGCCGTGTAGATCCGGGGCAACGCATTCATCAGAGAGGCAATTTTCTGGCAAAAAGGCGGGCGGTCCGGCTCCCCCAGGAGCAACTGGACCGCCCGCCTGTTTCTGTGCCTGCTGTTTTTGGGCCTGAATCCGGGAGACAGCCGGTCTGCGGCCCCCTCCGGCCCCGTCCCCCCAAAGACGGACGCGCCACTCATCTGCCGCCCCTAGACTTTCCGCATGAGCTTCGTCCGCAAGCCCCGACCCTATTCCTCGGGCCTGCCTTCCCTGACCCCCCCCGCTGTGCCCGCCCCCCAGTCCCGCCGCGAGAAGCGGGAGAAACCCGCCCGCCCCGCCCCGGCCCGCCGCCCCCCGGGGTCCCCCTGGGCGACGGCCGTGACCGCCCTGGCCGTGCTGGGGATGGTCCTGGTGGCGCTGGTGGGCGTGTCGGGCCTGGCGAACCAGCTTTCGCGGGACGCGCAGTTCCGCTCGGCGGCGGCGGGCGTGGCGGATGTGGTCCGCTGAGCGCCCGGTCACACCGTCGGGCGGGCAGGTGAAGACTTGAAGCTCTGGCGGCGCCCCACACCCTGGCCGCGCACGCCCTTCGTCACGAGCGGGCGCCGGCCCTGGACCCTGCGGCGGGCGGCGCGGGCAGGGCTGGCGGGTGTGGGCGCGGCGACGCTGGGGATGCTGGCCCTGGGGGCGGCGGGCGCGGCCACGACCGGGGCGCTGGGGCGGGTGTGGAACCTGCGGGCGGAACTCCAGCCGATCGAGGTGCAGGACCGCCGGGGCGCGCCGCTGGGCGTGATCGACCACTGCCGCGAAAGCGCCGCTGCGAACGCCGTGCCCTGCCGCGAGTCGCTGAGCGTGCCCCTGACGGGCGTCTCGCCGGCGTTCCTGCTGGCCTACGTGGCGAAGGAGGACGTGCGCTTCTTCTCGCATGCGGGGGTGGACCTGGGCCGCCTGCCCCGCGCGGTGCTGAGCGGCGCGGGCGGCAGCACCATCACCATGCAGCTGCTGAAGAACAACGTGCTGGCGGGCCACTTCGACTACGACACGGGCCGCCGCAGCGCGGGGCTGGTGCTGACCCGCAAGGCGACCGAGTTCGTGCTGGCCCCGCTGGTGACCTGGCGCTACGGCCCGCGCGAGGTGCTGGCGATGAGCGTGAACAGCCTCCCCTGGCTGGGCATCGGGCAGCGCAAGGGCGTGTACGACGCGGCGCGCGCGGTCTTCGGCGTGGACCCGGCGGACCTGACGCTGGCGCAATCGGCCTTTCTGGTGGGCCTGCTGCCTGCCCCGGGCCGCTACCTGGTGACCGAACAGACTCCCCCGGAGGAGGCCACCGCCCGCTTCCGCTGGATGCGTGCGCAGCAGCTTCTCACGCTGAGGATCCTGCGGACGCATGGCCTGATCCGTGAGGAGGCGTACCTGCGGGCCGCCCAGGAACCGCTCCAGCCCCGGCTGTGGCGCGTGGAATACGCGGGAAGCGGCCCCGACCTGCGGGTCGTGCGGGCCGCTCGCAACCCGGACTACACCAACGCGCCGGAGCCGGTCTGGGCCATTCAGGAACTCGTGCGGCGCGAACTGCGGGCGGCGGGCCTCGACCCCCGCCGGGTCGGGCGGGTGGTGCTGACGCTCGACGGCCCGGCCCAGGCGGCCCTGGTGCGCCGCGTGACCGGGGAGGGCGCCACCGGCCAGCGGCCCCCCGGGGTGGCCGAGGGAGCCGCCGTCGTGGACGTGCAGGGGGGCGGTATCCTCGCCCTGGCGAGCAGCACGGGGGGCGACCAGAGCGCCCAGCCGGGCAAGCAGTGGGCGGCCACCGCCCGCCGTCCAGTCGCCAGCACGGTCAAGCCGCTGCTCTACGCGGCCGCCTTCGGGGAGGGGCTGACCCAGCTCAGCTCCTTCGGGGACGTGCCCACCAACTACGCGGGCCAGGCTATCCGCAACAACTCCGGCACCTTCCTCAACCGCGCCGTGACCCTGCGCGAGGCCAACGCCCGCAGCCTGAACACGGTCGCCGTGCAGGTCGGGACGGCGCGGGAAAAGGCGCTGCGAAGCGTGCTGGATAGCGTCGGCTACGTCGAGGACCGCAACAACCGCTCCAGCCCCGCGCTGGGCACCTACCGCTCCTCGCCGCTGGGGGTGGCCGCCGCCTATGCCAGCTTCGCCAACGGCGGGGGATTCTGCCCCCCGC
>NZ_JHAC01000054.1 GCF_000599865.1 Deinococcus phoenicis | reverse complement strand
CCCTGGCCCACGCCGCCGCGCTGCTCAAGGCCGTGTCCGCCCCCCCCCGCCTGCGGCTCCTGATCGCCCTGGGCACCAGCGAGAGCGCGGTCAGCCACCAGCTGCGGCGGCTGCGCGACCAGAACCTCGTCTTGCCGCGCAAGGAGGGCCGCGTGGTGTACTACCGTCTGGCCGACGCACACGTCACGGACCTGCTGCGGAACGTGCTGGAGCATGTGGGGGAGGGAGGCCAGGAGGGTGGGAAGCGCTGAGCCATGAACTTGCACGCAGGCGCCTGGGCGTTTGGCTGAAGCTCTTTTTTTCCTCGCTCCTCGCTCAGCCCCTCAGCGCAGCAGCGGCAGCCCGAAGCCGTGCGCCTGCACGCGGTCACACACCCATTTGAACGCCTGGGGGTCCTGCACGAAGTCCAGCTCGTCGCCCGGCACGCGCACGACGGGGCAGGCGTCGAAGCCCTGCACCCACGCCGCGTACAGGCGGTTCAGGCCCTCCAGATAGGCGTCGGGAATGTCCTTCTCGTAGGCCCGCCCGCGCTGCGCGATGCGCTTTTTCAGGGTGGGCAGGCCAGCGTCGATGTGAATCAGCAGATCGGGCACCCGCAGCGCCGGGAGAATGCCCTCGTACAGGCCCCGATAGGTGGCCCAGTCGCGCGCCTCCATCTGCCCCGATTCATAGAGGTTGCGCGCAAAGATGTTGGCATCCTCGAAGACGGTGCGGTCCTGAATCACGTACCGGGCGCCCGTCACCATGCCCAGGTGCTGCTCCAGCCGCCGCGACAGAAAGTACACCTGCGAGTGAAAGGAATACCGCCGCATATCGCGGTAGAAGTCTTCCAGATACGGGTTTTCCGCGTACGGCTCATACACCGGGCGCAGGCCGTAACGGTCGGCCAGCATCCGGGTCAGGGTGCTTTTGCCGCTGCCGATGTTGCCGGAGATGGCGAGGTACATGTCAGCTCGCTCCGCTCGCGTGAGGGGCGTGTGGCTCGTGGCTGGCGGCTTGGAGATCAGCGAAAGCTCTGGCCTCAGGCTTTGGCCTCCACAAGCTCCAAACGACGGGCCACACGCTCTTCCCCCTCATACCGCCGCCCCTTCCCCCACCCCGGCGTGCAGCGCCTCGTCGATGTGGGCCAGGATCGCCTGCTCGTCTTCCGGCTTGCACACGAAGTCGTACCCGCTGGCGTCCACCGTCAGCAGGCGGCCCGGATAGGTGCGGAAGTATTCGTCGTAGCGGGTGGTCAGATCACGAAGGTAGGCGGCCTGCATGTCACGCTCGAAGGGCCGCCCGCGCTTCTCGATGCGCGAGAGCAGCAGTTCCGGCTCGGCCCGCAGGTACACCACCAGATCGGGCGTGGGCAGCCGGGGCGAGAGGTGCGAATACAGGTCCTCGTACAGCGCGAATTCGGCTTCACGCAGGTTCATCGCCGCGAAGATGAAGTCCTTGTCGAAGAGGTAGTCGCTGACCACGTTCCCGCTCCACAGCCCCGGCTGCGCGAGGGCCGAGAGCTGCTTGAAGCGCGACAGCAGGAAAAAGACCTGCACCTGAAACGAGTACGCCTCCGGAGCCTCGTAAAAGTGGGCCAGGAAGGGGTTTTCCTCCACGACCTCCAGGTTCAGTTCCGCGCCGTAGCGCGCCGCGAGCCGCCCCGCCAGGCTCGTTTTTCCCACCCCAATGGGGCCTTCGACGACCAGGTACACGGGTGGAATGATAGAGCTTCCAGCCGGCAGCGGCCAGCAGCCAGTAAAAAACATGCCCCAGCACGGGCTGGAGCGGTCTTCCTCTCTGGGTGAGCGCTTTACTGCAACGTGCGCTTGAGGAGCGGGACCTTCACGTCCACGCTCTTCTTGTTGCGCCACAGCCGCAGCGTGACCGTCTGGCCGGGGCGCTTGGCGGCCACCAGCCGCACCACGTCGTAGCTGCCGCGCACGCGCTGGCCGTCGACGGCCACGATCACGTCGCCCAGCGGCGCGAGCAGCTGGCTGCGGCTGTTGCGCAGGCTGCCGCGCAGCCCCGCCCTCGCCCCGGCGGTCCCGGCGGGCACCTCGTCCACCAGGGCACCCTCGCTGCTGCTCAGGCCCGCCAGCTGCCGCAGGGCCGGGTCGAGGCTGTCGAGGTCCACCAGCGTGACGCCCAGGGTGCCGCGCTGGGGCACGCCGATCTTCTCCAGATCGTCCAGGCTCTGCTGCACTAGGTCGCCGGGAATGGCGATGCCGATCACGCCGGGCACGAAGCCGTTCGGCGCGGCGTTGGCGTCGGCCACACCCACCACGGCCCCCCGCGAATCCAGCACCGGGCCGCCGCTGTTGCCGCCCTGGATGTTGTTGGTGCTGACGAGATACTGCCCGATCTCCTGCCCCAGCTGGTCGTTGCGCGGCACGTCGCGCGCGCTCGCCGCCACGCTGAAGTTGCCCACGCCCACGAAGTTCTGGATCTTGAGGGGCGTGCCGATGGTCACCAGCTTCTGCCCCGGAATCAGGCCCGCGCTGCGCCCGAAGCTCAGCGTCCTGGGGGCCGTGACCCCCGTGACGCGCAGAATGGCGATGTCGATCCCGGGGTCGATCCCCTCCACCCGCGCCGTCACGCGCCGCCCGTTGTAGAGCGTCACGCTGACCGATTCCTGGTACTGGATGACATGGTAGTTCGTGACGATCAGGTTCTGCTTGTAAAAGAACCCGGTGCCCGTCTCGATGGGGTCGTCGCCCGGCTGCAACACGTCCTTGCGCAGGCGGTTGTCCACCCGCACGACCGCCTGGAGGGCTTTTTGCGTCACCTCGACGGTGTTGATCTCGTCGGGGGTGACCAGGGCGCGCTGGGCGCTGACGCGGCCCGTGACATAGGCGCCCGTCGCCGCGCTGGCCACCAGCAGCAGGATTCCGGCGACGCGCAGGGCGGGTTTCACTCGCTGCCGCTGCCCTGGCTGCTGCCCTTGCTGCCGCCCTCGCTGGCCTCCCTGGGCCGCGAGTCGGTCACATAAAAGCCGCTGCCCCGGAACGCGATGCCAGGGGCCGACAGGACACGCTTGATGGCGGCCCCCGTCTCGGGGTGTTGGGTGAGGGCGTCGTCGCGCATGCTCTGTTTGATCTCGTAGAGTTCGCCGGTTTCAAGGTTCTTGTACACGTACGTCGGCATGGCCTGAAGTCTCCAGCGGTCAATGTAGCAGGGTGGGTGCAGCGGCGCGTCCCGGTTGACGGAACGTGAAGACGGGAACCCGGCCCCTGTCCGGAGCTGCGGGCCAGCCGGCAGTGGGCCAGTCGCCAGCGGGACCGGCCCCCGCCGGCTGCCAGGTCCTGCGGCTGCCCTGTCCTGGGTCCGGTTACTTGTACTGGGGCCAGGGCCAGCTCTTGAAGGTCACGTCCTGCCACTTGGGGTGCATGCCCTCGTCTTCCTGGAGGTTCACCAGTTTCTGCATGGCGCACTTCTGGTAGTCCAGCAACAGTTTTTTCTTGTCGGGCGTCTTGAAGTCGCGGGTCGCCAGGACACTCTGGACGGCGATGGTCGGAACGCTCTGGGCGCTGAGGTTCGGGTAGAACAGCTTGGCGGGCGCGTAGATGGCGCTGAGCTTTTCGTTGCTGGGCACCGCGACGAGCTGGACGCCGCCCAGCGCCTTGACCCAGGTCGCGGGCTGGCCGACGACCGCCAGCACGGCGTCCACCTGCCCGGCTTGCAGCGCCGCGAAGGCCGAGGGCTGGTCCTTGAGGCTCACGATCTGGTAGGGCACGCCCGTCATGGCGCTCACCACCCGCGCCGTGATCAGGCTGCCGCCCCAGGCCCCCACCCGCTTGCCCTTCAGGTCGGCAAAACTCTGCACGCCCGTCACGGTGGCCTTGCCCAGAATGTTCTTCTTGACGGTGGGGGGGCGGGCAAAGAGGTGCAGTTCCTCGTGGTGCAGCGGCAGCAGCGTGCGGATGTTCTCGACGCGCGGGTCCTTGTCGATCTGTTGCCGGGCCTTGAGCACGTCGCTCTGCACGAAGGCCAGCGACACCTCGTTGTTCAGCAGCAGGTCGATATTCTCCAGCGAGCCGCTGGTGCCGCGCTCGCGCAGGTAGGCGCTCTGGGTGCAGACCTGGCCGATGTTCTTGAACATGGCGCTGTAGGTGCCGGTCGGGCTGCCCGTCGCCACGTTCAGGGTGGGCGGGGGCGCGGCCTGCGCGGCGGTGAGGGTCAGCAGCAGGGTCGGCAGGATGCGGTTCATCGGGCCTCCGGAAAAGGGGGAGAGGCGGAAGGTCACTTCAGCTCGCCGTATCCGGGGTCACCGGACGCGGGCGGATTCGGCGTGAGCGGCGCCGTGGCCGGTCCAGGGCCGCTGGCGGAGGTCTCCCCGAAGGCCCCCCGCTGATCGAGGTAGATGACCACCCCGCAGACCAGCAGAATCAGGGCCAGCAGCGCCCCCAGGACGCGGGCGCGGGTCACGCTGTGCCCCCACCGGGGCGGGCGGTGCGTTCACCCGTGGCGAGGGCCTGGTCGAGCAGTTCGGCATTTCGCCCCGCCCGGCGCGCGATCTCGGAGAGGGCGCTCTCGGTCACGTGGCGGTCCTCGGCGCTGAGATTGGCCTGCTGGAGCGCCGAGGCGACGTTCCCCTTGGCCTGCGCGAGCTGGGTGTCGATCCGCGCCTTCTTGATCTGCCGGTCGAATTCCTTCAGGTCGTCCCGCAGGTCGTCGAGGTGGGTCTGGGCGCGGGCGAAGGCGTCCCGGCTGACCTGAAGGTCCGTTTCCCAGCGGGCGGTGTCGGCGGCGTCCATCTCGGCGCGGTTGGCGTCGATCAGGCGCGCGAAGTCGGCCAGATGCCCGTTCGCCTCGGCGAGCTGGCGGCCCTTGGCGGCGATCAGGTTCTCGAACTGCTGGCGCTGCACGATCAGCGTTTCGAGCGGCATCGCGCGGGCGACGGTTTCCTTGGCCCGCACCCGCGCCGCGTTCAGCGCCAGCAGCAGGGCAGGCATCAGGAAGATCACCGCCAGCACCGCTGCGATCAGGGCCGCCACAGTCACGGTGGTCAGCGCCACGCCCGCCACGGCCACGGCGGCCCCGGCCAGCGCCGCCAGCACCAGCACGCCGCCCCCCGTGTACAGCGCCACCCGCGCGGGCGTGAGGGGAGCCGCGCTGCGGACCGGCCGCGTGTCGATCACCGTCTCCTGACGGACAGGCTTGCTCATGTCTCCTTATACGCCGGAACTGTGGCGAGGGTTGCGGGGTGGCGGGGCCGGGAAGCGCCACGCCGCCTCAGGTTCGCCGCTTCAGGTTTGGGTGTGGGCCTCGGCGGTCTGTGCCCCGCTCCGCGTCTCTCCATATCCCGCCGCCCGCACGTCCTCCCACTCGCCCTGACCCAGCACGAAGGGCCGGTGCTGGAGATCGGTGGTCACCTCTGGCCCCTGGGGGGAGAGGAACACGTCCACCTCGGTGCGGATGCCGAAGCCCTTCGCGCGCGGGTAGGTGCCGGGTTCCACCGTCACGCACAGCCCCGGCGTGAGGGTGCGGGTGTCGTGCGTCTCGTAGTCGTCGAGGTTCGCGCCCGACCCGTGAATCTGCACCCCCAGGTCGTGCCCGGTGCGGTGCAGGAAGGACGGTGCCCACGCCTGCCCCATCGCCTCCCGCGCCGCGCGGTCGGCTTCCCAGCCCTGGATTCGGCCCCAGCCTTCCTGGGCGTAGCGCCCGCGCAGGAGGCTCAGCGCCGCGTCCCGCGCCCCGCGCACCGCCTCCCACGCTTCCAGGTATTCGGCGGTCGGCTCGCCCGCGTAGCCCACCCAGGTCACGTCCGCGAAGGGGCGGCCTTCCTCCTGCGCCCACAGGTCGATCAGCACGCACTCGCCCGGGTGCAGGGCCGCATTCTTCTCGCCTTCCGGCTGATAGTGCGGGTCGGCGGCGTTCGCGCCGAAACTGACGTTGACCGGGTGGCCGCTGGTCATGCCCGCGGCCTGAATGGCGCGCTCGATCACGGCCTGCGCGTCCAGTTCGGTCACGGCCTCGCCCGCGTTCAGCCGCTCGTGCAGCAGGCGGAAGGCGTCGTCCTTCGCGCGCATCAGCACCGCGGCCGCCCGGTCGTGGGCCGCCCGGTCTTCTGGCGACCAAATCAGGAACGACTGGAGCAGGTCCGCGCTGCTCACGATCTCTGCCCCCGCCGCGCGCACCCGCTCCAGCGTGCCGGCGTCCACCCGGCTGACGTAGGGCACGGCCCCTTGCGGGCTGTACTCCATCGCCACCGTCTTCCCGGCGACCACCCCGCGCAGCGCCGCGTCCAGTTCGGCGTGCGACCCGAAAGGCCGCCTCTCCACGTCCCAGCCTGCCGTCAGCGTGGCCCAGGTCCCGCCCTCGATATGGTTGTGCAGCACCACGGCCTGCCCCTCACGCGGCACCCACACGAAAAAGCGCCGGGTCAGGTGCGCCCCGGCGGGCAGGCCCAGCACCCGGTGCGCGTGGGGGTTGAGGCCCTGGAAGTCGTAGATCAGCCAGCCGTCCACGTGACCGGGCAGCGCCGCCGTGCCGCGCAGCGCGCCGCGCATCCGTTCGACCGGGGTAGGGGAAGTGGGGGTCATGGAGGCAGGGTAACAGGCAGGAGGCCGCACCGATCCCGGACTTCATCCCGCTACCCCTTTATCTCCTCACGCAGCGCCGCGATCTCTCCCCGCAGGTCCCGCAGTTCGCGGCGGAGCACCTCGTTATTCACCTCATCGGCGTCCGGCTCGCGCTCCTGATCGCTGCCGACAAAGAGGCTGGCGAGGGCAGCGGTGATGTAGCCGAAGACCGAGAAGCCGTAGAGGCCCAGCAGAAAGGACAGCATCCGGCCCTCGCCCGTCTGCGGCCAGTATTCCGGCCCGAGGCTGGTGAGCAGCATCCCGGTCCAGTACAGCCAGCCGCCGTACGTCAGAGGGGCACCCGTCTGCCCGGCCTCAAAGGACGCCATCCCCGCTGCGCCCGCCAGCGCGACCAGCCCGGTCGCTCCCAGCACGAAGCCGAGCTGGCGGCGGCGCAGGGTGCGTTGCAGCGTGCGCAGGCCCCGGTTCAGCCCGGTCAGGAGACGCAGCAGGTTCATGCCGCGCGTGAGCCGCAGCAGCCGCAGGGCGCGCAGGCCCTGAAAGGCACGCAGCACCCGCAGCGCGGGCAGCAGCAGGCTCAGCGCCGTCAGCCAGTTGCGGCGCAGGTACGTGGTCTTGTCGGGCGCGAGCGAAAAGGCCAGCAGGAAATCCAGGATGAAGATCCCCCAGATCACGTTGCTCAGGGTCTGGAGGAGCGGCGAGAGGCCCTGCGTCAGGTCCAGCACCAGCAGCGCCAGCCACACGAAGCTCAGCACCGTCATGGGCCGGTCGAGCAGGGCGCCGAGGTGCCGCAGCGTCGTGAGCCGGGCGGCGTGCAACTCGTCCGCCGGGGCCGGGGGAGGGGGAGGCGCAGAGGTCACAGGCTCCAGCGTACGGTTGTCCCGCCTGCGCGTCCCTACACTCCCCCTATGGCCTCTGCCCAAAAGCACAGCCCCGTCAGGCACAGCCCCGACATTCAGAGCTTCATGCGTCTGCTGGAAGCACGCGGCGAACTCGTGCGCGTGTCCGTGCCGGTGGACCGCGACCTGGAAATCACCGAGATTGCCGACCGCCTGGTCAAGAAGGGCGGCCCGGCCGTGCTGTTCGAGAACGTGAAGGGCAGCGACTTTCCCCTGGTGATCGGTCTGCTGGGCACCCGCCAGCGCACCGCCCTGGCCCTGGGCGTCTCCGACCTCGACGACCTGGCCGCGAAGGTGCGGCACCTGATCGACCTCAAAGGCGGCGGTGGCCTGGGTGGTCTCCTCGGCAACGTGGGCAAGCTGCGTGACGCGATGAACCTGCCCCCCCGCCGCGTCCGCTCCGGCCCCGCGCAGGAGATCGTGTGGACAGGTGACGAGGTGGACCTCGCCCGCCTTCCCATCCTGAAATGCTGGCCGCTGGACGGCGGGCCGTTCGTGACCCTGCCGCTCGTCATCACGCGCGACCCGGAGACGGGCGAGCGCAATATGGGCATGTACCGCATGCAGGTGATGGGAAAGAACGTCACCGGGATGCACTGGCAGCGCCACAAGACCGGGACGAAGCATCTGGAAAAGGCGCGCCGACTCGGGAAGCGTCTCCCGGTCGCCGTCGCCATCGGCGGTGACCCGGCCCTGATCTACGCGGCCACCGCGCCCCTGCCGCCCATTCCGGGCCTCGACGAGTTCGCCCTGGCGGGGTATCTGCGCGGCCAGCGGTCCCCGGTGATGAAGGGCGTCACGGTGGACCTCGACGTGCCGGCCAACGCCGAGTTCATTCTCGAAGGCTACGTGGACCCGCAGGAAGACTGGGCCGTGGAGGGGCCGTTCGGCGACCATACCGGCTTCTATACCCTGCCCGACCTCTACCCGCGCTTTCACGTCACGGCCATCACCATGCGCCGCGACCCCGTCTACCCCGCGACCATCGTGGGCCGCCCACCGATGGAGGACGCCTATCTGATCGAGGCCAGTGAGAGGCTTTTCCTGCCCGCCGCACAGATGATTCTTCCCGAGATCGTGGATTACCACATGCCGCCCGCCGGAGTCGCCCACAACCTCGTCGTGGTGAGCATCCGCAAGACGTATCCGGGTCAGGCCTACAAGGTCGCCAACGGGCTGTTCGGTCTGGGCCAGATGATGTTTGCCAAGGTCGTCGTCGTGGTGGACGAGGCCGTGCCCGTCAACGACTTCGCCGCCGTCTGGCGCGAGGTGACCGCGAAGGCCGTGCCGGGCCGTGACACCCTGACCACCCGTGGCCCCACCGATGTTCTCGACCACTCCAGCCGGGGCTGGGGCTACGGCGGCAAACTCATCCTCGACGCCACCACCAAGCTCCCCGAGGAGGTCGGCAGCGCCGCCAGCAGCCGGGAGGACCAGGGGAAGGAAGGCGCAGTGGAACCCCTCTTCGTCCCCCACACCTCCACGGACCTCCCCGACTTCGGGGGCGTCCTCGCCCAGCGTCAGACGGCTGACGGCTACTGGGTTGTGGCCCTGCACAAGACCCGCCCGGGACAGGCGCAGGCCCTCGCGGAAGCCTTCGCCACCCATCCCGCCGCCTCGGGCATCCGCCACCTCCTGATCGCGGACGAACAGACCGACGTGCAGAACATGCAGGACGTGTGGTGGACCCTTCTGAACAACATCGACCCCGAGCGGGATGTGCGCCAGGTCGGCCCCCTGCTCGTCTGGGACGGCGCCCGCAAACTTCCCGAGGAAGGCTTCGTCCGCGCGTGGCCCCCCAAGATCGAGATGACGCCCGAGGTGCAGCGCCGCGTCGAGGCCCGTTGGCATCTGTACGGCCTGCCGGAACAGGCCCGCTGAGCCGGGCCGCAGCGCCGGAAACTGGCCCCAGCACGCGCATTTTCCACAGACCCTTCACCTCCCCCAGAGCGCCCCGGGGGAGGTGTTGACATCTCCGGGGAGAAGGCATATAGTTCCCTTCGCCCGATCAAAAGGGCGAGGCGGAAAAGCTCGAAAGAGACCCGCCGGGACGCATGACAAGCTGATGCAAGTGACGATGACAGGGCCAACCGACAGGGTGGTACACGCGGTTCCTCCCCCGAGGGACTCCAGACGTGTGAAGAGCCGCGAGGCTCAGAAGGTCTTGAAGAAGACCAGCCAAGCGCAAGCGAGGCGTCAAACACATCAACGTGCAGTCCGCGTGCGGACTGC
>NZ_JHAC01000053.1 GCF_000599865.1 Deinococcus phoenicis | reverse complement strand
TGAAACGTCAGCTTCACCTGCCCCTCCGCGATCACCGCCGCCTTCGACTTCCCGAAGTTGCTTGCGGCGTCGGTGCCGCCCGACTGGCGGCTGCGGAACAGCAGCAGCAGCAGGCCGACGATCAGCAGGCCGGTCAGCAGGCCGCTGAACAGGGCCAGGGGATTCAGGCGCGCGGTGGAGGCATACGTGACGCTCACCCCGGCGTTCTGGAGCCGGTCGAGGCTCACGGCCGGGTCGGCGGTCAGGGTGCGGGTCCGGTAGGGTGCCCCGTCTTTCAGCCGGCCCCCCAGGAGCACGGTGTTGTTCTGATATTGCACGTTCGCGCTCTGCACCTGCCCAGCGCGCAGGGCGGCCACGAAGTCCGTCAGCGAAAGCTCGCTCGTGTGCGTGCGGGGGCTGACGGCATTGATCAGCAGCAGCAGGAGAACCACGGCGGCGGCCAGGCCCCATCCCCATGTGGCCCGCTTCATGCGTCTCCACCCCGGTCGCCTGCCCTCAGGACCGTCTCCAGCACCGCAACTGGCGTCATGCCCCAGTGTATGTCCGGCCGGGCGGGAAACTCTGGAACTCCGGTGGCGTTGTGGGCGCGCCGGGCCGTCCCGGGTCCCCTTCCGGCCCGCGCCTTGACCCAATCTTAAACTTGAGCGACATGCACTCAAGTCTATTGACTCCTGGGAACTGTGGGCTTATGCTGTGGTCAGTTTCAGAACTGTTCCCCGTAAGGGCGCAGCATCCCCATCATTCAAGGAGTCAAACATGCCGAAAGCCGTCGGAATCGACCTCGGAACCACCAACAGCGTCATTGCCGTCATGGAAGGCGGACGCCCGGAAGTCATCGTGAACGCCGAGGGTGGGCGCACCACCCCCTCCGTCGTGGCCTACAAGGGCGACGAGCGTCTGGTCGGCCAGATCGCCCGCCGTCAGGCCGCGCTGAACCCCGCCGCGACCCTCTTCGAAGTCAAGCGCTTCATCGGCCGCCGCTGGGACGAGGTCAAGGAAGAAGCCGCGCGCAGCCCCTTCAAGGTCAAGGAAGGCCCCGGCGGCAGCGTGCGCATCGAGGTGAACGGCCAGGACCTCGCGCCCGAGCAGGTCAGCGCCGAGGTGCTGCGCAAGCTGGTGTCCGACGCCAGCGCCAAGCTGGGCCAGAAGATCACCGACGCCGTGATCACCGTGCCCGCCTACTTCGACAACAGCCAGCGCGAGGCCACCCGGCAGGCCGGTGAGATCGCGGGCCTGAACGTGCTGCGCGTGATCAACGAACCCACCGCCGCCGCGCTCGCCTACGGCCTGGAACGCAAGGGCAACGAGACGGTGCTGGTGTTCGACCTGGGCGGCGGCACCTTCGACGTGACCATCCTGGAACTCGGGGACGGCGTGTTCGAGGTCAAGTCCACCGCCGGGGACACCCACCTGGGCGGCGCGGACTTCGACCACCGCATCGTGGACTGGCTGGCCGACGAGTTCAACAAGGAGCATCACTTCGACCTGCGCAAGGACAAGCAGGCCCTCCAGCGCCTGATCGAGGCCGCCGAGAAGGCCAAGATCGACCTGTCCAACGCGTCCGAGACGACCATCAGCCTGCCCTTCATCACCTTCGACCCGGAAACCCGCACGCCGATGCACCTGGAGCGCACCCTGACCCGCGCGAAGTTCGAGGAACTGACCGCCGACCTCCTGAGGCGCGTGCGCAAGCCCGTCGAGCAGGCCCTGGCGGACGCCAAGCTGAGCGCGAGCCAGATCGACGAAGTGATTCTGGTGGGCGGCTCGACCCGCATCCCCGCCGTCAAGCGCATCGTGCAGGACATCACCGGCAAGACGCCCAACGAGTCCGTCAACCCTGATGAGGCCGTGGCGCTCGGGGCCGCCGTGCAGGCCGGGATCATCCAGGGTGACGCCAGCCTCGGGGACATCGTGCTGGTGGACGTGACGCCGCTGACGCTGGGCGTGGAGGTCAAGGGCGGCATGGTCGCGCCGATGATTACCCGCAACACCACCGTGCCCGCCAAGAAGACCGAGATCTACACCACCGCCGAGAACAACCAGCCAGGCGTGGAGATCGTGGTGCTACAGGGTGAGCGCCCGATGGCCGCCGACAACAAGTCCCTGGGCCGCTTCAAGCTCGAAGGCATCCCGCCGATGCCCGCCGGCCGCGCGCAGATCGAGGTCACCTTCGACATCGACGCCAACGGCATCTTGCACGTGACGGCGCGGGAAAAGACCAGCGGCAAGGAATCGAGCATCCGCATCGAGAACACCACCACCCTCGACAAGAGCGACGTGGAGCGCATGGTGCAGGAAGCCGAGCAGAACGCCGAGGCCGACAAGCAGCGCCGCGAGAAGGTCGAGAAGCGCAACAACCTCGACGGCCTGCGCGTCCAGGCCCTGGGCCAGATCGAGGAGAACGCGGGCGCGTCCCAGGAGGCTAAGGACAAGCTCAAGGCCGCCGCCGACCAAGCTGAGGAAGCCGTCCGCAGCGACGACGATGCCAAGATCGCGGACGCCCAGAAGCGGCTGGAGGAAGAACTTCGCAGCTTCATGACCGCCGCGCAGCAGGGCGGCCAGGGCCAGGGCGGACAGCCCCAGGCCCCCAAGCAGGACGACGACGTGATCGACGCGGACTTCAAGCCCGCCGAGTAAGCGCCGACCTGCACACCATCCGGGGAGAGGACGGCCACGCGCCCCCTCTCCCCCTCTCTTCAAGCCCCTATCCTCAACAGATGTTCAGAAGGCGAGGCCACCCCATGACCCAGGACGACCGCAACAAGACGCAGAACGAGCAGGCCCCCCAGGACACCCACAGCGAGAAAAAGACCATCGACGCGGACAGCGCCGACCTCGATATCCATGCTGAAGACGACGCCGATTTCCAGATGCCCGAAGGCTTTCCTGGCATGGACGAGAATATGTTCGGCCAGGTGCAGGAGATGATGGCGCGGCTGGAGCGCGTGGGCGAACTGGAGCAGGAAAACGCCGACCTGAAGGGCAAGCTGGGCCGCCTGGCCTCTGACTTCGAGAGCTACCGCCGCCGCACGCAGGGCGAGGTGGGCGACGCCGAGAGCGTGGGGGTCGCCAAGGCCGCCGAGCAGCTGATGCCGGTGTACGACGACCTCGAACGCGCCGTCACGATGGGCAGCGGCGCCCCCGCCAGTCTGATTCCGGGTGTGCAGGCCGTGCAGGCGACCGTGCTGCGTGTCTTCGGAGGGCTGGGCCTGGAAGCCACCGGCCGGGAAGGCGAACACTTCGACCCCCGCTGGCACGAGGCCATCCAGGTCGTGCCCGGCGATCAGGACGACGTGATCGTGCAGGTCTACCAGCTCGGCTTCCGCATGGGCGACCGCCTGGTGCGGCCCGCGCGCGTGGTGGTGAGCCGCAAGGGATAAGAAGGCGTCAGGGATGAGGCGTCAGGCGTGAACCCGGACGCCTCATCCCTGACACCTGCTCCAAAGGAGCAACCATGGCCTACAAAGATTATTACGACGTACTGGGCGTCACCCGGGGAGCCTCCGACGCCGATATCAAGAGTGCCTACCGCAAGCTTGCCAAGCAGTACCACCCCGACAAGAATCCGGGCGACGAGAAGGCCGCCGACAGGTTCAAGGATATCGGCGAGGCCTACGCGGTGCTGTCCGACCCGGAAAAGCGCCAGCTGTACGACCAGTACGGCCACGCGGGACAGGTGCCGCCCGGCGCGTATCCCGGTGGTGCGGGCGGGGGGTTCCAGAGCGGGGACTTTTCCGGCTTCGATACGGGGCAGTTCAGCGACTTCTTCCAGGGCCTCTTCGGGATGGGCGGGCGGCGCGGCGCGGCCGGTGCGGGCGGCTTTGCCGGGGCACGCGGTGCACAGGTGGACCTCGAAGACCTGCTGTCCGGGATGGGCGGCGCGCAGGGCCGGCGCTTCGTGCAGAACGTGGAGGGCGAGTTGCAGGTGACCTTGCAAGAAGCCTTCGCCGGTTCCGACGAGGTGATCAACGTGGACGGCAAGCGCCTGACCCTGCGCGTCCCCGCCGGCACCCGCGACAGCGCGCGCCTGCGCCTGTCCGGGCAGGGACCGGGCGGCGGCGACGTGCTGCTCACGATCCGCGTGCTGGAAGACGCCCGCTTCGATCTCGACGGCGACGACGTGACGACCACCCTGGACGTGCCCGCGCCCACCGCCGCCCTCGGGGGACAGCTGACCGTGCAGACCCTCGGCGGCAGCGGCCAGCTGAACATCCCGCCCGGCAGCAGCGGGGGCCGCCGCATGCGGCTGCGGGGTCAGGGCTGGCCCAAAAAGGACGGCACGCGCGGCGACCTGTATGTGCGCCTGAACGTGACCCTACCCAAAGACCTCAGTGACGCGGAAAAAGAGCTGTACCGCCAGCTGCGTGACCTGCGGCCGTAGGACTCCAGAACACCACCCACGACAAAGGCCCGCTGGAAGATATCCGGGCGGGCCTTTGTCGTGCGTGTTTCTCAGAGCGTGGTCGGCTGGCTGACGCCCTGAAGCGCCTCCTCATCGGCCCCGCCCACGGTGCGGACTGCCAGGTCACCCAGGCTGACGATACCGACCACCCGGCCCTCCTCGGTCACGGGCAGACGGCGCAACTGGCGGTCCCCCATCGCCTGGGCGGCGTCCTCGATGCTGGTATTCACGTCCACCGTGAAGACGTCCCCGGTGGTGTAGTCGGTGACGGGGGTGCCGAAATCGTGCCCATACGCCACCGCCCGGATCACGATGTCGCGGTCGGTGATCAGCCCCCGCAGCTGCTCGCCTTCCATGACCAGCACCGAGCCGATGTCCTGCTCGCGCATCAGCGTGGCGACTTCCTTGAGGGTGGCCTGCGGGTCCACGGCAAAGATCTCCCGGGTCATGATGTCGTTGAGTGTCGGCATGGCTGCACCGTACCCCGCTCCAGCCTCGGCCTCCGTGGGAACCGGATAAAGGCGAATAAGCAAAGGGAATTCGGCAAGGGGAAAGGGGAGAGGGACCGCCCCTCCGTTCATGGGCCACGGCTCTATGCTGTGGCCCATGAACGCTGTCGCCCGTTATGCGGACGTTTTCCGGATGCACCGCGCCGCGCTGATCGCGTGCTATGAACTGCTGCCCGACGAACAGGGCACCTTTGCCGCCTGGGAAGGCGGGATGAGCTTGATCGGGATCGCGGACCATCTGGCCGGCAGCAGTCAGCGGCTGCTGGGGATGCTCGGCGAAGAGGCCCCGGCCCCCCTTCTGGACGTGAGCGGCAGTGCCGACCTGCCCAGTGCCCGCAGCCGCCTCCAGGAAAGCACCGAGAACGCTCTGCTTGCCCTCCGGGCCTTGAACGAGGAAGACCTGGGCCGCCACGTTCAGGCCTTCGGACGCGAGATGCCCGTCGCCGCCCTCCTCGACTTCCTGATTCAGCACGAGGCCCACCACAAGGGCCAGGTGTGGATGATGGCTCGCATGGTGGGGGTGAAGCCGCCGATGTTTGTGAAGCTGGGGTAGGACGCTGTCAGCTCAGGACTTACGTGATTCAAAAGACGAGGGCGTGTGAGAGGAGAGGACGTTGTTGCTCCTCCCCCTTGCGGAGGAGACTGGGAGGGGGGTAGACGGTAACGCCGTCTCAGCGCCGGAAACGGCACCTCCCCTCTGCGGCCGAGAAGCCCATTTCGCGTAAGTCCTGAGCTTTTGGCCGTCAGCAAAGAGGGAGCTTCCGCATAAGCGTTGGCTCTCTCTGCTGACGGCCGCCCGCTAATTCACCAGCTTCGTCTTGTTCGTCATGAAGTCCATCAGCACGTACTGGCCGATGTTGTAGGGCGTGGTGAAGTAGGCCTTGCCCCTGGTCATCTCGCTGACCCGGCGCACGAAGCCGACGAGTTCGGGGTCGCGGGCCAGCATGAAGGTATTGACCTGAATGCCGGAGCGGCGGCAGTTGGCGACCTCGCGCAGCGTCGCGCCCAGCACGTAGGGGTCCAGACCGTAGGCGTTCTTGTAGATGCGGCCGTCGGGCAGCGTGAGGGCCGAGGGTTTGCCGTCGGTGATCATCACGATCTGCTTCATGTCCTTGTTCTCGCGCTTGAGGAGCTGCTGCGCCAGCCGCAGGCCGCCCGCCGTGTTGGTGTGGTATGGCCCGATCTGCGCCTGCGCGAGCCGGCTGATGGGCACTTCCTCGGCAGAATCGTGAAACAACACGAACTTGACGCTGTCGCCGGGGTACTGGGTGCGGATCAGGTGCGCCAGCGCCAGCGCGACCTGCTTGGCGGGCGTGAACCGGTCCTCGCCGTACAGGATCATCGAGTGCGAGCAGTCGAGCAGCACGACCGTCGCCGCCGAGGAGTTGTACTCCGCCTGCCGGATCACCAGGTCGGATTCCTCCAGCTGGTCGAACCCCTTCCCCATGATGTTGCCGAGGGTAGCGGTGGTGTCGAGGTTCAGCATGTCCCCGAACTCGTAGTTCTTGAGTTCGCCGGTCATCTCGACGCCGCTGGCGTACTCGCGGGTGTCGTGCGCGCCCGCGCTGCTGCGGCCCAGGCCGCCCATCAGGTCACGCAGGCTCTTGTAGCCCAGGAAGTCGATGCTCTTGTCGGTGAGCTGGAACTTGGCCTCGCCGCCCTCGCCCTGGCCGCCCTGCCCCTCTTCCTGATCGTCGAATTCCTTGCGGATGAAGCCGTCCTGCTGGAGCCTGTCCATCAGGCGCTCGATCTGCTGGCCCAGGCGCGTCTCCCGCACGTCGTCAGCCTGCATCGCCTCGGCCAGCAGGTCCTCGGGGATCATGCCCCGGTCGGCGAGGGCTTCCAGAATTGCGTCGAACAGGTCGTCCATGCTGGGGCGCGCGTTCGGGTCGGGGTCGTAGGGATCGTTCATGCCCTGCCCCAGCAAGGCTTCCTGAATCATCTGCATCAGCTCGCCCGAATCGAGCTGGTCGAGTTCGCCCTCGAACTTGCTGTACCGCGTGACGCGCGCCATAAAGGACCTCCGTGCGGTCAGCATGGCGCGGATCAGGGTGCGGGTTTGTGACCTACCAACGGCTCCAGCCCTGGGCCGCTCAGGGAAGAGAAGGCAGCGGTTCGGCCCAGTTCCTTTTCTCATTCCCACGGCCCGTTTTCACAGCCCTCCGACGTTGCTGCGGCTGGTGCCTGGTTGGCCCCAGCTCCTTTCGGCCAGACCGGCTCCGCCTCTGGGCGGTACTCCGGCGCTTCCTGGCCTGAAAGCACCCGGCAGGTGAGGGTGCCGCGGCTGCTGTTGCTGGCTGCTTCGGTCCGACCCTCGGCTCGGCTTCCGCCTCCTGCCGAGGCCGCCCGCCGTGTTTGCTGAGGACTTCATGAGCCAGTCTGAGAAGACTGTAAGACTTCCGTTATGTTTCCCTTATTACTTTGCGGCTGTTCCGGGGTGATGAAGCGTGCGGCTTACTCGGGCACCTGCCGCCCGTGGAGCCAGTGGTGCGACCGACGAAACCGTGAACCCGTCAGGGGAGCATGTTCGTCGGTCGCCTTTCGTTTGCCACCCCGTGTAAAAGTCCTGCCCTCCCTGAAGGAGCTGCCATGAAGCCCCCGACATCCCTCCTGCTGCTTGTCCTGCCCGGCATGGGCCTTGCACAGGGTGCGCCGCCGCTGATGGTCAGCCTAACCCAGGCTGTGGTGCGGACCGTCACCGAAAACGGCAAGGTCACCGAACAGCGGTTGCCCCTGCCTGGGAGCGTGCGCCCCGGCGACGTTCTGGTCCAGGCCGTGACCGCTCGCAACACGTCAGGTCACGCTCTGGTGAACGTCGCCTTGAAGCTGCCTGTCCCTGCCAGCACCGTCTACCTCGCCCCCGACGGCGCCCTGCCCCAGGGTGTGCGGCCCGAGTACTCCATCGACGGCGGCAAGACCTTCGCGCCCGCCCCCCTCAAAAGGACCGTCACGGTCACCGAGAACGGCAGGAGCGTGACCCGTGAGGTCGAGGTCAGGCCGAACGAGTACCAGGCTGTCCGCTGGACCATCGCCACGCTGCCCGCCGGGGCCGAGCAGAAACTCGGCTTCCGCGTTCAGGTCAGGTAGTCCCCCACGCCGCCCAGGGCACCCCGAGGCCCGAAGCAAACCGAAGGAGCATGCATGAAAGTAAGCAGCAGGATTCTGGGCCTGATGGCCGCGCTGGCCGCCGGAACGGCTCTGGCAGGACCACCATCCGTAACCGTTGACCCCAACAAGGGCACCAACGCGGACACCGTCATCAGCAACCAGGCCATCGCCACCTACGAGGACCCCACGGGGACGCCCGGCAACACCAGCGGCAGCGTGACTTCCAACATTGTCACCACGACGGTGCAGGCCAAGGCCGCCTTCAACCTCACCTACACCACGGGCGGCGACAGCGCGACCACCAGCACGCTGGCCGGTGCCCCGGCGGCGTACCAGAAGGAAGTGGTGGCCGGTCAGGTCGCGTCCTTCGAGTATGTGGCAGTCAACAACGGCAACAGCACCCAGACCATCACGCTGGGCAGTCAGCAAACGGGCGGCATCGGCACCATCAAGTTCTACAGCAGCGCCCCGGTTGACCCCAACAACGACGGCAAGATCACCGGAGCCGAACTGAGCGACCCCCTGAACATCGCCAAGGAGATTGCCAACAACACCCTGACGGTCAAACCCCAGGGGGACGATCCCTTGACCGACAAAGTTGTGGAGACCAACACGGGCCTCCAGAACTTCTTCATGGTCTACGTGGTTCCAGATGTGGCGCCCGGGACCAAGGTTGGCGCCACGCCCGTCGGTACCGGCCAGGTGTTCGACGCGGTCAGCAAGACCAACCCCAACCAGACGGAAACGGCCAGCAGTCTGTATCTCCAGTACAACCAGGTCACGGTCTACAGCCCGACGGTCGACACGGCGCCGCCCAAAGTCACGCCACCGACCACACCGCCCACCACGCCGCCCGGCGTGACCGTGACCCCTGGGACCACGCCCGTCTACACCGACCCGAACAATCCCAACACGCCGATCCTGCCCGATGTCGCCGGGGACGTGCAGAAGGCCTACCCCAGGTCGGACAGCGAAACTGTGGCGGCCGACAGTGTGACGTTCAACAACGTCGTCACGTCCTCGCCCACCTCGCCTGCCGACACGGTGCTGCTGTTCCCCACCGACAGCTCGGGGAACCCCATCGGCACCAACAATGGGGACGGCACGTTCACGCTCCCCGGTGACGTCAAGGTCAGCTTCGGCGGCACCGGCGTCACGCTGGTCACTGGCCCAGACGGCAACAAGTACCCCTCGGTCACGCTGCCCGCAGGCACCACGGGCACCACACCCAGCGCCAGCTACACCGTCACCGTCACCTACCCCGACCCCGACACGATCAACCCCGTGCCCGTCACCGTGCTGATCGGCGCGGACTCCAGCAACGACGCGGGCATCACGGCCAACGGCACCACCACGGACACCATCTACCCCGCCGCCATGAAGTTCGGTGATGCGGACAGCGTGGACGGCAGCGTCGCCGCTCCCGGCACGGTGGGCGACACGCCGACCAAGTCCGCCAACCCGTCGGCCACCGTGACCTTCCCGATGGACATCGTGAACCCCGGCGAGTACGCCGACACGTACACCCTCGAAGGGTACGTGGTCGTGAAGAAGTACGACGGGACGTATGAGGTCGTGTCCGTGGTGTACTCGGGCAGCGGCATCACGGCAGGCACACCCGTCAGCCGCACCGTCCCGCTCCCGGGCGGCGGCACCACGACCGTCTCCGTGACGCCTTACACCACCTCGTCGGTGTCCGCCAACGGTGAACTGAAAGACATCCAGGCCAGCGTGACCCTGCCCGCCGGGGCACAGGCCGGACAGACGCTGACCGTGCAGCAGACGGCGAAGGCCAACTACAGCACCATCACACTGACGGACACCAACGACAAGATCACCGTCGGCGCGGTGGGCAGCCTGACTGTCAACAAGTACCAGGGCGTCAACGCCAACGCCACCACGGACGCTGCGGGGCAGGCCGCCAAAAATGTTTTCCCCGGCGACACCCTCAAGTACGCCGTTCTCGCCAAGAACAGCTACAACACCGACGTCAAGCAGTTCATCCTGAAGGACCCCAACAGCGCCGCCACCAGCCCCTTCAGCTACGCGAAGGCGGACACCGTCACGGCCAGCGTGAGCCTGACCTACGACACCGGCGCGGCCCCCACAACCGCTGCCAACCTGTTCTACAAGCTGAACGGGGGCGCCTGGACGGCGGTGGGCACCGGCGGCGCCATCACCATCCCGGCGGGCACCACGGTCACCAGCATCGAGGTCACCAGCCTGTACGGCTCGGGCACGCCCACCGACACGACGGGCGTCCTGCCTGCCAAGGCTACCCTTCGCCTGGACATCAGCCTGACCGTCAAGTAGCCCTTCCCAGGTGCGCCCCGCCTTTCCTGGCCGGGGTGCACCGGGATCAATACCAGACTTCTTTTTGCACCGCCGCCCATTTGAGGGCACCGCCTCTTCAAGCCAAGGAGCACCTTCTTGAACCGCCCCCCCCGCCTGTTTCCCTCCCTGCTGCTGCTGTCCGGCCTGCTGGCCCTGTCCGGTCCAGCGACCGCTGCTCCGACCTCCAGTGCCCCAACCCCCGCCGGAACCGAGATCACCAACCAGGCCGCCGCGACCTTCGTCCCGCCCACGCCAGATGAGCCGTCGACGGTCGTGTCCAATGTGATCCGCACCGTTGTGCAGGCGGTCTGCGCCGTCAGCGTGTCGCCCAACGGCACGGTTCGCGCCCCCGGCCAGAGTGCCGACCTGTTGCCCGGCGACGGAACGGTCTTCCGCTACACGGTCGTGAACGCCGGCAACGACACCTTCACGGTGCCTCTGACGGCGCAGACGGTAGCCGGAAGTGCGTTCAGCCCCGGCCTGCATGTCGTCCTCGACAGCAACGGCAACGGGACGCCCGAGGCGGGCGAGCCGACCGTTCAGAGCGTGAAGTTGCCCGCCGGAGGCCGCGCGGATCTGCTGCTGGTGGCCCAGACGGGCAGCGGCGTGCAGGGGGACGCGTTCGTGAATCTGGTGGCGGGGTGCGCGGGCGGCGAGCAGGACGCGGACAACGTCAGCCGCGTGCATGTCGGGGCGCCGCCCGCCTTGCAGGTCGGCAAGACCTTCAGCCCGGTGCTGGTGCGTCCCGGCGACGAGACGAACGTGACGGTCACCGCCCGCAATACCGGGGGCGGGGCCAGCCGTGAGGCGGTCCTGACCGACCCCCTGGCCGAACAGGCCGCGCAGGGGCTGGTCTACGTGCCGGGCAGCGCCAGGGCCAGCCGCGGTGTCCTGGAGTACACCGCCGACGGCGTGACGTGGGGAACGGCGCAGCCGGCCCAGGTGCGCGGTGTGCGTGTGCGGGTGGAGAGCCTCGCGCCGGGGGAGGCGGTCACCCTGACCTTCCGCATGCAGGCCACCGAGCAGGCCGAGAACCGCACGATTCTCAATGTGGCGACGGCCCGCACGGACCGTTGGCAGGCCGAGGGCCGCGCCAGCGCGGACGTGCGTTATCAGCCCGGCGTCGCCCTGGGACCGGACGGCAATCCCGAGGCAGCCGAGAACACGCCCGCCGACCTCCAGACCCGGCCCTTCGCGGTGGTCGGGCAGCCCGTGTGCTTTGACCACACGCTGAAAAACACCGGGGACGTGCGCGATACCTTCACGCTCAGCGTGACCTACCCGCAGGGGGCCGGGCAGGCCAGCTTCTTTGGTGCGGACGGCCAGCCGCTGACGCAGCCTGTCGCGCTGGCCCCCGGCGGCATGACGCAGGTGCGCGTGTGCCACAGCGCTGCGCAGCCCGGAGCGCTGGAAGCCCTGATCACCGCGGCGGGCACGCGCCAGACCAGCAACACCACCCGCGATCAGGTGCAGGGTGTGGAAGCGGGCCTGCCCGAACTCCTCAAGACCGTTTCGCCTGAGCCGACGCGGCCCGTCGCGCAGGGAGAGACCCTCACCTATACCCTGAAGGTCCGCAACCCGTACAGCCGCCCGCTGACCGGCGTGACCGTCCAGGACCCGCTGCCCGCGCACGTGGACTTCGTGACGGCCTCCGGCGGCGGCATTGCGGGCGGCCAGAGCGGCGCTCAGGTCGTCACCTGGACGCTGGAGGCCCTCGCGCCCGGCGAGACCCGCACCTTCACGGTGACGGCAAAGGTCAGTGAGCGCGCCGTCGATGGGGAGAGCCTGAAGAACACCTTCAACCTGATCTCCACCGAACTGCCCACGCCCCTGCCCAGCAACGAGGTGGGCAGCCCCGTCTGGAGCGCGGCGCTCCAGGTCGGCAAGCAGGTCGACAGCGCGCAGGCCGCGCCCGGTGACCGCCTCACGTACACCCTCCAGATCCGGAATCTCTCGGCCACGACCGCCATCGAGAACGCGGTGGTCACCGACACGCCCGCCCGGGGCCTGAGCTACCTGCCCGGCACCAGCACCCTGGCCGGACAGCCGCTGGCCGACCCGGTGATCGTGAATGGCGTCCTGCGCTGGAACGTCGGGACCCTCCCGGCGGGCGTGGCCACCGAGGTGAAGTACCAGACCCGCGTGACGGCGGAAGCGGCGGGGGACCTGACCAACCGTGTGGAAGTCACGGGCGACGGGGTGGGCGGAAATGTGCGCGCCATTGCCAGCAACGTGGCGACCGCCGTCACCCGCCTGAACCTGCTGGGCTTCGCGCCGCTGGGCGACCTCCTGGGCACGGTCTTCGTGGACCGCAACCGCAACGGCCTGTTCGACGCGGGTGACACGCCCGTCGAGCGCGCCCGCATCCTGCTGGCCGGGGGCCGGCAGGCCCTGACGGACGCCTCGGGCCGCTACCACTTCCCGAACGTGCCCTTCGGTCCACAGGCGCTGCGCCTCGACCCCAACACCACGCCTTATGTGCCCCTGAGCGTCCCGCAGGACGGCGGGCTGAGCGGCACCCGCACCGTGCAGGTGCGTGGCCTGACCGGCGTGGACTTCCCGCTTGCGCCGGTCGGCGGTGACATCGCCGTCACCCGGCGCACCACGCTGAGCGCCGGTCCCCTGCGGGTCGAGAAGACCGTGCAGTTCACGCCCCAGGGCTATCTGGTGACGCTGCGCCTGAACACCTCCGCCGTCCTGCCGGGCTTCGAGCTGCAAGATCCACTGCCGCCGGGCGCGTCGCTGAAAGAAGGCCGCAATACCTTCTCGGGTCTTCTGAATGCCGGTGAGACCACCCTGACCTACCGCTTCGAGTTTACCGGCGGGCCGGAAGCCGCCGTGACCGACCCCACCGTCCTCTGGAGGGACGCAAGACCGTGAACTGCCGACTGAAACGCACTTTCACTGCGCTGAGCGCCCTGCTGCTGATCGGCGCGGCGCACGCGCAGGACAGCGGAATGCCTCCCCTGCCGGCCAGCGCCGCCGTGAGCGTGCAGCGGACCAGCACCGTCACCCTGCCTTTCGACGCGCCCGCCCACGCCCGCGAGCTGGTGATCGCCCACACCCTCCCCGCCGGAGCGGCGTACCTGCCCGGCAGTTCCCGGCTGGACGGACAGCCCACGGCGGACCCCCGGCGGGGTCCCAGCGGCACCCTGTACTGGGTCATTCCCGCCCAGACGCGTGGCGTCCTGACCTACGATCTCACACACACGGCGGCCCTGAGCACCCTGCCGCCTCCCTCCCTCCTCGCCCGACTGGCCGGAGAACGCAGGGAACTGCTGGCGGGCCGCCTCGACGACGCGGACCTGAAGGCCGCTGCCCCGCTGACCGCCGCCGGGGAAGCGGGTGAGCCGACCGAGAACCCCGGCGCGATCAAGTGGCCGCTGGCCGGCAGCGTGATCCGCGTCCGCGACCGCATCAACGTGGTGGTCGAACTGCCGCAGGGCGAGCGCCCGCCGCTGCGGGTCAACGGCGCGCCCGTCGGCGAGGACCGGCTGGGGACCGAGGTGCAGGACGGCGGGCGCGGTGTGCAGCGCCTCACCTTCGTCGGCGTGCCGCTGCGGCCCGGCCCGAACACCCTCCAGTTGGGCACGGAGGAGGTGCAGGTGGTCCTGGCGGGGGCCACCGCCCGCGTGGAGGTCACGCCCGAGCACCTGACCGCCGACGGCAGCACGCCCCTGCGCCTGCGCGTGCGGACGCTCGACGCTTACGGCACGCCCACCAGCCAGTCTGCCCTGACCGTCCGCACGAACCTCGAACCCCGCACGCCCGACGCGAACCCCGGGGAGGCCGGGTATCAGCTGCGCCTCACGGACGGGGAGGGC
This sequence comes from Deinococcus phoenicis, assembly GCF_000599865.1. Lineage (GTDB taxonomy): Bacteria > Deinococcota > Deinococci > Deinococcales > Deinococcaceae > Deinococcus > Deinococcus phoenicis. Next base: position 15,541 of record NZ_JHAC01000053.1, on the reverse strand, counting down.
GTGCTGGAACTCCAGCCGCAGACCGCCCCCACCAGCCTGAAGGTGGACGTGCTGCTGGGCCAGCAGGTCCTCAGCTCCCGCTACGAGGTCAGGCCGGACCGTTCCCGCGTCGGCGTGGGCCTGATCAGCGCCACCCTTGGTCTGGACGGACACCTGGGTTCGCAGGACCTGACCTGGCAGGCCCGCGCCTCCCTGGAAACGCCCCTGGGAGCGGGCAAGCTGTACGTGGCCGCCGATAAGGACGGCCTGCCGGGAACCGACAACCCGAACCTCCGCTCCCCCGTGTACGGTGACGCGGGCACCACCGAAACGCCCCTCCAGGGCCTGGACCCGGTCGCCGCCGTGTACGACCACCCCGGCTTCCGCGCCGCGTACCGCCGCACCGCGCTGCCCCTCGACGTGCTGCCCGTCGGTGAGCAACTGACCGCCCTGACCGTGGTGACCAAGAGCAATCCCGCCCTCTCCGCCTTTGTGGCGGGCGTGCCCGGTGACCGCGTCTCGGAAACCCCCATCCTGCCTGACGGCACCCGCCTCCTGCGCCTCCCCGACCGCGACATCGCGGACAGCAGTGAAACGCTGGAGGTCGTGACTCTGGAACCCGGCGACGGGAAGGAACTGGGCCGCACCACCCTGCGGCGGAACGTGGACTACACCGTGGATTACCCCACCGGCATCGTGACCCTCACCCGGCCGCTGGACCGGGTGGACGCGAATCTGAACGACGTGCGTGTCCTGGCCAGCTACCGCCTGAACGGGCCGGTGGCCGGGCGGCAGCTCGCCTACGGCGTGCAGGTGCGGCAGGACGGCCAGAATTACAGCGTGGGTGCGGCCGCCGTGAAGCTCGACAACCGGGTGACGTTCGGCGTGCGTGGCACTTTTGACAACGGCACCACCCGCGCCGACACCCGCCTGGCGTACTCCGGCGGCGTGCAGGCCAGCGCAGACCTCGCGGCCCGCCTGGGTGACGGTGGCGCCGCCTTCAAGGTCCGCTATCAGGACGCCGGATATGCGGGCCTCGCGCCCTTCGGCGTGGGGCTGAACATCAGCGGGAATTACACCGTGCGCCTGGGGGACCGCCTCGGGGCCGCGCTGGACGGCGAGTACCACGACACGCCCACCACACAGGGCGGCAGCGTCACCGCGCGCGCCGAGTACCGCCTCGACCCCTTCAGTGTCGGTGGGGGCCTCAAGTACGCCTTTGGCGATACGAGCGGCCTGGGTGCCGTCGCCAGCGTGGGCTACCACCGCGCACCCCTCGACCTCGATGTGATTCACACGCAGCCCCTGACCGGGAACCTGGACACGACCACCGCCATCGCCGCCCGCTACCGCCTGACCGATCAGGTGACCCTCGGCTTCAAGGACGACATTACCTGGGGCAAAAGTCAGGTGGCCGCCCTCACCCTCGACACCACGCTGGGACACACCAACTACGCCATCGGGTACGAACTGCCCACCGCCAGCGGCGAGGGCAACCGCGCCCGCTTCGGGGTCTCCACCACCCTGCCGCTGAATGACCGCCTCACCGTCGGCCTGAGGGGCAGTGCCCTCTATGACGTGGACAGCGGCCAGACGGAACTGACCGGCAGCACCGACCTGAACTACAGGGCGGATACCTACAGCGCGGCCACCGGGATCGACCTCACCTATCAGGATGGTCAGGTCGGCACGGTTCTGCGCGGCGGCATCACCGGCAGCCTCACGCCGCAGCTCACCCTCACCGCCGACGGCCTGGCCGAGTTCGGCCGGGGGAAGAACGGGCAGCGCCTCGCCTTTGGGTACGCCTACCGCAACCGCGCCCTGAACAGCCTGGGCTACCTCCGCCTCGTGCAGGGCACCCTGGCCGGCGGCAAACCCGAACTCAGCAGCGGCCTGAGCGCCGAGTACCGCCAGCCGGGCTGGGCCATACGCGCCGGAGCCGATACGCGCACCCTGCTGAATGACCCCGGCAGTTTCACGGCGCAGGCGTCCCTGGGCGGCACCGCTTACCTGTCGGACCGCTTCGGCGTCGGCGCGTGGGGCCGCGTCCTGACCCAGCCCTCGACGGGCACCACCCAGCTCGGCTACGGCGTGGAAGGCAGCGTCCTGGCCCTGCCCGGCACCTGGCTGACCGCCGGGTACAACTTCAAGGGCTTCGAGGGGCTGCCGAGCGCGGGGATGTACACCAGGCAGGGAGCGTACGTGCGGCTGGATTTGACGTTGGATGAAACGCTGGGGGGGACGAAGTGAGATGGAACCCATCCATTTTCCTTCCAGACAAGGGACGAAGAATGAGGTTGATACCTACGTGAAAAGGAAGCTCCCGTTTGGCTCTGGCCCCCGGCGACTGCTGGGGCCGCTGGCCGCCCTCCTCGGTCTGGCCCTCCCGCTGGCAGAGGCTGCGACCATCCCCACCAATACCAGCGTGTACTTCCAGACGAGTGGCCGGGAACGCGCCCCCACTATCGGTGACTGGTACACCTCGAAAACGTCGGGTAACAGCGACACCAACCGGTTCCACCGCTTCGACATCACCATTACGCAGGATCAGCTCGACTTGGCGGGCGGTAGCGTCACCCTGACCGTCAACGACGCCGAGAGTACGGCGGGCGGGACGCCAAACGACGAGGTCACCGTGCCATCCGATCCCACGCGCTTCACGCTCAGGAGTGAGGGGGCCACCATGCCGGACAGCGGCGGGAGCCTGCTCAAGCAGCAGACATACCCCTCGGGGAGTGCCAACGGTCAGACCTTCACCTACGCCTTCACCACCCCCGGTAAATACGTCCTGTTCAGTGAAACGGGCGCTTATCCCATCTCGAAGGACGCGACCGCGACCCTGAACGACGACGACAACAGCTTCACCTTCACGCTGGGCACCGCCGACTTCTCACCCGTCCTCGGGGAATACCAGAGCACCATCCAGGCATCTTCGACCACCAGCTTCGACGCCTATTTCTACGTCGCGCCGGGGACCGCTGGCCCGCTGTACCTGCGGAACTTCGACCTGGACAACGGAGGGACCGTCACCTACTATCGCCCGGACGGTACCAGCGTGAGCGGCACGGCCTCCAATAACGGCGTGTGGAACGGGGGCGGTAGCCTCAACGCCGGCGGGGACAGTGTGGCGACTGACGGGGTGTCGGGCTGGTGGCGCATCGCGGTCACCGGCTGGACGGCCGACAACCAGACCTTCTTTCAGGCCAATGACGGTATAAACGGCAACCGCCTGCCGCTGGTGTACGTCTCGCCGGTCAACCTCGACCTGACGAAGACCGTGAGCAATGCGGCGCCGCTGGAGGGCGACAACGTCACCTACACCGTGACGCTGACCAATCCGGCTGGAGGTGTTGGGGCAACCGGCATCCGTGTGTCTGACCTGCTGCCCAGTGGGCTGACTTACGTGAGCAGCACGGTGGCCGTGCCTGCCAATAGCACGGGCAGCTACGACAAAACCACCGGCGTCTGGAAGGTCAGGAACCTGAGCGCCGGGGCCACCGCAACCCTGAGTATCCAGGCAACCGTCGTCAACCGGGGAAGCGTGACGAACACGGCCACCCTGACCTCGGTGGACCAGCCCTTTACCCCGAAGAGCGCCAAGGTCCCCCTGACGGCCACCAACCGCCCGCCGGTGGCAAAGGACGACACGGCAACCACGCCCGCCAACACGCCCGTAAGCGTGAACGTCGTCAGCAACGATACCGGCTACTCGCCGGGCACGGTGAACGCCGCAACGGTGGACCTCGACCCCTCCACCTCCGGCATCCAGACCACCCGTACCGTAGCGGGCCAGGGCACCTATACGGTCAACGCCAGCGGCGTGGTGACCTTCACGCCTGTCTCCGGCTTTACCGGCACCACCGCCATCCCGTACACCGTGCAGGACAACGACGGACTCACCAGCAATCCGGCGACGCTCACGGTCACGGTCATCCCTGCTGCTGACCTGAGCGTCACCAAGACCGGTCCTGCCTACGCCAAGCCGGGAACGGACATGACGTACACCATCACCGTGAAGAACAACAGCACGGCCACCGCTGCCAGCAACGTGACGGTCACGGACACTCTTCCGGCCCCCGTGACGTATAAGAACAGCACGCCGGCAGCGGCAGTGAGCGGCGGCCAGGTCCTGACCTGGACCCTCACCAGTCTGGCCGCCAACACCACACAGACCTACACGGTCACCGTGACGGCACCGAGCGCCACGACGTTGGAAACGGCTCCCGCGGCCCGCAGCCTCACCAACAACGTGAAGGTCAGCAGTACCAATGACCCCGACAGCACGAACAATGCCGCCTCGGCCACGACGGATATGGTGTCTTCCAGGCTGGTCAAGCAAGTCCGCAACGTGACCGCCGACGACCGGGACAACAAGGGCACGGCCCGGTTTGCTTCGAGCGCAGCTGGGCGGCCGACCGAGGTGCTGGAATACTGCATCACCTTCAACAACTTCGGTGGCGCAGACCTTCCCAACTACGCGGTGAGTGATGGCGTGCCCTCCAACACGACCTACGTGACGGGCAGCGCTGCTGTGACCCCCGCTGGAACCGCCACGTTCGACAGTGCCGCGACCACCTGGAACGATGGGACCGCCAACCGGACTGTGAATGGCGTGGTCACGGCCAAGGTGGGCCGTCTGGCCGCCGGGGCGCAGGGCCAGCTGTGCTTCCGGGCGACCATCCGCTGATCCCCTCCAGCCTTGACCCCTGGACAGGTTCCCGCGTGGAGCCTGTCTTTTCTGTTGCGGCTTCTGCCCGGCGCGTACAATCCCTGCCGTGTCCTCTCACGCGCGCGGCCTCCTCCTTCTCATTCTGGTCACGGCCCTGTGGGGCAGCACCTTCGCGGTGGTCAAGGAACTGGGAGCACTCCTGCCGCCCAGCGTGTTGATCGCCTGGCGTTTTCTGATCGCGAGTGCGGCGCTGCTGCCCGCCCTGGCCCTGGTCCGGCGCGGGACGGGAGAAGCGGCCCCATCCACGCCGTCCCGCCCGCTGTGGCGCGACGGCCTGATTCTGGGGGCCTGGCTGATCGCCGGGTACGGCACCCAGACGATTGCCCTCCAGACGACGGGCGCGAACCGGGCCGCCTTTTTCACGGCGCTCAGCGTGGTGCTGGTGCCCGTGTGGCTGGTGGCCGCCCAGCGCAGGCGCATGCCACTGGTGCTGTGGCTGGCGCTGCCGCTCGCCGTGGCGGGTCTCGCGCTCCTCTCGTGGGAAGGTGGCGCGTTCGTCGTCGGGGACGCCTGGGCGCTGGCCTGCGCGGTGACCTACGCGGGGTTCATCGTGGCCCTGGAACGCACCGCCGCGCGGCACGAGGCGCTGCGCTTCACGTTCGCGCAACTGGCGGCGGTCACGGTGCTGGCCTGGCTCTGGGCCGGGCTGGCAGCCCCGGCGCAGCTCTGGCCGCCTGCCGCCGCCTGGGGACCGCTGCTGTATCTGGGCCTGCTGGCGACCGCCGTGACCACCCTGCTTCAGACCGTCGGCCAGCGCAGCGTCAGCGCCGCCGAGGCCAGCCTGATCTACGCACTGGAACCCGTCACCGCGGCCCTCTTCAGCTTCCTGCTGATCGGTGAGCGGGTCGGGCTGCGGGGGGCGCTGGGGGGCCTGCTGGTGGTCGCGGCGACCGTGCTCAGCCAGCGTGCGGGGGGTGAACCTCACCCCGAAACGCCCGCCCCCCAGGTCGAAACCTGACGGGCAGCCGGCGGTCAGCGGTGCCGGCGGGCCTGATCCGGCATGATCAGGAGTTGCAGGGTGGGGCTGGCCTGCCAGACGCTCGTCAGGCTGCCCTTCAGCACAGAGTCCCGGACTGCCGTATACAGGACGGGCGTCAGGCTGGTGGACGGGTACACGCCGCTCCGGCCCTCCGGCCCGACGCGCAGGCCGATGGGAAAGCCCAGGGTCAGGGTCATGACCAGCACCGCGCCCAGGGCGAACCCGCCGAGCGCCCCCGCCCCCAGGTGCCAGGGCCGGTCCAGATGCCCGCGCAGCAGCCGCCGGGTGATGAGCGCCAGTGCGGCGCCCAGCAGCAATGCCAGGCTCGTGGCAATGAGCGCGCCCGCGCCCACCACGTTGGCCAGGAAGCAGGCCACCACACCGCCCAGGCCCCACACCAGGCCGGACAGGCCGCGCCGCGCGCCGAGCGCCGTCACGACCGCCCAGAGGGTCACGAGGAGCGCATCGAACCAGGTAATCACGCCGCGCAGTCTAGCGGGAGAGTCCTTACAAAACTCATCTTGTGCGGGGCCGAGGGGGATGGTGGGGGGGGCCGCCGTCTTTTTCTCGCGGGCGACTAGACTGGGGCCATGATTCGTGTCCTCCTCGTCGATGACCACGCCCTGTTTCGCCAGGGGCTGCGGAGCCTGCTGGAGTCCGAGGGGATGCGCGTGATCGGCGAGGCCGCCAACGGGCGCGAGGCGATCCGCTACGCCGCCGACACCCACCCCGACGTGATCCTGATGGACATCCAGATGCCGGAACTCGACGGCGTCAAGGCCACCCAGAGCATTCTGGAAATCGATCCGCAGGCCCGCGTCATCATGATCACCATGTACCGCCAGGACCGCTACGTCTTCGAGGCGGTCAAGGCCGGGGCGCGCGGGTACGTGCTCAAGGACGCCGACGCGACCACCCTGATCGACGCGATCCGCCGGGTGGCCGCCGGGGAGGCGCTGCTCGACGCGGACATGGCCCAGAACGTTCTCGACGACTTCCGCGACAAGCGCGAGGAACTGCCCAGCGAGAAGCACGCCGACCTCAACGAGCGCGAGACGATGATCCTCAAGCTGCTGGCCCAGGGCTTTTCCAACCAGGACATCGCGCTGCGGCTCGACATCAGCGAGAAGACCGTCCGCAACCGCCTCTCCGAGATCTTTACCAAGCTGCAACTGAACAACCGGACCCAGGCGGCGCTCTATGCGATCCGCGAGGGCATCGCCAACCTGGAGTAGGGGAGACGGCCCGCACTTTTCCATGCCCAGACCCCGAACCGCCAAAACTGCCCCCGCCGCTCTGCCCGTGACCTTCCGGGCCGGGTGCGGCCGGGAGTGGGCCGCCGTGTCCGCCGAGCCGGACCTCGCCTACACCGAACAGGGCTTTCCGGAGTGCCCGGCCTGTCCGCACCGCGTCGAGCCGGACGGGGGGCCGCCCTTCTGCACCCTGCGCCCCGCCGGGTCGGCGCATCCCTTCGCGGCCCTGTCGGGCCTGGACTGGCCCGAATGACCTTCGATCTCGCCGCCGATCTCCGTTCACGCGGCTATGCGGGCGAGGTAGGCCTCGTGATCACCGACCTGACAGGCCAGGAGCTGTACGCGCTGAACCCGGCGCGGGTCTTTCCGGCGGCCAGCACCATCAAGGTGCCGTTGCTGGTGCTGGCGCTGTGGGAGGCGCAGGCGGGGCGGCTGGACCTGCGGGAGCGCGTGACGGTGCGGGCCGAGGACCGGGTGCCCGGTGCGGGCGTGCTGCACGAACTCGGCGCGGGCCTCACGCCGACCTGGGAAGACCTCCTCACCCTGATGATCATCGTCAGTGACAACACCGCCACCAATCTGGTGATCGCCCGCCTGGGGACAGAGCGCGTGAATGGCTGGCTCAGAGAGCGGGGCCTGCTGGGAACGCAGCTGGTCGGCCCGCTCCAGCTGCCCCCCGAACGGCAGAACGAGGCGCAGCGCCGGGGCGAGCGCAACCGCACGACCGCCCGCGACCAGGCCGCCTTGCTGGGGGCGCTGGTGCGCGGCGAGCTGCTGGACACGGCCCACACCGGGCGGGCGCTCTCCATCCTGTCGCGCCAGCAGTTGCGGGACATTCTGGGGCGTGAAGTGCCCTGCGGCCCGGACGGAGAACCGCTCTACCGCGTGGCCAGCAAGAGCGGCGAGTTGCGCGGCATTCACCACGACGTCGGCGTGCTGTTCACGCCCCGCCCGCTGGTGGTCGCCCTTCTGTCGGAAGGCGGCCTCGACATCCGCGAGCATCCCGGCAACCGGGACGTGGGCGCGCTGGCCGCTGCCCTGTGGCCGCTGCTGGGAGCGTTGGGCCAGGTTTTCTCTGCGCCACGCGGGGACATTTAACCGCTCGGTCAGGCCTACGCTGGGCGGGCAGAAGTCCGCCGTTTTTCGCCGTACAGCACGGCTGGAGGCGGCTTGGGTGCGTGCTATGCTGGACGCCCCATCCGGCTGCCTTAACTGTTCTCAGGGGAGGCGGGCAGCCAATTCAGCAAGCACTGGAGCAGGCACTTCAAGCGCGAGGAGAAGGAACGTGGAGAGAAACGACGCTGTCATGCCCTGGGTCGCCATCGTGTGTGCGGCCATCATGTGGATTATCCTGCTGTTCCTGTTCAACAAGGAAACGGCCCCGGAACCCGTCGTGGTGGACCCGGCGGTGGTGGCCAGCATCAACAAGGAGTGGCCGACGCTGGGCAAGCAGGTCTTCGCGTCGGCGGGCTGCGTGGGCTGCCACGGTGCGGAGGGTCAGGGCGGTGCTGGCCCCAAGCTGGCGGGCGACGAGAAGATCCTCAAGGACCCGGTTTACGTCCACACCATCATCACCAAGGGCAAGGGCGGGATGCCTGCCTTTGGCGACAAGCTCAAGGAAGAGGAAGTCTACGCGGTCGCGAATTACGTGCTGCACTCCTGGGGCAACAAGATCGAGGAACCGCTGACGCCCGCGACGGTGGCGGCCGGGCAGACCAAGGTGGATCCGGCGGTCCTCAAAAACCGCTCGCGCTTCGTGCCTGAGGACATCAAGCTGCCCGAAATCTTCCTGGCGACCTTCACGATGGTGCTGCTGACCTACGGGTTGATCGGGCTGTACAGCGTGTGGGCCGAAGGCCAGGAACTGCACCCCGGCATCCATAAGGCGCGCTCCACGCCGCTGTCCATGACCGCGATGGTGGTCACGCTCGGCCTGAGCCTGCTGTTCAGTGTGCTGTTCGTGCGTCAGATGGTCGCCGACTACGCGGCCTGGGCGAACAAGGAAATGCCCAACGTGGCGATGGAAGGCTTCTACGCCGCGATGATCCTCCTGACCATCGCCCTCGCGATCGGCCTGTACAAGAAGTTCTTCATGGACGATGAGGTGCTCGTCGAGGACGCCAGCGGCGAGTTCCCCTGGTAAGCGTCCATCACCGGCAAACCGGCACACAAGGGAGACCTGAACGATGACCCGCTACAAGAGACAAGATCCCGAAATCACGCGCCGCAAGTTCATCAATGTGGCGATGGGCACCACGGCCGCTGTCGGGGGCGTCAGCCTGCTCAGCACGCTCGGCGCGGCCAACCCGATCTTCCGCCTGACCCGCGACAAGATGCCGCCGCTCAAGGGCGACATTCTGGTCCACGCCGAGGCCAGCAAGGAAGGCCAGCCCATCCGGATCAGCGACCTCAGCGACCAGCTGGTGCGCGCCTGGCCGATGGGCAAGGGCGAGAACGGCGAGAACGTCATCCGCAAGGGTGATCCCAACAACATCCTGGCGCTCTACCGCTTCCCGCAGGGCCAGATCGTCGCGCCCACCAACCTGGAAGCCACCATCGGCGGCGAGACGGTCGCCTACAGCGATGTCTGCACGCACGCGGGCTGCTCGGTGGCGGACAGTGACCAGGGAGACGGCATGAAGTGCCCCTGCCATTCCGGGCAGTACGACCCCAAGCGGGGTTGTGTGGTGATCGGCGGTCCGCCCCCCCGTCCGCTCGCACAGTTGCCGATCAAGCTTGAGGGGGACAATCTGGTGGTGACGGGCTTCTTCCTGGCCATGCCGTACCCGTACACCAGCGAGGCCGAGTGGGAAAGCTTCAAGAAAGAAGTGGAGGATCAGCTCGCATGAACCAGTGGTTGGATGAGCGTCTGCACATCTCGCGCCTGAACGACAAGTTCCTGCGCAAGGCCTTCCCCGTTCACCACAGTTTCTTCCTGGGTGAAATCACGTTGTTCAGCCTGATCATCCTGATCCTGACCGGGATTCTGCTCGCGCTCTCCTACGAGCCGAGCAACAGCCTGATCGTGAACTCCTTTGATCCGGGCACCACCGACAAGCCGAACCTGATCCCGGCGGCCTACCACTCGGCCCTCAAGATCAACGCCATGCCTTTCGGGGATATGCTGCGCCGGATTCATCACTGGACGGCGAACATCATGGTGGCCGCCGCCGTGATCCACATGATGCGGATCTACTTCACGGGGGCCTTCAAGAAGCCGCGCGAGATCAACTGGTGGATCGGCATGCTGCTGCTGATCTTCGCGGCCCTGACCGCCGTGACCGGCTACGTGCTGCCCTACGACAACTACGCCTACAACACCCTCAAGGTGATCTACGGCATCGCCTCCTCGATTCCCTGGGTGGGCGAGTGGGTCGCGCAGGCCGCCTTCGCGGGCAAGTTCCCGGGTGACGGCGTGATTCCCCGAGTCTACGGCTATCACATCATGCTGCTGCCCATGATTCTGGTGGCCCTGACGGCGGCGCACATGCTGATCATGATCAAGCAGAAGCATACGCAGCCGCAGTACGCTAAGCGCATCGCTTACAAGAAGATCGTGGGCGTGCCGCTGATGACCCAGCAGACGCCTATCATGCTGCTGCTGGCGGTGGCGTTCGCGGCTATCATCGTGCTGTTCAGCGCCTTTATCCCGGTTCACCCGGTCGAGTTTTTCGGGCCGCCCAGCACCACCCCGATCAACAACATCAAGCCCGACTGGTATCTGCTGTGGGTCTTCGGCGCCCTGGCGATCATCCCCAGCTTCGAGGTCAACATCTTCGGCGGCCTGATCGGCTCGGAGTTCGTCGGGGCCATCGTGCTGCCCACGATCATCCTGCTGGCGATGTTCGCGGTGCCCATGCTGGACCGCAGCCGCGACAACATGTACTACGCCGAGAACCCCACCAATCATCCCGTTCGCCTCGCGGCAGGGGTGGCCTTTATGGCGCTGCTGGTGGTCTGGTCGGTCGCCGGGTACAAGCCGGAACTGATCAGCTCCGGCATCCTGACCACCGGGAACGCCAACACGGTGCTCTGGATCGCCACCTTCCTGGTGCCGGCCCTGTGCTACTTCGGGACGCTGGGGATCGTGCGGGGGATCCGTGCCCTGCGCGAATCGGATGCCCGTGACCGCGCCGCGTTCTCACACGCCGACGACTGACCCTTGTCGCTGCCTCTGAACCAAGGCCCCGGGAGATGACCGGGGCCTTTTTTCTATGCCGTTTTTCTATGCTGTGCCCGTGAATGATGCCCTGGCACTGTACCTGGCCCGGCAGGCCCGTTCTCTGGGCCTGGACGCGCTGAACGTGGAGGACGCCGACCCCGAAACGCTGCGGACCTTTGCCCGCGCCGCGCTGCATGAACTTGCCGCCCTGGGTCTGGTGGCGGGCGAGACGGAAGTCGGCTGCTGGGCAGTTCCCCGTTCGCCCGGACACTGACGGTCAGGGCAGGCGCGCCCGCAGCACCTGAAAGTCTCCTTCCAGCCTGTACGCCCCTGCGGCAGCGGGCACGATCACGGTCTCCAAGGACCCGACCCGCAGCGTCTCTGCCCCGGCGCAGAGCTGTGCCTCCCCCCCAGTGACCGTCAGGGCGTGGAAGCTCTCGCCGCGTGTCGCTCCCCTCACACCGGCGGGACCACCGGTCAGCCGCTCCAGCACGAAGTAAGCGCAGCGGGTCAATTCCCGCACCTCGCCGGGTTGGCCGGGGGGCGTCGGGACGGGGAGAGCCTGGACCGGAACCGTGACCTCGGCGCTCTCGCGCAGATGCAGCGCGCGTCCGGCGCTGGCGGGGCGGTCCCAGTCGTAGACCCGGTAGGTGAGGTCGCTGGTCTGCTGCACCTCGTACAGCAGCAGCCCCGGCCCCAGGGCATGCAGGGTCCCGGCGGGGATCAGCACCGTGTCGCCCGCCTGGACGCTATGCCGCTGGGCCTGGGCCATCACCTCACCGGCCAGGATGGCGGCCCGCAGGGTATCGGGGCCGGTTCCGGCACGCACGCCCGCGATCAGCTCGGCCCCCGGCGCCGCTTCCAGCAGGTGCCACGCCTCCGTCTTGCCGAGCTGCCCCTCTCCGGCCAGGGCGCGCGCCTGGACATCGTCGGGATGCACCTGCACGCTCAGCCACTCCGCGCAGTCCAGCAGTTTGATCAGCAGCGGGAACCGGGTGCCCCGCGCGTGGGTGCCCAGCAGTTCGCGCGGGGACTCGGCACTCAGCTCGGCGAGGGTCCGGCCGGCATGGGGGCCACACCGCACCACATTGTCCTCGTACACCATCCAGGCTTCTCCCACCGGGGAGGCCGTTCCGGGTACCAGCCGCGTTCCCCCCCAGACCCGTTCCGAAAAGCGGGGCTGGAGCATCAGGGGCCTGGTGAACGAAGGGGCTGGGGGGGAAACCATAGCCCCATCATGCCCGCTGCACCTGGGTCACGATGGGGAAAACTTCTTCAGAACGGTTCGGGACTGTGCGGCTCGCTGGAACAGCCGTGCGGCTCAGGCCTGAACGCGGCGGGGGCGGACCGTTGCAGAGTCGAGGTCGTTCTGCTTGGCCCCCGCCGCATACCCCACCTGCGCGCCGAACTGCCACGCGAGCTTGATCATGAACTGGATGGCTTCTTCGTCACGGGACTGAATCAGGGCATGCAGATGCTCGGGGAGACCGTCGGGAAGCGGCATCGCCCCCAGTTGCTCGCCGTACTCCGCGCGGAGCTGCTCGAACCACTCGGCGTAGGGATTCGTCATACGTCAATGCTAACACTGACGCACTCAAGGAATGTAAGCGGAAATGGCGGTGCGGCTGTTCGTGGGGGCCAGCGACTTTGCTTGCCACGCACGTTTTTCTTTCTCCAATGGTGTTACGCTTCACGCATGACGGCGACCCTGACTCCCGAGCCGAGCGGCGGCGTGCCCGCCCAGGACATCAGTATCAGCGAATTCGGCGCGCAGAAGGCCCAGGCGATCCTCGCCCAGAGCGGCAAGGAAAACGCGGGCGTGCGTGTGTTTATCAAGAGCGGTGGCTGTAGCGGTTACCAGTACGGAATGGCCATCGACGACCGCGAACTCGAAGGCGACACCATTGTCATGGACCGGGGCATCAAGCTGCTGGTCGACCGCATGAGCCTGCCCCTGCTGCGGGGCAGCGAGGTGGACTTCGTGGAGAACATGATGGGGGGCGGCTTCACGGTGAACAACCCCAACGCCACCAGTTCCTGCGGCTGCGGCCACTCCTTCCGCACGGACGGCTCCCAGTCGCCCGAAGGCGAGGGCAGCGGCGGTTGCGGCAGCCACTGACCCAGGCTCTCCTGTCTGTCGGCCACCCGGTGATCTCTGCCGGGTGGTTTTCCTTTGCCCTTCCTGCGAGGAAGGAGGCCGCCTTGTTTCTTGCCTCGCAGTAGGGCAGAGCGGACCCAGCCCCTCGGGCGTCGGCGTTCTGCCTTATCCTGCGGCCATGATCGTGCTTGGCGTGGACCCCGGACTGGCGAATCTCGGCCTGGGGTTGGTGGAAGGAGATGTCCGGAAGGCCCGGCATCTCTATCACGTTTGCCTGACCACGGAGAGTGCCTGGCTGATGCCGCGCCGTCTCCAGTACCTGCATGCCGAAGTCACCCGCTTGCTGGGCGAGTATCAACCGGATGCCGTCGCCATCGAGGATCAGATTCTGCGCCGGCAGGCCGACGTGGCGTTCAAGGTCGGGCAGGCGTTCGGTGTGGTTCAGCTCGCGTGCGCGCAGGCGGGCGTGCCGATTCACGCTTACGGTCCCATGCAGGTGAAGCGTTCACTGGTGGGAACGGGCCGCGCCGAGAAGGAACAGGTCATCTACATGGTGAAGGCCAGCCTGGGGATTCGCGAACTCTTCAACAACCACGCCGCCGACGCTCTGGCCCTCGCCCTGACTCACCTGGCGCACCAGCCGATGCAGGCGGCGGCTGCCCGGCTCACCCGCACCTGAACGTGCCCCTGGCCCTGCCCCTCCTGCTGTCCACCGGCCTCACGTTCGCGTGGCTGTGGTTCTTTATCCGCCGCGACCGCCATCCCGAACCGGCCTGGCTGCTGGCCCGCACCTTCGGCTGGGGCCTGCTGGCCTGGGCGGTGGCTGCCGCGTTCGAGGGGAGCTTCGACCGCCTGGCCTTTCCCCTGGTGGTCATGCTGCTGACCGCCGTCGTCGAGGAAGGCAGCAAGTTTCTTGCCGCCAGCACCGCCGCCAGCGAACACGCCTTCGACGAACCGATGGACGGGCTGGTTTACGCCGTGACAGCGGCGCTGGGCTTTGCGCTGCTGGAGAACGTGACCTACACGCTGGGCTTTGGCACGCCCGCGGCCACCTGGCACGCCCTGTTGACGACCCTGGCCCACGCCCTGTTCAGCGCCCCACAGGGCTATGCGCTCGGCGGACGGCATCTGCGGGGCGGGCGCTGGTGGCGCTCACGGGGCCTGCTTATCAGCATCAGCCTGCATTTCCTCTTCAATGGCCTGCTGACGGGTCGTGCGGGTTGGCCGCAACTGCTCGCTCTGGGGGCCGTCGTCCTGCTGATGGCCGTCCTGGCGGGGCGCTACTACCTGCATTTTGAAACCCACGCCCGCGAGAACTCCGGCACACCCTGAATGGGTGGCCTTGAGCTGACGGGGCGATCGCTCTTACAGGGCCGCATGTTACAGGGTCGGATGCCCGCTCTGGCCGTCCACCCAGTGCTGTCCGTCCTCGTCCGCCTCGTGCTTCCAGACCGGCAGGTGCAGTTTCAGATGCTCGATCAGAAAGTCGCACGCTTCCAGCGCGGCGCGGCGGTGGGGGCTGGCGACCCCGATCAGGATGCTGGCCTCTCTGGGCAGCAGGCGGCCCACCCGGTGCTGCACCACCACCCGCAGCTCTCCGTGCCGCAGGCGCGCCTGTGCGGCGGCTTCACGCATCACCTTTTCCGCCATCGGCGCATAGCCCTCGTACTCGATGAACTCGACCTGTTTGCCCTGGTTCGGAGAACGGACCGTCCCCACGAAGTAAGCTTGCGCGCCGTGTTCGGGTCTTACCAGAAAGGTGCTGGCCTCTGTCAGCAGCAGGGGAGAGGCCACGACCTCGCAGCGCGTGTCCTCGTCTGCCCCGCCCGCCACGGGTGGGAGAAAGGCAACCTCGTCCCCGGCCAGCAAGCTCTGGTCCGGTGCCGCATACGCCTCGTTCACGGCCACCATGCAGCCGCGCAGGCTGAGGCCATAGGTCTGCTCGACCTGCCCCGCCAGTTCCCGAACGGTGACCCCTTCAGGGACCTCCAGCGTCGCCGTCTCCAGTCCGGATTCACGCTTCAGGCGCGCAAAAAACACCACGTTGACCTGCATGGGGCGAGCGTATCACGCAGGTCGACGTGGACTCTGAAGGTGCCGTGGGGTGTAGGGGGTTGACAGGTGGGGCGGGTGCCTGTATCTTTTCTGAGCCTCGGTTGAGGCGAGCAGCATGACAAACGAAGAGCGTGCGAGAGAAAGCGCATATTTATCAGCTCTTCTCCGGAAGAGCTGAAGGAAGCTCGGCCCCTCGAGGGGACCGAGTGGACGGTCAAGATAATAAGGGTCCACGGTGGATGCCCTGGCACTGGAGCCGATGAAGGACGCGATTACCTGCGAAAAG
>NZ_JHAC01000052.1 GCF_000599865.1 Deinococcus phoenicis | reverse complement strand
TCACCGGGTTCCGATGTTGCCCAGCAAGTGGGCCTGTGGGGGCAAGTCTTCCCGGTGAGGTGGGTCGAGTTGGCCAAGCTCCCGGTAGGACGCTTCATTCCCCTCCTGCGGGAAGGGGGTGTTCGTCACTCGCTTGCAGGCAGCACAGGGCCAGTCTCTTTGGGGTTTTCTCCCCATTTGTTTGTTCCCAACTGACTGGCTTTTGTAAACCAGAAAAGATAGATGATAATTCCGACAACTGGAACGAATGCAAATAGAACGTACCAGCCACTACGCCCTATGTCGTGAAGGCGACGAACAAATATGGCAAGGATAGGTATCATTGTTATGAAAAAATAAATGTTGCCCATCAACTCTGCTGTTTGGTTGGACCAGCCTAGTAGGGTGGCGAGGAGGCCAATGATAAGTGCGAACAGAAAGATTGACAGGAGGTAAAACAGCAGGAACATCGCCAGGTCACGGCGGCGTGTGCGTCCACGAAAGTCGGCGTACTGCACCGACATTGCCCTGACGAAAGCGTTCATACCTCACCCTAATCTGGCGTTTCGCCCGTTCGTGCCGCATGCCTCTGACTGTTCTGGCGAAGCAGCCTTGAGCTGGGCCACCGTCAAGGCCAAAGGGCAGGCAGTGACCGGCGGGTGTACCCCCGCTGTTTCGGCCTGTCCCCACCCGACAACTTTTGTTATCGTGGGGGTCATGCCCCCCCCCGGAACCGCCCTGGACCTCTACCGGGGCGACCTCGTTTCCCGTGCTTCCCACCTCGCCACCCTTCACCCCGAGGAGCTGCGCCGCCGCGCCGTGGAAGCCGCCCGCAACAAGGACCCCGCCGCGCTGTGGGCCTTGACCGAGGCGCATCTCACCACCCACGGCAGCAGTGGGGCGCGCGTCAGCCCGCACACCCTGCGCGTCTACGCGGAAGCCGTGCGGTCCTTCCTGGCCCATGCCACGGCCAACGCGGTTGACCTGCTGCGGCCAGGCACCAGCGTGGGCGCGCTCTACCTGCGGCACTTGGAGGCAGAAGGCAAAAGTCCAGCCACGGTGCGGGTCAAACTTGCGGGCGCGCGGGCGCTCTATAAGGCCCTGCGCTGGGCGGGGGCCACCAAGGTGGACGCCTTCACGGACGCGCGGGCAGGCCGGGACCCGACCCCCGCCTATGACAAGCGGCAGCCCTACACGGACGAAGAAGCTGGGCAGCTGCTCGTCGCGGCGGATGCCCGGATGCGTGCCCTGCTGCTGCTGTGCGGCCACGCCGGGCTGCGGATCGCGGAGGCCCTGGCCTTGGAGTGGGCCGACGTGGACCTCAGCGCCCGCGTCCTGACGGTCAGGAATGGGAAGGGTGGGAAGACCCGGCGGGTCAGGGTGTCCCGCTCGCTGACGGAGGCGCTGATGGCCCTGGAGGCCTGGGAAGGGGCCGTCATCGGCGGTGGGGTGGACGCGGCCCGTGAGCGGCTGAGGCGGCTGTGCCGCCGGGCGGGGGTGGATGCCAAGGGGTTCCATGCTCTGAGGCACTACGCCGGGACGAGGCTCATGCGGGAGGGCCGTACCCTGGAAGACACCGCCCGGCACCTGGGACATGCTTCCATTGAGACGACCCGCATCTACGCCAAGTGGGTGGACAGCGGCCTCAAGGACACGCTGGATAGCTGGTAGCCCCCACCCGTTCACCCGCCCGCCCGGCCCCCAGAGGGCGTTCTTAGGGCTGCCTGGCAATGGACGGGATTAAAGCCCCTGCAACGTCTCCATGATCCGCTGTGCAGCCTCCTGGTCATTGGTGCTCGCCGGAGTTGTATCCAGGTAGGCCATGATAATCGCACGGTTCTTCTTCTGATGTACGGTTGCCATGTAACTGGCCGGGTTTGCCCCGGTCAGGCCCAGATTTGCTACAGATTTGACAATATTGCCTTCTCTTGAAAATCGCATATCGTTTATGGTTGACTTGCCGCCATTTTGAGATTGTTGCTTCATGACTCCATCAAGAAAACCCATAGTGAAATTTACAAGATCATTCATTTCTGAATCTACCCATGGCTCATTGGCATTGCTCTGCCCTTGAGTAACAGAGGACAAAATCGTGATGTTAAAATCTTCCAGCCCTGGCACTGAAATTTTGAAGACCTTCAGCTTTGCACCTGCGGGTACGGGCTTGACCACACTGCCGCTGGGAAGCATGAGGCTCACGTTGGTACCCAGAAGTACCTGCCGGGTGGCTGAACTCTGAGCAAGGCTCGATGACATATTGCTCAACAGCGCTGCTGTGAACAGGGTGCAGATGTATTTAGTGGTCATACTCGACCTTAAGCAGCCCTTGCCCGGCATTTTGTGAGTCTGCCTTGGGACGCTGCTAGTGAAGAGGGGTAGTCCATGTGTTTGGTAACTAGGCGCGCTGGTCCACTGGCACAGGAGCAGAACCCCGTTCACCCGCCAGCCCAGCCCCCGGATGGGTGCGTTCAGCGCCTCAAGTCCAGCGTCCAGCTCAGGGGACCCGTGCTGACTACCCCCTCAGCTTGGAGAGTGGAGACGTGCGCCTTGAGCGTGCCCCATGACATCCCGCTCTGCACGAGAGACCCGCTGAGGTACACCCCGCCGCTTTCCGGCGTGACCGTGCCTTGGAAGTCGAAGGTTGTCCCCATGGCGGTGAGAGTGGCGCTGGGCGCCCCGGAGGACCCCCCCAGGGTAAGCCTGAAGTCCGTGCTGCCCATAGTCCCTGTCCCTGAGCCGCGATAGGTGCCTGTCGTCAGCAGCGCTGACACTGGGGCTGTGATGGGAGCACCCGCCGGACCTCGCAGCACGGGCACAGCCAGGGCCAGGAGGCCTACTCCCACCAGCAGAGCGGTGACAGTCCCCCACGGGGATGTGGTGGGGCGGTGGGGTGCCGGATGGGTGGCCGTAGGGAGTGCGTGTACAGGCATTGAGGCCAGCGCCCGCCGGAGTAAGCGCTTCTCCAGGGCGTGCCGGACTTCGTTGACGACCAAGAGCACCAGGGCCATGAAGACGGCGGCCACGGTCTGGTAGGGGTGCTGCTGAACAAAGCGTGCGAGGTCCGCCATCATGCCCGGCAAGGTGAGGGGCGGGACCTTGACGCCCTCTTACGCAGCAGGCCGCTGACCCATGCCTGCCACAGTAGATCGGGCATCTATCCACCCGCCCGCTCACCCCCCGGACGAGTCCTGATTCGGCGCCTGGAGGGCGTTCTGACCCGCCCGCAACCCGGACGCCCGGCGGACGCCCGCAAGCCGGGCGCGTGGGCGTCCGGGCGGGTGGTACGGTGCCTGTATGCCCGACGTCGTGATGTCCCCCAAACAGGCCAGCGACTTCCTCAGCGTCTCCGGGACGGCCTTGCGGCGGGCCTCCATGGTCTATGAAGAGGTCTTCGGGGAACTAAAGCGCGATGCACGGGGCGGACGGGAATTCACGGCGGAGGCCCTTGACCGCCTGCGCCTAGCTTTCGAGGCGGTTCATGGCGGGCGGGTGGCGTCGGTGGGCATGGCCTTAGCACTGCTGAGGGAAGGCGACGAGCTGCCCGTCCAGATGCAGGTGGACCCGCCCGCCCCCCGGACGGATGACGCGGAGGCCCTGGCACGTGCGGTGGCGGGAGAGCTTCTCGCGGAGCTGCGCGGGGATCTCCAGGCCATCCGCGAGGAGAACGCGGCCTTGCGCTTAGAGACAGCCGCACTGCGGGAAGCGCAGGTGCAGGTGCTAGAGCTAAGGGATGTGCTGAAGGGCATGATCGCTGGAATGAGCGGGCAGTCTGACGCACTGCGGGAGGTGAACCGGCGGCTCGACTACCTGTCCGGCGTGATCGTGGCAGAGAAAGTTCGAGAGGAAATGGGCGGCCCTTTCTGGCCCGTTCGGGGTGCTACTACAGTCTCCGCCGATGTGCGGGAGGCCGTAAGGGATGAGGTGGAGGGCCTGCGCGTCCGGCTCCATGCTGCTGCGCCTGCTTCAACGCCTCGGCAGGGGCTGCTGGCGCGAATGTGGGCGGCAGTGTGGAGTGAGGGGCGGTAGGCTGCGCTATGCCCGAAGACACCGTGAATCCGCTCGGACTGAAGCTGTTGCTTGATGAAGTGCGCGGGCTGCGCGAGGACATGCAGGACATGCGGTCGGACCTCAAGCGCATTGCTGACGCCCTTGACCGACCTCAAGAGGCTGATGCCCCACGCGCCACTGCTGCCGACACCATGAACGTCCTTCAGGCGGTCGCCAAAAGGCAGGGACGGTAAGCATGACGGGTAACCAGAGACGGCAGTTTAGCCAGTTGGGAAAGAAGGAGCCGCTGGAGCGTATTGCGGATGCTCTGGAGCGCATCGCCGGATTCATGGCAGACGATGCCGCCGAGCGGGCCAACGCGAAACGAGCTGCTGAACGGGCGGTGGCTGAAGCAAAGCAGCGCGGCGAGGAGGAGCAAAAGCGTAACTCTGCCGCGCTCTCAGCAGTGGCAGACGCTCAAGTCGAGATGTTCCGGGAACTGGGTCTCAGCGGTGAAGACGAACCCGGAGGCGGGAGCTTTCGATAAGGGCTTGAATCTTGACGTTCTGCTTTGAAAGGGACATGTCCCCGCGCCTTTAAGGCTCCGGTTCGTAGAGTGAGATCACCGAGGGTACATCTACCGGATTTGGATTTGCCCCGCTTGTTACTGTGGTATCAGGACCCGCCTCGACGGGACACAACCGAAACGAAAACGCAGCCCCGACCGCCCTAAGTCGGGGTTTTTCGTACCCGCCTGTCGGCCTTCCCGTTCTTCACGGGCGGGCCGCTCGCCATTTCGCCCAGGTCCGTGCCCGGCACCTGGATTACCACGGAGGCAAGATGACCAACCCCAAGACGACCCCGACCCCCCGCCCCGCTCCTCAACGTTCAGGCATGACCGATGTTGACCCCCAAACTTCACCCCGCGCCGATGCTCAACCTGAAGCCATGACACGGATTGCTGAAAAACAGCGTGTTCATGGCCCCTCGACCGTGTGTGCCGGGTGTCACCCCGTCTCGCAGGCTGATGACATGACGCCCCAAACCCCACAGAAGGCCCCGCGTCCCCTCGCCCGACTCCAGGTCATGAAGATGCTGAGGCGTGGTCTCGACATCTCCGAGACCACGCTGACCCTGGCCTCGGTAGGGCTGCTCCTTGATGGTCACCCTGACTCACTTACCGTCGTCGGGCTGACGGGAGCCGTGAGGCTCCTGAAGCTGCTGGTGGACGCCTCGGGGGACGGGTGGTGATCGCCTGCACCCCGCCAGGGTGCGTCTCCGCGCCCTATGGGGCGCGGTTGACGTTCCACGATGACCGGAGTAAACCACGCCCGCTTCACGCCGTCCTGGCGCGGGTTTTGCGCTTCGCGCTCCGGCGTGGTACGGTCAACCCCAACAGCCTCACGGCAAAAGCGAACAGCGCCCCACTCCCGGAAAGAAGAAGGCGCTGCTCAAGCGGCCAGGGTTGTCCCTGGCCTTTAGCCTACCCGCTCGGGGCCGGGGTGCAAAGGGGTTCGACTTGCACTCCCGACTGACTGAACGTTTTCTCGACATGGGCCGCGCTGCTCTCGCTACCCGTGCGGGTGCTGTTCCCTCCGCCTCTGTGCCCGCCGTCCTGCCCACACCGGCCCCTGAGCCGCCGCCGGAGCTGGAGGCTCCTTCCTGGGCTTCATGCGAGCCGCGCGGGTCTGTCTCGCCCCGCGTGCTGCCCACGCTCCCCAGTGCCAGGGAAGTGCTGGCAGGCCGGACCTTGAGCCGGGGCGCTCTGGCCCTGTGGGAGTTCGCCCACGCGAGGGCCGCCGAGCGTGTGACCTCGCAAGGGCACGCCGTCCTGCCCTCGCACATGGTCTATTTCCTGCCTGCCGTGATCGTGGCCGCCGCGCTGGGGTATTCCGAGCGTCACCTATACCGACTGACCGCCGAGCTGCGGGGAGCGGGCCTGCTCGACGCACGCGGCCATGTGGCGCAGGTGGGCAAACTGCGGCGGTACAGCGGCACCCTCTGGGCTGTGAAGCTGCGCCCGGAGGCCGTGCGCCCGCGCCTGCGCTGGTGGGACTTCCGCCATGACTGGAGGCCGGACTTTGCGGAGGACTACCACGGGGAGCGGGGAGCCTTCCGGGCCGTGCAGGACGTGATGTCAGAACCACTCGACCTGAAAGGGCAAATAGGGCGGCTCATAGCCCTTGCCCAACAATGGGCCGCTGTCCCCGGTATGGCAAAAACTCCCGTTGAAGGAGGTTCTGACATGCGTCTGGGCGCGGGTTTGCGGGCCGTCGCCGCTCAGCTTCCGGCCTTGATCGGGATGCACCCCCGCCAACGTCACCGGGCGGTGTCTGCGCTGGCTGCCGAGATCGCGCACACCTTGAACGAGCCAGGCAGGTTTCGGCAGCACTGCGCCTCGATTTATGCCGCACTGACCGAGGAAAACGAGCAGCGGCCCGGCCTTCGGCTGCTGGCGCTTCAGCTTGAGCGCCTGGCTGTGGACCTGGCCGAGGTCGCCCCGTGGCGGAAGCCGGGGGCGGTCCTGGCGGCGCGGCTGCGGCCCGCGTAGGAGCTTGCTTTGCTGGAGAACCTGATCGCCGGGGGAAATCTTCTCCGGGCAACTGGCCTTCCATCGACAGGGGGGAGAGGTCAGGAAGTCTTGTAAGCACTCAGGCAGGGGGACTTTCGGAAGAGGTCTCAGCCGGGGGCGCGGGCTTGGCCTTGGGCTTGCCAACATGCAGGGGCGTAAACCGGGTGGCGACCAGGCGGCCACTCTGGGGCCGGTACTCGCCGTAAACCAGCAAGGTCCGCCCCGGCCTGGGGGTTTTTTCAAGCAGCTCCAGGGCGGCCCAGACCTGAACGTCGAAGGACTCACGCAGCAGGCCCGTATCGTTGGGTTCCACCTCGACCACCACAAAGCCCTCTTCCCGGTTCACTTCCTTCAGACGAGCACCAATCTCGAACAGCGGCTTGATCACCTGACCAGACTTGTCCTTGCCCAGCTCCTTGGCCGGGTGGACATGGGCGAGTTGCAGGTCCTCGACGTAGCCCTCAGGGGTACGGAACCAGAACTGAAGGGCATATACCTGCTCCGGCTCCGGCGGCTGTTCTTGCAATCTCTCGCGGACCTGATCGGTGACCCTGACGACTGTCGGGGTAGTGCCGATTAGAACTTCCACGCCGGACGCCACCGCCCGCAGCGGGGAGCGCAGTTTGATCAGGGCATGGAAGGGGATCATGAAGGGCTTTTTCTTGCGCTTCCCGGCGGCGGGGGACGAAGAGGAATCCTGGGGAAGGTCCGTCATGGCGTCAGTATCCCCCTCGCGGTTGTGGGGCACGGTCCAGAAGCGTGAACGGCGGAGCTGGGGAGGGGTCCATCCTCGCCCGTGACGGCTCACCTGGGAGGGCACCAGGCGACCCATCCCGAACTGCGGTGGACGTGGCGATGGAGACCCGCGAAGTCGGCCGGTGGGCAGAGCAGAGGCGCCGACTTCGGCGGACGTTCTGACCCAGCAGAAAGGCCCAAGGCGCGAACGCTTCCGCGATCCAAAAAGAGTCGTGGGAAATGGCCGTTTGGGATGGTGGGTGGTGTAAGGCAGGATAAGAGTATGAATCTGAAACGAGGAAGCAGCGTTCTGGTGCTGCTCTAACCTTGTCCTGCTACCTTGTTCCAGAGTAAGTAATTTTTAGCTCAAGTTAGCCGCTAGCCAAGCACTCAGAACGGTGCTGTTTTGGCGTTGGGTGGGCAGCCTAAACGGTGTGAGCAGACCTTGGGAATGTCGGGGTTGAGCAGAGGAGGAAGCGCAGATGGGACGACCAGGGAAAGGGACGGTTCGGCTCCAGGTTCGCGTCCGTCGGGAAGTGGCGGACTTTCTGACGATGAAAGCGAAGCAGGCGGGAATGCCCCTCACGGAACTGGGCGGCGCACTGCTCGAATATGCGGCGGAAGCCGAGGCGAAGGATGAGGGAGACGCGCTGGTGATGCCCACCGTTCGGCAGGTGGTCCGGCAGGAGCTGAGCCTATTTCTGGAGCGAATCTTTGACTTGCAAATGCGGACCTATATGGAAGCGGGAACCGCACGGCGAATGGGGCAGGCGGCGATGTACTACCAGACGCCACTCCCTCTGGAGAAGATCAAGGCCATTGAGGAGAAGCAGTGGGAGATGACCTGGGAAGCCAGCCGCAGACATCTCGAAGGGTTGCAGGCGTGGAAGCAGATGATGACCGACTCGGCAGAGCTGCGAGACCTCAAGGAGGAGCGCGTGAACGACCAGGCGGAGGACGCTCAGGCCGAGGAGTAAATAACGCTGCTTAAAGGGCTGTAGCTCACCAGGGATGACGCGAAGATCAACAGGGGGAAGGGCTGGCATTCCCCTCCCCCCTGTTGATGAAGGGCTTTGCTCTGGCCTGCTGGACAGCCTGTAGAACCGCTAAGAAGCTTCTTTGCGTTCCCTGGGCTTGAGCTTCACTTCTACGTCCATATCCAGGGCGTCCGCGATGCGCCGCAGCGTTTCCATGCCGTGCTGATGGTAGGTGGGGCTGAGCCAGCGCGAGACTAGCGGGGGTTTGATCTCCAGTCGCTCGGCAATCTCGGCCCCTGTCAGGCCCCGCTCACGCAGCACCCGCCGCAGCTCCAGGCTCACCGGGTCTGGCGTGGGGAGGGCCTGTTTTGGGCGGGCCTGATACTGCCGCTCGACCGTCGCGCCGGGGGGCTGCTCGCGGGCGGCTTCCTGAACGAGATGGGCGATGGCCCGCGACACGTCGAGGCGGAAGCCGATGACCTCGCCGGTTTCAGAATCGAGGGTCGTGGGCACGTTATGGAGGATCACCGTGATGCCCTCACGGCCGGGAAAGGTGTGGGTCATGGGGGTGTCGGTCATGGGCCTCCTCCTCTCAGTTCGCCATCGCGGTTACGACGATGTAGTACGTCCTTCGCCAACCCACCTTCACGCGCAGGCGGATACGGCCAATGAAGCGGTCGAAGTTGACTCCGGGTGCCCGGTTGCCTTCGCCGGGGAGGTCCTTGCTCACCTCGTCGTAGTAGCTGATCGCGTCGTAGATGTCGTCCACGGTGAGGGCATCGAGGTTGATCTCGTTCTGAGCGTGGACGCTGACGCGCAGCTCGCCACTGTCCAGGGCCTCCCAGACCGCCTGGATTTCCCAGTCCAGCACCTCGGCGGTGGAGAAGTCGAAGCCCTCGGACATGCCGTCATGTTAACTCAAAAGTTAATCGGGGTGGCCGGGGTCTTCCGGTGAAGATGGACAGCCAACGAAAAAGGCGACCCAGAGGCCGCCTTTGATGTTTTCAAAAATAGCGTTAGATGCACGCCAAGTCAAGGTTATGCATTGAAAGCCGGAGGCAAGTCACCTCCAAACCGGTAGGAACATCAACAGGGAGGGGGCGGGTCACCGGGTTCCGATGTTGCCCAGCAAGTGGGCCTGTGGGGGCAAGTCTTCCCGGTGAGGTG
>NZ_JHAC01000051.1 GCF_000599865.1 Deinococcus phoenicis | reverse complement strand
CCCCGCCGGTAGGCCCACACCGCGAACGTGAAGGGATGCCCGGTCAGCCGGAACCATTCCTCGGCCAGATCGGTGACGGTGATGCCCCGGCCCTGGTGCGGAAGCATGGTCATGGTCGTCTCGGGCGTCAGTGGCCCGGCCACGCGGTACCACTCCTGTAGGGCGCTGTCTCCGATCCTCAGGACGCCGTCGTAGCCGGAAGCGAGCAGGTCTTCGGCCTCCCCCTCCGCCTGTTCCAGCGTGGGCGAGAGGCCGCGCCTGCGCAGCAGCACTTCCAGCAGGGCCACGCTCATGGCGCTCTGGCGGGTCAGGGCCACCCGGCGGAGCTGCTCCAGCGGCACCGTATGAAAGAGGTTCACCGAGTACACCGGCCCCAGCACCGCCACGCTGAAGTCCGGCAGCGCCTCCAGCACGTCCGCGTGCCGGATGAACTCCACCGCGCTGATGTTGGCGATGTCCACCTCACCCGCGAGGAGGGCGGCGTTCATCTGGGTCGGGACGCCCGTGATGGCCGTCACATCACTCGGGAGAATCAGCGAGTCGAGGATGGGGGCGACGTTGGTGTAATGAATCCAGCCGGCGCGGTAAGGGTCCTGCTCGGCACCTTCGACTCGGCTAACGTCCTCGGGTGTCAGCGCCAGCGTGTTGCCGTAGGGTTGAGGTTCCCGGATATAGCTCACCCGGATGCGCGGGAATGGGAAATGCAGGGGCGGATGTTGCGCCGTGAAGCGGAGGAGGACGTACCTCTGGCCGCCCGCCTCGAACTCCACGCCCTCCTCCTGCTCATAGGGGTTGTGGTGGAAGCCCGTAACCCGGCCCTCCAGGACACCAAGCGGGGCTTGCCCGTTGTCGAGCACCACCTGAAAGGGAGCTTTCCGAGTGTCCCTCACGCCACCACCTGCACGCACACCCCGCGCCACTCGCCTTTGCGCCGCGCATAGACGCGCAGAAAGCTCTGGACCCGCACGCCGTCCGCGTACAGCGTGCCGCGCGTCACCGCCGTCTCCCCGTACACGTGCGCCGCGTGGCGCTCGAACATCAGGGCCGCCGGGGCGTTATGGCGCATCCCTGCCAGCAGATCGGCCCGGAACACCACGCTCCCGTCCGGAAAGAAGCCCATCCAGTCCTCGGCCAGCAGGGGCATCATCCGCCCCGGGTCGCGGTGGTGATACGCCGCGTTCCAGGCGTCGTCCAGGGCCAGCACGGCGTCCAGGTCAGTGGGGGAACGGTCGGCCTCCACACTAGTCCGCCGCCTCCGCTCCGGGCTTCTGGAAGACCGCCAGCTCGTTGTAGTAGGCGTCACGCAGCACCGGCACCCGTCCGGCGTGCTGGATCATCTTCACCATGCCCGCCTGCGAGAGGGCCATCGGGCTGGTCGCCCCGGCGGCGTGCGCGATGTGTTCCTCCTGAATGGTGCCGTCGATGTCGCTGACCCCCCAGTCCAGGCTGACCTGCGTGAGTTCGGACCCGATCATCACCCAGTAGCCCTTGATGTGCGGGAAGTTGTCGAGGTAGATGCGCGCCACCGCCAGGTTCCGCAGGTCGTCCAGGCCGGTCGTGAAGTCGGTCTTGCCGAGGTTCTGCGCGAGGCTGTTCCCGAGCGGCTGGAAGGCGAGGGGGATAAAGGCGTGGAATCCGCCCCCGTACTCCAGCAGCGAGGCATCTTGCAGTTCACGCAGGCGGTGCATGTGGTCCAGACGTTCTTCCAGCGTCTCGATGTGGCCATAGAGCATGGTGGCGTTGGTCCGCATGCCCAGGCTGTGGGCTTCCCGGTGAATCTGAAGCCATTTGTCGGCCTTGACCTTGTTTTTGGCCACCTGGAGCCGCACGCGGTCGGCGAAGATTTCCGCCCCGCCACCGGGCATCGCCGCCAGGCCCGCCGCCTGAAGCTCGCGCAGCACCTCCAGCGTGGGCCGCTTGCCGATGCGCGCCAGGTGTTCGATTTCCGCCGCCGTGAACGCCTTCACCTGAAGGTCCGGGAAGGCTTCGCGCAGCCGTCCCACCATCTCGGGGTAGTAGGCCCAGGGGTGGTTGGGATGGTGCCCACTGCTCATGTGCAGTTCGGTAATGCCGGGCAGGTAGCGCCGCCGCACCTGCTCGACCACGTCCCCGGGCGAGTAGTCCCAGGCGCGTTCCTCGCCCTTGCGCGCGGCGAAGGCGCAGAAGGTGCAGCCCACGTAGCAGATGTTGGTGAACTCCAGCCGCATCGAGTGGACGAAAAACACCTTGTCCCCGTGCAACCGCTCCTTGGTCCGGTTCGCCAGGCGCATCAGCGCATTCAGGTCACGGGTGTGGTACAGCCGCAGCCCCTCCTCAAACGAGAGACGCTCGCCCGCTTCCACCTTCTCCGCGATGGGAGCGAGGCTCTGGTCACGCAGCCACTTCATGCCTGCATGCTACGCCCGGCGCGGGTGGGGAAGTGTCCCTGGCTGGGGGATTCAGCGGCTCCATACGTCACAGCGGTGTTCCTGGCGGAAGTCGGTGCTCTCGGCCACGCGGCCGGGCTGGAAGGTCAGGACGTTGTTCCGCGCCGGGTCGAGGGGCCGCCAGGCGGGCAGGCCCGCGCCGTTGGGAGACCCGGTGCGCGCAAAGTTCGTCCAGTAGGCGCGCATGGTGCGGGCGAGGTCGGCCTGGGCGGGCGTGAACTTCGCGGGGTCGGCAAAGCTGGCGAGGGGCGTCCCGAACACGCTGACGATCTCCGAGGCATGGAAAGCGCCGTAACGGGGCACGCTGGCCGTCGGTTTCAGCTCGGTCGGGGCGTCGCGGTCGCGGAACTCGTAGGCGTAGACCGGCGTCACGCGGGCGAGGTCGCGAGCGATGTCGTTCACCGGGCAGGCGAACAGCCCGTCGGTGACCACGGCGGCGGCGGCCAGACCCACCGTCTCGTAGTCGCGGCTGGCGTAGTTGGCCAGGACGCGCGGCGCGTTCCAGCGTTCCAGCAGGGCCACCAGACCCCAGAACTGCCAGACCGGGAGGTCCCGGCCACTCCTGGCGATAGGCGCGGCGAACAGCGTCCCCTCGTCCAGATTGCTGCCGATCATGACCGGCACGCGGTTGATCTGTCCACTCCGGAACACGTCCTGCGGCGAACGGGGCAGCACCGCGTCACCGGAGACGGGCGGCAGCGCGACGGCACCGGGGGCGCGGCGACCGGGAACGGGCGTATCCAGCAGCCGCTCTGCGGGAACGGCCCGCAGACAGGCGGCGCTGCCGTCGGGGCAGCCCAGGTCACGGGCATAGGCCGCGCCCGTGTTCAGCGCGTCGGGGAGGGCCGCCGTGTTGATCTCGGGCGTGCAGGGGCCACTCTGGAGGATCGCCCGGTCGAACAGGCCCGCTGACAGGGGCGAGGCGAGCTGTGCGCAGATGCTCATGCCGCCCGCCGACTCCCCGAACACCGTGACGTTCTGGGGGTCGCCCCCGAAGGCCGCCGCGTTGGCCCGCACCCAGCCCAGCGCCGCCTGCTGGTCGAGCAGGCCGTAATTCCCGTCGGTCCGCCCCTCCAGCAGCCCCGGCGCGGCGAGGAACCCCAGCGGCCCCAGGCGGTAATTCACCGTCACGACCACCACGCCGCGTTCCCGCGCCAGCACCCGCCCATCGTAGTCGCTGCCCGCGCCGCTGCGGAAGGAACCGCCGTGAATCCAGACCATCACGGGGGCGCGAACGGCAGTGGCCGGGGCATAGACGTTCAGCACCAGGCAGTCTTCCGAGCCACGCACGCCGCCGCCCACCCGGGGCTGCACGCAGGCGCTTCCCGGCTGAGAAGCGTCGCGCTCGCCCACCCACAGGGGAGCCGGTTGCGGCGCCCTCCAGCGCCTTTCCCCGACGGGAGCGGCGGCGTAGGGAATGCCCTGCCACACGCGCACGCCGCTCGCCTCACGGCCCACCAGCGTTCCCGAGGCGACCTGGGCGCGCACCGGAAAGCCGGGGGCCACCGGGGGCGCGGCCGGGGTGGTCGGCGGCAGCGCGGGCGCCGGGGCGGTCGTGTCCTGGGCAGACGCGGCCGTGAGCAGCGCGGCCGTCAGCAACGCGGCGGGGAGCAGGCTGGGCGTGCGGGTCATGGCCCCAGCGTAGGGGACCGTGCGGCGCGGATCATGGGCCTGGGGTTCAGGACAGGTTGGGCTTCAGGCGGGGCTGGGCCTCAAGATTGGGCCTCAAGCGGGGTTGGGCGTCAGGCCCGGCTGCGGGGCAGGGCCGTCGTCCTCGCTGGGGGCGGGGGCGGGGCCGTCCAGCGTGCCACCCGCCAGCACCGTCTGCACGTCCTCGCCACTCAGCGACTCGCGGGCCATCAGGGCGTCGGTGAGGCGGTGCAGGACGTGGGCGTGCTCGGTCAGCAGGGTGACCGCGCGCTCGTACTGCGCGTTCAGGATGCGGGCCAGTTCGGCGTCGATGCGTTCGGCAGTGTGGTCGCTGTAGGCCCCCTGCTGCGGCCCGTAGCCCAGATACCCCGCACTCTCCTGCGCCAGCGCGAGCTGCCCCACGTCGCTCATGCCCCACTCGGTTACCATGCGCCGCGCCAGCCCGGTCGCCACCTGGAAGTCGTTCGCGGCCCCGGTCGTGACCTGCCCGGTGGCGACCTCCTCGGCGGCGTGTCCGGCCAACGCCACGCAGATGCGGTCGAGCAGCGCGGCGCGGGTGTGGTGCATCCGGTCTTCCGGCGTATACAGCGCCGATCCCAGCGAGCGCCCGCGCGGCACGATGGTCAGCTTGTGCGCCTTGTCCGCATGCGGCAGGAGTTGGGCGGCGAGGGCGTGGCCGACCTCGTGGTAGGCGGTGACCTTGCGGTCGGCTTCCCGCACCACCAGCGAGCGGCGTTCGGGTCCCATCAACACCCG
>NZ_JHAC01000050.1 GCF_000599865.1 Deinococcus phoenicis | reverse complement strand
GCGGAACGGCGGGGGGCTGAGCGTGTCGCTGGACCCGGTGATATAGCTGAGTAGTCGCTTTTCAGCTCGCCCTCGACGACCACCGTCGCCGCCGACAGGGCCGCGATCAGCCGGTTCCGTGTCGGGAAGTGATGCTGCGCGGGGCCGGTGCCCAGCGGGTATTCGCTGACCAGGGTCAGGCGGCGCGCGAGGCCGACGTTCTCACTGGGATAGATGTGGTTCACGGCGCTGCCCAACACGCCCACACTGACGCCGCCCGCGTCCACGCTCGCCTGATGGGCCTGGGTGTCCACGCCACGGGCCAGCCCGCTCACCACGACCACGCCGGCCCGCGCCAGGTCCGCCGTCAGCGCCCGCGTGAGGCCCAGCGCGTGCGGACTGGCCCCCCGCGTCCCCACGATCCCGACCGCCCGCGGCACGACCGGAAAGTCGGGGAGGTCACCCTTTACCCACAGCACCGGCGGAGGATCACCCAGGGCCTCCAGCGCCGCCGGATACCCGTCCAACCCGCGCCCCAGCAGGGTCACGCCCTCCTTTGCCGCCTTGCCGAGTTCCGCTTCCGCCTGCTCGCGTGGCCTGGCCGTGCCGAGGCCCGCCGCCGACTTCGCGTCCAGGCCCGGCACGTCCCGCAGGGCCGTCAGGGGTGCCCTCAGGGCCGCCTCCGCGCTGCCGAAGTGCCGCCGCAGGTTCTCGGTGCGCCGGGGACCCAGGCCGGGCGTGAAACGCAGGGTGAGCAGCGCGTGCAGTTCCGCTTGGGCGGTCGTGGTGGTCACCCCGGCAGGATAGCGGGGGCGGGGCCGCTCAAGCGCCGCTTGGTGCTCCATACCGCAGAACCCGTCGTTTCTCCTGCTCTCTTCGGTCGGATTTCCAGATCGACAGGTCAACCTTTCAATCGGAGGCCGGATCAGGAGGCGGAATCGGCCGTCTCCAGGCTCTCGTCCTCCTCGTCCCCCAGGGCCACGCCGGGCAGGGTCAGGATGAACTGTGCGCCGCCCTCCGGCGCATTGCCGCCCGTGAGGGTGCCGCCGTGGATTCCGGCGATCTGCCGCGCCACGCTCAGGCCCAGCCCGCTGCTGCCACTGCCGCTGATAAACGGCTCGAAAATCCGCTCGCCCAGTTCGGGGGGCAGGCCGGGGCCGCTGTCGCGCACGGTAAAGGTCACGTGGTCGGCCGTTTCCGCCAGATTCAGGGTGACGGTGCCCCCCGGTCCGGCGGCGCGGCGGGCGTTGGCGAGCAGGTTCCGCAGCGCCTGGGTCAGCCGGTCGGGGTCGCACAGCAGCATGCCGCCCCAGTCGCCCGTGAAGGTGATCCCCGGCACCAGCCGGTCCAGCCGCCCCCGCAGCGTCCGCGCGGGGATGAAGTGCCACGCCACCTTCATCTCCAGCTGGCCCCGCGCGAGCTGCATCAGGTCCTGGGTGGTGAAGGTGAGTTCGTCGGCGACCAGGGCGGCCCGCACGACCTCGGGGTCCGCCGTGCGCTCGCTGGCCCGCGCCAGGCTGGCTTTCAGGACGGTCAGCGGCGCGCCGAGTTCATGCACGATCTGCCCCAGCAGCTGCTTTTCACGGGCCTGCACGGCCTCGATACGGACCAGCAGGCGGTTGAGCGCGGCGAGCAGGCGGTGGACCTCGTCCTCGCGCGCCGGCAGCGGCAGCGTGGCAACGCTGCGGGTCGGGTCGATGCGGTCGGCGAGGTCGGCAGCCTCGCCCAGGTCGGCCAGGGCGCGGCGGCCCACCCACCACCCCACGATCAGCATCAGCGCGGGCGTGACCAGCAGGGCCAGCAGCAGCGCGCGGGTGGCGCTCTGGCGGGCGTCCACCAGGGCGTCTTCCGGCAGGGCCACCCACAGCGTCCCGAAGTCCTTCAGCTTGCGGGTCGTGGTCCGGGCCGGGGAGCCGTTCAGCGGCACCTCGTTTTGCCCCGCGAAGGGGAAGGGCGCTTTCTCGTACTGCCGCAGGCTGGGCGTGGCCGCCAGCACCTGCCCGTCCTCGTCGAGAATCATGGTGTAGATGCCCGTCCCGCCCGGCGACTTCCCGAGGCCCTGCCCCCTTTCCACAAAGGCCTCGGCCAGCGTGTCGGCGCGCTCGTCGAGCCGGGCCTGAAACTGCTTGTCCATCTGGCGCAGCAGCAGCGACATCACGCCCAGGCCGATCACGCTGATCAGCGCCAGGGCCACCAGGGTATAGACCAGCGCCAGCCGGAAGCGCAGGCTGTGCCGCCACGCGACCCGCGCGGTCTGGAGGGGGGCGGGCCGGGTCAACCGCCCCCCCGGGAGGAACGCAGAAACCCACCCCGGCGGGTGGGCGCAGGGTGGGCCGAGGTCGGGGTCATGGCCGGAGTGTAGTTCGGACAGGCCTACGCTTGCAGGACATAACCGACGTTGCGGATGGTGCGGATTCTCAGGTCGCTGGCGGCGTGTTCCAGCTTCTTGCGCAGCTGCGAGATCCGCACCTCCACGCTGTTGCTGTTGGGCGTTTCCCAGCCGTACAGGTGCGACTCGATATCCGCGCGCGAGAAGACCCGCTCGGGTGTCCGCATCATCAGCTCCAGGATGCGCGCCTCATGTTCGGTGAGGTTCACGTTCTTGTCGTTCACGGTCAGCAGCAGGCTGCTGGTGCTGAGGCTGGTGTTGCCCAGGTTCACGCCCGTCCCGGCGGCGGTGCGGCGCAGCAGGGCCGTGATGCGCGCGTCGAGTTCCGGCATGGCGAAGGGCTTGGTGAGGTAGTCGTCCGCGCCCGCGTTCAGGCCCGCCACCCGCTCCTGCACGCCGCTGCGGGCCGACAGCACCAGCACCGGCGTACTGGAGTACTGCCGCAGCGCCTGCACCAGATCCAGGCCGTCGCCGTCGGGCAGATTCAGGTCGAGCAGAATCAGTTGCGGCGAGTGGGTGCCCAGCCAGGCCTGCGCGTCCCTGAGGGTGGCGGCGTGCTGAACGAGGTAATCGGCGGACAGGTACTCCTTGAGCAGTGGCCCGAGGTGCGGATCGTCCTCCACCACGAGAATCTGGGCGAGCATTCAGCGGCCTCCTTGATCGGTATGGTTGGGAGAAGTGTCGGTCATGCTCCGCAGCCCCGGCAGGACAAACACCTGGCTGGTGGGTTGCAGCACCAGCGTCAGTTTCAGCCCACCCAGGAGCTTGAGCAGGGTCACGGGCGTGTTCTGAACGTCCAGGGTCAGCTGCCCGGCCTTGAGCGTGCCGTCGTAGCGGCTTTGCAACGTGGGATAGAGGCCGCGGGCCTTCTCGTCGTCCTCGCGGGAGAACAGCGCGACCACGGGGCCGGTGTAGTCCTTCACGAGCTGCACGGTCATTCGGCTCCCGCTGGTCTCGCCGTACCCCAGTTTGGTCTGGAGTTCGCGGTCCCAGACGATCAGCTTCAGCGCCTGCGCCGGAGCGGCGAGCGTGAGCAGGGTCAGGAGCGCGAGGGTACGGGTGCGGGTCATCAGGTCACTGTATCCAATCCAGGGGGACGCAACTGCGGCGCAGGTCCCGTGAACAACCACACTACCGGGCCAAGCTGACGCACGCATGACCTGTCCTTGGCTGGAGTTTTACCCTGCTCGCTCCAGCAAAGCGGCCAGCCCCGTGGACTGGCCGCCGGAGGGAAACGCCGTTTACATCGCTTCCAGCATCAGCCGGTCGGGGTTTTCCAGCAGCCGGATGACTTCCTTGCAGAAGCGCGCGGCTTCGGCCCCGTCCACCAGGCGGTGATCGAAGCTGAGCGAGAGGTACATCATGTGCGCAATGACGATCTCGTCACGCTCGTTCACGATGGGGCGCTTCACGATGGAATGGACGCCCAGAATGGCGGCGTCGGGCACGTTGATGATCGGGAAGGAGAACAGCGCGCCGATGGAGCCGATGTTCGTGACCGAGAAGGTGCTGCCCGCCAGTTCGTCGGGCGTGAGCTTCCCGGCCTGCGCGCGGCCCGCCAGATCGGTCACTTCCCGCGCCAGCTCGAAGATGCTCTTCTGGTTCACGTCGCGCAGCACCGGCACCGTCAGCCCCGCGTCGGTCGCCACGGCCATGCCCAGGTTGAAGTAGCGCTTCATCACGATCTCGCCCGTCGCCTCGTCGAAGGAACTGTTGAGGCTGGGGTATTTGCGCAGGGCCACGGCCACCGCCTTGAAGATGAAGGGCAGGTAGCTGAGCTTCACGCCCGCCGCCTGCGCGTCCTCCTTCACGCGGCTGCGGAACTCGACCAGTTTGGTCAGGTTCACCTCGTCCACCGTCAGGGTGCGGACGGTGTAGAGGTGGCTGGCCTGCATCTGGTTGCTGATGGCGCGGCGCATGCCCCGCAGCGGCACCCGGTCTTCCAGCTGCTCGTAGCCCTTGGGCGTGCGGTACTGCACGGGCGCGACGGGCATTCCGCCGGCACTCTTGGCGGCGGGTTGAGGGGCGGCCTGGGGTGCGGGCGCCGGGGCCGGGGCCGCCTGAGCCGGGGCGGTCGTCTGGCCTGCTCCGTTCTGGCTCTGCGTGTGGGCCGTCACGTCCTGCACGCGCACACGCCCGTTGGGACCGCTGCCCTGCACCTGCGCGAGGTCCACGCCGAGTTCGCGGGCGAGCTGGCGGGCGGCGGGCACGGCCAGCACGCGCCCATCCTGCCGGGCCGGGGCGCTGGTCTGCGCCGGAGGGGTCTGTGCCGAATGGGTTTGGGCGGGGCGGGGCAGGGTGGCGGTGCCGCCTCCCCGCGTGCCGAGGCCCTGCACGGTGACGGCCTCGTCGGAAGAAAAGGCCTTGAAGAGGCTGGCATCGTCGTCGCTCTTGCTGGCGATGTGCCCGGCCTCCACGATGCTCCCACCCTCGGCGGCCCCGCCGACCTGCTCGCGCTCCTCGGCGGCCTGGGGGGGCAGGTTCGCGTCGGTGGTGGTGGGATTCTCACCCGTCTCCTGGATGGCCTGGGTGGCGCTGGGGGCAGTGCTGGCCGCCGCGTTCTGCACGCCCTCCCCTGCCCCACCCGCCGCCTCGCCGGGTTCGGCGATGAGGGCGATGGCCGCGTGAACGGCCACCACGTCGCCCTCCTGCGCCAGCCGCTGGTGGAGCACGCCCGCCACGGGGCTGGGCAGTTCGACCGTGACCTTGTCGGTCATCACCTCGCAGAGGGGTTGTTCCAGGGCGACCGTTTCGCCCTCCTGCACCAGCCACTTCAGGATTTCGCCCTCGACCACGCTCTCGGCGAGTTCGGGCAGCAGCACTTCTTTCATGGAGCACCTCGTTGGTTGTGGAAAAACGTCAGTGGAGGAAGGCCATCCGGACCACGCCGTAGACCAGCAGCAGCACGCCCAGGACCTGAATCCAGCGCTCGCCCCGGCCATAGAACCAGGCCGCAATGCCCAGCAGCGCGAACATTCCACCGATCAAAACACCCGGCCACGGCTCCGGCGCGCGCCCGGCCAGGGCGTATACGGTGAAGCCGAGCACCAGACCGACGATACTGATCAGGGGACGCGGGAGGTCAGGGCGCACGGGTCAGTAGTTCAGCGCCCGCACGCACGCCGCCGCGATGCGGTTCGCGCCGGGGAGGTACACCTTGTCCTGAACGTAGGGGTACGGCGTGTCGAAGCCCGCCACCTGCCCGACCGGCGCGAGCAGCTGATCGAACAGTTCCTCCTGGATCACGTAGGCCACCTCGCCCATGAAGTTCGAGGTGCGGGGGGCCTCGCTGACCAAGACGGCCCGGCCCGTTTTGGCCACGCTGGTCAGCACCAGGTCGCGGTCCCAGGGCACCAGCGAGCGCAGGTCGATGACTTCGGCCTGCACGCCCTCGGCGGCGAGGGCCTGGGCGGCCTTCTCGGCGTCGGGCATCACGCCGCCGTAGCCGATGATGGTCAGGTCGCTACCCTCGCGGCGCACGGCCCCCTTGCCGATCTCGACGGTGTAGTCCCCTGCGGGCACCTCGCCCTTCGCGGCGCGGTAAAGCCGCTTAGGTTCGAAGTAGATCACCGGGTCACCCCCACGCACGGCGGCCTTGAGCAGCCCCTTGGCGTCATAAGGCGTGCTGGGCATCACGACCTTGAGGCCGGGCGTGTGCGTGAAGTAGCTCTCGGGACTCTGGCTGTGGTGGTGCCCGCCCTTGACGCCGCCGCCCGAGGGGGTGCGGATCACCAGCGGCGCGGTGAACTGCCCGCCCGAGCGGTAGCGGATCTTGGCCGCCTGGCTGATGATCTGATCGAAGCCCGGCCCCATGTAGTCCGCGAACTGGATCTCGGCGATGGGGCGCAGGCCGCGCACCGCCATTCCGACCGCCGCGCCCACCACACTGGCCTCACTCAGCGGGGTATCGAAGACCCGCCGGGGGCCGAACTGTTCTTGCAGGCCTGCCGTCGCCAGGAACACGCCGCCGCGCGCGCCCACGTCCTCCCCGAACACGACCACGCGCTCGTCGCGGGCGAGTTCCTCGTGCATGGCCTCGGTAATAGCCTGGATCAGGGTGAGGGTGCGTGCCTCACCGGCAGCGCCCTTCGCGTTGGGCTTGGATTGCGTGGCCGTCATGCCTGCACCCCCCCATCCGTGAGCACCGTCTGCTCGGCGCGCAGGAAGGCGGCCTGCTCGCGCAGATGCACCGGCGTGTCCACATACACGTCCTCGAACATGATCTGCCAGTCGGGCTGCCCGGTGGCCTCGGCCTTCAGCACGGCCTCGTCCACCTCGCGGTGGGTGGCGCTGATCAGCTCGGCGCGCTCCTCGGCGCTCACGGGTGTGCCCAGGTGGTCCAGCAGGCGCTCGACGCGCACAATCGGGTCGCGGGCCAGCCAGGCGTTCACTTCCTCGCGGGTGCGGTAGTTCTTCTCGGCGTCCGCGTCCGCGTTGCTGTGCGAGCCGACGCGGTAGGTGAGGCACTCGACCAGCGCGGGGCCGTTCCCGGCCCGGATGTCCCCCGCCACCTGCGACAGCACCTCCATGACCGCCACGATATCGTTGCCGTCCACGTAGTAGCCGGGCATTCCGTAAGCCCTGGCCTTGATGTGGATGTTCTCGCTGGCGGTCTGTGCCCGCAGGTTGGTGCTGATCGCCCACTGGTTGTTCTCGCAGACGAAGAGGCAGGGTGCCCCGGCCGCGCCCGCCATGTTCATCCCCGCGTGCCAGTCGCCCTCGCTGGTCGCGCCGTCCCCGAAAGTGCAGACGGTGATCTCGTCGACGCCCAGGTACTTCTGCGCCATCGCGTTGCCGGCGGCGGGCGGCACCTGAGACGCGATGGAGGAGCTGATGGACACGAAGTTCTGCCGCGCCGCGCCGAAGTGGTGGGGCATCTGGCGGCCCCGGCACAGGTCGGAATTGGTGCCGAGGCATTGGCTGACGAGGTCGAGCATCGGCACGCCCAGCGCCAGCGCCAGCGCGTGGTCGCGGTAGTACGGCCACACCCAGTCGTGTCCGACGCGGATGGAGCGGGCCAGACCGACCTGGGTGGCTTCCATCCCGCTCGCCTGCGCGTAGAAGGTCGTGCGGCCCTGCCTGAGCAGGGTCACGAGTTTCTTGTCGAACTCCCGCGCCCGCACCATCTCGCGGTACAGGTCACGCAACACGTCGGGCGTGAAGCGTGCGGGCAGTTCCCGGATTGGACGGCCGTCTTCTGCGACCCACTGGAGGGGGTCAGACGTGAACGGCTGAATCATTGGGGCCTCCTGAGCGCCAGGGCGGGGTGCTGCCCGGGGGCAGCCTCGGCCGGTTTGTCTGGCTAACGCTCGTTAGGCATTCTAACGGCTCGCCTGCCCTGCGCGGCATCCTGTGGGGCGCACAGATCCTTTTTGAACAACCCGGTTCAGTAGGCGAAAAACACCAGGTCTTGCGGCACGTTCTCCGGCAGGGGCCGCCTCTCCCCCACCGGCAGGCCGGCCGCGAGGCGGTGTGCCTCGGCCAGATAGGCCGCATAGGGCACCGGGCCGTCCTCGCGCTCCGGAAAGGTCTGCCCGAAGAGGTCGGCGGGGGCCTGATCCTGCGGGTGGGTCCAGGCGCCGCTGTGCCAGTCGAAGGTGTAGAGCGGCAGGAACCTTTCCCCGAACGAGGCGACAAACTCGGTGGCCGACAGCAGAAACTCCACCTCCTCGTCGGTGGCCCAGGGGGCGAGGTTCAGCCGGGTCCAGCCGGGCTTCAGGCCGTCGAGATCCCCCAGGATGCACTGCTGGTAGCGGGCGCTGCGGGCGTCGTCGATCTCCAGCAGCGCGTGTCCATACGGCCCGGCACAGGCGCAGCCCCCGCGCGCCTGGATGCCGAACAGGTCGTTCAGCAGCCGCACGACCAGCCGGGGATGCAGGTAGGTGCCCGGCTCCCCCGCCCGGATCAGGAAGGAGAGGAAGGCCAGCCGGGGCGTATCCGGGTTGCCCAGCAGCTGCACCCGGGGATGCTGGCCCAGCCGGGTCAGCGCGCGGGCGAACAGCTCGTGCTCGCGGGCGGTCAGGCGGGCCACGCCGAGCTGTTCTTTCACGTGAAACGCCAGCGCGGTCCGCAGCTTGCCCAGGATGGCGGGCGTTCCCGCGTCCTCGCGCGCCTCGATGTCGTTCACGTAGGCGTGACCCGTCCGGCTGACATAGCGCACGGTGCCGCCCCCCGGCACGCTGGGGACCGCCAGCCGGTACAGATGTTCCTGGAAACACAGCAGCCCCGGTGTCCCCGGCCCCCCCACGAACTTGTGCGGACTCAGGAAGACGGCGTCGTACCCGTCGGGCTGGCCCGGCTTCATGTCGATCTGGACATAGGGGGCACTCGCGGCGAAATCGAAGAACGCGGAGGCCCCGTGCGCGTGGAGAACGCGCGCGACCGTGCGCGTGTCGGTCAGCAGGCCGGTAACATTGCTCGCCGCGCTGAAGGACCCGATCTTGGGGCGGCCCGTGTAGGCCGGGTCCTTCAGCAGCCGCACCAGCGCCTCCAGATCGAGGTTGCCCCGGGGGCACAGCGGCACCTCCACCACCTCCGCGATGGTTTCGCGCCAGCTCACCTCGTTGCTGTGGTGCTCGTAGGGACCCACGAAGACGACCGGACGGTCCCGTGCGGGCAGAGCGTCCAGCACGGTTTGCCGGTGGGCCTGCGGCACGGTCAGCCCCAGGATGTCCTGCACCCGGCGGACGGCGGCGGTGCTGCCCGACCCGCAGAAGACCAGCTTGCAGGTGTGGTCGCCCCCCAGCTGCGCTTTCACGTATTCCGCCGCCTGATGGCTGAGCTGGGTGGAGTGCGCGCCGGTGGCGCTGTCCTCGGTGTGGGTGTTGGCGTACATCGGCAGGGCCAGTCGGGCCAGGCGCTCCTCCACGCTGCGCAGCGCGCGGCCCGAGGCCACGTAGTCCGCGTAGGTGACGCGCCGCCGCCCGAACGGCGTGGGGATCACCGTATCCGTGCCGATCAGGTCGGCCCGCAGCGTCTCGAAGTCCATGCCGGCAGCTTAACGGCTCTCTCCCCTTCCTGCTCGGCCGGGTACCGTAATCACGGACGGAATGCGGGGCTCTCCCCCACTGCTACACTTCCCGCCAGATGAGCGGCTGGAATGTGATCGTGATCGGTGGGGGCCACGCGGGCCTGGAGGCCGCCTGGGCCGCCGCAAAGCTGGCCCGGACGGCCCTGCTGGTGGGCAACCCCGCCACCATCGGCCGGATGCCCTGCAACCCGGCGGTGGGTGGCCCCGGCAAGAGCCAGCTGGTCTTCGAGGTGCAGGCGCTCGGCGGGCTGATGGGCCGCCTGGCCGACGAGACGGCGATTCATACCCGCGTCCTGAATGCCAGCAAGGGTCCGGCGGTGCAGTCCCTGCGCGTGCAGAACGAGCGCGACGCCTACGCCGAACGCGCCCAGGACGTGCTGCTGGGCCACCCGGAACTGGACGTGCTGCGGGGCGAGGCGGCCGATCTGGAGCCGGACGGACGGGGCGGCTGGTTCGTCGTCACCACCGATGGGCGGAGATTTCAGGCCCGCAGCGTGGTGGTCGCCGCCGGGACCTTCATGCGCGGCGTCACCTGGTACGGTCGCCACTCGCGGCCCGAGGGCCGTCAGGGCGAGCCGCCTTCCCGCTTCCTGAGTGAACCGCTGGCCCGGGGGGGTCATGTTCTCAAGCGGTACAAGACCGGCACCCCCCCACGGGTTCGGGCCGATTCGGTGCGCTTCGCGGACCTGCTGGAGATTCCCGCCGATCCAAGGCCGCGCGGCTTCACCGGCCAGCCCGGCCCCCGCGCCACGGAGTCGCCCACCTGGCAGACCCAGACCACCCCCGAAACCCACCGCCTGATTCAGGAAAACCTCCACGAGTCCCCGATGTATGCGGGGGATATCGAGGGCCTGGGGCCACGTTACTGCCCCAGCATCGAGGACAAGGTCGTGCGCTTTGCCCACCATGACCGTCATCTGCTGTTCGTGGAACCCGACGGCACCCAGACCAGTGAGGTCTACCTCCAGGGCTTCAGTTCCAGCCTGCCGCCGGCCCTGCAAGACCGGCTGGTGCGGACCCTGCCCGGTTTCGAGAGCGCCGTGATCCAGCGCTATGCCTACGCGGTGGAGTATGACGTGGTGGATTCGACCGAGCTGACGTTGAATCTGGAATCGCGCCGGCTGCCGGGTGTCTTTACGGCGGGGCAGATCAACGGCACCAGTGGGTATGAGGAGGCGGCGGCCCAGGGTCTGGTGGCCGGAACCGCTGCCGCCCGCCGCGCCGCCGGCCTCAGCGAACTCCAGATTTCACGTGAAACGGGCTATCTGGGCGTCCTGCTGGACGATCTGGTCTTTAAGGGCAGCGACGAGCCGTACCGCATGATGACCAGCCGCGTCGAACACCGCCTGATCGTGCGCCAGGACAACGCCGACGAACGTCTGACCGCTCTGGGGTTCGAGCTGGGCCTGGTGGACGGGGCCACCCGCCAGCGCGTGCGGGAAAAGTACGCGCGGGTGGAAGAGGGCATCCGGGCGCTGGAAACCCAGCGGTTCCAGGGGCAGCCCGGTGACGCTCTGCTGCGCCGTCCCGAATTCACGCTGGCGGATGTCGAGGCGCTGGGTCTGACCCTCCCGGCCCTGTTGGCCGAAGAACGGGAGGCCGTGACCATCCGGGTGAAGTATGCGGGCTATATCGAGCGCGCCGAGCGGCAACTGGCCGCCGAGAGCAAGGCCCGTGACCTGAATCTGGCCGGTGTGGATTTCGCCGGAATAGGGGCCTTGTCCACCGAGGCCCGTGAGAAGCTGATGCGGGTCAGGCCCACCACCGTCGAGCAGGCTGCCCGTGTTCCCGGTGTCCGCCACGCCGACATTAGCGCCTTGCTGGTCTACCTGCGGCGCAGCCCGCCTGTTTCACGGGAAACCTGACGGTGAAACAGGCGGGCCAGTCCGGCTGAGCACGGCTGGCTTGACGTTCTCCCCGTTTCACGGGAAACTTGACGGTGAAACAGGAGGCCGGGGTTGGAGCTGTCAGCGTTTGAAACCGGCGTCTTTCTGGGTGTCCTGATCGGGGAAGGGCATTTCGGGGGCGACGGCAAACAGCCGCAGGTCACGGTGCGCATGCACCTGCGGCACGAGCGGTTGTTCGGTCGCCTGCTGGCGTGGTGTCCGGGATCGCGGCTGTATGGTCCCTATCATCACGGGGGCCGCAGTTATTTTCAGTGGATGGCGCGGGGGGACGTGTTGCGCGAGCGGCTGTTGCCGCTGCTGGACACCCTGTCGCTGGAGGAGATCGATGAACACGTGTTCGAGCGGTATCAGGCGATGAAAGTGAAGTACGGACTGTGACGCCGGAAGGCCAGGCCCTGCTGCTTGAGGGCACGGCGGAACTGGGGCTGAAGCTCACGGCGGAGCAGGTCGGCGGGTTTGCCCGCCTGCTGGCCCTGCTGACCGAGTCCTCGGCGCAGATGAATCTGACGGCGCTGCGGGAAGAGCGGGACATCCTGCTGAAGCACTTCGTGGATTCGTTGACCGTTCTGCTGGGGGAGTGGCTGGACCGCCCGGCCCAGGGGGGGCCACTCCGGGTGCTGGACCTGGGAACCGGGGCGGGCTTTCCGGCCCTCCCGCTGGCCCTCGTGCGCCCCGACCTCCAGATGGTGCCCATGGACGCCACGCGCAAGAAGGTCGAGTTCGTGGAGCGCGCCGCTCAGGCGCTCGGGCTGGCCCAGGTCCACCCGCTGGTCGGGCGGGCGGAAACCCTGGGCCGCGACCCCCAGCAGCGGGAGAGCTATGACCGCGTGGTGACCCGCGCCGTCGCCGCGCTGCCGGTCCTGGCCGAACTCGCGCTGCCGTTCCTGCGGACCGGTGGCCTGCTGATCGCCCAGAAGGGGCCGATTCTGCCGGAGGAACTGGAGGCGGGGACGCGCGCCGCCGCCGAGGTGGGGGGAGCCGTGCGGGCAGTGGAGCCGTTCAGCCTGCCGGTCGCGGACGATGCCCGGACCCTCGTGGTGATGGAGAAGACGGCGCCCACCCCCGACCGGTATCCCCGCCGGGAGGGCGTGCCTGGCCGCAAGCCGTTATTCTGGCAGGCGACGTGAAGACCCTCGGAGTCGTGAATCAGAAGGGCGGGGTGGGGAAGACGACCACCGCCATCAACCTGGCCGCCTACCTCGCGGCGGGTGGACGCCGGGTGCTGCTGCTCGACATGGACCCCCAGGGCAACGCGACCAGTGGCCTGGGCCTGCGCGGCGCGCAGCAGGGTCTCTACGAGGCGCTCGGGGAGCCGGGCCGCGTGGCCGACTTCGTGCAGCCGACCTCCCAGCCGGGCCTGGACGTGCTGCCCGCCACGCCCGATCTGGCCGGGGCGGGCGTGGAACTCGCGGACGATCCAGACGCCCTCGCGCGGCTGCTCGCCAGTGTGCAGGGCTATGATCTCGCCCTGGTGGACGCGCCGCCCAGCCTGGGACCGCTGACCGTGAACGTGCTGGCCGCCGCCGACGCCCTGCTGATTCCCCTTCAGGCCGAGTATTACGCGCTGGAGGGCCTGGCCGGGCTGATGGAAACCGTCGAACGTGTGCAGGGCGGCCTCAATCCGCGTCTGAAGGTGCTGGGCGTGGCAATCACCATGTTCGACGGCCGCACCAACCTCGCGCAGGAGGTCGAGACGATGGTGCGCCAGCACTTCGGGGAACTGGTGTTCTGGTCGGTGGTGCCGCGCAACGTGCGGCTCTCGGAAGCCCCCAGTTTCGCCAAACCGATCAACGCCTTCGCGCCCCTGTCGAGCGGCGCGGCGGCCTACAAGCGCCTCAGCGAGGAAGTGATGCAGCGTGTCGAAAAAATCTAGCCTCGGGCGCGGCCTCGACGCCCTGCTCAGTCGGCCCCAGACGCCGGACGCCCCGGCGGGAACGGCCGTGCAGCCGGTCCGGGTGGAGCGCATCGTGCAGGCGGCGTACCAGCCCCGACAGGTCTTCGCGCCGGAGGCGCTGGCCGAACTCGCCCAGAGCATCCGCGAGAAAGGGGTGCTGCAACCCCTGCTGGTGCGTCCGCGCGGCGAGAACTTCGAGATCGTGGCGGGCGAGCGGCGCTGGCGGGCCTCGCAACTCGCCGGCCTCGCGGAAGTCCCCGCGATCATCCGCGACCTCGGAGACCGCGAGGCGCTGGAAATCGCCATCATCGAGAACCTCCAGCGCGAGGACCTGGGGCCACTGGAGGAGGCGCGGGCCTATCAGGCGCTGCTGGAGCAGGGCCTCAACCAGGAGGGCGTGGCCCAGGCGGTCGGCAAGGGCCGCAGCACCATCTCCAACGCGCTGCGGCTGCTGACCCTGCCCGAGCCGGCCCTGCGCGCGCTGGAGACCGGCGAGATCAGCGCCGGCCACGCCCGTGCCGTCCTGGCGCAGCCCGAGGGCGACCGGGCCTGGGCGCTGGGCGAGATTCGCACCCGCCGCCTGAGCGTCCGCGAGGCCGAGGCGCTGAAACGGGAGGCGCGGTCCCCGACTGGCCCCATTCCGGTCAATCCGCCCCGGCCCCACCGACAGGTGGAACTGCACCTCAGCCGCCGCACCGGCACCAAGGTCCGCATTACCGGCGAGGAGAAGGGCCGGGTGGAACTCAATTTCGCCTCGCGCGAGGAACTCGACCGGATTCTCGACCTGCTCGGGTACGCCGAGGGCGAGTAAGCCAGCGCAGCAGAGGGGGGGAGAGCACCGCCGCTCTCCCCCCCTCCCTGTTGACCTTCCCTGGACCTTCAGCCGCGCGTGCCGACCAGGAAGATGTTGGGCCAGGGCCGGTAACTGCTCTTGAGGGTGTCCTGTTTGAAGGTCTGTCCGCTGCGCACGAACCGGCGCGTCACCTCGATCACCGCGCCGGGGGCCGCCCAGTCCACCTGCTTGCGTTGACCGGCGGGCAGGCTGGCGTCACGGATAAGCCGGTCGGCGGGCGACGGCGTGGTGCTCAGCGTTTTCGGGGCACCGATCTCCACGGTGAAGTCGCGCGCCTTGCCGAAGACACTGATGGTCAGGCGGGCTTCCTCGTCGTTCCACTCGGACTGGAACCACAGCGCACCCCCGGTGTCGTTGGCGAACTTCAGGTCCAGTTTGGGCTGGTAGATGGTCGCGTCCAGGCCCTGCGGATCGTAGTAGTGGACCTGATAGGAGTGGTTCTGCCGCTCGACCACCGGCAGCCCCGCGCCGTAGAGCGTGCGGAAGACGGTGGTGCTGACCTGGCAGATGCCGCCCCCCACGCCATCGGCGGTGCGTTCCCCAGCGATCACCAGCCCGGTCACGTACCCGGCGCGCGTGCTGACCGGCCCGATCAGCTGGTTAAAGGACACGACCTTGCCCTCGACCAGCCGGTCCTGAAAGTTGCGGGTGCCGACGTGAATGTTGGTCATGCGCGCCGGGCTGCTGCCGTAGTAGTTCG
Source organism: Deinococcus phoenicis (assembly GCF_000599865.1). Classification (GTDB taxonomy): domain Bacteria; phylum Deinococcota; class Deinococci; order Deinococcales; family Deinococcaceae; genus Deinococcus; species Deinococcus phoenicis. Next base: position 70,496 of record NZ_JHAC01000050.1, on the reverse strand, counting down.
TCTCGCCGGTGCCCAGGTGCGCGGTGATGCCCCGCGACAGGAAAAAGTCCAGCGTGCGCTTCGGCGCGACCTGCCCGGTGACCACCACATTCGCCTTCACGCCCTGCGGGTCTTGCAGGGCCGCCAGGACGTTCGCGCGGGTCTGGGCCTCGTCCACCTTCAGGCCATTGCGCTGCACGACCCCCCAGCCGTCCCAGAGGTTCTCGAAGCGCGCGTCCTGCGCTGCGCGGGGCAGGCCCGCCAGGAACTTCTTCAGGTCGGCGTCCAGGCTCTCGGTGATGCCGCCGCGTGCCCGGAGCTGCGCCACCCGGTCGCCCGGCAGCGTCAGGGTGCGCGAGAAGGGCACGGTGGTCTTCTTGCCGTCCACCAGCGCGGGCCAGGCCGCCTGCACCGTGATCAACAGGGGCGCGGTCCTGGCCGGTGCCGCCGGCTTCACGGGGGCCGGCGTCGGGACGGGCTGTGGGGTGGGGGGCTGCGGGGTGGGTACGGACGGTTCGGGGGTGGGGGCCGGCGTCGGAAGCGGCTGCGGGGCGGGAGCAGGAGCCGGGGGCAGCGCGGGAATCTCCACCTGTGCGGACGCTGCACCCAGCAGAACACTCAACAGCAGGGCGGCACCCTTGCGGGCGGTCCTTGTGCGCGTGAAAACCATGCGGGCAGTATCCCACGCCCCCCCGGCGCGAAGATGACCGGCCTTCACGAGACGGGGGAGGGGAGAGGGGCCACCTCACGGTGGGCCGCCAGTTGCCGCCCGATTTCCGCCACCGCCAGCAGCGCATGGTGCCGTCCGTTCTCGATAAAGACCTGATTGGTCTTGCCCGCAAAGCCCGCCGAGCCGACCACGAACAGCCCCGGTACGCTGCTCTCGTAGTTCTCCGTCAGCACCAGGCACTCGTCGGCCTGCTGCGCCAGATTCAGGTCCGCCAGGAAGGAGAGGTCGGGGCGGTAGCCGGTGAGCGCGAAGGTAAAGTGCGTCGGCAGGTCCCAGGTCGTGCCGTCGGCACGCTGCACCCGCACCTGCTCGGGATGAATCTCGACCACCTGCGAGTTGAAGTGCGCGTGGATGCTCCCTTCCTTGATGCGGTTTTCGAGGTCGGGCCGCACCCAGTACTTGATGGTGGACTTCAACTCGGGGGCGCGCACCACCAGGGTCACGTTCGCCCCGCCGCGCCAGAGGTCCAGTGCGGCGTCGGCGGCACTGTTGCCCGCGCCGATCACGGTGACGTTCAGGCCCAGGAAGGGGTGGGCTTCCGTGTAGTAGTGGCTGACGTTCTCGCTGTCCTCGCCGGGAATGCCCAGATGAAGGGGATTGTCGTAGTAGCCGGTGGCCACCACCACCCGGCGCGCTTCCATCACGCCCGGCGTGCCGTCCTGCGCTTCCACCTCCAGGGTGAAACCCGCCGGGGCCGCGTGAACCCGCTTGACCTCGGTGTAGAGGCGCACATTCAGCTCCTCGCGCTGCGTGACCAGGCGGTAGTACATCAGCGCGTCGCGGCGGTCAGGCTTGTCGTGGCCGGTCACCATCGGGTGGTTGCCGATCTCCAGTTCGGGGGCGGTGGTGAAAAAGGTCATGTACGTCGGATACTCGAAAATGGCGTTCACGACGCAGCCTTTTTCCAGAACGACATACCTCAGCCCGGCCTGCTTGCAGGCGATGGCGGCGGCCAGCCCCACCGGGCCGGCGCCGACAATCGCCACGTCGTACATCTCACTCATGCGGCAAAGTGTGTCACGGGAAGGCGGCCCACACGGTGAGGTCAACCCTTCAGGCGGCCGTCCACGATCTGCACCACCCGGTCGCACAGGTCCAGCACGCGCTCGTCGTGCGTGACCATCACGGCGGCCTTGCCGCGCCCATGAACCTCCTGCGCGAGCAACTGCACCACCTCACGGCCCCGCACGCTGTCGAGGCTGGCGGTGGGTTCGTCGGCCAGGATCAGCGCCGGGTCGTTCATCAGGGCGCGGGCGATGGCGACGCGCTGGCGCTGGCCGCCGCTCAGGCCGCCGGGATACTGGCGGGCACGGCTTTCCAGACCCAGCGTCCGCAGCAGTTCGTCGGCCCGCTGCGCGGCCTCGCGGGCGTTGCCCCCCGCCAGATGCGGGACCAGCGTGAGCTGCTCGCGGACCGTCAGGTAAGGAATCAGGTTGCTGCTCTGGAGCACGAAGCCGAGGTGCCTCAGCCGGAAGGCGGGCAGCGTGGCTTCCGACTGCGCCGTCACGTCCTGCCCGGCGATGACCACCCGCCCCGAGGTGGGGCGCAGCAGCGCGCCCGCGATGGACAGAAAGGTGCTTTTGCCGCTGCCGCTCGGCCCGCTGACGGCCACCAGTTCGCCGGGGCGCACGTCCAGTGTGGCGGGATGCAGCGCGGTGATGGTGCCCTCGCCGTCACCGTAGGTCTTGCTGACGTGTTGCAGTGACAGGATGGGGGCGGCGGGTTCGGTGGACGGAACGGGGCGGGGCATTTCGAGGATGGCGGTCATGGCAGGCTCCTTCGGGAGAGGAAAAAGAGGCTGGGGAGGTTGGAGGCCCCCCGCCCCCAGACTTCCGGACTGGGCTTCATGCCGACGCACCGATGGCGATCAGAGGGTCGACGCGGGCGATGCTGCGCAGACTCAGCAGGCTGCTGAGGGCCGCGACGAGGGTCAGGAGGGCCGATGCGCCGAGCAGCGTGGCGGGCGTGAGCGCGAAGGGCAGGCCGGCGGGCAGCAGCGCGGTGGCCCCCAGCGTGACCAGGGCGGCGGCGGCGACCGCCAGCACGGTCAGCAGCAGCATCTGGGCGATCAGGCTTCCGGCCAGGGTGCGGGTACTCGCACCGATGGCCTTCAGCAGGCCGAATTGCGGCGTCTTTTGCAGCGTCAGCACATAGAAGAACACGGCCATCACGAAGGCGGCCACGACCACCAGGAAGACCTGGATCATGGTCAGGCTGCCCTGTTCCTCCCTGTAACCGGGGAGGGCCTGGAGGGTCTGCGCTCGCGTCAGGAGGCCCAGGCCGTCCACCCCCGCGAGGCGGTCGGCGGCGGCAGCCGTCTTCAACGCGACGGCATTGACTGTCCCCTGGGTACGGGGATTCAGCGCGTGCCAGCGGTCCAGCGTGACGAACACGACCGGCTGGTGGTTCAGGCGCGCGCCCCGTGTAAAGCCCGTGACCTGCACGGTGTCGCCCCCCGGCTTGAGCGTGAGGGTGTCGCCCAGCGCCACGCCATCTTCCCGCAGCGACTCGTCCACGACGGCCCCGACGCTGCTCGCCCTGAGGGCCGTGCCCTCCGCGACTTCGGGGGCCATAAAGCTGCCCGCCTCCACACCCACCAGAACCGCACTGAGCTGCCGCGAGCCATTGCTGAAGCTGGCGAAACTCTGCGCGAGGGGGGTGGCGTCCTGTCCGGCGGCGGCCTGAACGCGCCGCACGTCGTCCAGCGTGAGAAAGGAGCGGGTAAAGACCCCCTCGGCGTCCTTGCTGGTCACGAAGGCGGCGGCGCGCGTCTCGATCAGGAGGGCCGCGTTGTCGTGGGCCAGGCCACGCGTGAGGCCGGTGAGCATAAAGACCATGAAGGCGATCAGGGCGACGATGCCCCCGATAAGCAGCGAGCGGAAACGGTGATGACGCAATTCGCGCAGGGCGAGATACATGGAACCTCCTGGTAGTTACCGACCGGTAAGTACACTGGCTTACCGTACGGTAAGTAAACAGCTAGAAAAGTAGCCTGGGCCTCTTTCGGCGGTTCCGGCTCCACCGGTCGTCCTCTGGTCGTGACTGAGGGGGTGGCCGGTGCTTGTCAGAAAGGGTGCGCCCGGAATGGTTTTGCGCGACATCCACGAAGAGGAGCGCCGGGGGCAGGGGCTGACGGGCCGGGAGGCCAGACCTGACGTTCCCCCGGGAGTGACCACCGCCGCCCATTAGACTCAGGGCATGACCCAGACCTCTCAGGGGCAGACCCGCAAAGAATCCGACACGATGGGCACGCTGGACGTGGACGCCAGCCGGTACTGGGGCGCGCAGACCGAGCGTTCCATCCACAACTTCCCGATTGGCCGCGACACCTTCGTGTGGGGCCGCCCGGTCATCCGCGCGCTGGGCATTCTGAAAAAGGGCGCGGCGCAGGCCAACGCCGAACTGGGCGAACTCCCGCAGGACATCGCGGAGCTGATCGTGCGGGCCGCCGACGAGGTGATCGCCGGGAAGCTGGACGAGCATTTCCCGCTGGTGGTGTTCCAGACCGGCTCGGGCACCCAGAGCAACATGAACGCCAACGAGGTGATCTCCAACCGCGCCATTGAGCTGGCAGGTGGCGAGCTGGGCAGCAAGAAGCCCGTTCACCCCAACGACCACGTGAACCGGGGCCAGAGCAGCAACGACACCTTCCCCACCGCCATGCACATCGCGGTGGTGCTGGAGCTGAACGAGCGGCTTTACGGCAGCGTGGGCAAGCTACGGGACACGCTGGCGGCGAAGGCCGAACAGTACCGCGATCTGGTGAAGGTGGGCCGCACGCACCTGCAAGACGCGACGCCCATCACGCTGGGCCAGGAGATCGGCGGCTGGGTCGCGCAGCTCGACTACGCCCTGGAGCAGGTCAAGCACGCCGAGCAGGGCCTCTACGACCTCGCCATCGGCGGCACGGCGGTCGGCACCGGCCTGAACGCCCACCCGCAGTTCGGGGACCTCGCCGCTCAGAAGTACGAGGCCGAGACGGGCTTCCCCTTCCGCAGCGCCGAGAACAAGTTCGCGGCCCTCTCCGCCCACGACGCCCTGGTGCAGACCTCGGCGGCGCTGCGGACCCTCTCGGGCGCCCTGATGAAGATGGCGAACGACGTGCGCTGGCTGGCGAGCGGCCCCCGCAACGGCATCGGGGAAATCACCATTCCCGAGAACGAACCCGGCAGCAGCATCATGCCCGGCAAGGTGAACCCCACGCAAAGCGAAGCCATGACGATGGTCGCCACCCGCGTGTTCGGCAACGACGCCACCGTCGCCTTTGCGGGCACGCAGGGCAACTTCCAGCTCAACGTCTTCAAGCCCGTGATGGTCCACGCCGTGCTGGAAAGCATCCGCCTGATTGCCGACGCCAGCCTCGCCTTCAACGACAACTGCGCCGCAGGCATCGAGCCGAACGAGGCCCGGATCCGGGAAAACCTCGACAAGAACCTGATGCAGGTGACGGCCCTCAACCGCCACATCGGCTACGACAAGGCCGCCGCGATCGCCAAGAAGGCCCACAAGGAAGGGACCAGCCTCAAGGAAGCGGCGCTGGCCCTGGGCTACGTCACGGAAGACGAGTTCAACCAGTGGGTCGTGCCGCTGGACATGACGCACAGCTGAGGCAGGCGGAAAGGGAAGGGGCTACTTCTCCGGAAGGGGGGTGGCCCCTTTCTCCTGACCAGAGAGCATCTTCCGGGCCTCCACCAGCGCGCCCAGCGCCCGCACCGCCGCCTCCCGCCGGGAGACGAAGTTCTGCGGGCTGGGGTGCGGGCAGGCGAGGGTGGGCAGCGGCGAGCCGACCAGGGGCCAGGCCCGCTCCGCGTGGCGACCGACAAGGACAACCACCCGCAGGTGGGGCATCTGCTCAAGCACCTGCCGGGTCAGCGGCGCTGCCTCCGCGTACTGCGCGGGCCGGGGACTCACCACGCCGCCTTCGCTCATCTGCCAGGGCACGGCGTTCCACAGGGCCACGTCCGCGCGCCGCAGGCCCGAGAGGTGAAGCAGACAGCGCAGGTTCTCGGCCGTGCCGTCCGGGTTGTCCATTGAGGCGAAGCGCGTGCGGCTCACGGCCGGTCCGGGCGATTCGAGCAGCAGCAGGACCCGCGCAGATAGGCCGCCATCCGCCGGGTCGAAGTAGGGAAGCCAGCGCCCTTCCCCCGACTGCTCCTCGACCCAGCGGTTGAGGGGTTCGACATGGGGCGCAGAGACTTGCCCCAGTCTGGCCTGCCGAACGGCCTCCGATTTCAGGGCACGCGTCTCCATTCCGTCATTCTGGCCCCTCTCCAGGGAGGCCCCCTGCCAGGGTGTCTGGGCGTTGTGCCCCTGAAGCCACGATTATCCGGCTGCATAATTTGACTTCCCCTGCATTCCACGCTATCTTGGTTCTATCACCGCCCAAGAGGCGGCTTTTTTATTGTCGCCCAGAGTAGGGTGGCGAGTGGCCCCTGTGTTTGGCCCCACCTTCCGGGGCCGCCAGAACTCCCGAAGGGGTCAACAACCTCATGGGACGTGGAATCTGGCATACCCAGTTCGGTTGGCTGATTATGTTTTTGGCGTAAATCATGCTAAAATATACGTATGAAGACTGCTCCTGTCACTCTGGAATTCGGCACCCAGCGTCTGCCTGCCAGCGCGGACGGGTTGCTGCATGCTCCCACCGCCCTCCTGGCCCTCGGTCTGCCCATGCCGGACGACTGGGCCGCCTTTGCCGCTGACCACGACCTGCACGGCCCGGAGCGTGACTTCGGCGTCGGCCCCGAGGCCACCCTCGATCCGGCGGAGTTTGCCCGGTTGGCCTTTACCCTGGATACGCCGGGAGCCAGGCGCTGGCGCAAGCGCGCCCAGACTCTGCTGGCCCGTGCCCTGACCGGCGACGTGCGGCTGGCCGCCGAGATTGCCGAGCGGAGTGCTGATCCTGGGGCGCGGCGCTGGCTGGCGGCCCGGCTGGAAAGCACCGATGCCCGCCGCACCCTGATGAGTACCGTCGCCCGCCACGGCGGCGAGGGGCCGGTGTACGGGCAGCTGGGCAGCATCAGCAACCGCAGCGTGCTGGGCACCGACAGCGCCACCATCCGCCGCGAGCGCGGCGTCAAGCAGACCCGCGACGGCCTGCGGACCGATGAACTGCTGCGCCTGGCCTACCTTGACACCGCCACCGCCCGCGCCATCAGTGAGCGGGGCGCCCACGGCAACGCCGCGATCCTCAGGCTGCACGAGGGCGTCGCCCGGCGCGAGCGGCACCTGTGGGACAACCCGGCGCAGGCGGGGTAAGTGCAGCCAGGGTAAGCGCGGGCGGGCTGGGGCGCAGGCTCCGGCCCTTTTGCTCAGCTTTGTTCGGCGGCTTTTCGCCCCCGGCTTTCTTCTCGCTCCTCATCCGGTCCCGCTAGAATGCCGCGCGTGCCTATCACGCTGAACCGCTACGTGCTGCGCGAGGTGCTGCGCTGGTATGCGGCGGGCCTGGCGCTCTTTCTGATCCTGCAACTCACGGACGCGCTCAGCACCACCGTCAGCTACCTGCTGCTGTACCGTGCGACGCTCCCTGAGGCGCTGTCCGCGTTTGCCGCCATCGCGCCCAACCAGCTCAACCGCTCGCTGGTGCTGGCGGTGCCGTTCGCGGTGCTGCTCGCCTTCGGGCGGATGCAGGGCGACAGCGAACTCAAGGCGATGTTCGCGGCGGGTGTGCGGCCCCTGAGCCTAGTGTGGCCGCTGGCCCTGCCGTTCGTGCTGGTCGGCGCGGTGGCTTACGCCAACGCGGGCTATCTGGTCCCCGCCGGGCTGGGCCACTGGGACCGGGCGTGGTACGGCATCTACGGGCAGACGCCGCCGCCGCCCAGCCAGGAGAACTACACCTTCGCGCCCCCCGGCGCGCTGTTCTACGCGGGGCGCGTGACCAACGAGACGGGCGGGCAGGTGGCCCAGCTGTCGGGGGTGCTGGTGCAGCGCGGCGCGGAAACCGTCACGGCCCAGTCCGGCGTCTGGGACACGCGGCAGCAGACCTGGACCGTCCAGAATGCCTGGGTCACCCGCCCCGGCGAGGACCCCCGGCAGGTGCAGACGCCGCTGGTGTTCGCGCAGACCGACACGCTGGAGCCGCCCCGGCCGCCCGGGGAACAGGTCAGCACGCCGGAACTGCGCGCGCGGCTGGCGAGTGGGCGCGGCACCCCCGAGGAGAGCCGTGACGACACCTTCCAGCTCGCCAAGCGCTACGCCGACCCGGTCACGGCGGTCGTGTTCGCGCTGGCGGCGGGGGCGCTGGGGCTGCTGCTGCGTAACCGGGCGGCGGCCTTCGCCGCGACGGTGGTATTCGTCGGGTCGTTCTACGTGTTGTGGGTCACGGTGCCGCAGCTCGCGCGGGTCGGCGCGGTGCCGCCCACGCTGGCGGCCTGGCTGCCGAACCTCGCCTTTGTGCTGGTCGCGGCGCTGCTGGCCTGGAGGCTGCGGTGAGGCCCCCGCTGCCCCGCTTCGAGCGCTACGTGCTGGCCGAAATCCTGCCGCCGCTGGCGGGCGCGCTGGCTGTGGTGATCGTGCTGCTGCTGCTGGCCCTGCTGGAGGGCGCTGTCGCGCCGCTGCTCGCCAAGGGCGCCGACCCCCTGCTGGTCGCGCGGCTGGTCGCGCTGAATATCCCCGAGGCGCTCGCCGGGGCGCTGCCCATCGCGCTGATGTTCGCGGCGCTGCTGGGCCTGTCCCGCCTGGCCGCCGACTCCGAGATCAAGGCGGCGCTGGCGAGCGGCGTGCCCACCTCGCGGCTGTTCCGGCCCGTGCTGCTGCTCGCGGCGCTGGTCGCCCTGCTGGCCTTCGGCCTGAATGAACTGCTGGTCACCCGCGCCAAGGTGCAGGCCCAGAACGTGCAGCGCGAGATCGTGCTGGACAACCCGCGCGTGATCGGCCTGGGCGAGGCGGCGGCGGGAGGCCGGGGCGGCCTGGTGCTGCGCGACGCCCTGAACCGCGCCATCAGCGTGGGCGAGGCGCTGCCGGGCGGCGAGCTGCGCGACCTGCGGATCGTGACCATGCAGACGGGCCAGGCCCCGCGCGAGGTCATCACCGCCCGCCGGGGCCGCCTGGAGCCGGGCAGCAACGTGCTGGAACTCGGAGACGGGCGCCGCGTCACCTTTCAGGACGCCCGACCCGTCACGGTGCTGACCTTCCAGCACGGCACGCTGCCCGTGCAGGACGTGCAGGCCAGTTTCGACGGCGGGCAGGGCACCCTCAAGCCCATCTATCTGCCCCTGCCCGAACTGCTGGCCCGCACCCAGGCCTACCGCCAGCAGCATATCCGCGCGCCCGGCGACTTCACCGCGCTCCACCGCAAGTTCGCCGAACCGCTGGCGGCCCTGGCGCTGGCCTTTTTCGTGGTGAGCCTGGCCGTGTTCGCCTTCCGCAGCGGGCAGAACCTGGGGCTGGTGTGGGCGCTGCTCCTCAGCTTCGCGTATTACGCCACCTGGAGCGTGTTCAAGGTGATGGGCGAGAACGGCGCGCTCCCTGCCGTGCTGGCGGCCTACGCGCCGGACCTGGTCGCGCTGCTGGTCGGGGCCGTTCTGCTGTGGCGGGCGGGCCGCAGATAAAGATTCTGTCACCGATTTCACAAGTTGTGGTCGGAAGGGCCGGCCTATGCTCCCGGTATCATGTCTGACTCCTTCCCCGGTGGTCGGTCCCATGAACTTCCTTCGCAGCCCGGGCGGCGGGTGGCCTGGGCGGCAGCGGCTGGCCTGACCGTCGCCGCGCTGGTGGCCCGCCAGAGGCGCTCCCCGGAACCTGCGCCGGGGCAACTCCGCGCCGCTGCCCTGGAGGTGCTGGAAGACGCACTTCCGCAGCGGCGCACCTTCGACGTGCAGCTCTGGGACGGGACGGTTCTGCCTGCCCCGGTGCAACCTGCGGCGGCGCGGCTGGTGCTGACCAGCGAGCATGCCCTGGGCCGGATGCTGCGGCTGCCGCTGGACCTCGCCCTGGGGGAAGCGTACCTGCGCGGCGACTTCGAGATTGAGGGCGACGTGAGTGCCGTGGCGGGCATCACCGAGGGCTTCGATGCGCCGTTCACGCCGGGCCGGACGGCGCGGCTGCTGCGCGCGGCGCGGCTCCTGCGCCAGAACGCGGGTCCCGCGCCCCACCCAGTGGAGGCGCGGCTGGACGGTCAGGCCCATACCCGGGAGCGCGACCGGCAGGCCGTCACCTACCACTACGACGTGTCCAACGATTTCTACAAACTGTGGCTGGACCGCCGTCTGGTGTACTCCTGCGGGTACTTTCCGACCGGAACCGAGACCCTCGACCAGGCGCAGGAGGCCAAGCTGGACCACATCTGCCGCAAGCTGCGCCTGAAGCCGGGCGAACGGCTGCTGGACATCGGCTGCGGCTGGGGCGGGCTGGCGATCCACGCCGCCCAGCACTACGGCGCGGAGGTGCTGGGCGTGACCCTCTCGGAAGCGCAGCTGCGTGAGGGCCGCGCGCGTGTGGAGGCGGCGGGCCTGGGCGACCGGGTGTCGCTGGAGTTGCGCGACTACCGCGACGTGCTGGCGGGGGGCCAGGGCGGCTTCGACAAGATCAGCAGCGTCGGCATGGCCGAACACGTGGGCCGGCGCAATATGCCCACCTACTTCCGCGCGGCCTACGCGGCCCTCAAGCCCGGCGGCTTGATGATGAACCACGCCATCGCGGCAGGCACCCACAAGACGAACCTTCCGGCGTGGCTGGTCGCGCTGTATTCGGGCAACTTCATGCAGAAGTACGTGTTTCCGGACGGCGAGCTGCTGCCCATCTGGGAAACGCTCCAGCACGCCGAGAAGGCGCACTTCGAGGTCCGCGACGTGGAGAACCTGCGCGAACACTACGCGCGGACGCTGGCCTGCTGGTCACGGAATCTGGAAACCCACCGCGAGCAGGCGCGGGCCATGCTGGGTGAGCCGCGCTTCCGGCTGTGGCGGCTGTATCTGGCCGCCTGCGTCCCCTACTTCCGGGACGGCCACCTCTCCATTTTCCAGAGCCTACTCGCCAAACCGGACGGGGCAGGGCACGTGACGCTGCCGCCGAGCCGGGCGGACCTGTACGGCTGAAGGGGGTGGGCTGGCGGGGGTGAAACAAGTGGAGCCGGGGCCTCTCTTGCTTCTTACCCCGCGCCCCATGCCCTACAACCTCTCCTGCGTGGCCTGAATCGCCGTCAGCGCGATCGTGTAGACGATGTCGTCCACCAGCGCCCCGCGCGAGAGGTCGTTCACGGGCTTTCTCAGGCCCTGGAGCATCGGCCCGACGGCGACCACGCCCGCCGCGCGCTGCACGGCCTTATAGGTGGTGTTGCCGGTGTTCAGGTCCGGGAAGATAAAGACGGTCGCGCGGCCCGCGACGGGGCTGTTTGGGGCCTTCTGGCGGCCCACGCTCAGCACCGAGGCGGCGTCGTATTGCAGGGGGCCATCGACCGGGAGGTCGGGGCGGCGCTCACGCACAAGCTGGGTGGCCGTCTTGACCTTCTCCACGTCCGCACCCGCGCCGCTCTCGCCCGTGGAATAGCTCAGCATGGCGATGCGTGGCGGGATGCCGAAGGCCCGCGCGCTGTCCGCCGACTGGATGGCGATATCGGCCAGTTCCTCCGCGCCCGGGTTGGGGTTGATGGCCGCGTCGCCGTACACCAGCACCTGCTCGGGCATCAGCATGAAGAAGATGGAGGACACCAGCGAGGCCCCGGGAGCCGTCTTGATCAGTTGCAGGGCGGGCCGCACGGTGTTCGCCGTGGTGTGGACCGCGCCCGACACCAGCCCGTCGACCTCGCCCAGCGCCAGCATCATGGTGCCCAGGACCACCGTGTCTTCCAGTTGCGCCTCCGCCTGGGGCGCGGTCAGGCCCTTGCTCCTGCGCAGGTCCACCATCGGCGCGACGTAATTCGCGCGGATGCTCGCGGGGTCTAGCACCTCCAGGCCCTGCGGCAGCGTGAGGCTCTGGCTCTCGGCCACCTGCCGCACCTTCTCAGGGTTGGCGAGCAGGACGCAGCGGGCGATGCCCTTTTCCACGCAGCGGATCGCGGCGCGCACCGTGCGCGGTTCTTCGCCCTCCGGCAGCACGATGCGTTTGTTGGCGGCGCGGGCCTTCTGAATCAGCTCGTAGCGGAAGGCGCTGGGGGGCAACCGGCGTTCGCCCTCGACCTCGGGCGTCCGCAGGCGCGTGCCCAGCGGCACGGTGTCCAGCCGGTCCGCGATGAAGTCCAGCGTGCGCTCCATGCGTTCCAGGTCGTCGTGCGGCACGCGGGCGTCCAGCCGCGAGAGGCGCGAGGCCGTGTTGTAGGAGTTGGTCTCCACCCGCAGCACGGGCAGGGTGCTGCCGAGGGCCGCGCGGCACAGTTTCTCGATGGACGGTTCCGGGGCGCTGCCGGACGTGAACAGCAGCCCCGCCAGGGGCACGCCGCTGAGGTGCGAGAGGGCCGCCGCCATCACCACGTCCTCGCGGTCGCCCGGGGTCACGACCAGCGCGCCGGAGGTGAACAGGTCGGCCATCTTGGGCACGCTGCGCGCCGTGACCACCGTGCTGACGACGCGCCTCAGGGTGGCCTCGCCCTCGTTGAGAATCTCGGCCCCCAGATGCCGGGCCACGTCCAGCGTGCGCGGCGCGCCCAGGGCCGGGGACTGCGCGATCACGCCCAGCAGCGGCAGATCACCGCTCGCCAGGACGCGGCTGCGGGCACGCAGCTCCGCCAGCAGGCCCCCGAAGTCCAGCTCCCGTGGGGCGAAGTTCAGCACGTACCCGGCCAGGCCCGAGCCGTCCGAGCGGCGAAACGCCTGCGCCGCGATTTCCAGCTCGTCCGCGAGGGTGGCGGGCGTGACCCCAGCGAGGCTGCTGACCAGCACCACGTCCGCCTCCAGGTTGCGTGCGAGGCTGGCATTCAGCGGCCCGGCGTACCCGTTGCGCTCGTTCAGGGCCAGGCCCTCCGCGACCAGCACGTCCGCGCCGCCCGTCACCCCCGCGGCGGCCTGCCGGGCCAGGGCGATCACGCCCTCCATCAGCTCCTCCTCCTGGCCCAGGCTGAGCTGCTCCTCGGCGGCGGCCAGCCCGATCGGGTCGGGCGTGACCGCGTGCGCCAGCGTGCGCGCGAAATGCACCGAGTCGTCGGGGGCCGCCTCGTGCGTCTGGGCGATGGGTTTGAGAAAGGCCACCTTGAGGCCCTGACGTTCCAGCGCGCGCAGCAGCCCCAGCGCCGTGCTGGTCAGGCCCACGCCGTTGCGGGTGGGCGCGACGAAGAGGGTTTTCATGGGTTCTCCTTCGGGGAGGGGGTGGGCTACGGGGTGTGGAGTGTGGGGGCCAAGGCACCTGCCCGGGCTGCCGCTCCGCTTGTCCTACAACCCACGCCCCACAACTTCCCCTGCGACTTCCGCCGTCTCGCGGGCGATCATCAATTCCTCGTTGGTATTTACCACCAGGGCAGGCAGGCTGTCCGGGGCGGTGATGGGGCCGCCCTGGCCACGCACCGCGCGCGCGTTGGCCGCCTCGTTTAGCCGGAAGCCCAGCAGCCCCAGCCGCGCGAGGGTCGTGGCCCGCACGCCGGCGCTGTTTTCCCCGATGCCGCCCGTGAAGACGAGGGCGTCCAGCCTGCCCAGCGCGACGGCCATTCCGGCAATGGTCTTGGCGAGGCGGTAGACGAAGATGTCCACGGCCAGCCGGGCCGGCTCGTTCCCGCGCCCGGCGGCCTCCTCCAGCTCGCGCATGTCGTTGGTCAGCCCCGACAGGCCCAGCAGCCCGCTTTCCCGGTTCAGCGCCGCCGTGATCTGCGTCAGGCTCAGGCCCGCCTGCCGCGCGAGGTAGTCGGGCAGGCCAGGGTCCACGTCGCCGCTGCGGGTGCCCATCACCAGCCCTTCCAGCGGCGTGAGGCCCATGCTGGTGTCCACACTGCGCCCGCCCTGCACGGCGGTGACGCTGCACCCGTTGCCCAGGTGCGCCGTGATGAGGCTCAGCTCCGGGAGGGGGCGGCCCAGCCTCCGCGCCGCCTCGCCGGCCACATAGGCGTGGCTGATGCCGTGAAAGCCGTAGCGCCGCACGCCGTGCTGCGTGTACCAACTGGCCGGCACCGCGTACCGATAGGCGATCTCGGGGAGGGTCTGGTGAAAGGCCGTGTCGAAGACCGCCACCTGGGGCAGGTCCGGGAAGGTCGCCAGCGCCGCCTCGATGCCGGCCAGATTCGCCGGATTGTGCAGCGGCGCGAGGGGCACACAGGCCCGGATCACCTCCACCACCTCGGGCGTGATCAGGACCGGTGTGCTGAAGCGGTCGCCGCCGTGAACGACCCGGTGACCGATGGCGCGGATGGCCCCGCGCAGGCCCAGCGCGTCCAGTTCGGCCAGCAGCACGCCGAACGCTTGCGCGTAGCTGCCGCGCGGCAGCGGCACGGTCACTGGGTCGCCGTTCCGGTCCACCCGCACCGAGGCCAGGTCCGACCCCAGCCGCTCCGCGAGGCCCGAGAGCGGCTGCTCTCCCGAGGCAGGATTCAGCAGCGCAAATTTCAGACTGCTGCTTCCGCAGTTCACCACCAGCGTCCACATGGGGGCCATTGTGGCGCAAGCGGGAGCGGGAGGCAGGGGAGAACGCCCCGGGTGGGCGCACGGGTCATACGGTTTCCGTCCAATCCGTTCTCAAATCGGTAAAGCGCCGCTTCGATAACGCCTTCCCGGCAACCGGTTCTTTCCGGCTCGCTCCGCTCGGGTTGAACAGTTTTTGTCACTGTTCAACCGGAATTCGTATCAGCGCAGCCGCGTGACCTGCCGCACCTCCGGCTCGCCCGCCACATGCTCCAGCCGCAGAATCGGTGCGTCCGGGTAGTCGGCATACAGGTCCGCGCCCCACTCGATCACGCTCAGGCGGCTGCCTGCAATCAGGTCCTCCAGGTCCATGTCGTACAGCTCCCGCACGTCCCGCACGCGGTAGGCGTCCACGTGCAGGACGCGGCCCGCCGGGGTGGGGTAGGGGTGCATCAGCGCGTAGGTGGGGCTGGTCACGGCGCCGCTAAAGCCCAGTGCGGCGACCAGCCCCTGTGTCAGCGTGGTCTTGCCGGCCCCGAGTTCGCCTTCCAGAAACAGCACCCCGCCCGCCGGCAGGGCGTGGGCGAGCGCCGCCCCGAGGGCGCGTTGCTCACCGGGGCCGTGCAGCGGGCGCGTCTCGCCGGGAAGGAGGGGCAGATCAGGAGCGGTCACGCCCGCAGGCTACTGCCGGACCTCGCCCGTCGCCAGCCACCCGCCGAACCGGTCGTCGAGGGTCCCGGCGTTCGGGCCGCGCGCCACCCGCCAGCCGCCCGCGCCGTCCTGCCGGGCGGCCCACGCCCCGCGCTCGTCCTCGAACCGGAGGGACAGCGCGCCCAGCAGCGTCGCCTGTTCCAGCAGGGTCGCCACACCACGGGCGGCCGGCTCCTCGCGGCCCGCCGTCACGCGGCCGCCCCGCACCTGCCAGGTGTCGTCGGGGAAGTCGTTCTGGGTGGCTGGCGGCTCGGCAGATGCCGCCGCGCCGAACAGGTCGCCGCCCGCGCCGCTCCCGTAGTCGAACACGTCCAGCAGGCCGCTCAGGGCGTCGGCACCGAAGCTGGCCGTGACTTCCTGGGCGGCCTCGTACTCGGCGTGGGCCTCGGCCAGCAGGGCCTCGGCGTCCGTGAGGGTCTGGGCGTAGCGTTCGCGCGCGTCGGCCGACATCGCCCCCAGGCGGCGCTGGGCACGCAGCGTCTCGGCCAGCCGCCCCAGCTTCTGCGTGGTCTCGCCCGCCAGGTGCCGGACCGTGTCGTACTCACGGATGACGAAGTCGGCGCGGGCATCGAAGTCCTGCCGCTGCTGCGCGGCCTCGCCCATGCGGCGTTCCAGGGCGGCCCACAGCGCGTCGGTGTCCACGTCCTCGCCCCGGCCCAGGGCGGCCCGGGCGGCGGCAAGCTGCGGGGCGAGGTCGCTGCTGGCCCCGGGCACGTCGCGGGCGGCCCGCTCGACCTCGGCCAGTTCTCGCTGTCCGGCCAGCAGGCGCGCGGCGGTTTCCGGCGTCGCTTCCAGCGCCGCGAGCGTGCCGTGCAGGTCGCGCAGCTCGTCGGTCGCCAGACCGCCCCCGGCCAGCGTGAGCCGGACCACGTCCAGCGCCGTGCGCGCCTCGGCCAGCTCGGGGCTGTCGGGCAGGGTCCCCAGGTGCGCCTCGATGGCGGCCAGGTCCGCCCGCTGTTCGGTCAGGGCCGCGTCGCGGGCCGCTTCGAGTTCGGCGCGCCAGGCGTCCACCCGGTCGGCCCGGACCGTTCCACTGGCGTGCTCGGCGCGCACCGCCTGCACCTGGCCTTCCAGGTCGGGGCGGGCGCGCAGCAGCGGCCCGAACTCGCGGGCCAGGTCGGCCAGTTGCCGGGCCACGTGTTCCTGTTCCAGCGCCAGCACCCGCGCCTGGGCTTCGGGGTCCAGCGGGGTGGGGGCCTCGCCGGAGGCGAGCGGCTGAACCACCGACGATTCCAGCAGCTTGCGCAGCGTGAAGGTGATGTTGCGCGCGCGCTCCACCTCGGCCGGGAGCAGCACGCTCTGGCCCTGCGCCTCGTCGATCTGTGCGATCAGGCTTTCCAGGCGGCGCACGTCCTTGCCGCCCATCCCCTGCACGCGCCGGAAGGCGGCCTGCAACTCGGCCAGGTCCTGCGCCTGCGCGACCAGCCCTTCTTGCAGGCGGCGCTCCATCAGCGCGATCAGGTCCTGGCCCTCGCGGACCAGCGGCGTGATGTCCTGTCCGGCCTGCTGCTGCTGCCGGGCCACGCCCAGCACGCCACGCAGCCGCTGCGTTTCCGGCCAGTCGAAGTACAGGGTAAAGCGCCGCGCGCCGTCTTCCAGCACGCTCAGGGGCTGTTCCCCGCCGCCCTGGGTGGGCGGGGCCGGGGTGGTTTCCAGCAGTTCCCGGATCACGTCCGACACCCGGCGCTTGGCGAGCGCGGCGGGCACGCTCAGTTGCAGCCGCTTGAACACCTCGCGCTTGAGGATGTCTTCCAGCGTGGGCGCGTCGAGCGTCTCCGGGGTCCGGCCCCGGGCCTGCGCCGCGTCTTGCAGGATGCGTTCCAGCGCGCGGGGCGAGACCAGGTCGCCCAGCAGCCGCACGGGCAGGCGGTACAGGGGTTCGGAGGAGGGGCCAGGCGCGGTCACGCGCGGCCTCCGGCGTCAAGGCTCGGGGAGCAGGGCCGGCTCATGACGGCTCCTCGTCCCAGTCCAGGCTGGGCTGGGGGGCACTCCGGGCGGCACTCTGGCGGCCCAGCAGGCCGAACTGTACGCACAGCCCCCGGAACCCGTAGGACGCCAGCGCAATGGCCAGCGCCGTGAACAGCGCCCGCAGCGGCAGACCGTACACGCCCTGCCACAGCGTCAGGCTGGGGGCGGCACGCAGGAACGTGACGCCGCTCAGGTCGCCCACCCAGCCCAGGAAGCCGAACACGCCTTCCAGGAACACCGGCAGCAGCAACAGCACCAGCGCGGCGGTGATGGCCCGCCAGTAGGGATTGCGTCCCCCGAAGGCCAGATTGAGCAGGTACAGCGGCACCAGCCCCAGCAGGGCCAGCAGCAGGAACACCACGGCCCGCAGCCCCCCGCTGAAGGTCCGTGCGACCCCGGCCGAAAGGGTGTCCACCGTACTGCGCCCCTCTCCGGCTACGCTGCGCTCCAGGCCGCCGAGTTCCGCGATCAGCGCCTGGACGTCACCGGGCCGCAAGCCCCGGCGTTCCTGCGCGGCGGCCAGATGCTGCGTGAGCGTGTCGTAGCCGCCCGCACGGCGCAGGGCCGCCGGGGCCGAGGCCAGGGCGGCGGGCACGCGGCCCAGTTCGCTGCGGGCGGCCTCGGGATCGCCGTGGCCCACGGCGGTCAGCGCCCGGCCCAGGGCGGTATAGGCGGCGTCCACACCGCCCGAGGCGGGGGCCGCAGGCGTGGAAACGGTGCCCGGCGACGCCGCCTCTGGGGTCTGCGCGTCTGGTGTCTGGGTGCCGGGCGTCTGGGCTTCAGGGGTCTGGGCTGCGGGCGTCTGGGCTTCCGAAGGCCGGGGGGCCGGGGACTGTGCCGCCCCCGCAGCCTTCGCTGGGCCGACCGACGCGGGCGGCGTGGACAGCGACCGGCTCAGGGCCGCCGCGCCCTGCCGGAGGGTGCCCAGGGAAGCGGTCAGCGCCGGGACATCGCCCGCCGTGAGCTGTCCCAGGGCCGCCGTGAACTGCGCCACCTTCAGATTCTGCGCCCCGGCATCCTGCACCACCGTGAACCAGCCGGTCGCCCGCGCCAGGTTCACGTAGGAGGCCGGGCTGCGCTCGGGCCGGACCACGTTCAGCGCCGCGCCGACCTTCTGCGCCGCCGCGCGCTGGAGCCGCCACGCGACGCGCTCCAGGTGCCCGGCCCCGGCGTCGCCCACCAGGGCCGCGGCCGGGGCACCCGTCAGGCCGAACTCGCGGGCGAGCAGCTTCACCTGTGCGGCGCTGCCCCCCGCTGCCGGCGTCCCGGCGGTCTGCGCGAGCTGGTTCAGGGTCTGGTCGTACAGCGCCCGGCGCATCAGCCCGCGCGCGAGCAGCACCTGCGCCTGCACCTCGGCGGGCGTGCGGGCCAGGGCGCCGCGCGCGCCGTCCAGGGCGTCACGCAGGCCGCCCAGAAGCTGCTTGTTCTGGAGGGTCGGTGCCAATTGGGCGTAGGCGGCCTCGGCCCGGTCGAGTTCGGTCAGGGCGCGCTCGGCGCTGGCGGGCCGGGCCTGCGCGGCGGCATCCAGGCTCTGCGCCAGCGTGCGGTAGGCGCCGAGGTCCTGTGCGCCGGCGGACCCGGCGGCCAGCGCCGCGAGCAGCGTCAGGGTGCGGGTCGCGTGTCTCACGCCGCCTCCCGGACCTGCTGGAGTTCGGCGAGCAGCCGCCCGATATTCACGCCTGGCCCCGCCACCACCGCCACGCAGTACGGCCCCAGGGGGCGCATACACACGGTCTGCCCGCCCATGTCGGCGGACATCAGGTTCAGCGAGCGTTTCTGGAACAGCAGGGCGGTCGCGGCGATCACGCTGCTGAGGTTGGTGGCCCCCGAGAGCGCGCGCTCGCGCAACACCTCGCCGTTCGCGCGGCAGACCATCACCCCCTGCACGCCCTGCATCCGCCCCAGGTCCCGGATCAGGGCGTCCTGCCCGGCGGCGCTGCCCAGCGCGTACTGCCGCTCGGTGGGCGCCGCCGTGTACTCGGGGTCGTCGAATTCGAAGTCGTCGGCACTGAACTGCTGGGCATCGCCCCAGCTCGTGCTGGTCATGCCCGCTGTCTCGTCCCAGGCGGCGAGCGGCGCACCGACAAAGAGGGTGGGGGCCTTGGGATATTGCATCTGCAACTGTCCGGACAGGGTCTGCAGTTCAGCCCGGGCGCGCTCTGGGGGCAGCACACCCGACAGGCGGGTCAGCAGCGGGCCGGACAGGACACGCTGCATGTCCTGGGCCTGCACGCCCTCGGGGGTCAGGCCCTGTTCGCGCAGGGCGGCGCGCAGCAGGGTTTCAGCGGCGCGTTCGGACACGATGCCGGACAGGGCGCGCACGATCAGGGTGTACACGGCATTTGTCATGGGAAACCTGCGGAGAGTATAGGAGGCCGCCGCTTACACTTTTGTCTCAGCCGTGCTGTCTCCGCTGGCCGGACGCGGCCGCCCTGGCCCGCCCGGCGGTTCCTTGCGCCTGGCCCTCCGGGGCGGCCCGGGGACAGAGCCTCTAGACTGCCCCTATGGCAACCTCCCTCTCTGAGCGCCTGGGCGCGGAACTGGCAACCCTGCGCGCGTCCGGCCTGCTGATTCATCCGCGCGTGCTGGAAAGCGCCAACCGCGCCCGCACCCGCGTGGACGGGCGTGACGTGGTGAACCTGGCGAGCAACAACTATCTCGGCTTTGCCGACCACCCGGTCCTCAAGGAAAAGGCCGCAGCCTACCTGCGCGAGTGGGGCGCGGGAGCCGGGGCCGTCCGCACCATCGCCGGGACCCTGCAAATCCACGAGGACTTCGAACAGCAACTGGCCGGCTTCAAGCACACGGGCAGCGCGCTGGTCCTGGGCAGCGGCTTCACCACCAACCAGGGCGTGCTGGGCACCCTGCTCCAGCCCGGCGACCTGGTCGTCAGCGACGAGCTGAACCATGCCAGCATCATCGACGGCCTGCGGCTGACCAAGGCCACCAAGAAGATCTACAAGCACGCCGACCCCGCCGACCTCGACCGGGTCCTGGCCGAGAACGACACGGACGGCCTGAAACTGGTTGTGACCGACGGCGTGTTCAGCATGGACGGCGACATCGCGCCGCTGGACCGCCTGATCGAGCTGGCCCGCAAGTACGGCGCCGTGACCTATGTGGACGACGCCCACGGCTCGGGCGTGCTGGGCGAGGCGGGACGCGGCACCGTGCACCATTTCGGCTATGAACATGCCGATGACGTGATTCAGGTCGGCACGCTCAGCAAGGCGTGGGGCGTGGTGGGCGGGTACGCCGCCGGGCACCACGACCTGCGCCAGCTCCTGATCAACCGCGCCCGGCCCTACCTGTTCAGCACCGCCCAGCCGCCCGCCGTCGTGGGCGCCCTCTCGGCGGCGCTGGAACTGGTGCAGCAGGACCCTTCCTTCATGGAGCGGCTGTGGGAGAACACCCGCTCTTTCAAGGCCGAACTGGCTCGCCTGGGCTTCGACACCATGGGCAGCCAGACGCCCATCACGCCGGTGCTGTTCGGGGAGCCGGAGGCCGCCTTCGAGGCCAGCCGACGGCTGCTGGACGAGGGCATCTTCGCCGTCGGCCTGGGCTTTCCGACCGTGCCCAAGGGGCAGGCCCGCATCCGCAACATCGTGACCGCCGAGCATACCCGGGAGGATCTGGATCAGGCGCTGGCGGCCTATGAGCGGGTGGGGCGGGCGCTGGGTGTCATCGGTGGCTGACCGAGGACTACGGGCCGGGGTGGACCCGGCCGCCCTGGGCGAACGGGACGACAGGCCGCGTGCAGCCCCCCCAGGCAAGGCGGGGTCACGGCCCATGAGGGGGAGCGGTGGGGAGCATCGGCAGCGGGACTGCTGCGGCTGGGCTGAAGCTTCTGATCTTCTGGCCTGAACCTTCTGTCCCGCCTCTGTCCCAGGTTGGCCGCCTATCATCGTCGGCATGACCCCCCCGCCCGTGACGCCGCCCCCAGACATGCCCCCCGTCGGCGACCGCCAGCCCAGTTCACGCGATAAGGGCCGCGAGGTACAGGCGATGTTCGCCTCCATCGCCCCCCGCTATGACCTGCTCAACCGCGTGCTGAGCCTCGGGATAGACCGGGTGTGGCGGCGGGAGGCGGCCCGTGAGGCGCTGGCGCTGCACCCCGCGCGCCTTCTGGACGTGGCGACGGGCACCGGGGACTTTGCCCTGGAACTCAAAGCCCGCGCGCCCGGGGCCGAGGTGGTCGGCAGCGACTTCGTGCCGGAGATGCTGGGCCTGGCCCGCGAGAAGGCCCGCGCCCGTCACCTCGACCTGGTGCTGGAGGAGGGCGACGCCCTGAACCTGCCCTACCCGGACGGGTCTTTCGACGCCGTGACCTGCGCCTTCGGCTTTCGCAACTTCGCGGACTACGCGCGCGGCCTGGCCGAGATGTGGCGGGTGCTGGCTCCGGGGGGCCGCCTCGTCATTCTGGAGTTTCCGCCGCCCCGTCCGGGGCTGTTCGGGAGCCTGTTCCGGTTCTACTTCCGGCACGTGCTGCCGCGTGTGGGGGCGCTCGTCAGCGGGAACCCGGGCGCCTACACGTACCTCCCCGAAAGCACCCTCGCCTTTCTGGACCCCGAACGGCTGGCGGGGCTGATGCGGGCCACAGGCTTCCGCACCCGCTTCCGCCTGCTGACCTTCGGCATCGCGGCGATCCATGTGGGGGACAAGGGGTAAGACGCACTCCGGTGGAATCGTTGACGGCGTGCTTCCCATCCTGGCGGCCGCGAGAAGGAGGGGATACGAGTTTCGGGAGAGGGCTTGACGTCCGGCGCTGTCCCGGAAGGAATTGAACGGAATCCGTATAGGCGGAGCGTGGGCGGTCTTCCTGCCCGTTTCCAACAAAAATCCAACAAAAAAAGGCCCCCGTCTGGGAGCCTTTTTCAGTTGCCGGTCTTCAGACCGCCAGCACCTGACGGCCGTTGTAGTAGCCGCAGCTGGGGCAGATGTGGTGCTGGAGCTTCTTGGCGTGGCACTGGGGGCACTCGCTCAGGTTGGGGGCCACCAGTGCGTGGTGGCTGCGGCGCATGTCGCGCTTGCTCTTGCTGGTCTTCTTCTTGGGAACGGGGTGCTTCGCCATGATTTCTCTCCTTGGGCCACGCGGCGCGTGCTGTTTCTCTGGCGCTGGGTCGCCGGGGCGCGCTCTGCCCCCCAGGCGTGCCCCCTGTAAGGTGACACATGGGTCGGGCGAGACAACAGCGGGGAGTATAGCACGGTGAGCTGCGGGTCAGGAAGGGCGCGGTAGCATGACGACCGATGCATGAACTCGGCGTGCCCCAGGTGACCTTGGCGACCGGGCTGCACCTGCTCGACCTGCTGGGCGTGCTGGCCTTCAGCATGTCGGGGGCGCTGCTGGCGGTCCGCAAACGCTTCGATCTGTTCGGTGTGCTGGTGCTGGGCTGCGTGACGGCGGTTGGCGGCGGGGCCATCCGCGACACCCTGACCGGGCAGACGCCGCCCCTGTTCCTGCGTGACGAGACGTACCTGTGGGTGGCGCTCGCGGGGGCGGTGCTGGCCTTTGCCTTCGGGGAACGGCTGGCCCGCTTCGAGCGGACCCTCAGCGTGTTCGACACGTTGGGGCTGGGGCTGTTCGCGGCGTCGGGGGCGGTCGGGGCGCTGAATTTCGGGCTGGGGCCGCTGGGCGTGGTGTTCGCGGGGATGCTCAGCGGGGTGGGCGGCGGCATCATCCGCGACCTGATCGCCAACGAGGTGCCCGAAGTGATGTACCGCCGCGAACAGCTCTATGCCACCGCCGCCGCTGCCGGAGCCGCCGCCGTCTATCTGCTCCATCCCTATCTCCCGCCTTTTCAGGCCCAGCTCGGCGGCACGCTGACGGTCATCCTGCTGCGCTGGCTCTCGCGCTGGCGCTGGGTGCGCCTGCCCGTGCGGCGGCTGCCCGGCGAGTGAGGGGGGCTTCACCGCAGGGGGAGGCGCGGTAGAATGGAAGCCATGTCTAAACAGGAAGTTCAGGGGTTCCGGACCCGTGCCGTTCACGCGGGGCATGGCCTCGACCCGGTGACGGGGGCACACGCCGTCCCCATCTACGCCACCTCCACGTTCGGCTACGGCAACGCGGAGCGCGGCGCCCGCCTCTTCGCGGGCGAGGAGAGCGGCTACTTCTACTCGCGCCTCTCGAACCCCACCGTGCGCGCCTTCGAGGAAAAGGTCGCCAGCCTGGAGGGAGCCGGGGACGCGGTGGCCTTCGGCAGCGGCATGGGCGCGGCCAGCGCCGTCGCCCTGACCTTCCTGAAGACGGGCGACGAGGTGGCCTTTGTCGGCCCACTCTACGGCGGCACCGAGGGGCTGCTGCGCGACATCCTGGGCCGCTTCGGCGTGACCGTCCACGAGGCCCGTGACGTGGAGGACCTGCGCGCGGTCGTGTCCGAGCGGACGCGGCTGGTGTGGCTGGAAACCCCCACCAACCCCACCCTCAAGGTGGTGGACCTCCAGGCCGCCAGCGAGGTCGCGCACGCGGTCGGCGCGCTGGTCGTGGTGGACAACACCTTCGCCACGCCGTACCTGACCCGCCCGCTGGACCTGGGGGCCGACCTGGTGATGCACTCGGCCACCAAGTACCTCAGCGGACACGGCGACGTGATCGCGGGCGTGGTGGCGGCCAGCGCGGAACTGGTGGCCGAACTGCGCCTGCACGGCCTGCGCCACGTCGGCTCGGTTCTCGGCCCCTTCGAGGCGTATCTGCTGCTGCGCGGCCTCAAGACCCTCCCGCTGCGGATGGAGGCCCACTGCGCCAATGCCCAGGCGCTCGCGGAGGCGCTGCGGGGCCACCCGGCCCTCAAAGCCCTGCATTACCCCGGCCTGCCGGATCACCCCGGCCACGAGGTCGCCCAGCGTCAGATGCGCGGTTACGGCGGTCTGGTGAGCCTTGACCTCGGCTCGCAGGAGGCGGCCTTCGCCTTCCTCGACCACCTCCAGCTGTTCACGCAGGCCGTCAGCCTGGGCGACGTGGAAAGCCTCTCCAGCCACCCCGCCAGCACCACCCACCAGCTGCTGGGCGAGGAAACGCTTGAGCGCCAGGGCGTCACGCCCGGTCTGGTGCGCCTCTCGGTGGGCGTCGAGGATCAGGAAGATCTGATCCGGGACGTGCTGGGGGCGCTGGAAAAGGTGCCGGTGGGCGCGGGAAGGTAACCCGGAGGCCCGGGGCAGCGGGCTGAGAAGGTTCCTGCCCCTGCTTTTTGGCCCTGAAGCAATGGAAAAAAGAAGAAGCACCTTCTGTCCGGGCGGAGCGAGTGAAGTTCAACGAGCAGGACGGAGCAGGGTGTGGGCGGGGTTCTTGTTCCCTGCCCACGTCATCTGCCCACGCTATTCGGAGAACGGCCCTCGGCCCGCGTGAGCATCTTGCACACGGCACTCAAGCCGGAGGTGCTATCCTGCTCCCCGAGCCGTTGGTGTCCGGTTCACGCAAAACGGGAAGCGCAAGGTCTGTTCTCCCTTTCCTGAGCAGTGCTGCGGAGAGCAGAAGACGAGGTGGAGGTGAGCGAGTTTCTGCGGATGCCTCCAGGCCCAGGCACGGGCCTCCCCGACTTCCCCCGCTTCAACGGGCGGGTGGAAGGAAGCGCGGCGATAACCCCCACGGTGACGTGGACATAAGGCCGCGCGGTGCCACAACCCAAATCCAGACACCGCCTGCCCTGGCCTGTGCGCCGGGTGCGGGTCAGGAGAACCTATGTGCGGAATCGTCGGTTATATCGGCACCCGGCAGGCGCAGGACGTTCTGATCTCGGGCCTCGCCAAACTGGAATATCGCGGCTACGACAGCGCGGGCGTCGCGGTGGGCGACGGGGCCTGCATCGCGGTAAAGAAGAAGGCCGGGAAGCTCGCCAACCTCAGCGGGGAGCTGGCAGAGTCGCCGCTCGCGGGCACCCTCGGCATCGGCCACACCCGCTGGGCCACCCACGGCCTGCCCAACGACACGAACGCGCACCCCCACGCGACCGAGGACGGCAGGATCGTCATCATCCACAACGGGATCATCGAGAATTACCTCTCGCTGAAAGAAGGGCTGATCGCGCGCGGCCACACCTTCAAGTCGGAAACCGACTCGGAGGTGCTGGCCCACCTGATCGAGGAGGCGTATGCGGGCGACCTCTACGAGGCGGTCCGCGTGGCGCTGGGGCAGGTGCGCGGCGCGTACGGCATCGTGGTGACGCATGTGGACCACCGCGAGATCGTCGCGGCCCGCACCGTCAGTCCCCTCGTGATGGGCGTGGGCGAGGGCGAGATGTTCCTGGCCTCCGACGTGCCCGCGCTGCTGGCCTACACGCGCAACATGGTCTTTTTGCACGACGGCGACATGGTGGTGCTGCACGACGACGGTTTCCGCATCACCGATCTGGCGGGCCAGCCGGTCGAGCGGCCCATCGACCACATCGACTGGGACGCTGAGGCAGCGGAAAAGGGCGGCTTCGACACCTACATGCTCAAGGAAATCTACGAGCAGCCGCAGGCCCTTACCAACACCCTGATCGGGCGCCTGCATGACGACACCGGCGAGGTGAACCTCGATATCGGCCTCGACCCGCAGAGCTTCAAGCGCATCAGCATCATCGCCTGCGGCACCGCGTACTATGCCGGGCTGGTCGGCGAGTACCTGATCGAGCAGCTCGCGCGGATTCCAGTCGAGGTGGACGTGGCCTCCGAGTACCGTTACCGCAATCCCATCGTGAGCGAACAGACCCTCGCCGTCGTGGTGAGCCAGTCGGGCGAGACGATCGACACGCTCGAAGCCCTGCGCGAAGCCAAGAAGGGCGGGGCCAAGACCCTCGGCGTGATCAACGCCAAGGGCAGCTCCATGACCCGCGAGCTGGACGACACGCTGTATATCCACGCCGGGCCGGAAATCGGGGTGGCGAGCACCAAGGCGTATACGTCAATGGTGAGTGCCTTCGTGATGCTGGCCCTCTGGCTGGGCCGCGCGCGCGGCACGCTGGACGAAACGCAGGCACGCGACCTCCTGCACGCCGCCCGCGAACTGCCCCGCCTGGTGGAAGAGGCGCTGGCGCCTGAGCGCGTCGAGCAGATCAAGCGGGTGGCCGAGAAGTACGCCCACGCCCGCGATTACCTGTTCCTGGGGCGCGGCGTGAACGCACCAACCGCCTTCGAGGGCGCGCTGAAGCTCAAGGAGATCAGCTACATCCACGCCGAAGGCTACGCGGCGGGTGAGATGAAGCACGGCCCCATCGCCCTGATCGACGCGAACCTGCCGGTCGTGGTGGTCGCCACCGAGAGCCGCCTCCTCGAAAAGACCATCAGCAACGTGCAGGAGGTCCGCGCCCGCAGCGGCCAGGTGATCGCCCTCCTCAGCGACGGCGACACTGAGAACGCCCGCCACGCCGACGACGTGCTGTACGTGCCCCGGGCGCACGAGATGGTCAGCCCGGTGGTGAACGCGGTGGCGCTGCAACTGCTGGCCTACTTCACCGCGACGGCGCTGGGCAAGGACGTGGACAAGCCGAGGAATCTGGCCAAGAGCGTGACGGTCGAGTAACCAGGGCAGTTGACAGGGGCGGAGGCCGGGTGCTTCCGCCTTTGCTCATTCCGGCCTGCATCACCTGCCGTTCCTCGTGGGAGGGGAGGCCCAGTGCTGTGGCCCGGGCTTCCCAGGTAGGTGCCCAGGTGCGCACGGACACGTGGTGAATGACCTGCTCGGCGCGGTGGCAGCGGGAAGGTGCGAAATCATTCCCGTGGCCGTCCCGCAGACGGAATGCGGTGTGGGTGCCTTCCAGCGGGCGAGGTCCGGCAAGTTCGGTCTGGCGGTCGTGGGCGGCCCAGCGGGCACTCTGACCGCCTCCAGGACCCGCACCCCTGACCCCAGCAGTGCGTCGAAGGTGATTCCGGGCCGGGGCCGTCGGGCCAGCGGGGCCGCCCACTCACGGGAATGGGGAAGCGTCTTCATACACGCCTCCTCGGGCCAGCCGGCCCGTCATGATGGGCGCGTGACCCGGCCCCGCTTCCAGTCCAGCACCGAATCCAGCAAGCGCGAGTGGTTCAGTGATCTGATCGGGCGCACCCGCTTCGTGGTGCTGATCGCGGTGATCGCCGTGCTGCTGGTGGCCTTCAGCCTGTTCCTCCAGGGCACCATCCTGGCCCTGCAAACCATCTACAGCACGTGGCGTGACCTGTTCGCGGCGGGGGGCGATACCCAGACCGGCTCGCTGTCGGTCCAGTTTCTGGAGGTGGTCAGCACCATGCTCAAGGCGGTGGTGTTCTACATCATCGGCGTGGGCCTGTACTCGCTGTTCATCAAGCCGCTGAACCTGACCAGCGCGCTGGGGGTCGAGAGCCTATCGGACCTGGAACAGAAGGTCGTGTCGGTGGTCGTCGTGATTCTGGGCGTGACCTTTCTGGAACACTTCATCCGCTGGGAAGATCCGCTGGAAACGCTGTATTTCGCCGGGGCTTTCGCGCTGGCCGGGGGTGCCCTGGTGTTCTTCCAGCAGGTCCACCGGGGCCGGGGCGGCGACCTTCAGCAGCCCGAGGCCAAACTGCGCGCCCGCCGGGAACTCTTCGAGCATGACACCGAACAGCGCGAGATCCGCGAAGAGGACGTGGAGCGGGCCGCCCAGGCTACCAGTGCCAAGGCCGAGGGCAAGGTCGGCGCCGAGGAAGGTGGCGGCTGACCCCGCCTCAGGGCGAGAGCGCCTCCGGCCAGGTGGTCAGGCGGGCCTTGGTCCAGAAGTCCAGGAAGCCCTCGACCTGCGCCACGAAGTCCTGAAAATTCACCGACTTGATCAGGTACGAGCTGGCGTGCAGCGTATACGCCTGGGTGATGTCCTGATCGTGGCTGGAGGTGGTCAGCATCACCACCGGGATCCGGCTGAGCTGGGCGTGGCTTTTCATGGCCGTCAGGACCTCGAACCCCGACATGCCCGGCATGTTGATGTCGAGCAGCACCACGTCGGGGAGCGGGGCCTTGGGGGCCAGCATGGCGTTGAGGGCGGCCTGACCGCTGCCGACCGTGGTCACGGTACACAGGTGCCCGTACTCGGCGAACACCTCCTCGGCGAGGTGGCGGTCCATTATGCTGTCGTCGATCAGGAGC
Organism: Deinococcus phoenicis; assembly: GCF_000599865.1. GTDB lineage: Bacteria > Deinococcota > Deinococci > Deinococcales > Deinococcaceae > Deinococcus > Deinococcus phoenicis. The sequence continues at coordinate 42,583 of NZ_JHAC01000050.1, read as the reverse complement.
AGGCGGAGGGGACGGGTCACGGCGGGTCCAGAGGGCCGCGCGCCGGAGGACGCGCCGGGAAGGGAAAAGACAGTCGCGTCATGGGATACCCCTACTGTAGCCGACCGCCGCCGGTCGCGGTGCGGCAAATGTTTGTGCCGGGTCTACGGCATCTGGCCTAGGCTGCCCGGCAGCTTCTCGCCGCAGCGCGAGCAGTACAGGGCGTCCCGGGTGTGTCCACGCAGGCCGCAGCGCGGACACACCCGGTCCGGTTGCACGCCGCGCTGGGCCTGGGCGAGGCTCACCGTCACGATGCCGGTCGGCACCGCAATGATGCCGTAGCCGAGAATCATGGCGAGCGAGGCCAGCGTCTTGCCCAGGCCCGTCTTCGGGGCAATGTCGCCGTAGCCCACCGTCGTCAGGGTCACGATGGCCCAGTAGATGCTGGTGGGGATGCTGGTAAAGCCGTTCTGCGGCCCCTCGATCACGTACATCAGGGTCCCGATGATGGTCACCAGGGTCAGGACGGTCGCGATAAAGACCGTGATCTTGGCCAGACTGGCCTGGAGCGCCTGCTGAAGGACGCTCGCCTCGCTGAGAAAGCGCACCAGCTTGAAGATGCGGAAAATCCGCAGCAGGCGCAGGACCCGCACGATCAGCAGGAACTGCGCGGCGGGCAGCAGCAATGCCAGGTAGCTCGGCAGGATCGAGAGGATATCGACCACACCGAAGAAACTGCGGGCGTAGTGTCTGGCGTGCCGGGCCGTGAGCAGCCGCAGCAGGTATTCCACCGTAAAAAGCGCCGTGAGGCCCAGTTCGATGTCATTCAGCAGTGGGCCGTACCGCCGCCCCACGCTGGCGACACTGTCCAGCATCACCGTCAGCACACTGACGAAGATGGCGAGGATCAGACCCAGGTCGAACACGCGCCCGGCAGGCGTGTCGGCGTTGAAGATGATGTTGCCCAGCGCCACCCGCCACGCCGCCCGCGTCTCCCGCGCTGCCTTCATGGCCCAGAGTCTAGAGCGCAGGCGTCAGGGTGGAGCGCCTGCCATGAAGCGCCCGCCCGTCCGGAAGCTGGGGGGCGGCGGGCCGCGCTACCCTGCCCGCATGACTGACGCCCACCCCGCCGACCGGCCCCGCATCCTGGTCGCCAACGACAGCAGGACGGTTCTCCGGGCAGCCTAGACCGCCTGCTGTACCGTGTCCAACGGTCGCAAACCCAGCAGTTCCAGCGTCCCGTCCGGTTGGATCAGCAGCCGCACATCCAGCAGGTCCAGTAGTTCCGCCAGGTGTTCCGAGCTGGCCTCCCGCACATCTGCGGCCAGTTCATTCATCACCGGCACCTCAGTCACCTGGCGGGGCTTCGGGGTCAAGGCGCGTTCCCGGGCCTTCAGCTCCTCGCGCAGGCTGAGATAGTCGCGCTCTTCGATCTGGCCCAGCACGCGCAGGCGGGCGAGGTTGGAGAGAGACTCCTGAACTTCCTGCCGCTCCTGCTCCCGCCCGTCGGAGAGGGGCGTGGCCCCAGTCAGCAGGGCGAGGTGGGCTGGGTCGGTCGGGTCAGTCAGCACGCGGGCCAGCAGGTCACGGGCGGCATCATCCACCTGGGCAGCCCGGAAACTGGGGCAGCCGCAGCCGTAGTGCCGCTTCAGCCGCCCGCTGACGTGGTAGCGGCTGACCATGCCCGCGTTCCGGTGACTCTCCTGTCGCCCGTTCATCGGCGCACCATGGGGGCAGCGCAGGTGGCCGACCAAGGGGTACCGGTCCGGCCGCCGCTCTCCACCGCTGAAGGCACGGCGGCCTGCGTGAAGCGCCTCCCACTCTTCATCGGAGAGCAGGCGCGGGCAGGGCACCTCGATACGTTCCCCGCCGCTCACGAAGACCGCGCGCCCGATGTACGCGGTCTGCTGCGCCAGGGCGTGCAAACGAGCCGGGGACCAGTTGGGCTTGCCCGTGGGGGAGGGAATGCCCTGCCCCCGCAATTCCTCGGAGGCTTCCTGGTAGGACCGACCGACCAGGGCCAGCAGCGCCGCCCGCACCGGTTCACGGGTGGCGGGGTTCAGCTCCAGGCGCTTCTCCGCATTCCGCAGGTAACCGTAGGGCACGCTGCCCTGGGGCCAGATGCCGGCCTTTGCCGCGAAGGTCCGCCCGATCATGGACCGCTCGCGGGTCTGCTCCAGTTCGTACTCGGCCAGCGTGGCGAGGATGCTCAGCACCACGCGCCCGAACGGCGTGCTGGTGTCGAGGCTCTGGTCGATCAACACCAGCCGCGCGCCCCGCGCCTCAATGTCGCGGATGAGGGTGAGCGTCTGCACGATGCCGCCGCGCGCGATGCGTGTGAGGTCCTTTGCCAGCACCGTATCCCCGGCCCGGACCTGTCCCATCATGGCGACCCAGGCAGGGCGGGCGTCCCGTTTGCCAGAGACGGCGGGATCCTCGAAGTGAATGGGGACCGGCAGGGCGTGGAATTGCGCGAAGGCGGCGGCGCGCTCGCGCTGGGCAGGCAGGCTGTACCCGGAGTCGGCCTGGTCACGACCGGAGACGCGGGCATAGGAGAAGGCGCGCGGGGTCATGGGAGTGCGAACTGGATCAAAGTCCCATCATCTGAACGAGAACTCAGAAGAATCTGGTACGTGCGGTTGCCAATGAGAAAATTTCCCATAACAAATACATCCGCTCGCTCCCAAGCGGTAATTTGTTTTACGTTTTGATTTAGGCTAATGAGTGTTCTTACGCTCTGAACATCTAGCGGCGTTATGGCACATAGACGTGACATGACATATGTTTTGCAGTCGTACACCTCTCCATTAACAGAAATTGCTATTGAATTAAAAGCATCAGCGCCCTCGGCTGGCATTGGGCGGATACTTTTAAACTTGGCGGCTACCATTTGGTTAATAATAGTATCTTTAGTAACCTTTATTTTCTTCTCTACCTTTGGGAAAGTTACAGAGCCATCAAGAGGGTCAAATACTGACAGCGAATAATTTCCGGCTGGCAGTCTACAGACAAGCTTGTCGCTCTTTTCTTTGGCGCAGGAGGCTGATTTGGGTGCGTTTTTGGAGTCGTTAATGAGAAAGATAGAAGCGTTGACATTCTTTGGGGACAGATTGACCGTCACCGTATAGAGCGGAGCAGCGGAGGCAGGAAAGGCCGACAGCATAGCTAGGGCAAGCAGTTTCTTCATGACATCACTCCTCTATGACGATCAGACCAATGACGGTGTTACGTCTCCCTGGCACCTGAAACAGGCTCACGCCCTCGCCCTGGAACTCGTCTTCATCCGGGACCGGATCACCTACCCAGGGGGGCAGGCGGTAGCGGTACGAGCTGGCGTGGGTGATTCTGCCGCCGTAGCCGATGAACCCCCCGGCACGGCCATCGAGGTTGAAATGCACCACGCGGCGCAGCGCCTCGTGCAGGCGCACCTGGGCGGCCTGATGCAGCACCCAGACCGCTATCGCGTTCACCCCGCAGATGTCCAGGGTGACCCGCACGAGATCGGGAGGCATGGTCAGCACGTCGCCTGCATGGTCAGTCAGGCGTTCCTCGTGGGCCAGCAGGTCAGGCACCTGGGCGTGGTAGCGGCGCACCACGTCGCGATAGCTGGGCGAGCCAGGGGCCGCTTCTAGCGCCAGGGCGTGCGCGAGTTCATGCCCCGCGTCGCTGTTGTACTGGAGGGGGTCGCGGGTGCGCTTGATGTAGGCGGTGCCGGTGAGGGGATCAAAAAAGCTCCGCTCATGGGGAGCCAGCGTGTAGCCCAGTCCATCCGCCAGGGCGGGCATGTCGGCGCTAGGAGCCGCTTCCGTGCCGCGTGCCTCGGTGTAGCGCAGCAGGCTATGGATCACGTCGTCAATCACGCTCCGGCTCCGGTGGGTCCACCTCATCCCGGCGATTCAGGTACACAACCAGCCATTCCCCCGGTGTGGTCGGGGTGCGACGGAAGGGAATCTCGGCCAGATATCGTTGCCAGCGCAACTCACTCAGCGGGGCAAACTCTGGCTGCTGGCCGAACGTCGCTGCTGCCTCCCGCAGGGCGTCCGGGATAGGCAGTGGCTCAGGGGGCGCGTGGTATCCCTGGGCAGCGGCGGAAAGAGCGGCAGAGGCTCGGGGGCGTTGGGGGCGACTGCGGGGGGTGGGCATGGCTCCCTCGTAGCTGCTCAGGCCAAAATCCACCCCCAGCGCGACTTCCATCTGCGCCAAGGTCCAGCCCAGCCCACGCGCCAGCCCTGCGAGTCGGGCAATCGTCAAATTGGCGAGGTCATACCGTCCGCCCTCCAACTCGCTCACCGTGGTCTGGTTCAGGATGCCGCTGTCCAGCGCCACCTGCTCCTGGCTCTTCCCCAGTTCAGCGCGGCGGACACGCAACGCGGCAGCCCACGTGGGGAGATTGGCCTTCGAGCGGCTGCGAGGGAGGCGCGCCTCTGGCATTAGCCGTCTGCCTGCTGATACGTGAGTGAGCATATCGGCATACCCATACGTCAATACTCCCTCATGGGTTCCCACATAGTCTAACGGCAGACCCGTAGTGTTATTGACGTATCACCCGAAGAGCCTTAGACTATGGGTATGCAGATGAAACGACTCAGAGAACACAGGGAGGCGCGCGGCCTGTCGCGTGAAGCCCTGGCCCGTGAGGCGGGCGTGTCTGCCGCCCTGATTCAGGCCCACGAGCAGGGGAGAAACCACGACACACACGTGTCTGTGGCCGCTCCGCTCGCCCGTGCGCTCGGCATCACGATGGAAGAGCTTTTCGCGATTGAGGATATGGGTCTGCGGGTAAAGGCTGAGCAGGTGCCTGCATGACCTCCACCCCCCACCCCATCCGCCCCGCGTCCCGGCTGGCCTGGGCCGCTGACCTGCTGGCCCGGATGCACGCCGCACGGCTTACCCGCGAGGCCATCAGCACCACTCCCCTCGCGCCTCCATCACCACCCAGCACCACGCTGACCACCGCCTGACCTGACTGATCCACCCGCCTGGAAACGACGGATCAGTACAGGGCACCCGAGCTGAAGGGGAGTCCCATGTACCGTACCACCCACGCAATTCAGACCTGGGCAAACGCCGCTTCAGCCGCGCCCTGTGCCGTTACAGCCGCTGTAACGCTCCCCATCACCGTTCCCGCCCGTTCGGGCGTCCGGCAGCCCAGCCGTCTGGCTGGCTGACAAAAAGCATGGCCGCGTGAGATAGACGCGGCCCTTCACGAACGTTCGAGGTTCCCCATGACTGTAGCAGATACCCGCCCCGAGCTTGACCCCGTCCTCGCCTTCGAGGCCCGCCAGGATGCCCGTGATGCCCGCCGCTTGGCCCGTCTCCAGGCTCAGGGCCACACCCACGCCACCTGCACCTGCTGCGGCGACGTGCGGACACTCCACTGGGCCGGCTGGTCCTGCAACAACGACGACTACGCCGCACCGGACGGCCAGTGTCCCGGCGTGTTCCGGGCGCAGGGAGGGGCGGCATGAGCGGCCTGTCTCCCCTGATCGCTGAGGCCCACGCCCGCCTGCTGGCAACCCCGCCTGCCCTGACGGCTGATCTGCGGGTGACGGTCGGACAAGTTGTCGCGCAGAAGCGGACCGAGAAGAACCCTGATGGCAAGCTGTGCCGGGAAGGCGTTGCCTCCGCACTCCGGAAACTGAAGGTGCGCCAGTCGGACACCGAACACGTCGTCACTCTGGACCGCGCGATGGAGGTGCTGGCCCTGGAGGATGTGCTGCGCGTTATTGACGCCTGCCACCCGGATGGTCAGCGCGTGCTGCGCCTGTTTGCCGCCGACTGCGCCGAGATGGTGCTGCCCCTGTACGAGCGGGACTACCCGAACGACGACCGCCCCCGAAAGGCCATTGAAGCGGCGCGGGGTCACGTTTTGGGTGTGGTAACGGCGGAGGAGCTGGCCGCCGCATGGGGCGCCGCATGGGGCGCCGCAGGGGCCGCCGCAGGGGACGCCGCATGGGACGCCGCATGGGACGCCGCACGGGCCGCCGCAGGGGACGCCTGCGGCCAGCTCCTCCGCCGTTACCACACCCAAAGCGTGGCGACGGAAGGCGGCCCCCAGTGACCCCCACCTCTGACCCCCTGCTCATCCTCGCCGTGGCGGTCACCGTGCTGGCGTTCGTGGCCCTCGGCCTCCTCGCCCTGGCCTCCTGGCTGGACACCCGGGACGCGCTGGCCCGCGACCGCCGCAACCGTGAGCGCCACGCCGCCTACGTCCAGCAGCAGGTGGACGCCGTGCCCACGCGGCACTACCGGATGCGGGGGGGGCGCTGATGCGCGGTCTCAGCCAGCCCAGCGTGACCACCCTGCGTGCCCTGCGTCGCGGTTGCACCCTCGTGAGCGAGGTCGCCGCCGCCGGTGACTGCCGCCCGGAGACGGCCTATATGCGGCTCAAGGCCCTGCGCGCCATCGGCTACGTGGAGCGTGACGGGGACACCTACCGCCTGACCTGGGCGGGCCAGGACGCCCTGCAACGGCACGACGCGGCCCTGTACCGCCGCTGGGCCGAGAGGCGGGCCGCATGATCCGCGCTGCTCTCTCCCTGCTCCTGAGCCTGTACGCGCTCTGGGAGATCACCCCACTGCTCGGCCCGGATGCCAGCGGGCTGCTGCGCGCGGCCTGGGCGCTGGCCGTCGTGGTGCTGATCGTCGCGCTCGCGGTGGTGTTGGAGCGGCTGACGCGGCCACAGGTGCGGCGGGGCCGGGGCTGGAGCTTCCGGTACGAGGTGACGGCATGAACCGCGCGGCCTACCTGCTGGGCCTCTCGCTCCCGGCCTACCTCACGGCCTACCTGATCTGCCCGGATTACGGGGCCGGCATGCCGCAGGCCCTCCGGCTGCTGCTGCTGGTCTGCTGCCTGGCCTTCCTCGCGGGGATCGCGGGAGCGGCGGGGATGTTCGAGAGGGGGCAGAAATGAGCCGCCTCTCAGAGCTTCACCAATGCGGCGTAAATCCGATCAAAAACATCGGGCGCACACCATTCATCGGGGGGAGTATCCCCCTTGAGCGAATTGCAGGTCAGGCAGCAAGGAACGATGTTGCCTCGCACCGTTTGCCCACCTTGCGCCAGTGGAATGAAGTGATCGTGATGCACTTCTTCGCTACCGCCGCAGTAAGCGCAGACGCGGCCAAATACTCGCGTAGTAGCTTCCCAGTCAAGTTTAGTGAACTCGTGAACTCCATTGGGGTATCGCCGCTTTGCGCGATTCCTGATCACCCGCGCACGACCCTTGGCAGAAGCGCGGTACTCGGCGTCCTTTTCCCGCTTCCAATCCTTGTAGCCGGGGGCAGCGCGTTGCGCCTCGAAATATTCACGCCTGCTCTCGTAAGTGCGTGTTTCCTTGGCCTTGTCAGGATTGCGCTCTCGCCAAGCTCTTTGACTGCCAGCGCGGGTATGGGCGTACTTCGCCGTATCGCACTGCTTACACCGAGACTGCTTCCCATCAGGCTTGCGCTTATCGGCAAAGAACTCGGCAAGCGGCTTAGTAACCCCGCAAAGAGAACAGATTTTCTCGGGCATAACGCATTATAGCGCGTTTTGTTTGGTGGGTGGCGCATACCTTACCACGCCGAGACCGCACGTAGACCTGACACCCCTCCATTCACACGGCCCCTGACCCTCAAGCACCGGGCCAGCACAGGAGACACCACCATGGGACTTACCGGACAGAGCAAGGAAAGCAGCAACTTCGAGCGCACTCTCTTCCCCGAAGGCACCTACGACATGGTGCTCGACAAGGCTCTGGTACTGATGGGTAAACCCACCAAATTTCAAGCCGAAGGCGCGCCGAAAATCATGTTCATCTGGAAGTGGACCGACGACGAAGGCCAGGACTTCGAGCTGGTGGACTACCTCGGCTTCCCCAAGAACATGAAGTGGAACGAGAAGAGCGCCTTCTGGAAGCGCGCCGGGGAAATCGCGGGCCTCGCTCTCAACAACGAGAACGCCGGCCTGCTGGACCTCGACCTGGGCGAGTTCATCCAGAGCTATGCCGAACTGGTCGAACACATCCAGGGCATGAACGATCAGGGCAAGCCCGAGAAGGCCGAGGTCAAGAGCCTCACGGTGGACGGCCAGGAGCTGCTGGGCAAGAAGTGCCGCCTGGTCGTGGGCATCTGGAACAACGGCGAGAAGGAAGGCAACGAGATCGCCAAAGTCATGCAGATCGCGGCGGCGGGTGGCCCCAAAAAGCCGATGAAGGCTGCCCCCGCACCGGCGGCTGCACCCCAACAGAAGATGGCCCCCGCCCGTCCCGCACCGGTTCCCGCACCTGTGGCTGCTGGTGCTAGCCCTGACCTCGACTACTAACCCCTGAAAACAGGACTCGTGCGAGCCGGCCAGCATCCGCGCGAGTCCTGTTTAACCCCTTCTGGAGGTTCCACCATGTTAAACGGCAAGCAAGGTCCCCTGTGGTACCGAACTGACCCTCGCCAGACCATACGGGACCTGCCCGGGATTGGTTCCAAGCTCTACAAGCGCGTCATCGAGGACCTGGGCGACGGCGACCCGGACGCGGCCCTGGTCGTGATCGAACGCAACCCCTACAGCCTCGTCGAGGTGGACGGCATCGGCTTCAAGAAGGCCGACCGCATCGCCAAAGAGAAGTTCGACATCGGTCCCGACGACGAGCGCCGCCACGAGGCGGGCAACCGCTGGATTCTGGAACAGCGCGGCGTGCTGGGCGAGCGCGAGTATTTCAGCGAGCGCGTGAAGCTGGAACTCCGCGACCCGACCCACAAGGAAGCGGGCGTGGCAGTCGAGGAAGGGCTGTACTGGCTCCCCGAGGAACTGGAAGCCGAGAAGGGCCTGGAACGCTGGATGCGCCAGCTCCCCCCGCTGGCTGACACCCTACCCCCCCTGACCAAGGCCCAGTTCGACATCTGTGAACGGCTGGGCCTGGATGACGTGCAGCGTGCTGCCGTGCAATCGGCCCTGCATACCCGCGTCTTGTGCCTGACCGGTGGGGCCGGCTGCGGGAAGACGCATGTCGTGGCCGCGCTCGCTCAGTGCGTGATCGTCGCGGGCGGCAGCGTGCGCGGCATGGCCTTCGCGGGCAAGGCGGCCGACCGGATGCGGGAAGCCTTCGACGCTTACGGCGTGATGGCGGAGGCGACCACGATCCACAAGGCGCTGGGCTACCAGAAACGCGGCTTCACGGTGGACACGCTGGCCGAGGGCCTCATCGTGATCGACGAGGCGTCCATGCTCCCCAACTGGCTGCTGTGGGCCGTGGTGGACAGCCTGCGGCCCGGCGCGCACCTGATCCTGGTGGGCGACCCCAACCAACTCCCGCCCATCGGCTACGGAACCCCCTTCGTGGACCTGATCAACCACGGCGCGCCCCGCGCGCACCTCTCCCGCAACTACCGGCAGGCAGACCAGCAGGGCATCCTGCACATGGCGGAAGGCATCCTGAACCGCTCCCGGCCTGCACCTGCCGAGTGCGTGGAGATGCACTTGGGCGTGGACCCCAGCAACCTCGACGTGCTGTTCGACCAGCTCGTGCGAACGCACGGCGGGACCAACTACGAGGCCTGGCAGGTCATCACCTACCAGAACGAGAACGCCGAGCGCTACAACCTCCGGGCACAGGCCGTCATCAACCCCGACGGCACGCCGCTGTTCGAGTACCCGCTGTGGAAGCTGGGCACCGGCGAGCGCAACCGGCCCCTCTACCACGCGGAAGTGCGCGAGGGCGACAAGATCATCGTCGTCAAGAACAGCACCCTGCTGAACATTTTCAACGGGCAAACGGGGCGTGTGGTGGGCCTGGTCAGCAAGCCCAAGCTGGTCCAGCGCAAGCAACCCGGCGGCGGCTGGGAAGTCGAGCAGGGCGACCTGATGCCGCATCTGCGCGTGGAAATCACTGGGCGCGAGGTGGACATCCCCGAGGATGAGGTCGAGAAGTTCGTGCAGCTCGGCTACGTGATCACGGTCCACAAGGCCCAGGGCAGCGACTGGCCCCGCGTGATCGTGATGCAGCCGGGCAAGGTGCGGGACGACACCGCCAAGAAGTTTTTCTACACGGCCAGCACGCGCGCGAAGAACCACCTGTGTGTGGTCAGCACGCTGCGCGTCGTGGCGTGGTGGACGAACGCGGCGAGCGACGCACCGGATGAGCCGTCCAGCCTGCTGCGGCGACTGGCGCAGCCTGCGCCCGAGCCGGTGGTGCTGGACATCCGCCCGGAGTTCGTGGAGGCCGCCGAGGCGCTGCTGGGCGTGCCGTTGGTGGCTGCCCCCGACCCCTGGGACGGCCCCGAGGACGGCGTGTACTGGCCCGAGTACCCGGTCAGCATCCCGGCGGAGATGGAGGCTCTGGCTGCTGAGATCGGCGTGCAGGAGCCGCTACTGGTCAGCGAGTGGGACGAGCTGAGCCGCGCGGCCCGCGTCGAGGAGATCAAGGCAGCCTTCCGGCTGATGGACCTGGAAGGTGTGGCATGAAGGCCCTCACGCTCCGGCACCCCTGGGGATTTGCTATTGGGTGGGCCGGGAAGGACATCGAAAACCGCGACTGGGATGACCGCGTGGCCGACCTGATGGGCCTACCCCAGATCATCGGGGAACCCGTCGCCATCCACTCCGGCAGTTGCCCCAAGCGAGGCCGGAATCAGGGCTGGCGCGAGTTCATCGCCGGGCTGAAGGCCATGCGCGCCAACCTGGGCGGCGAGCTGCCTGGCAGCGCGGCGCAGTTCCTCGCCAGCCGCTCGCCGGAAGGCCCCTTCGCCCCGGAGGCGTTCCTCGTGTCCGGCATCGTCGCCGTTGCCGTGATCAGCGGCACCACCCGCGCCAGCCGCAGCTCCTGGGCGGTTCCCGGCCAGCTCCACCTGATGCTCAGCCAGGTGGTTGCGCTGCCCGAGCCGGTGGAGTGCCGGGGCGCTCAGGGTTTCTGGGAGGTGCCCGAGGTTGTCGAGCGCGAGGTGCGGCGGCAGGTCGAGCAGGTGCAGGTGACGCGGCCCCCTATCGCTGCTGAGCGCACGGGCGCGGATTGGCTGGGCCTCTGACATGACTCAACCCTCACCCCTCCAGTGGGTGGCCCTCCTGTACGGGGGGGTCACGCCCCCCGCCGGATTCGTCGAGTTCCGGTTCCTGCCCAGCAAGGGGCGAGCCTGGATGCCCTGGCCCGCCTTCGAGGGACACCCCGACGAGTTCACGGCCATCCCCCAGAAGCAGAACGCCTATTTCGGCATCAGCCTGCGCCGTGACCAGCAGGACGGCACGGCGCAGAACGTCCACCCCACGCACCTCGTCTGGCTGGACATCGACCTCAAGGGCACTCCCTGGGTTCACGGCCAGCTCGACGTGCAGAACATGACCCCGGAGGAGCTGCGCGAGTGCGCCGAGGCCGCCTTCAGGCACTACCTCGCCGCCTTCCTGGCTGCCGATCTCCCGCCCCGCGCCGTCGTGTACACCGGGCACGGGTTGCAGGTGTACTGGGCGCGCCGGGCGCGGTCTGACCTCGCGGATACCGAGGCGTACAACCGGGGCCTCGCCGCCGCTTTCGACGGTGACCCCAAAACTGTGGACGCGGCGCGTATCTTCCGCCTCCCCGGCTCCCTGAACCTGAAAAATCGGGAGCGCCCGCTCCCTGTCGAACTGTGGCACCAGGACCCCGACGCCTGGGTTGAACGCGACGCGCTGGAAGGCTACCGATACGTCGAGAAGCCCAAGCCCGCGCCCGTTTCCCAGCCCGCCGAGCTGACCGGCACGGCCCAGGAGCGCTATGCCCAGGCGGCGCTCCAGCGCGAGGTGGAGGCCGTCCGGGCGACGGGAGAGGGGGGCCGCAACGATCAGCTCAACCGCAGCGCGTTCGCGGTCGGTACCCTGATCGGAGCCGGGATTCTGGACGAGGTGGAGGCTGAGCGGCAACTGCGCGAGGCTGCCGAGGCCGTCGGCTTGGACGCGGGCGAAATCCGGGACACGCTGCACTCTGGTCTGGAGGCGGGCAAGGCCGAGCCGCGCGATCTGAGCGGGGTGGGGCTGAAGCCTGAGCGGCAGCCCGCTGCGCAGGGCACCATCGGCAAAGACCGGGTGCGCAGCGAGGCGGCAGGCGTGCCGGGTCTAGAAGCGCCCCGTCCCCCTGTGAGCGGGGTCTACGTGCAGCACGGTGTCTACTACATCGACCGCCCGGTCAAAAAAGGCGGCGAGGTCGTGGACTGGTACCCCGAACAGCTCACCAACTGGGTATGGGAACCAAACCTGAAATTGCACTACCCCGACGGTACTTACGGCGAGCGGGGAACGCTGATCGTGCGGGGAGGAGGGCATCACGAGCTGCAACTGGGAAGCTCTGCCTGGAACAGCCGCAAAGACCTACTGGAAACAGTAGGCGGCTATCAGGCTCGCTGTTTCACCACGAACAACAGCGACATTGCCAAGATTGGCGACTACATCGCCGCGACCTACCCCGACTTGCCTGGTGCCCGTGGCGTGAAGTCTTACGGGCTTCACCTGCACGAGGGCGAGTGGGTAGAGGTCTTCGAGAACCGGACAATCAGCAGTGGCGACACGCCGCCGCTCTTTTACAGCGGCACGCCCGTGGACCCTGGTAGCCGTGCATTCAAGGCCCCCCGTCTCGCCACCCCGGCACAGGTGGACGAGGCTCGCCGCGCCATAGTGAAGCTGCCTGGCTTGATCACGCCCGCTGTGGCCTACGCCCTGCTGGGCTACGGCGCAGCCAGTGCCTTCAGCCCCCGCATTACACCCCACCTCGGCAACCGCCTCCCGTTCGTGTATGTGGCTGGGGAGCGCGAGTCGGGCAAGACCTCCGGGGCACAGATCGCCCTGGAACTGATGACCGGCTACAGCGCCCGCCTGACTAAGGCGAGTGGTATGACGGCCTACCAGTACGACATTGCCCATAGCAGCGCGAATAACAGCCTGGCCCTGCTCGATGAGTATCGGCCGGGTGAGATCGACGACGGCCAGCTCCGCAAGCACCATGACCTCGGCACCAAGTGGCGCGGCTCCGGCATGGCCTCCAAGAACCTCGCTTATGAGCTGAACGCACCCCTTGTAGTGCTGGGGGAAGGCTTCACGGATGACGCGGCCACCAAGTCGCGCGGCGTCCTGTACTTCACCCGGAAGCAGGACCGGGGGGGACTGGACGGGTACAGCGAGGTCCTGAAGCTCCCACTGTGGGCCTACGCCGCGCACCTTCACGAACTGGCGCGCACGACGGGAGAGAAGGAGCACCTGGCGCGCATTCAGCGTGCAACTGACCTGGCCGGTCAGGCTATTGGCGGCACCGCTAACCCCCGACTGCGCTACGCCCTGACGTACATCGCCTACGGGCTGCTGGTGCTGCAAGACGACCTGGAGGTTATTCCGGACACGGCCATTCTCGACACGCTACGCGAGGGCGTCCACAACACGTTGGAGGGCGGCAGCGAAGGCGTGACAAACCTGGAGCTGTTCCTAGAGCAGCTCGCCTTCGTGCTCACGAAGGTGCCCAGCCCTGGCATGTACGTAGTGCCCGGTGCGCTCCCAACTGACCTGCTAATTCGCCCGAAGGCGTGCCTGGACCTCGTGCAGGCGCACTACCGGGAACGCGCCGCCATTGCCAACACGACGCTATTGAAGCAGTACGCCGAACAGGCGAGCTACTTCGCTGCGGGCGATGTGCACAAAAGCTACGAGGGCCATCCCGTGCGCGCCAAGCGGGTCACCCTCAGCCAGGTTCCTGAGCGGTGTGACGCCGACCTGCTCGAAGAGTTCAACCGGAGGCTACGCCAATGAAGTTACCCGCGTTACGGCTCGTTACGGGGGGGTTACTGGGAACATGTAACCGGCTTTTTCCCCGTCCTGCTGCATGTTTCTCTTATCTATATATCTATAAGTTACGTTTTATAGATATTGAGGGTGTACGTACGCACATGCGCACGCGCAGAGCCGTAGGGGGGACCCACCCTCAGACCACAAAGTGTAACCGGGATTTTGGGAAGGTATTTTGCCGCTCTGAGCGCGAAAACCCCGGTTACTCCCTGGAATGTAACGGGCTAGAATCGTCAGAAGGAGCCACGCATGCCGAAGTCGAAATACAACGGGGTCACGCTGAAGAACCGCCGCTGGGTCGCTCTGGTGACCGAGGCGGGCAGGGAGCGGACTATAGCCAGCTTCGATCCAGCGCCCCAGTTAGAAGGCGAGCTACTGGCGGCGCAAGCCTACGACAAGTACGTGCGGGCTTACCTGCCCGAACTGAAGCACACACTGAACTTCCCCGAGTAAATGCGTTCGGTAGCCCGCTGGAGGCCCGCTGATGGGCCTCGCGGGCACTTCCAAGGCAGCAGCCCCTAAGTCTGCCGCAAGCCGCAACAATCTTGCCCTGATCCTCGACCAACTGGACAGCGAGTGGGCGACGCTGAAGCAGGACGACCCCACCATTCACGGTGAGGACGCCGGGCTGCTGGCCTACTACCACTCCTGCGTCCGCCCGGCACTGCACTGGGTCGCGGGCGACCCCTACACGTTCGCGTTCCCCGAGAGCTATCAGCGTGAGCGGCTGGCAAAGCTGTGCGGGTACCTGAAGAGCCTGCAAGGGGCGGATGCCCAGCAGGTCAAGGCGGCACGTGAACGCAACCTCGCGGGGCTACGCGCCGTATGGCCTGCCTACCGCGAGCTGAATCCGGACGACGTGCCCAACGGTCTCAGCCCGATGGAGTTGGAGTGCCCGCCTTTCACCTGGGCGGCGATTGAGACCGGGTGGAACGGCGACGGGCCTGACGACTACCGCATCAACTTCCTGCCAGCCTTTGCAACCAAAGAGAGCGCCGACTTTCACCTGGCGGCGCTGGCGGTCCTTTTCTTGAACAGGCAGCTCAGATACGCGCTCACCGACCTTTACCCGCACCAGACCGATGACGGGAGGAACTGACCATGCCGACGAATGACGACCCCACCCCCAAAAATGCCGATCTGACGGCCCGCCTCGCCACCTACCGCCGCCAGCGCACCGCACGCGGGGCCACACTGGAGGAACTGAGCCTGCTGGAGGAGGTGGACGCCGAGCTGGCCCGCGCTGAGGCGGCAGAACGGCGGGAGCAGGCGGCGCTAGAGCGGGTGCGGGGGCTGGGGGAGGAAGCGAAGCATCACGGTAACTCGGGGGTGCGCTATGTGCCTGCCGAATCTTTCAAGGCCAATGTGGCAGCGGCCTTCCAGGAGGCCAATAACTTCCGGCGTACACAGGAGACGATGCGGCAACTGGCAAGCGCATGGAGTGCCGAGGCAGAGCGCTTGTATTGGAACCTGCCCGATGACTCCACGCCGGAGAACGTAGCCCTGGCCCAGTGTCAGATCAGCGAGGCCCATGCGCTGAAGCGGTGCGCTGAGCAGGCCCGCGCCGCCCTCGCCAGCGCCCAGGGCAAGGGGGTGGAGTGATGAGTGAGCAGATGATGTTCAAGACCCCGGACGAGATGTGCGAACACATGCGCTGGCTGGGTGATGAGGTGAAGCTCATCCGCTGGGGGCAGACGAGCTTCACCGATCACACCAAGGTCATGCCAGTGATTGACTCCCCCCGCTCGCGGAGAAGCGCCCCGTACTGCCCGGTCTACTACTGCCCCGTGTGCGGAGAGAGCAACCTCAAGCCCCTCGCCCCCCAGGAGGCCCGCTGATGGACGACCTGTACGGATTCCAGCCCGGCGAGCTGGTGAAGTTCCTGGGCGAGCCGCGTGGATTTGCGCGCGTCCTGCGCCGCGCCAGCGCTGAGGGACGGTTGCTCATCGCTGTGAATGTCAGCGGACGGTGGCGAGAGTTTGCTGTCCACCCGTCCCGCCTCAAGCCCCTCACCCGCAAGGAGACCCCTGACCATGCCGAATACCCCTGACCCGACCGCCCCCGCTGCTGCCCTTTGCCCCACCTGCCAGCGCCCCATTGACGACCCCCAGACCTGCCAGGACTGCGGGAAGGTCACCTGCACCGACTGCGCCGTCTATAGCGAGGACGGCGACTACGTCTGGTGCGCGGCCTGTGGACGGGACGCCCTCCTGAGCAGTGCTGTCCATCACCTGACCCTGCTGCGGGAGTTCGTGGAGGCGTCGGCGCACCTCGACACCGTGGAAGCGGCCGTGCGTCGCGGGCCGTTCAGGCACGACGACCTGAAAGAGGCCATTGCACGACGCTATCTGGCCTCTCAGGCGTTGGAGGCGCTGAATCCTGCGGACCTCACGACCCTGATTGACTTTCTCGCCCCGGAGGTGTCCCGTGAGTAGCCCTGCGCCCGCTGCTGCTGTGGCGGACAACCCCCGCATCATCTGCCTGTGCGGGCCTACCCGGTTCAGGGAGGGATACCGCCGCGCCAATGCTCACTACACCCTCGCAGGTTGCATTGTCCTGTCCTGTGGCGTGTTCAGAGGCGACCCCGAGATGGCGCAGGCGGCGAAAGGGCACCTTGACGAACTGCACCTGCGGAAAATTGACATCGCGGATGAGGTCGTGATCGTGGGCGGCGAAGCTCAGGCGGGCGAAAGCACGCGCCGGGAGATCAACTACGCCCGCGAGAACGGGGTGCGGGTGACGGAGTGGGCTGATATCACTCCCACCCCCCACCCTGCTGCTCCCGCCCCCGCTCCGGCTGCTGAACTGGCGCACTACCTGGAGATGTGTGACCACGCCGAGGCACTCTGCACTCAGGCGGTTACTGGACCGGAGTTCCGGCTGGCCGATGGTCAGCGCCGGGACGCGGCTACCAATCTCGTCGGAGCGGTGCGCCGCCACCTCGCCGCTGCCCTCGCCCAGCCTGCTGCCCCGGTACCGGCTGATGGGCTGCGAGCGGGTCTGGCTGCTTTCCGAGAGACGCTGGTGGACCTGAATAACTGGCAAGAGGACGCCCTGGAAGAGAAGTACCTCCCTGCGGCCCTGCGCGAGTATGACGACCTCACCATCCTCCTCCTCCAGTCCCCCGCGCCAGCGCAGGCTGAGGCGGGAGTGGATAGGGTGAGTGTGCCGATAGCGCAACTCCGTGCTACCGGCTGGCGCACGATGCGCGAATGGCATGAAGAGGCTGCTGGATACGGCCTGGCGGAGATGTTCTTTACCTTCAACGGCATTGACCCCAATGCTTACGCTCCACCCACCCAGGCCCAGGCGGGCGGGGAGGGGGAGGTGTGATTGTCCTGCCCTTCCCCCCCAGCACGAACCGTCTCTGGCGCAGCGTGAACGGCCGCAACATCCTCAGCGCAGCGGGCCGCGCGTACCGTAAGGCAGGACTGGAGGCCCTGGAAGGCCAGACGCACACGCTCTGGCCCGACAGCGTGAGACTGAGTGTTGTCCTGACCGTCTGCCCGCCTGACCGACGCCGCCGCGACATCGACAACTACGTCAAGGCCTGTCTCGACCTGCTGACCCACGGGGGCGTCTACGGCGACGACTCCCAGATTGACCGGCTCACCATCACGCGCGGCCCAGTGGAGCGCGGTGGGCGCGCGGTCGTGCAGATCACGCCCATCACCAGCACGCTGTTCGAGGCCCAGCCGTGAGCCTCCACACCCGCATCCGCCAGCTCTCTCGAACGCCCGAGGGCCGCGCCCACCTGGCGCGCTGGTCCGGGTGCGGCACGGACGACTGGCAGCAGGCGTTCGAGCAGGCCGGGGACTATGCCAATGCCCGGCTCTGCGAGCTGCACCAGGCCGCGCCGCCCGTCTCGCTCGATCTGGTGTTCGGTGGGCACGAGTGGTACCAAGCCCGTGAGGCCCGTTCCGCCGCCATTGAGGCGCAGGTCCTCGCCGAACTGGAGGCGACGCTGTGACCCTCACCCTCACCCGCCCCGCTCCTGAGAGCTGTAGGGAGCTGCCCGCCGTCCTCTCGCCCTTGGAGGTGTTCCCCTTGCCTGACGAGCCTCGCCGTACCCGTCCCGTCCCCCGTGACCGCCTGCCCACCCGTCAGCAGCGCGAGGAGGCTCGCCAGCAGGCGCAGGACTATCGCGCCTACGCTGAGGTGTGGTACCGCGCCCTGCGCGGCTGGGACGTTCGGCAGCACACCGTTCCGGTGCCCCGCATGAGCTACGCCTTCGCGCGGGGCTTCGAGCCGATCAGCACGATGGGAGAAGGCGGCCCCGACCTGCCCACAGCCCTCCTCACGCCCATCGGGGAGCTGCGAGAGACGGAGGTGGCGCGCGCGATCAGCAGCATGGTCGCCTCACCCGTTCCTGACCGGCACGCTGCCGGGGGGCTGCTGGAGCGCGTGCGGGGCAGTCTCACGGCTCCCGTTTCCCTGCTGCGGGAGGGTGGCGGTTGGAGCTATCCCGCAGCACGTACGGCCGGCTATGCGGTCGCCGTGCTGACACTGGCCGTCACGCTGGGGGACGCTGAGGCAGAGGGACCGTTGCGCTATGCCCAGGCCGTTCTGAGGCGACAGGAGGCGCAATCCAGTTGCGTTGAGAGCTAGGAAAAGCTAAGCTTTTGCTAAGTTCAGAGCAGTGCCCCCAGCCAAGTGCTGGGGGTTCTTCTTTTGGACCTGGCCGCGCCCGCTTACCCACTTCCTCCGGGGCGGGCACGGTCCTTTTTCCGAACCACAACATCAGACGTTCTTTCCCCCAGGAGGCCCCGATGCCTGACGAATGTGAGTTGCCGGAGCCTCCCCCCGAACCGCCGGAGGAGTACATCCTCAACCCGGGTGACGAACTGGCGATCCTGAACGCGCTGGGCGTGTTCTGAGATGAGCAGGCGACAGCAGCAGGGGTGCGGTCTCGTTGTTGCCCGACGCGACTACCGCGCCCACCAGGAACGTCAGGCGCAGGCCAGAACACGGAAGCGGCGCCAGCGTGATCCCCAGCCGTGGTACCTCCCCGACCTCGGCCTGACCCGCGAGTGTTGGCAGACCTGCCCGGCGCGGGGGGAGCCGGTGCCGATTATCCGCGCCCACCGTTTTCCCGACACCTGACTGCCGAAGGGAGGTGACCTGCGTCCATGACCACCGAAGCCGAAAAGCAACCACCGACCGCCGAGGAACTGGGCGCGGCCCTCCTGCCGAAGCAGCGCGCATTTGTCGAGGCGTTCCTCCAAAACTTCACCGTAGCCGCTGCCGGCCGCCAGGCCGGGTACAGCGATAAGGCCAGCGCCCACCGTGTCTATAAGCGCCTGGATGTACAGGCCTACATTCAGGCCCGCATGTCCGAGGCGTGCATGCCCGCAAACGAGGTGCTGGGTCGCCTCAGCGCCTACGCCCGCGTCACCGGCGACCAGTTCACCTGTGAGGAGGAGTACGAGGTGCCGGTTTACGAGGCGCGTCCCCTCGCGGAGCAGATGGCCCGCCTCCAGAACCGCGTCGAGCAGATGTTGCGGATTGACCCGGAACTGCTGAAGGGGAAGATCGAGAGTCTCAACGCGCAAATTGCTGAGCTGGAAGTGGAGCTGGCCGAGAACCCCGACGCCACCTACCAGAAGCAGGTGGGCAGCAAGACCAGGACGCGCATCGTGCCCTCGCTAGAGGCCGCAGCCGAGAACGGCGTATTGTTCGCTCTGGAGAGCATCGAGTACGGGCAGCACGGCCTGAAGTGGAAACGGGTGAGCAGCGTCGAGGCGCTGACGCTGATCGGCAAGCACCACAAACTGTTCACAGAGCGCACCGAACACTCGGGCAGTGTGGACCTGGGCGTGAAGTACATCGCGGGTCTGACCGAGGACGACCTGTGACTGCGGCCCAGCTCCCCCCCGGCGCCCGCGTGTACTTCCCGCGCGGCTCGGCCCTGGACGTGCTGCGCTGCAAGGCCGACGAGTGGATGCTGGATGGCCCGGCAGGCACGGGAAAATCGAGAGTCTGCCTGGAAAAACTCAACGCCTTGGCCGAGAAGTACCCCGGCTGCCGCCTCGCCATCGTGCGGAAGTTCCGCGCGGCCATTACCGAGACGGCTCTGGTGACCTTCGAGCAGCACGTCAAGCCGCGCTGCGATACAGCCAACCAGCAGCGGCGCGTGCGGCAGTCCTACCAGTACCCCAACGGTTCAGAGATCGTGGTGGCGGGAATCGACAACCCGGTCAAGCTCATGTCCGCCGAGTTCGACGCCATCTACGTGCAGGAGGCGACCGAACTCAGCCTGAATGACTGGGAGTTCCTCTCTACCCGCCTCCGCAACGGCGTCGTGCCGTATCAGCAACTGTTCGGAGACTGCAACCCTGGGCCGCCCAGCCACTGGCTGAAGAAGCGGATGGACGCGGGGCTGACTCTGCGTATCCTGTCGCGCCACGAGGACAACCCCCGGCTCTTCACCAGCAGGGGAGAGCTAACCCCGTTCGGCACGTCCTACCTGGCCCGCCTCGACAAGCT
This sequence comes from Deinococcus phoenicis, assembly GCF_000599865.1. Taxonomy (GTDB): domain Bacteria; phylum Deinococcota; class Deinococci; order Deinococcales; family Deinococcaceae; genus Deinococcus; species Deinococcus phoenicis. Next base: position 22,352 of record NZ_JHAC01000050.1, on the reverse strand, counting down.
CACGGGGCCGCGCCGTGACCGCCTGCGTAACGGCAAGTGGGCGGCGGCTGAGGGCATGGTCTACGACGCCTGGCGGGACGACCTGCATCTGATCGACCCGTTCACGGTTCCGCCGGAGTGGCGGCGCTTCGTCGTCATTGACTTCGGGTTCACCAATCCGTTCGTGTGCCAGTGGTGGGCACTGGACGGCGACGGGCGGATGTACCGCTACCGCGAGCTGTACCGGACGCGCCGCACCGTCCGGGACCACGCGGCCCAGATCAGGGCCTTGACCGGCAGTGAACATATCGAGGCGTGGGTGTGCGACCACGACGCGGAGGACCGCGCAACGTTGGAACAGGAGCTGGGCATTCGGACTATCGCGGCGGACAAGGCGGTGAGCCGGGGTATTCAGGGTGTCAACGACCGCCTGGTGCCCGCCGATGATGGTCGGCCCCGTCTGTTCCTGTTCAAGGGCGCTCTGGTCGAGCGTGACCCGCTGCTCGTCGATGAGGAGACGGGGCTGAGTGACCGACCCACCTGCACCGAAGAGGAGATTGACGGGTACGTGTGGGCGAAGGGCGCGAACGGGGAGACGCTGAAGGAGCATCCCGTGAAGGAGAACGACCACGGGCAAGACGGCTTGAGGTATGCCGCCCGGTACGCGGATGGGTTTGGGAAAGTGGCTCCCATTACCCGCACCACCACTCGCCCGCGGAGCGTGGCCTGATGCTCACCCTGCGTGTTCCCTTGCCTTACTGTCTCGATGACCCACTTGAGCAGGGCGGCCTGCTCTTCGGCCCCCCCGGTGAGGTGCGCCTTGCTACCGGCCCTCTGCCTGGCGATGTGCGCGGCACCCACTCTCTCGTCATGGCTGATCCCGGCCACCTGGCTGCTGCCGAGTGTGCTGCTGCTCAGGGCTGGGGCTACCTCGGCTACTGGCATTCCCATCCGGCGGGGACACCCCAGCACCCCAGCGAGGTGGACCTGACCGACTGGCACGCCGCGCTGGAGACCACCGGCGCAGCCTTTCTCGACTTTCCCATCATCACAGGCGGCGTGCTGCGCGCCTGGCGGCTGCATAGAGGCGGCGATCTGGAGGAGGTGCCGTGGACATCGACAACCTGACGTCTGCCACTCTCCGGAGATTCGTGGTCACCTTCAGTAATCCCCTCACCCGCCGCATCACTGACTATCTGCGCGGCCACCAGCTCGGCCCGGAGAATCCCCTGGCGGTGCTGGGCGCCGACGGGAAGCCCCTCTCCACGGATTTCGAGGGCCAGGTGAGCTACTGGACGGGTGATCTGCTGCCCTCCAGCGACCCCCGCTATGGCAAACAGGTGCAGGCGCTCCGCAAGTCCTTCGTCTTCCGCAACGTGACGCTTGAGGGCGTGGAGATGCTGGCGGACGGCGTGGGCGCGGATGAGCCGGACTGGGGCTTCACGGTGTCCCGTCCGCTGGGGGATGACGAGAAGCCCACAGAAGACGAAGAGGCCCTGATCCGGGAACTGGAAGGCATCCTGACCTCCTGGTGGGACCGGCGCGACCTGCCCGGCCTGCTCCAGACTGCACTCGTTACGGCCATCGCCCACGGGCGGCAGCCGGTTCGCCCGCGTATCCCGGACCGCTTCCGCGACAGCGAGGGGCGGCTGAAACAGCAGCCCCCGGAGAAATCTCTGGACGGCCTGTGGCTCACCCTCCCAGACGTGGCCGACAGCGGCATCTACACCGACCCGGATACCCTGGAGGACTACGGCCTGACCCGGCTGAGTCTTCCCGTGCCGGGCGGCGGCACCCGCGACGGCTGGGAACTCACCCGGCTCGACGAGGACGGGCGCACCATCGTCCGCAGCATCACGCCGGACGGGGACGGCACCGACAGCGGGGCACTCGATCTGGGCGGGCAGCTCTGGCTGCTGGAGCTGCGTTTCGCGCGGGGCGCGGTTACCCGCGACGTGCTCGCCAACCAGGACGCGCTGAACGTGGGTCTGACCAGCCTCAGCCGCAACACACGCTGGGCCGCTTTCGAGAAAACGATCCTGCTGGGAGTGGACCCGCCTCTGGACGATGACGGGCGGATCAAGCCCCTCACCGGCCCCGGCGCGGAGAGCTACCTGCAACCCAGCGTGGCCCGCGAGGTGGAGACTCAAACCGGGCCAGATGGACAGCAGGTGGAGGTCTCCCGCGAGCGGATGTACCCCGGCGCGAGCGTGAACAAACTCGACCCCGCCGAGCCGAAGGCTATCCAGGCCGCGATTGACCAGGCCACCGCCAACATCTATTCCATTCTGCGCCAGCGCTTCATGTTGATGGATGACCAGGCCACCGTGTCGGGTCGCAGCCGCGAGGTGGCCACCGGCTCCTATCTGCGGGCGGTGGCCCGCTACGGGGTGACGGTGGAGGCGTTTATCCGCGCCCTGCTAATGCTGGCCGCGCGGGTGAGCGCCATCGTGCAGGGGAGGCCGGGGAGGTACGACGGCCTGCGCCCGGTGGTCACCTGCCGTCAGCGTGTCTTCGAGCCGAGTGCCGACGCCATCACCACCTACCAGGCTCTCCAGCAGGCAGGGGTTATCAGCCTCCAAACCCTGCGCGGCCTGGCGGGCATCGCGGACCCCGACGCCGAGCAGCAGCAGATCGACCGGGAGCGGGGCACTTCCCCGCCCCAACCCAAGCCGCAACCCTGACCTGCATGTGGCGGGGGAAGTTCCCCGTAAGCCCAGATGCTCCGCCCGCCCCCGCGATTCGCCGGGGCCTTTTCGCCTATGCCTGCGAATCGCGGGCAGGAGGTCCGTATGACCCGATTCCTCACCGTCCACCTCGCCACTGCCGCCGCCAAGACCTGGGACGAGTACCTGTCCGATTCGGACGGGGACGCTGCCGCCGCTGGGAAAAAGGCGCGTGCCGATCTGGTGGAGCGCGAGCGCCAGAACAGCGCCGCCCGCCGCTTCAAGCAGGCCTACGAAGGGCTGGTCAAGAAGCTCAATTTGAGCACCGACCCGGAAGACGCCGAGGCCGCCGCCAGCGAGGCGAATACCGCCGTGAACACGTTGCAGACGCAAGCCGGAAGTTCCGGCGACGCGGCCAAGCAGCTTGAAGCGGCTCAGGCCGCCCTGCGTGACCTCGGCATCGACCCGGCCAAACTCAAGGAAGGCGTGGAAGCCGCCAAGCTGAAGTTCAGCGAGGCTGACAAAGCGGGCAAGCTGGAGCGCGAAGTGGCCTACGGCAAGGCCGCTGGTGCCCTTGGTTTCGACAGCGACAGGCTCCAGCGCGTGCTGCGCGACGAGCGCGGTCTGCCGGAACTCCGCAAGGTGAAGGTTAAGGTCAAGGCCGAAGGCGGCACGGAAAGCGAGCAGGAACAGGAGGTCTGGGGCATCGCCGCCCGCGACGACAAGGGGACGGAGACGGGCTTCACCGCCCTTGCCGATCATGCCGACGTGAAGGGCTTCGAGGCCGCGCTGAAAAAGGCGGACGGCCCGGCCCCCGTGACCCCCTCTGTGCCCACCACGCCCGTGTTCGTCTCCCAGCCCGCCACCACGAGCAACGTCCAGCCCACCCTCAAGGTGGACGCGGGCGCGATTGCCGTCGGCGCCGGGACCGTCTGATTCCCCTCACAGGAGGATTTCCCGTATGCCCAAAGTCACCATCAGCCCCAAGGCGGACATCGACGCCAAGGGGCACACTGCCGTCCAGATCACCGGCCTCAAGGCCCTGGTGGACCTTGATCCCTGCACGCCCGTCAAGATCGTTGCGGACGCCAACGGCAACTTCCGCGCCACCGTCGCCAAAGCGGGGGACGTGTGTGACGGCATCAGCAGCCCGAAGAAGACGCTGGCGGGCCAGCCCGTGACTGTCTTCGGCGTCGGCATGCGCTTCCACGCCTCGGACGCGGGTGCCCTGACGCCTGGCCTCTACGGCTTGACGGTCAATGCCCGCGAGGTGGACAGCGCGGCCCACGTGAAGGTGTTCCGCGCGGTCAGCAAGACCGACCTGCAAGTCATTGCGGTGGCCTGAGGAGACCCCATGAAGAAGATTCTTTCCCTGGCTCTTTACCTGCCCCGCGTCGGGCAGACCGGCACCTACAACCTCGCCGACCTGCGCGCCAATGACCAGACGCTGGGCGATTTCGGCATCCCCAACGCGCTGGCGGTCCTCACCGCGCAGATCGTGGCCTACAACGCGCAAATGAACGAATCGCTGGCCCGCCTGGTGGAAGTCACCACCGAGCGCGTGGAGGCCGCGCCCGTCCCCGCCGGACTCCGCATGGTGCGGACGGACGAGTACGGCAACGCGGCCACCCAGAAGGGCGGGACCACCGAGGGGCGGGGCTTCCCACTGGAAACCATGCAGGTTGCCACTGGCTGGACCGAGCACTTCGGGCTGGTGGGCAGCGTGCGCGACTTCATGCAGATGAATGACCAGGCGCAGCTTGCCCACACCACCGCCATCCGCGAGGACCTCGCCCGCGCGCTCTACAACCCCCAGGAGCGGCCCGTCACCGAGACGCTGACGGTGGGGCCGTTCGTGCGCCCCGAGGTGTTCGCCAACGTCAAGGTGAAGCCCCTCTACAACGGGGACGATGAGGTGCCCCCGCTGGGGCCGAACGGCAAGCGGTTCGAGGCGGGCCACAACCACTACCTCGCCAGCGATGGGCTGGGCGAGACGGCGGTGGACGAACTCACCACGACGGTGGGCGAGCACAGCACCGGCAACAGTCTGGTGATCTACATCAACGAGGCGGATGCCGCCGCTTTCCGCGCTCTGTCGGGCTTCGCCAGCAACACGGTGGCGCAGGTGATCGGGCCGAACAACCAGGTGCAGACCAATGTGGCCCTGGACGTGTCGCGCACGGATGACCGCCACATCGGCTTCACCGCGTCGGGTATCCCGGTCTGGACCAAGCCCTGGGCGATCCCCGGCTACGCGCTGTGCCTGAACCTGAACGGTCCCCGCGCCCTGAAGATGCGCGTGCCCGCCCAGGCGGTGCTGCGCGGCCTGCGCCTCAAGGGGCAGGAGGGCAACACGGTCCTCAAGGCGCAGACCTGGGAAGCCTCGCACGGCTTCGGCGCGAGCAACCGGGGCGCGGCGGCCATCCTGAACTTCGGCCCCAAGCCCCAGGGTGCCCCGGCAGATGTGTACGCCGCGCCCGCGCTCGTGGAGGAGTAAGCCATGTCCGAGGACAACAAGCTCAGCACCCGCCCCGTGTTCTACGTGGGCGGGCAACTGGTGAACGGCAAGGGGCAGGAAGTGGACGAGGCCGGGGAGGTGAAGGCGGCGGCCCCGGCGGAGGACGTAGCGGAAGCGGACGAGCTGCTCAAGGCTAACCACGACCTGAAGGCGGACCTGGACCGCGTGACGGCGGAACGGGACCAGCTTCAGTCCCAGATGGACAAGACACAGGAAGGCTACGCCACCTTCTCCGTCGAGAGCGAGCAGCGGGTCAAGGCCCTCACCGCCGAACTGGAGGAGCTGCGCCAGCGCCCCTCTCTGCCTGCTGATGCCCGCGACCGCCTCATCGCCGTGAAAGGCATCGGGGAGAAGTACGCCGACGACGCTCTCAAGGCGCTGGGGGGGTAAGCCGTGGACCTCGCCGCCCTGCTGCGCCTCGACTTCCGCCCCGAGGACCTGGGGGACATGCCCGGCCAGTTCGACGCCCGCCTGGGCCACATCGTCACGGCGGCCCAGGCCCGCGCCGACGCCACTCCTGCCCAGCAGGAGGCGGGGGCACGCTACCTGCTGCTGGGGGCGCAACTGCGGCAGCTCACGCGGCAGGCCGAGCGGATGAAGGCCGCGTCAGGGGCTGAAATGGAACAGGGCCTCGCCACCCGTCTCGCGGAGGTTCGCAGGCAGCAGGCCGAGCAACTCGCCCTGAGCGGGCTGGCTTCCTCCAGCAGGACCCTGACCCGCCCTCGCGGTGTGGTGTTCCAGCCGGAGGTGGACCTCTGATGGATGACCTCAGCGCGGAGATGCGGGCCATCCAGGCGCAGTTCCAGGCGGGCTTCAGCGAGCAGGCGGGGTTCTTCTACCCCTACCCCCTCACCCCGACCCCCGGCATCCCCTTCCGGGGCAACGTCTGGGCAGCCGATGTGCGGGGGAGCGCCTACGCCCGCGCGGTCCAGCAGATGCCCACCCTCGCCGCCCAGGACGTGCGCTTCCTGACCGTCGCGCCTGGGGAGGATCCGCCGGGGGAGAGGGCGATCATTCCCTTCGACGGTGGCAGGCTCACCCTGCACTTCTGGGCGCAACTGGACCCCATGAGCGGGGAGGCAATCGCCGCTTGCTCCTGGGTGCTCTGATGCGCGCCATCATCACCGACCTCCACACCCGCCTCACTGCCGCCCTGCCCTGCCCCGTCCTCCTCCCCGAACAGCGCGAACTCCCTCTCGCCGGGCGCAAGCCTGGGCAGTCGGGGGGGCTGGGCGGGTATCTCGCGGCGCATCCGGGGGGGTACGTGCAGCTGGAGGACGCGCAGGGGATCAGCGACGACGGGGTGACCGCCGTGTGGTGGGTTCCTGTCGCGGCTCTGGCCCCCACCGCTGAACAGTCCGACGCGCTGGCAGGGCAGGTGCGTCGTCTCCTGTGCGGCTCCCCGCGCTGCCCTGGCCCCTATACGCCCACCCTCCCCGACACCGCCCGCCTCGTCAGCCCGGGTGTTTCCCTCTGCCGCCCCAGTTACCAAATCCTCAGTATCGACGGCGTTCTCGCCGTCTAGGAGCCAATATGCTCAACGCCAAGAACGCGGCCACCGCGCAGCTCTCTGCCAACCTCAACAAGGAAGGTCGGCAGGCCCTGTTCAGCCCCCTGGAGGACTTCGGCGCCATCCTCACCGCCGACGAGTGGGCCGACTTCGGCCTGTTCCCGCCCGCCGAGAAGCTCGCCATCAACACCAACGTCACCAGCACCGACATCAAGGCGCAGGACCCCTACGGCGGCCCGGACATCATCCTGAAAACCGACGTGACCGACGTGACGGCCAGCTACGACAACATCCCCGTGCTGACGCCGGACACCACGATCCGCGCCCTGCACGTCGGCAGTGTGCCGGTGGCGCTGGCCGGGGCGCTCGCGGGCGCTTCTATCAGCCCCTTCGCTCCCGGCATGAGCATCCAGGGCCGCCTGATCGTCATTCGTCGTCACCGCGCCACGGCGGGCGAGTCCGACCCGCTGTACAAGGTCTACTGGCACCCCCGCGTGGGCCTCCAGAACAACGGCGAGGGGGACAACCAGAACCAGGAGACGCTCCAGTTCAAGGCCGCCATCCAGGGCTTCCTCGATCAGGCCAAGCTCCCCGCCGAGCTGCAGGGCGTGAAAACCCAGGTGGGCAGCATGGGCAGCATCTTCACGATTCCTGCCTCGAAGCTGGACGCCCTGCTCGATGTGCTGAAGGACGCGGCCAAGCTGGACGCCGTCGCCCCCACCCCCTGACCTCCTTTTCGGGCCTTCCTCCGGGGAGGCCCCTTTAACACGAGACTTCTTTTTGCCCTGGAGGCTGCATGATTCCTGTTCGCCAGACGGTTCGACTCACGCGCGGCACCGTGGTCCTGCGGGCGTGGCCCGCGACCGTGGCCGACGCCCACCTCACCGACCTGCTGACCGTCACGGCCACCCTGGGGGCCATGCGCGAGGAGTGGCCGGAGTTCCAGCGCGAGGATGTGGAGCTGGAGGTCTGGGCGGCCTTCCGGCGACTGGTGCGCCACAGTCTGGAGGCGGGGAGCGTGCTCCCGCGCCCGCTGACCTGGGCAGATCGTCTGAGCCTGCTGGACGCGATGTTCGTGCTGAACGACATTGAGGAGGCCGAGGGAAAACTTCAGGCCCTGGGTCAGCGGGCGGCGAGACTGCTGACGAGGATTCGGGGCCGGATGACAGCACACTCGACGAACTCGTCCTCCGGGAGTTCGGGGCCGCCGCCTATGCCAGCGTGATCGTCTGGCCGTACCGGCTGATCCTGCGCGGTGTGGTGATCGAGCGGCAGCGGGAGGCGGCGGCGCAACTGGCCCACCTGCGCCTCCAGGCCGTGGCTGACGGGATGGACCAGGGCCGTGAGTATGTGGACCCGGAGCATCCGGACGGGCAGACCGACACCAGCCAGCCGCACTACAGCCTGCGCCCATACCAGCGAACGGTGGAGCGCCTGGAACGGCTGGCGGAACCCTGGCACTACTCGGAGACGGCGCAGGTGCGGCGGCGTGAGCGGGAGGAGGAGGCCGCCTTCGAGCGCTTCGAGCGGGCGATGGGCGGGCTGAGGGCATGATCGAATTCGACATGCGGGCGCTGACGGATGCCCTCGTCAAACTGGAAGGCGTGTGCGACGAGACGCCGCAGATCGCTGCGCAGGCGAGAGCAGAAGCGCTGGGGCACATGATCATCGGGAGCGAGGCGAACATTTACCAGACGCCGAAAGGGAAGTACGTCCGGACCGGCCACTACCGTCAAGGCCTGGACGCCCGCAGCCGCAGCACGAAGAACACGGCCACCGTCACTGTGCGGAACGACGTGGATTATGCGGCCGCCATTGAGGGCGGTCGGGACGGCCTGAGCTTCGCCATGTTGCAGGTCATGGCGATGATGCGCCAGAACCCGCATGAGCCATTCACGCTGGGCCGCAGCGGGGTGAACTGGACGATTGCCGGTCCCATCGTGATCGGCGCGCAGGTGTTTGCCGCCCGGCGCATGCAGGAGCTGTTTGCGGAGAAGGTGCGGGCGGCACTGCGCTAGCGGTCGCCAAGCAGATCGGCCGTAAAGTACACCCTCCCGCCCTGGGCGTTCCCCTCGAAGACCGAGAAACAGATGTAGTCGCGGCGCAGCAGCGCACCATAACTGTTTGCAGAGTCCACCGTGCCGCTGCTCGTATAAAACCCGCCCTTCAGGTTGTAGTCGGTCGTGAGGGGCTTGGAGAACCGGGCACTGGCCGGACTTTTCAGAATTTCCAGAACGGCGCTCCGACACTGCTTCTGAAAAAACGCCTGAGTCGGGAGTCCCTTCACAGGGGCGCTGTAGACCCATTCCTTTGAAATGCGGACCCAACCCATTCGCGGGAAGGCCTCGTCGGTCGTTGGAATGTCCTTTGACCCGAGCCGAGCTGGCGTGAGGGTGCGCCTCTCTGCGCTCGCCAGAGACAGCAGTGCGGCGACCAACAAAAGAACAGCTTTTTTCATACACCCCTACCGTACCCCCTCGCCCTGACAGGAGCCGCACAACATGACCGGACCCAGCCTGCCCGCCGTAAAGGGCGACGCCGTCCTGAACAATGCCGCCTTCCGCAAAGGCGTGCAGGAAATCCTCTCCGACCTCCGGGCTATTCAGGAGTTGAGCAAAAAGGTCGGTACCCTCAAGATCACGGCTGACCTCAGTGCGGGGAAGGACGTTCAAAAGGCCGTACGGGCCATAAGAGACGCCGTCGAAGAGGCTGTGCCCAGTTCCATGCAGCGCCGCATCAGCGACATGTTCGGCGGCTTCCAGCTCGGGGCCAATGCCGCGCAGCAGTCCGCCTCCGCTTTCGAGGCCCAGGGGGCGGCCCTTCGAGCGCGGCTGAACGAGGTCGGCAACGCGATTCGCCTGACCCGCGCCGAGTTCCAGGCAGGTATCGGGGAGGCGACGCCGGAGGAGGTCTCGCAACTCACCACCAACATGCGCCGTCTGAAGGGGGAGATGGAGGCACTGGGGGCTGAGGCCAAGCAGACCTTCGGGGAGTGGTCGAACGAGGCGCTGAAGGCCGCGATGGCGACCCGGACGGCTGAGCAGACGGCGGCAGCGGCGAATGGTCAATTCAGCCGACTCGGTTTGGCCTCGCAGGTCAAGCTGGGGGCCGGGGAAGCCCTGCGGCAGTTTGGCCCCCAGGCGGGCGCGACCGCCAATAGCTTCATCGGGCTGGCTCGTGGCTTTGACCAGGCCCGCGTCAGCAGCAAGCTGTTCGAGACGCAGCTCAAGAACAACAACGTGGCGTTGGACGCGGGGCAGAAGGCTGCCCACGAAGTGGCCGACACCCTGAAGCTCACGAGCGCGGAATCCGAGGGCTTTGTGGGCCGCCTGGCGCGCCAGGGCATGACCGCTGACCAGGCCGCCGCCTCCCTGGTGCGGGCGGGCGCCTCTGCCAAGCTAGCGGGCCGCTCCACCGCCGAGGGGGCAGAGAACTTCGTGAGTGCTGTGGAGGCCGGGGACAGCGCCATGCTGGCCTCCATCGGCATCTCCGAGAACCTCAGCACGTACTACGACAAACTCGCCAAGAGCCTGGGGAAGAAGTCTGACGATCTGACCAAGGCCGAGAAGGCCCAGGCCGCCTACAACCTGGTGCTGGCCGCCGCGAGCGATGAACTGGACCTGTACAAGCAGGGCCAGGACGGCCTGACCGGGAGCAGTGCCGACATGGAGCTGTCCATCAAGCAGGCGCAGCTCGCGTTGGGTGAGGCGTTCCTGCCCGCCGTGAATCTGGGTACCCGCCTATTGGTCGGTTTCGCGGACGCCTTCAATGCCCTACCGGACCCGATTCAGGGGGTCACGGGGCTGCTGCTGGCCTCCGGGGTAGCCGTCGGCATCCTGTACGCCCCGGTCAGTGCCCTGATTGGCGGCGTAAAGACGCTGACCACCGCGCGCGCTGCCGCCACAGTGGCAGAGACGGCAGGGGTTGCGGTCGAGGGGGCGATGACGGCCTCGACCATCCGCCTGAACGTCGTCACGGCTCTCAAGCGGGTGCTGCTGATGGACGTGGGTGCCCTGTACGCCAAGGCGAACACCCAGGCGATGTTGTACCAGGGGAGTCTGGCCAGTGGGGCCGTTGTGACCAACGTCTTTGCGGGAGCCACCATGCGAGCGGGGACAGCCCTGAAAACCTTTGTGGGGGCCATCAGCATCTATACGGTCGCCGCCACCGCCGCGCTCGCGCTGGGGCTGTACTGGGCGGATTCGGTCAAGAAAACCACGGCGATCTACGAAGAGGCGGACGAGGCCAGCCAGAAGTCCTTCGAGAAGACAATGCAGCGTGTCCAGGCGCTGGTCAAAGAAGGGTCGGAACTCAGCCGGGCCAAGGCCAAGGTGCTCCTCCTCCAGCAGCAACTCTCCGACGCACAGCAGGGCGAACTGAAGGGCGTGAACATCTTCGGGGAGCGCATCTACGGCAAGCCCGACGAGGCGCGCATCAAGAAGCTCCAGGCAGACCTGGTGGCCGCCCGGCAGAACATGACCGTCCTCTACACCGAAGCCGAGAAACGGGGGCGCACGAACGTCATCCTGACGGAGGACCAGACCAAGGCGGTCAAGGCCCTCCGCGAGGAACTGGAGGGGCGGTCCTTCGACCTGAAGCTCTCGGGAATGACGGACCTGCAAGCCGACCTGGCGCGGCTGGGGAAGGATTTTGACAAGCTGCGCCAGGAGTTCAAAAAGCCTTTCGTCGTCAACGGCAAACTGATGGACCCTGCCCAGACCCCGGCCCTGCGGGAAGGGCTGGCGGGGCTGGACGCCCAGAGGCTCGCGGAAGAGGCATCGCTTCGGAAAAAGTACGCCGACGAGGCGGTCAAGACCACGCGCGACGCCGCCCTGGCCGCCCAGCGCGCGGAGCTGGAAGCGATGCAGGAGGGCGCGGCCAAGCGCCGTGCCCAGCGTCAGGCCGAGATCGACGACATCAACCGCGAGACGGCAGAAAAGGTTGAAGCCCTCGCAGATTTCCCCGCTCGGCAGAAGGAGGTCGAGGCGGCGGCACGGCGCGAGATCGCCGCCAAACGCAAGGGCTGGGTGCGGGAGGACCAGCAACTCGCCCGCGAAAGTGCTCGTCGTGTGGCCGAAGCCGAGAAATCAGCCCGCGACGCCGTAATCGGAGCCATGCGGGGCGGGTACGCCAAGGAAGAGGCCGTCCGGCACGCCGCTCTGGAAGACCTGAAGACGGATATCGCCGAGCGGGTTCGGGCGCTGGAAGGTGACCCCACCGCCCAGGCGGGGGTCCGGGACGCGGGGGCGCGGCAGCTGGCTGCCCTCCAGCAGCAGCAGGACCGAGAACGGGAGAAATCGGCAGAGGACGCCGCGAAGCGCATCCTCGACGCCGAGCGCAGCACGCGCGATGCCCGAATCGCCGCTATGGAGGACGGCTACGCGAAGGAAGAGGCGACCCGGCGGGCAGCGCTCGACGACCTCCGCCAGAGCCTTCGCGATCAGGTCAAGGAACTGGAGGGCTACCCCGATCAGCAGGCCCGCATCATCCAGGAGGGCAACCGCCAGATTCTCGCCCTGGAGCAGCAGCAGGCGCGGGAACGCCGGAAGGCCCGAGAAGATGTGCTCAAGAGCGTTCTGGACGCGGAAAAAGCAGCGCGAGACGCCACGATCGCCGCCATTAAAGATGAGGAGGCGCGCAAGCGGGCCGAACGTAACGCCGAACTCGTGGATCTGCAACAGCAGACCCGTGAGCGTCTCAAAACCTTGAAAGACTTCCCAGCCGAACAGGCACGGGTCCAGCAGGCCGCCCGCGAGCAGCAGCGCGCCAAACAGCAGCAGTGGGCAAACGAGGACGAACAGGACGCGAAAGAGCGCGCCCAGCGCATCGCCAAAGCTTGGCAGGACGCGCAGTCGGCGCAGTTCGCCGCGCAGCAGGCGGCCCGTGACCAGCAGGCCGCGCAGTACGAACTGAGCGTGTCGCGCCAGCTGGCCCAGGCCCAGGACCGGGTACGGGCGGGGGTGGCCGGGGCAACGGTCGAGGCCGCCCGCATCGAGGCGGAGGCGGCGCAGCACCGTTACCAACTCGCCAAAGTTGCCGCAGACAAGCAGTACACGGAGGACCGCAAGCGCCTGGCGGATGCTCGTGACCTCGCGCTGGACAACGACAAGCTCAGCGCCACCGAGCGCCAGGCCATCTGGACCCAGTTTTACGCCGACCTCTCCGGCCTGGACAGCAAGCACCAGGCGGACGCCACCCAGCGCCTCCAGCAGCGGGAGGAGCAGGAGCGGGCCGCCGCCGAGGCCATCCGGCAGGCCCGCATTCAGGAGGCGAATCGCCCCGTCGAGCAGAGCCAGAACCGCCAGCAGCAACTGGAGTGGTCGCGTGACCTCAGCCGTTCGGATGTCGAGATTCTGGGGATCAACCAGCAGATCAGCGCCGAGCGGGCCGGGCAGATTGCGGCTCTTCAGGGGCAACTCGACGGCCTGAACGGCGTGCGCCTCACTGCTGAGGAGCGCCTGCGGGTGGAGCAGCAGCTTGCGGGCCTTCAGCACGATCAGGCGGCGGCCCTGCGCGAGCAGGTCGATCTGGCGCGGGAGGTCCGGCAATCCGCTCTGGACCGCCTGGATGCCGAGGCGCAGTTGGCCGAACGGCTGGCCCGGACCGAGGCTGACCGGGTACGGGCGCAGCGCCAGCAGCTCGCGACGGCCCAGTTGCGCGTGCGCGACCTTGACGACCAGATCGCGGGGGAAGGGAGGGAGAAGGAACGAAATGCCCTGATCAGTCAGCGGTATGGCCTGCTGGGGCAGATCGCGGACCTTCAGGACAAGATCAACAGCGCCCCCCTCGACGCCGAACAGCGCCGCCTCGACCTCTACCGGGCGCAGGCACAGGCCGAACTGGCCCTGCGTGGCCTGGGCGAGAACCGGGTGGCCACAGCCAACCTCACCGCCGAGATCGCGGCCCGTGAACTCCTGCTGGCAAACCAGCGCGTCGCGGCTGCCCGAACGGAGCTGGAGTTGCAGGCGGCACTGGTCGGGCAGGCGCAGGCCCGGGGAACGTTTGCCCAGGCACTGACCGCCCAGATGCAGGCCGGACGGGAACGGGCGCGGCAGGCAGAGGACCTCGACACAGCTCGCTCGGGGTCTGCCCGGGAGGCTGCACGCGCAGCCGAGGATTTCGTCCTCGCCCAGCGCCAGGCCGCCCGGGAGGCGACCAAGCGACAACTGGAACTGGAAAACGGTCTGCTGGACGCGGCGGAGGCCCGCGCGAAAGCCCTGCTCCAGATCAGGGGACTGGCCGAAGACGCGGTGCTGTCTGCCCAACAGGAATTGCAGACGGCCCGCGAGAAACTGGCCCTCAGTGAGCAGCAGCTCGTCTTCGTTGAAGGCCCGGAAGAGCGGGCAGGTATTCTCCGGGAGCGCATCCAACTGCTGGCCCAGGTGGCGGAGCAGGAACGCAAGGTGGCCGAAGTCCGTGCGGCCGAGGAAGAGGTCACGCGGCAACTGGGCAGCGCGGAGGCGCGTCTCATGGCCGAGGTGCAGGGCGGCGTCCCTGGCCTGGAACAGCTCGAAGAGGTCACCCGCCGCGTTGGCGCAGCACGCGCCCGCCTGGCCCAGGCTGAGGGGGCCTATGCCGCCGCCCGTGAGATGTGGGCCAAGGCCCCGACCACCCAGAACTCGGAGGCGCTCGACGCCGCAGCGAACAGGCTCACGGCGGCCATCCGCGAGCAACGGAAGGAGCTGCGGGCGCTCGCGGGCGAGTACCGCACGACGATCAGCCAGATGGACGGTGTGCGGGAGGCGAACGAACGGCTCCAACAGGTCGTCTATAGCGAGGGCGGGCGCACCTTCGACAGCCGCCGGGAGCGGGAGCGTCTGGAGGCCATCGCCGCGCGCCGTGACGCGGCCATACGGCGGCTTCAGGCGACTATCGACAGTGGGGACAGGGCGGCCATCCAGCAGGCGACCCAGGACCTTGCGGCGCAGGAGGAGCGGTACCGCAAACAGGCTGACCTGCTGGAGAAAAACGGGGTGAAGTTCAGCCGCACGGGCCAGCAGGAGGTGAAAGCCCTCACCGACAAGCTGGACGACCTGGGCGTCGGGTACGACCGTGAGGCCGCGCTGCTGGAAGGCCGTGCTCAGGCGGTGGACAAGGAAGCCCAGGCGGCCATCACCTTCTCGGACGGAGTTGACCGCTTCGCGGAAAATACGGCGCAGCTCGTGGGCGCGCTGGAGAGGGCCTACGGCGACCTGCAAACCGCGTTGCGGGGCGTTAAAGCCGAGAGGGATACCGAGGCGGCAAGGCAGGATCGCCGCCGTGCGGAGGATTACGCCACTTCGGCGCAGGACCGCGCTCGCCAGAACCTGCGCCGCGAGGAGGATGCATCCGATACCGCTCGGGGAACGGGCAGTGTGGCCGGCAATATGCAGGACCTGGACCGGATCGCCGGGAAACTCGTGCAGGGAACCCAACCACTGCCCCAGGCTCTCTCGGCGTTTGCAGATGCCCAGGTCGCCTCGCGGGCCATCGTCGCCGGGACTGAGCGGCTGGAGCGCCTGCTCCAGGGCGCGAAAATCCCGACAGCGACCGCAACTCCGATCGCCACTACTCAGCCCGCGCCCCAGAGCGTGACCTACAATTTCGAGGCCACTATCAACGCGCCAAGCGACAAAGCCCCCGACATGGAGCGCGCGGCGCGCCGCGTCTTTGGGGAGCTGATCCATGACGCCAAACTCCACAAGACCTGGGGGGTCAAAAAGTGCTAGGAATCATCAAGAAGTCCGGGGGTCAGGATGCTTCGTCCTGACCCCCGCCTGCTGTTCCCCCTCGTCTGCCGAATTACAGCCCCCGGCGGGCTGGTGGACCTGGCCACGCGACTGCCCCGGCGTGGTGGCGTGACCCTCCAGCACGTCCCTCCGGAGGAGGTGCAGGAGTTCGCCGATGAGAACGGGACCACCTTCACGCGCGTGACCGAGGCCGGAACCGAGTGCCCACCGCCCGACCTCCAGAACAGTGAGACCAGCACCACCGAGACGGTGGTGAAGGCCGACGGCAGCAGCGAGACGACCGTCACCAACGTCAAGAAGACCGTCAACCCGGACGGCTCGGTGACCACCGAGACGACCGTGACCAAAAACGGCGTCAGCAGCACCAGCACGCGCCAGGACGCCCAGCCGGGCCGTCAGGGCGGGGTCACCCTGAAGATTCAGACCGAGAACGGCGCAGAATTCAGCCTGATCCGGCCCCTGACCAGGCTGAAGGTGGGCGACGTCGTGCAGGTGGCCGAGAACTACACCGACCGTACAGAACTCCGTATCTGGGCGAACGCCGTGGTGCAGTCGCCCCCCGTGTGGCCCTTCCTGGCCCACGCCAATGGGCGGGAGTTCTACAACATCACCCTGGACGTGCTCATCGTGGGAGGGAGTCCGTGAAACGCATCACCCTGAGGACCGACGACGATACGGCCGACCTGCCCCCCTACGCCGGGGAGCTGGCAGAGAACGGCACGCTGCTCCAGACCGGCCTGCTCAAAAACACCGGGGACGTGCCCCTGACCAGCATCCGCCTGCGGGTCAGCAACACCGCTACCCTGCCCGCCTCGCTGACCGTGACCGTGGGCGGGGTGCTGCTGGAGGAAGCCGAGCGGGAGGTGCTCACGGGGCCGCTGGCCCCCGGCGAGAGCCTGCCGCTGCTGCTGGAATGGACAGCGGGCGCGGAGCTGATCAGCGGTGAGGACAGCGGGGCCATCGTCGGCACGGTGAGCTGATGCCGATCATCCTGCTGGGCCGCAGGAGGCAGGCCGGGGCAGCTCCGTTCGAGTTCAGCAGCCGAATCCGGTTGACTCCCCGCCGCACCGCCTTCGTCTTCCGCTCCTATGTGCGCCCTCCCGAAAATGTCCCCTTCGCCTTCGGGTCGCTGATCCGTCTCCGGACGGCGCGTATGGCGGTGCGCTTCACGAGCTACGCGGGGCTGCGCCCGGGCAGCAGCGGCGGCTCGCCCGGCCTGCCCCCCGGCACCCCGGTGAACGTTATCCCCGGCGCAATCCCGAAGCGCTGGGAGCTATCGTGCCCCCTGGGCCGTGCGGTGCGCTCCAGCTACCAGCACGACGGCGAGACGGAGACGGTGACCCTCACGCTGAAGACGGACGCGCGGCCAGGAGAGACCCTGAAGGTCTTTGCCTCGCTAGGGGACGCCCCGGCCATCGCCCGGCACCTTACGGTCGATCGGCGCCAGTACGAGATCACCCGCAGCCGCACCGAGGGCACCACGACCGTCATCCGCGCCTACAACGCGGCGGCAGAGCGGGCCAGGACGTTCGCGCTGCCTGAGCTGGTGGAGTGGGTCCGCTCGCCCCGCCTGGATTACCCCGGCGATTACGTGACGCAGCCTGGCCTGCTGCCCGCCAGCCCCCCGCCCCTGCCGCCGCTGCGGCGCGTCGGGGTCTCCGATCTGGTGCGGCGGGGCTGCGCGGCGGCGGGTGTTCCCTTCTCCCTGATTGGCCCCGACCCTTTTGCAGGCGAGACCTGGCAGGAGAAGCGGCGCGAGTACAGCACGGGCGGCCGCACCCCGGCGGACCTGTTCGGGGACACCTATGGGGCGTTGGGTTACCGGCTGATCGTGCGGGGAGACGCGCTGTACGGTGTGCCCCCGGGCGAGAGCCTGACCGGCGAGGGCGACGCCTTCACGCGCTGCGAGATCGAGAGCCTGACCGAGCGGGGTGAGGGGGCGCAGGTGCCGGGCCGCATCCGGCTCAGTGCCGCTGAACGCACGGTGCTGGGGCCGGTCGTGCCCCGCGATCCCGACTCGGACCCGGAGGAAGCGGAGGAGGGTGAGCAGACCGAGGAGGACAAACGGCGGTCCTGGAAGGAAACCACCCCCACCGAGAACGGGTTCACGGTTTCCACCGGTTACGTCTGGAATGGTCTGCTGCGTCAGGAGCAGCAGGTGGAGATCGGGCGGGTGGAGGTCACGGAGGGCGTGCCGCCGGACCAGATCGACCGCTACGGCCTCTCCGGAGGCTACCGGGCGGTGCCGATCTATGCCCACAACGAGGACGGCAGCCAGGGGGCGCTGACCAGCTACAGCGTCACGCGCACGTTCGACCGCGTGCTGATCAGCGACACCAAAACCACCTACAGCTACCACCCGGACTGCCCGGAGGCCTTGGTGCGCCAGCAGACCACCAAGCGGGGCTTCGGGTACACCCTGAGCACCCAGGCCCGCATGGTGGGCGTTTCCGGCACCCTGTTCAGCGCCAGCCTGCCCGGCGGCGACCTCGTCGAGAACCAGACTGAGATCATCACCCAGGCCTGGTACGAGGAAGGCGACCTCGCGGGATACCTCAAGAGCCGCCGCACCGCCGGGAAGCGGCTGGTCAGCGTGGAGCAGGCGCGGGCGGAGGATGAGCCGGATCAACGCGGCCCACTCCAGTCGCGGGAGTACGTGACCCAGACGCTCGGGGAGGTCTACCGCAAGATCGGCCCCGTCTGGCACCGCCACTACGGCACGACCGGCGGGGCGACGGTGCCCCTCTACGATCTCGACTCGCAGGAGGCCGTGCGCCTGACGGTCCGCACCGGGGCGTTGCAGACGGGCAGCGAGGTGATGCGCAACGAGCCGCCCCGGGTGGAGTGGCCGAAGCGGGGGCAGACGCCCGAGGAAGGCGAAGGGGCAGACACCGATCCGGACGGCCGCCTGCGCAACGAGATCAGCCTGCCGCAGCACGCGGCGTGGCGGGTCGAGGGTGGGGGAACCGGGACAGCCGAGCAGACCTTCGGCATGCTGGAAACCCCGACCAAGCTGCCCTGGTTCGCCGCCCTGATCGCCCACGCGAATGGTCCCCGCGTCGTGCAGGAGGCGCAGCTCAGCGTGCCGCGCGGGTTGCTGCCGGGGGCGCTGATCAGCAGCCCGGTGAGCGGGGTGGTGGAGAGCCTGAGCATCAGCACCGACGGGCCGAAGGGGACGGCCAGCCTCACGGCGGCGCAGGTCACCGCCCCGCCGCTGACCGACCTCCCCTGGGCCGCCGAGAACGACCGCGAGCGCGGCTTCGTGGTGAGCGTCTCGGGAGCACAGGTGATGGTGAATGTGCCCTATCTGGCGGGAAGCAACGTCGCTTACCACCCACGGCTGGCGACGCTTCTGCGCGGCTTCTCGGAGCCGGAGGTGGGCGGGGTGGTCGAGATCGCCACGAACAACGCGGGCCGCAGCGTGATCGCGGGGGGGTGAGGATGGACCAGGAAACGATGCGCGCCCTGCTGGACCTGGTGGGTGAGGGCTGCTGTTGCTGCTGTGACAAGGAGGGGGAGCCGGCGACCCGGTCGCGGACGGGGGTGCCCTCACTGGCGGGTCACCTGCCGCTCTCGCCGCCAGGACGCACCGCGCAGACGGGGCGGCTGGAAATGCCGCCTCTGAAGCTGCGCCCGGTGCTGGATGAGTCGTTCGTCCCCCCCGTCCCCTCCTGGGACTCGCCCCAGCGCCCCGGCGCGTGGGGCGCCGGCTTCATCCCCGGCGTGCTGGACGGCCCGTCCCCCCGCGTCTTCACCCACGAGCGCGTGGGCGAGGCGGACCCCCTGCCCGATTCCGGCCCCTTCTTCCCGCCGACGTTCCAGCGTCCGGACGGTACCAGCGTGGCCCTCCCCGGCGGGCCGCTGCGGGTCCGGGTGGGGGAAGGCGCGCTGGCCGTGGACCTCACGCCGCGCACGCTGTACCCGGCGGGCTGGGCCTATGCCTACGACCCATACGGCCCCTACCAGTTGGGCGTGTACCACCCGCGCGGCGACATCCAGCCCACCCCGGACGCCCTCTCCCCGTTCGGGGCGTTGCCGGGCCTCCTGGTGCCGCCGCCGGGGGCGACCCTCCCGCTCACCTTCCCCGCGATCCGCTTCCGGACCGGGGCGCGGGGGAGCGAGACCGCCGCGCCACTGCTCGAATGGGAGCGGCTCCCCGACGCGGCCCTGTTCCTCAGCACCGGTGAGGAATGGCCCGCCTTCGACGCGATCGGTACCCGCTGGCGGGAGCGGGTGGTGGTGGGGACATGGCCGGAAGTCCCGGCGCAGGGGCCGGAGATCGTCACCGAGCGGCGCGGCCCGATCACGCGGGGGGTGCTCCAGGCCCGCGCGAACGACCCCGGCTCGGGGGACGTGACCAGCCTCCAGGTGTACCGCGAGGAGCGGCCCAGCGCCGAGGGCGGCACGCGCTACTGGACGGTGGGCGTGACGGGCACGGAGTGGGTGGAGGGCGCCGAGTGGCAGGTCGGGGTCGTCCTGCAACTGCGCACCTCCGGCGACCCCTACCCCTGGCACGACTACAGTTGTTCCTGGGTCAATTCCATGCCCCGCGAAACGGTCCCGCCGCCCGAGTTGCCCTGGTCGGAGCGCACCTGGGCCACCCCGGACGGGCAGGTGACGTGGACGCCCGGCACGGCAACGCAGGCGGGCACCCTCAGCGCCTACGGGCACACGCTCGCGGGCGGCACCTGGGCGGGCCTGAGTCCGCCGGTCACGCCGGGGGGGGCGCTTCCCGATCCCGGGCAGGCCGTGGTCCTGCACGAACGGGGTGGCACCGTCACCGCGCTGTGGCCCGGCGGGCGGCGGGAGAGCGGCACGCGGGCGGCGTTCGAGGCGGGGGGGCTGCGCTGCGCTGCGGGGGCCTTCAGGCAGTTCAGCCCGGTTGGCCTGGGGAGCAACGTCTGGCCGCCCCAGTGGGCCTGGGCGGTCACCGGGGAGGACGAGGCCCGCGCCCTGACCGCCTGGGACGCCTGGCGGGACAGCACGCCACGCGAGTGGCCGGGCCGCCCGAAACGCCGCCCACCCCCGGGGCACGCGCTCAGCCCCCCCGCCGCCCTGCGCCCGCCGCTCGGGGTCACGCTCGCCACGACCGGCCGCGTGCCGCGCGGCGAGGAACCGCTGAAGGCCAGGGACGGCCGGCGGCAACCCCCCTGGCAGGTCCCGGCCACCGTGGAGGTGCAGGGGGAGGGCTGGACGCCGAGTGCCGCCGCCCTGGCCGCGCTCGCCAAACCGATGCTCTACCCGCCGGGGGGACAGGAGGAGCGGCTGGACGACACCACCAGCGCGCGGGGCACCCTGCGCGTGACCTGGGCCGGGGAACGCCTGCCGGACGGCGGGACTCGGCGCGAACTGCGGGCGGCGCTGCTGTTCCGCGCGAAGGTCCCGGCGGGCCAGCTCCCCACCCTGACTGTGAACGGCCTCGCCGCGACGGTGCGCCCGCTGGGCCGCAACGCCGGGACGCGGGGCTGGCACCCGTACCTCGCCACCTGGGGCGCCCTCTACGCGCCGGTGGCGGCCTCGCCCCTGACCCTGACCTGCTCCGCGCCGATGACCCGCCTGCTGCTGGCCCGCATCGGGCTGGGCGAGACGGGCGGCGGCGTTGAGGGCTGAACGGAGAGACATGCTGATTCCCAATCCCCTCCTGCTGGACGTGACGCCAGCAGGCGGCCTCACCCTGCCCGTGACCGAGGGCCGCGGTGGCCTCGTCGGCTACCTCCTGCTGGGCCAGCACGGCCCGCCCGCCACCGTGGAGGTGAGCACGGACGGCGGCGCGAGCTGGCAGGCCGTGACCTACCCCCACACCCTGGCCGCAGGCGAGACGCTCCGGTGGACCCGCACCGACGACAGCCCCGCCCTCACCACCCTGCGCGCCCTGGCCCCGGTGGAGGAAGCGCCGCCGGAACCGGAGGTGCTGACGCTCGACAACGGCGTGCCGGTGACGGTGCCGGACCTCACCCCGGGCCTGGACCGCCTGTACACCCTGACGCTCCCCGAGGGCATCGGTGAACTCACCGTGACCACGAGCGGGGGGACGGGGGAGGTGGACCTGTACGTGAGGCACGGCGAGCCGCCGGTGATCCCCGAGGACGGCGACCCGGTGGCCGACGGTTGGGGCTGGGAGGAGGGCAACGCCGAGACGGTGACCCTCCCCACCCCGGCGGCGGGCACCTGGCACGTGCTGCTGACGGCGTTCGAGCCGACCAGCGGCGTGACCCTCACCGCCACCTGGTCCTGATCTTCCTTCCCTCGCCCCCGCCCGCGCTTCAGCCCGCGTGTGGGGGCGCTCGCTTTGGCTGATTGAGGTGCTTATGAACTGGAGAGTCAACCTACTGAACTTCTGGCGCTACAACCGCGCGATTCTCGGCGTCGCGGACCCCGAGGATGCCGAGTTTGCCGTGCCCGTCTCCGACACCGCCCCCCTGCCTGTCCGGGTGGTGGGCGGCAACCCCGGAGGCGGCGGCACTGGCACCCCCACCCAGACCATCTCCCTCTCCCGCATCGCCCTGGCCCTGACCGCCCAGGCCCAGGCCCTCCCCAACATCCCTGCCGGGGCCACCGGCGCGCGCGTCAGCGTGGAAGGGGGTGTGGCTCGCGTCGCCACCGCCGCACCCGACCCGACGCCTGCAGACGGCGAGCGCTGGCCGGACGGGAGCGTGTGGGAGGTCAGCGGCAGGACTGACCTGCTGGCGTTCCGGGCGGTCACGGCCAGCGGTAACCCGAAACTCCAGATCACCTACACCCAGGAGCAGTGACATGACCATTAAACAGATCAGCATCGAACTCCAGAACGCCGTCAGCACCGACGGCATCACCATCACCGGGGACGGCACCGAGAGCAACCCCCTGACCGCACACCTGGCCGGGGACGGCGCTGGCCTGCCGGAGGGTGGCACGCCGGGGCAGGTGCTGACGCGGACACCGGGCGGCTATGGCTGGGCCACGCCTCCCCT
>NZ_JHAC01000049.1 GCF_000599865.1 Deinococcus phoenicis | reverse complement strand
GGGCTGGTTTCAACGGTGTGGCTATACCCTCACCCGGCAACCCTTATGAGCGCCGTCCTAAGAGGCTTGTTCTCTGCCTGCCAGGCTCGGGGTGAACCTTCCCCAGCACCACTCCTGATCTTTTAAAACCGGGTCGGTGGCCGCTTCCCCCGCCCAAAAAAACATCACGCCTCCACCGGGGAAGCGTGACGCTGGAGCGCAGAACGTCGACTTTACGCCGCAGGCTGCTCGCTCGCGCCGTCGCCTTCCGGGGTGCGGCGGCTGCGGGCCGGACGCTCGGGAGCCGCCTCGGCAGGCGTGGCAGCGGCCGCCGCACTGGCCGCGCCCGGAACGCCGAGGCGCGTCAGGGTTTCCCCGAAGGCCCGCATGGCGTCACTGGCCTCCAGTTCCGAGACCGCACGGGCGTTGAGGGCCTTGAGTTCCTCGCGGGTGACGGCGTACTCGGGGGCATCGTGGCCCTTGAGGGTCCGCAGCACGCTGTAGGCGTTGCCCGCCTCGACCGTCGCGCCCTTGCTGGTGGTGACGCTGGCGTCGCTGGTCATGTCCGCCCCGACCAGGGTGATCATCTCGGGCGAG
Source organism: Deinococcus phoenicis (assembly GCF_000599865.1). Taxonomy (GTDB): domain Bacteria; phylum Deinococcota; class Deinococci; order Deinococcales; family Deinococcaceae; genus Deinococcus; species Deinococcus phoenicis. The sequence goes on along the minus strand of NZ_JHAC01000049.1, from coordinate 53,734 downwards.
ATCAGGGTCACGCGGTCCCCGCGCTCCTCCATGTGCGCCGCGAGTTGCAGCAGCCCGCGCAGATGCAGCATGTGCGTGAACAGGTCGAGGTGGGCGAGCATCGTGCCCGCTTTTTTCAGCAGAGTATCCATATCCCGTATTGTTCTGTTTTTGGCAGAATTGTCAAGATGGATTCGTCTTAATACTCTTCGATCATTCTTTTGGGAACAGAACAGCAGGGCCAGGGCACAGGCAGACACAGGGCCTTGCTGCTCCGCAGGTCTGCGGGCCGCGTCTCAGTTGTGGACCTGGGTCCGGGGCGCGAGGGTCAGCTTGACCTCGATCTTCTTGCCGCCGCGCAGGACGCTGAGGGTGACGGTCTGTCCCGGCTGGTAGCGGCGCACGGCGTACTGGAAGTCGGAGAAGTTGGCGATGGGCTGGCCGTTCACGGCGGTCACGATGTCTCCCGAGGTGCGCTTGCCCTCGGCGTTGTAGTTCAGGGGTTGCAGGCCCGCGCGGGCTGCCGGGCTGTCCGGCGAGACGCGGGTGAAAAACGCGCCGGGCGTGTCACCCAGATCGAAATACTTGCTGAAGGTCGGGAAGTCCTCGGCGGGGAGGGCGGTGACCGGTGCCAGCTCCGGCGGAAGGTCGAGGGTAATGCCGATGACCGGCGCGTCCCGCTTGACGCCCCTGCGCAGCTCGGCCAGCCTGGCATCATTCCGCGTGACCGGCACGGCGTAGGACGTCACCCGCCGGCCCGGCACGAACGAGCCGTAACTGACGATCCCCATGACCTCGCCGCGGGCATTGATGATCGGGCCGCCACTGTCACCGGGAATCAGGGGCGCGCTCAGTTCCAGCGTGCCGGGCGGCAGGTCCGCGCTGCTCGCCTGACTGTCCAGACCGGTCAGGCGGCCCGTCTTGGGCAGCAGGAAGGCGCCGCCGCCGTTGCCGATGGCGAGGGCCGGATCGCCCACCGCCGGGCGCGCGGCGGCGAGGGGCAGGAAGGGCGTCCCGGCGGGCACCCCCACCCGGATCAGGGCCAGGTCGGCCTGGTCGTCATAGCCGATCACCTGCACGGGGTAGCGTTGCCGGTCCAGCGTCAGGGCGCTGAGATGCCCGGCCGCGAAGACCACGTGGTAGGCCGTCAGCGCGTAGCCGTCCCCGATCAGAAAGGCCGTGCCGACGCCGTCGGGATCGAGGCAGTCGTTCGGGGGACAGTCCTCGATGCGCAGGGTGGCGGGGCGCAGGTTCTGATACAGGGCCGCCAGGGCCGCCGTCTCGCCCGCACTCAGGGGCGCGGGGGTCACGTTGCGCCGCTGCGCCGGTGTGGTCGCCGGGGCAGTCAGCGCGGGAGCCTGAGCCGCGCCAGATGAGGCCGGCACCGCCTGGGCCAGCGCCGGAGCGAGCAGTGCGGGGGCGAGCAGCGCGACGGTGAGGGCCAGGCCGCGCGCGGCGGCCATCCGCATGGCTTTCATGCTTCAGTGTGCCCGTCCGGGCCCGCCGGGTGTGTGCGGTGCCTTTCGTTCCCGCGCCACTCACGCTGGGGGTCGCCGGGCAAGCCGAGTTTGCGCTCGACGAGTGTGCCCAGCCGCGTCAGGATGCCGGGGCCACTCCAGCCCGTCACGCACGCGGCGGCCAGCAACAACGCGGCGGCGGGCACGGGCCGCACGACCACCGTCAGCAGCGCCGCGACCGTCAGGGCCGCGATGCCCGCGCAGGTCGCCCGGGCGATCACCACGCGGGCGCGGGGCGGCGCGGGCCGCGCCAGTTGCCGCGCGAGCTGCGTCACGGCTCCGGCGACAAAGGCGCCGCCGAACAGGGGAACCAGACCAGCGAGAAAAGCGGGGTCGGACATGGCAACCTCCTCTGCTCTGGGGCCAGGGCAGAACGAACGCGGATGGGGGCGATACGCGAAACGAGAAAGCGGGGGTACGCCCACAGCATAATATGACTACGGGCATAAATTCAAGTCCTCCGATTCCATTTTTCTGCCGAGCCGGCCTCTACACTTTTCCCATGATGCTTCCCCCGCCGGACCCGCCCGACCTGGCTGCCTGGTTGCGCGAGCGGCGCGGCGCGCTGGGGCTGAGACAGGACGAGATTGCGCGGCGCACTGCGGCGCATGGTGGCGAGGCGGGCAGCGTCACGCAGCCGTATCTCAGCCGCCTGGAACGGGGCACGCGGCCCCTCACGGCCCTCACGGCGGCGCGTCAGGACGCCCTGCGGCGCGCCCTGGAGATCAGCGCCAGCGAGTGGGTGGCGCGCACCGGCCTGCCGCTCCTCTCTCCCGCCGCCGACACGGGAGGCGACCTGCTGGGTGCCCTCGAACTGGTCCGGGTGCCGGTGCGGGCGCTGGCCACGGCGGGCCTGCCCCTGGCGGAGGATCACGGCAGCATCATCGACATCGAGCTGGTGCCGGCCCGCGAACACCGCCCCGGCATGCTGGTGCTGGAAGTGCAGGGGGAGTCCATGACCGAACCGGGCGGGGGCGGCATCCGGCCCGGTGACCGCATCTACGTGGACCCCGGTGATCTCGACCTGCGCGAGGGCCGGGTCTACGTGCTGCACGTGCCGGGCCTGGGATTGACCGTCAAGCGGCTGCGGCACTACGGCGAACACGTCTGGCTGACCAGCGACAACCCCGACCACCCCCCGGTCCGCCCGGAGGAAGCGACCATCGTGGGGCGGGTGTACTATCACCAGCCCCGGGGAACACGTCTCTGAAGGCAAACAGTACCCTGGCAACGTATGAGCGACTTCCCGCTGACCCGCGTCTTCGTCTACGGCACCCTGATGCCGGGGGAGCGGAACGCCTCCGTGGCGGCGCAGGGTGGCCGCTTCGAGGCTTCCGCCGCACACCTCGCGGGCTTCCGCCTGCTGCACCTGACGCCGGAAGGCTATCCGGGCATCCTGCCAGGCGACCCTGGCGAGGAGGTCCGGGGCCACGCCCTCACCTACGCCGCAGGAGACTGGGCGCACGCGCTGCCCCTGCTCGACGTCCTGGAGGGCGTTCACGAGACGCCGCCCCTGTACCGGCGTGAGCGCGTGACCGTCACGCTGGAGGCCGGCGGGCGCGTTCCGGCCTGGGTGTACGTGTACGCCGACGCCGCCCGCCTCTCCCGGCCCGGCGTGTGGCCGGTGCCCCGGGGCGACTGGCGCAGTGTCAGCGGCCGCTGACGCCAGCCTGCTGACGCCAGACGAAAAACCGCCCCGGAAGACCGGGGCGGGAGCGGGCAGAAGCGGTTTTAGCGGACGATTCGCTGGCCGCGGCGGATGCCGAGCTGGTCCGTCAGGGCGATGTACTCGTCGTAGCTGGTGCGCTCCAGGTACTTCAGCAGGCGGCGGCGCTGGCCGTTCAGCAGCTGGAGGCCGCGCTGGCCGTGCTTGTCCTTCTTGTTCTCGGTCAGGTGACGCGAGAGGTTGTTGATGCGCTCGGTCAGCAGCGCGACCTGAACCGTGGTGCTGCCGGTGTCGCTGGCGCTCTTGGCGTGGGCCTGGATGGTCTTCTGTTTGTCGATCACGGGATACCTCTCTTGTTATGAAGTCCCGCACGGCGTAGCCAGGGTTGATCCCCACCACTTCCGGCGGCACCGGAGAGTGTAGCATGTCGGCCCACGTGAAGAACAGGCCGCCGCACGGCCCAGAAAGTCTGCCTGCCTTCTGTTCGCGTCCGGTCCCGTCCGGGAGGGCGGCTTTTTCATGGCCCCGCCCCGCCCAGGGCCGCGAGGTCGGCGGGCGTGTTCACGTTCCGCAGGGCGTCCGGACTGACGGCCTGGATAGCCCGGAAGGGGACGGACACGGTACAGGCGGGCAGGGCCGCCGCACGCAGGCGACGTTCTCCCCCATTCAGCAAGGCCGTCACCTGTTCCAGCAGGGCCGTGTGGTACAGCGCGGCCAGGGGTTGGGGGCGGCCGGCGGCGTCCAGGGCCAGAACTGCCCGCGCTTCCGGCGTGCGCGCCCCGGCCAGCGCGGCCCAGTAGGCCGGCGTCAGGCGGGGCATGTCCACACCGGCAAAGGCCACCCAGCCTTCGCCCCTCTGGAGGCGTGCGTGCCCCAGGGCCGCCTCCAGCCCCGCGAGTGGCCCTTCACCGGGTCGGGTGTCGGGCACGCTGACCCAGCCGGGAAGCGCGTACTGTCCGGGCGGGGCCACCAGCAGGCGCAGCGGGCAGGCGGCCAGGCTCGCGGCGACGTGTTCCAGCAGGGTTCGCCCCCCCAGCCGCGCCAGGGCCTTGTCGCTCCCGAAGCGCCGGGAACGTCCGCCCGCCGTGACCGCCGCTGTCACGTCCCGCACGCCTCAGCGCCCCCCCCCGGCGACGCCGAACAGGACACCTGGCCGCCCCCCTCGCCGCTGCCTTCCTGGCCTCTGCATTTCTCCGACATTCTGAAGGCTTTTCGGGGCACGGGGTGTCTCCCCCCTGGCCCGTGCGTTACCCTGCCTCCCGTGAGCGTCCGAATCCTGGGCGGCAGTGCCAAAGGCCGCGCCCTGAAAGTTCCAGACAGCGCCCGGCCCAGCGGCGCCCGCATCCGCAAGAGCCTCTTCGACCTGCTGGCCTTCCGTGCGCCCGGCGGCAGCTTTCTCGACCTGCACGGGGGCAGCGGCGCGGTGGGGCTGGAGGCGGCCAGCCGGGGCTACGCCGTGACGCTGATCGAAAAGGATGCCCGCGCCGTCCGGGCGCTGGAGGAGAACAGCCGCACGCTGGGCCTGCCCGTCCGCCTCCAGCGCGGCGACGCGCTGGCGCTGCTGCCCCGCCTGGGTGAGTTCGACGTGGTGTTCAGCGATCCCCCCTACGTGCAGGACATCCCGCGCCTGACCGGGACGCTGCTGGCCTCCGGCGTGGTCGCGCCCGGCGGCCTGCTGGTCTGCCAGCACCCGGACCGCACCCCCCTCCCCGACACGCCCGGCTGGGTGCGTGAGGAGCGGGTCTACGGCAGCAACACGCTGACCCTCTATCGCCGGGAACACAGCCGGCGGGATAACATCGGACCCGCATGAACGCGGTCTTTCCCGGCTCCTTCGATCCCGTCACCAGCGGCCATATGGACGTGCTGACGCGGGCCTCGCGCATCTTCGAGCACGTCACCGTGACGGTGATGCACAACGCCCGCAAGCAGGGCCGTCACCTGTTCACCCTGGAAGAACGGCTGGCGATTCTGCGGGAGGCGACCGCGCACCTGCCGAACGTCAGCGTGGACAGCTTCAGCGGCCTGCTGGTGGACTACATGCGCCAGCAGCAAAAAGGCATCATCGTGCGTGGCCTGCGCGCCGTCTCGGACTACGAGTACGAACTCCAGATCGCCCACCTCAACCGCCAGATCGGGGAGGTCGAAACCGTGTTCATCATGGGCGCGACCCGCTGGAGCTTTGTCAGCAGCACGATGGTCCGCGAGATCGCCAGCTACGGCGGCGACGTCAGCGAGATGGTGCCCCGGGCGAGCGCGTCGGCGCTCAAGCGCAAGTTTGCCGAGCAGTACGCCGAGCGGGCCGCAGAGGGCTAACGACAGAGGGGCCGGGGACAGAACTTCCCCCGGCCTCCCTGGTCTTCTCCCGTCTTACGCCTCCTGCTTCAGCCCCTCGGCGGCCTGCCGCAGCATCTCGGCCCGGTCGGTGGCCTCCCAGGGAAAGCCGTCGCGCCCGAAGTGCCCGTAGGCGGCAGTCTGCGCGTAGATCGGGCGCTGGAGGTCGAGCTGGGCGATGATCGACTGGGGCCGGGCGTCGAAGTGCTCCCGCACCAGTTCGGCCAGCCGCTCGTCGCTGACGGTGCCGGTGCCGTAGGTATCCACCCGCAGGCTGACCGGGTGCGCGCGACCGATGGCGTAGGCGACTTCCACCAGCGCCCGCCGCGCCAGCCCCGCCGCCACGATGTTCTTGGCGATGTAGCGCGCGTAGTAGGCCGCCGAGCGGTCCACCTTGGTCGGGTCCTTGCCGGAAAAGGCCCCGCCGCCGTGCGGCACCGCCCCGCCGTAGGTGTCCACGATGATCTTGCGCCCGGTCAGGCCGGTGTCCCCGTGCGGGCCGCCGATCACGAAGCGGCCGCTGGGGTTGATGAAGAACTTGGTGTCCGGGGTCAGCAGCTCGGCCGGGATCACCGCGCGGATCACGTGCTGGAGCATGTCCGCCTCGATTTGCTCCTGGCTCACGTCCTCGCCGTGCTGGGTGCTGATGACGATGGTGTCCACGAAGGTCTGGGTGGCCTCGTGCGGCTCGCCGTCGCGGACGACCGTCACCTGGGCCTTGGCGTCGGGGCGCAGGTAGGGCAGGGCGCCATTCTTGCGCAGCTCGGCCAGGCGGTGCGTGAGCTTGTGCGCCAGCGAGATGGGCAGCGGCATCAGCTCGGGCGTCTCGTCGGTCGCGTAGCCGAACATCAGGCCCTGGTCGCCCGCGCCGACCCGGGAGGCCGCGTTCTCGGGCAGGGCGCGTTCGGCGTCCGTCATGTCGCGCCACTCCTCGGAGCTGTCCACCGTGCCGCCGATCTCGGGACTCTGCTCGTGGATGGACACCAGCACGGCGCTGTACTCGGCGTCGAAGCCGTAGTTGGCGCGGGTGTAGCCCACCTTCATCACGGCCTCGCGCACCACCTTCTGCACGTCCACATGTGCGGTGCGGGCGCGCACCTCACCCGCCACCACGGCCATGCCCGTCGTGACCAGCGTCTCGACCGCCACCCGGCTGGTCGGCTCCTGCCTCAGGAACTCGTCGAGCAGGCTGTCCGAGACGAAATCCGCCAGCTTGTCCGGGTGGCCTTCCGATACCGACTCCGACGTATAAAACTTCCGCATGCTTCGCTCCTCTGCGTGCGGGGGGGCGTCTCACAGAACCACCTGGAGAGGGATGTCGCTGCGGTCCCCACACGGCCCGCCTCTGGGGGGGCGGTACCGGGGCAGCGTACTCCACCGGCCCCGCTCTGCGAAAGGACGAACGGCAGGGATGCGGGACAGGCAGCGGTAAGGTGGGGAGTGATGTCTGAGGCCCTGAATGCGGAAGCCCTGGCGCTGGTATGGGCCGTATATGTCGGGGCCGTGGCTTGGGAAGAAGTGGTGGCCTGGGCAGACGGGTGGATTCTGAGGCTGGACGCGCCGCCTGAAGAACTGTTGGAACTGAGCCTGAGTGTGGGGAAGCCGAACGAGGCGGAAACGCTGTTGCGGCAACTGGCACGGATGGGGAAGGCCGGGGCAGCGGTGCCTCTGTTGGCGCAAAAGTTGTTAGATGCTCTGCGGGCGGAGCAAATAGACGGCGCTTTTCTGCATTCCATCGGAGAGCTACAGCATCTCAGCTTTTCAGGGGTGCCCGATGATGTGCGCTTGCCGCAGTTGCCCGACGAGGTTCTGGCCGCCCTGCTTGACCTGTGGCCTCCTCCCTGGAAATCGGAGAACTCGGCCCTGCGGGGCGAGGTCGCGGCAACGTTGCAGGGCTTCCTCTAATCCGCTCGCCCCATCGCCGCCCCGATCCCCGCCGGCAATTCCCCCGCCACCCGCTCCAGCGTGCGCCCGGCGGCGGCGCGCACCATCTTCTCGAAGGCCGCGCCGCCCCAGCCCTCGGCCTGCGGGGTGGCGAGGTGGGCGCGGAAGTGAAAGTGGAAGGTGACGGCTCCGGCGGCGTCCACCTGGGCCTGCCCGGCCACCTCCACCCAGGCGCGTTCGCCCCCGATAGGCTGCGGCGTGAGGGTGGCCCCGTCCGGCGTGACGGTCAGGCGGCTCAGGAAGGGCAGGTCCACTTCACCCAGCACGGGGACGGGCACGATCAGTTCGCCGGTCACGCCCCGCGCGTCGGCCCTCAGGCCCCGCAGAAAGCGCACATGCGCGAGGGCCGCGCCCGCATCCCGCACGAATGCCAGCCCCGCCGCCTGCCCGCCGGGATGCCTCAGGGTAAAGGTCTGCTGCGCCTCGATCAGCACGCCCCGATCAACCCACCCATGTCAGTCCACCCACTCGATCACCACGCGGTTTTCACTCAGGGCCGCCTGCAACTCGGCGTCGCCCGCGCTGCGCAGCCGGGGCAGGTGCGCAAAGCGCGGTGTGGCCGAAGCGTAGCCCAGGCGCACGACCACGTCGTCGCTCAGTTCGTCCTTGCCGATGCGCCACACCAGTTGCCCACCCAGCGCCTCCAGTTGCCGGGCGAGGTCCGGGGGCAGGTCCGGGGAGGTGGGGCCAGTCATACCCGCCATTGTACGTGCGGCGGTGCAGGGGTAGAACGGAAGGCATGTCTGAAGACCCGGCTTCTCCCCCCCTGTCCTGGCGCGCCCTGGAAACCCGCGTGGGCCTGGACGCCCTCCCCGACTTTCACCGCGCCTTCCTGACCTGGCGCGGCGTGGAGGATGCCGCCGGGATGCCCCTGCGCCGCGTGGGCCAGCGGGTGGAGGCCGAACTCAACCGCCTGACCCAGGCCGGACAGGCGCAGCGACAGGGGGACGACTGGCTGCTGGGGCCGGAGGCACTGGCCGGCTTCGGGGCGGCGGGACCGTACCTGGGCTGAGGCGAGCAGCCGGGTCCTACCCACTTGCGCGGATTCCGGAACATCTGGCACCCCACTGGAGGTTCTCCAGGGGCGGGAGGCCCCGGGACAGCCCCGCTGCCGCGCCGCTCGACAAGGCCGCTCCCCCTCGCCCTCGATGTACCCGCAGCTCGTCTCAGCCCTCCGCGTGCGTCACCACGTTGCAGGTACACCGCGCCAGCGTGGTCGTCCGGCCCCGTTCGTCCCGGACCTCGACGGTCCAGACCATCACGGTGCGCCCCCGGTAGACGAGCCGGGCCTCGGCGGTCACCGCGCCGCCGGTCACGCCCCGGACGTGCGTGCCGCTGACGTCCACGCCGACGCCCACCTGCCGCCGCACGTCCAGATTCAGCCAGGTGCCGATGCTGGCGAGTTCCTCGGCCAGGGCGAGGCTCGCGCCGCCGTGCAGGCGTCCGGCGGGCTGGCGGTTGCCCTCCACGGGCATCTGCGCCGTCAGGTGGTCGCGCGCCGCCGTCAGGAGCCGGATGCCCAGGCGCTCGCCCAGCGTGCCGGAAAGGCCGTTCAGCCGCCCGGCCAGTTCTTCCGGGGTCAGGCGGTCCAGCTCGTCGGGAGTGGGCAGGTGCAGGTCGGGGTGCAGGGTCATGCGGGGAGGATACGGCAGGTGCTCAGGCCGTTTGCGCCTGCGTCACGCATGTCCCGAAGGCCGCCGCGTACTCCGCCCGGTCCAGCCCCCGCCCTATGAACACCAGTTCGGTCTGCCCGTCCGCCTCGTCCCAGGCGTCGGCGGTGAAGAGGTCGCGCACCGCCTGGAACAGCACCCGCTGGGGGTAGCCGTGCAGACTCAGGAAGCCCTTGACCCGCAGCACCTCGGCGGGCCGCGAGAGGATGAAGTCGGTCATGAAGCGCTGCCAGCGGTAAGGATCGAGGGGGCGGCCAGCGCGCAACGTGAAGGAGGTCAGGCCGGGCGTATGCTCCACCGGCCCGGCTCCGTCCAGCACGCGGGGATCGAAGTCGTCGCGGGCCAGCAGGGCGTCCGCGTCGAGTTGCCCGCGTTCCACCCGGACGATGCGGGCCAGCGGATTCACCCCGCGCAGCACCTCTTCGGCGTGGTCCAGCAGCGCCGGGTCGGCCAGATCGGTCTTGTTCAGCACGACGACGTTCGCGTAGGCAAGTTGCCGCGCCGCCTCCGGGTGGTCGTGCAGGGTCTGGAGGGCGTGGCGGGCGTCCACCACCGCGACCAGCGTGGTCACGCGAAAGGCCGCGCGCACCGAGCGTTCCAGCAGCGTGGTCAGCACCGGGGTCGGGTCGGCCACGCCGCTGAGTTCGACCAGCACGGCGTCAGGCTTCTGCTCCCGCAGGCTGATGGTCACCAGGGCACGCAGCAGGTCATCCCGGCCCGTGCAGCACAGGCAGCCCGCCGTCAGTTCGGTCACGTCATCCTGAAGGCGCTCGATCAGGCCGCCGTCCACGCCCGCCTGCCCGAACTCGTTCACGATCACGCCCAGGCGGTGGGGCAGCGAGCGAATCAGGTGATTGACCAGCGTGGTCTTGCCCGCGCCCAGAAACCCGCCGATCACGATCACGGGGATGCGTGCGTCGGGGAGGCGCGGCTCTGGGATGGAGGTGGGGCCAGTCATGCGGGCAGCATAGGGCCACCCCCGGCGTCAGTACGTGAAGGCCCACCGGGGCAGGTACGGTCCGCCGTGACAGGACAGCGGCCAGTGGACGGCCCCGGCCTTCCGCTCTCTGCCTTCTGCTCCCGGCCTTTCGCCCCCCGCCTCCTCAGCCCAGTTCGTGGTACTGGCCCCGGAAATACAGCAGGGGGTCGTCGTCGGTGTAGCGGGCGTATTCGACGTAACCCAGGTAGAGGGTGTGATCTCCGGCCGGGATGACCTGATGCTTGCGGCACACCAGTTGCGCCACGCTGCCGCCGATCAGGGGCAGCCCTTCGTGGTCGAACCAGGGCACGGCTTCCTCGGGGCCGGGCCGCCCCGCGAAGTGATCGCTGAGGTGCCGCTGCGCGCTGCTCAGCACGCTCACGCCGAAGCGGGTCACCCCGCCTTCCGAGAGCAGCGCGTGCATGTGGGCGCGGTGGTCCACGCTGATCAGGATCAGCGGCGGCGTCAGGCTGACCGACACGAAGGCGCTGGCCGTCATGCCGCGCCGCGCCGCGCCGTCCGTGGCCGTGATGACCGTCACGCCGCTGGCAAAGCGCCCGAGCGTCTGCCGGAATTCATGGGGGGAAAGACCTGCGGGGCCGGAGCCGGGGGCGGTGGACGTCATGCCCGTGAGTGTAGCGAGTGGGGAAAGACGGGAGGCGCACCCTTCCCCGGCCCGCGTCCGGTCAGGGCCGGCCGCTCGCCGCCGGTTGCATGTCCCGCACCAGCAGGTCGGGGTAACGGATAACCCCCGTCTCGGGCACGGGTTCGGCCCAGCGCTGGCCGCTGACACGCACCTCGACCGGGCCGGGGGGCAGGTTCAGGAAGCCGTAGTGGCCGCCGCCGTCGGTGGTGGTGCGGGCGACGACCTGCCCGTCACGCACCGCCTCCACCGGCCGGCCCCCGGGGGTGAGGGTGCCCACCACGCGCCCGATCAGGCCGCGCACCGTGGGGGGCTGGGCCTTCCAGGGCAGGGGTGTGGCGAGGGGACCGCCGGGAGCCGTCAGGACGGCCCGAATGGCGGTCAGGCCCTGCGGGGTAGTCTGGCGGGTGCCGTACACGTCCAGCGTGGGGGTGCGGTAGGAGTACCCGACCCAGCCCAGCCCCGACCCCACCGTGCGGGCCGCCTGCGAGGCGATCACGGCGGGGGGATTGAGATACAGGGCAGTGCCGCCCGCGACCTCCGCGCCGCCCCGGACGCTGGCGGCAAAGGCGTTCCAGCCGTCCAGCCACGCGCCCTGGTCGCCCACCGCGTCGCGCTTGTAGTTCATCAGGACGTTCAGGTCCAGCAGGCCGTCGCGCATCCAGGTGGGCCAGTCCTGCAACACGTCGCTGTAGGTGCGGGTCTTGCGGAAGGCCGCGAGGTCGCCGGGTGCGGGCGGCGGGCCATAGGTGATGGTCGCGGCACTCACCCAGGCGGTGGGCCGCACGGCCTTGACCTCCAGGGCGATGCGGCGGACGAGTAGCGTGACCTGCTCGCGCTTCCAGTTCTGCCAGCGCGCGTCGGTCGGGGCGGGTGTGCCGCGCGCGCCCGTCTCGGCGCGGTAGCGGGCCAGGGTCTTGGGGTCGTAGCCCCAGGCCCCCCCGTCCGGATACCGGATACGGTCGAGCTGCACGCCGTCCACCGCGTAGTTCTGCACCAGGCTGACCACGCCCGCCACCATGAAATCGGCGGCGGCGGGAATCGCGGGGTCCAGCCAGCCGTCCGCGCCCTCCTGCCAGGACCCGTCGGGGCGGCGCGACAGCCACGACGCCGCGCCCGCGTTCGGGCCGTGCTGCCGGGAGACGTGGGCACGGTTGGTATTCGGCACCTGCGTGTTCGAGGCGCCCGTCACGCTGACCCAGGCGATCACCCGCATGCCCCGCGCGTGGGCCAGCCGGGTCACGATGGTGAGCGGATCGAAGTTCTTCTCGAAGTCCGCGTCGGTGATGGGCGGCAGCGCCGAGCGCAGGCACAGGCAGTCACCCCGGCGGATCGCCTGCACGAACAGCGTGTTCACGCCGAGCCGGGCGGCGTCCTCGACGGTCTGCTGCGCCTGCGCGCGCGTCTTGAGGCCCGGCCCGAAGGCGTCCACCCACAGCCCCCGCACGCCACTGATCGGCTCAGGAGCGGGCGTGGGCGCAGGCGCCAGCACCGCCGGGGCAACCACCGCAGCGACTGGCGCCACTGGGGCCGGGGCCACTGGGACTGGAGTCACTGGGACTGGCGCCACTGGGACTGGGGCCGCCGGGGCCGGAGGCGCTTCCGGAACAGGAACCGGGGCGGCCGCGTTCGCCAGCGGGACGAGCGTCAGGACCAGCAGCGCGGCGAGGAAGGGAGAGGTCTTCACGGTGTGGGGGCAGGGTAGCGCAGGGGGCGGCGGTCAACGTGAAGGGCCAGGCTCCACCCGCCGGGGGGCAGGGCGCCGGGGCTACGCCTCGGCATCCTCGCTCTCGCCCTCGGCGGCGGCCGCCGGCTGGGGATTGCGGTTCTTGCCGATCTCGCGCACGCGGCCAGAGAAGCGCCCCTTGATCTCCTCGTACATGGGGTGCGAGCGGATATCGCCGGGGCGGGCCGGGGCCGCCGCCTGCGCCGCCGGGCGGGGGTCAGGCCGGGCAACCGGGACAGGCCGGGCGGGCACGGCGTCCGCGAAGGGAGCGTCTTCCAGGGTGGGGGGCGGTCCCTCCACCGCGCCGCCGATGTCCCCCCAGTCGGGTTCCTCGGTGATGGCTTCCACGATGTACAGCTCGCGGGCCGCGCCGCTGGGCGGCAGCCGGTCCCCGGCCTGCGCGTCGGCGGGCGCGGGAGGCGGGTCGGCGGCGTGGTCGTCATCCCAGGGGGCAGGCCGCGAGTCGGGCAGAGGCGCGGGGGCCACGTCGTCCGGGCTGGGGGGCGGCGCGGGGCGCAGGGGGGCGGGCGCGGGGGCATCGAGGGTGGCGGTGGCCGTGCGGGGTGGCCGCTGGGCCTGCGGTGCGGCGCGGCCTTCAACGGGCGCCCGCTCCAGGGGTTCGAACGCCGGGCCGCGCGCCGTGTTGCCCGCGCTCCGGGGCCGCGCGGCAGGCTGGGGAGCGGAACCTTCCGGGGCCGCCTGCGGCTGGGCACGGGCGAGGACAGGGCCAGCGGGGGCGGCCGGCGCAGGCGCGGGCACGCCGCCCCCGCCCCCGCCGCCATCCGGCCCCCGTCCCCCCAGGGTCACCCGGCGGTTGCCCTCCGGCGTGAACAGCTCGAAGGTGACCGGGCCGAAGACCTTCAGGACCAGCGCCGCCACCTCGTCGAACTTGCCGGCGATCTGCTTGGCATGAAAAGCGTTCTTCTCGTCGTAGGTGAGGCTGACGGAACCGGGTTCGGCATGCATCCGGGCGGGCTTCAGGAAAGCGCGCAGCTGCATGCTGGCCTGCCGCGTCACGTCGGCCCAATTGCCCTGGACCTCGGCGGGTGCGGCGGGCACGGGCGGCGCGGCACGGGCCGGAGCCTCGCCGGACGTGGCCGCAGGCGCGCGCCGTCCCCCCGGCTCGAAGGCGGGCACCTCGTTTGCCGGGGCCGCCCTCGCCCCTCCTGCCCGCAGCCCCGCCAGTTCCTTTTCCAGCCGGTTGAGGCGCTGCGCCACATCGGCAGGAACGCTGGCCGGGGCCGCCACACTGGCCGCCGCCCCTCCCTCGCCCGCCTCGGCGGCGAGGAGCGCGTGCGTGAGGGCCAGTTCCAGGCTGAGCTGGTCCGCCGAGCGGGCGAAGCGGGCCTCCTGGGCGTCCAGCGCGGCCTGGAGCTTGAGCAGCCGGGGCACGTCCGCACCTTCCAGGGCCTCGCCCTCCAGGCCCAGCTCGGCGTGCAGGGCGTCCGCGAAGGCGGCCACCAGCCCCTCGACGACCGTGCGGGCCGCGAAACCCTCCCGGTACAGTTCGGCGGCCCCGGTGATCGCCGCGCCCGCGTCGCCCAGCACCAGCGCCCCCGCAATGCCGCGCACGCGCTCGCCGGGCGGCAGCCCCAGTGCGTCTTCTACCCCGGCGCGCGTGACCGCCGTGCCCGCCGCCAGCATCCGTTCGAGCAGGCTCTCGCCGTCGCGCATCGCGCCGTCGGCCAGCCGCCCGATCAGGTGCAGGGCCTCCGGCTCGGCGCCCAGGCCCTCGCGGGCAGCCAGGCCCGCCAGTTTTCCGGCGATCTCCTCCGGGGTCAGGCGGCGGAAGCGGTAGTGCTGGCAGCGCGAGAGGATGGTCGGGATGATCTTTTCCGGCTCGGTCGTCGCCAGGATGAAGATGACGTGGCCCGGCGGCTCCTCCAGCGTCTTGAGCAGCGCGTTGAAGGCCGCGCGGCTCATCATGTGCGCCTCGTCAAGGATATAGATCTTCTTGCCGCCGCGCATGGCCGCCAGACCGACCTTCTCGCGCAGGTCGCGCACGTCGTCCACGCTGTTGTTGCTGGCCGCGTCGATTTCCAGCACGTCGGGGTGCGACCCCGCCCGCACCGCCAGGCAGCTTTCGCATTCGCCGCAGGGCTTCGGCGCAGGCCCGGTGCAGTTGGCGGTCATGGCGATCAGGCGGGCGGTGGTGGTCTTGCCCACGCCGCGCGGCCCGCTGAACAGGTAGGCGTGCCCCACCCGGCCCTGTTCCAGCGCGGCCCGCAGCACGTCCTTCACGTGTTCCTGGCCCACCACCTGATCCCAGTTGACCGGGCGGGCACGCTGGTAGATGGCGCTCATGGGTGCACCTGCGGTGCGGGGTGCGGGCTGTGGACTGTGGGCTGTGGGCAAAGACAGGGGACCGACCCACTCACCACGGACCACCCACCACGGACCACTGACCTCTTCACCCGGCCAGTGTACCGGGACCAGGTCCGGCGCGCGGTGAGGCAGGCACAGGGCAGGTGGTGAGGGCAGGCTGGGGCCTTCAGAGCTTTCCTCAACCCCGTGAACCCGGAGAAAAGCGGCCTCATCCCGCCCGCGCCACCCCCTCCCCAGCCCCTACACTTTGGGGGTGATCCCACTGGCATCCTGTTTCGGTATCGCCTATACTCAGGCGAGGTTGTTATGCTTCTAGCAGAAATTATCAGCGTGGGGACGGAGCTGCTGCTCGGCGAGATCGTCGACAGCAACGCGGCCTTTCTCGCGCAGGAACTCGCGGCGCGCGGCGTGACGCTGCACCGCAAGACGGTGCTGGGCGACAACCTGAACCGGGTCTCGGACGGCCTCCGGCAGGCCCTTTCCCGCGCCGATCTGGTGATTCTCGGCGGCGGCCTCGGCCCCACCGACGACGACCTGACGCGCGAGGCGATCGCGGCGGTGCTGGGGGAAACGCCGGCAGAAGACCCGGAACTGCTCGCGTGGCTCGAAGGGCTGTATGCCGCGCGGGGCCGCGTCATGCCGCAGTTGAACCGCAAGCAGGCGTGGCTGATTCCCAGCGCGGAGGCTCTGTCCAATCCGGTCGGCACCGCGCCGGGCTGGTTCGTGCAGACGAACGGCAAATGGATAGTCGCGCTGCCCGGCCCACCCCGTGAGATGCAGAAGATGTGGCGCGAGCAGGTGCTTCCCCGCCTGCCGCTGCCCGACCATGCCCTGTCCGCCGTGACCATCCACACCCAGGGCATCGGGGAGAGCAACCTGGCGGAACTGCTGGGCGACCTGACGAAAGGGGCCAATCCCAGCGTCGCCACCTACGCGCGCCGGATGGGTGTGGACGTGCGCGTGGCGGCAAGTGCCCCCACCGCCGCAGAAGCGCAGGCCCTCGCCGCTCCCGTGCTGGACACCGTGCGGAACAAGCTGAACCGCTGGACCTGGGGCGAGGACGGCGACACGCTGGCGGGCGCCGTGACCTCCACCCTGGATGGCCGGACCCTGGGCGTGATCGAGGCCGGAAGCGGCGGTGCCCTGTGTCTGCTGCTCGCGGGTGAGCCGGGCTTTCTGGACGCCGCCGTGACAGTGGACCACGCGCGGCTGATTACCCTGGGCCTGACCCCCGTCACGCTGCGCGACGCCGGGGTGGTCAGCGAGGCGGCGGCGCGCGAACTCGCGGCGGGCGCGCGCGAACACCTCGGCGCGGAGGTGGGGCTGGCGGTCGTGACGGCGGCGGGCGGGGAGGGGGCCGGACAGACCTTTGTCGCCCTGAGCGCCGAGGACCTGGAGGAGGTGGCGGGCGTGAACTGGCCCGGCGACCCCGCGCAGATCCGCGAGCGGGCTGCCGTGGCCGCCCTGGCCCTGGCCTACCGCGCCCTGCGCCTGCCCCAACCCGGTGAGGAAGCGGGGGGCGCATGACGAAGATCCGGAAGACCCCCCGGCCGCCGCTGAAGCCGGTGAAGAAGGTCGAGGCCGCCGCGCCAGCCGGGAGGGGGCCAGCCGAGAGGGAGGCAGGCAGGAGGGAGACAGCCGAGGTGGTCAGGGCAGCCCCGACCTCCCCCGCGCCCCGCGCCCCGCGCCCCTCCGCCCCTGAGGACCGCACCCTGCGCCTCTTCTTTGCACTGAAGGTTCCCGGCGACGTGGCGACGCCGCTCGCGGAAGCCCAGCGGAATCTGCGGGGCAACTGGCGGGCGGTGCGGGCGGACCAGTTTCACGTCACGCTCGCCTACCTGCCCACCGTGCCGCCGGAACGGGTGGACGACCTCAAGCGGCTGGGCGCACGGCTCACGGAAGACCTCGCGCCCATGCAGGTCAGGCTGCGCGGCACCGGGTACTTTCCCAACGAGGGCAGCCCGCGCGTCTGGTTCGTGAAGGTGGAGGCCGAAGGCCTGGACGCGCTGGCGGCGGCCCTGCGCGACGGCATTCACGCCCTGGGCCTGAAGACCGACGACCTCCCCTTCAAGGCCCACATCACGCTGGCGCGCAAGAAAGGCCCCGCGCCGCGCGTGCCGCCCCTCACCTTCGAACTGGGCTGGCAGGCGGGGAACGCTGCCTTGATTCGCAGCACCCTCCGTAAGACCGGCCCGATCTACGACACCGAAAGCACCTTTCGCCTGCGGGGCACAGAACCTGAACACGCCCCACAACCCGCCCCCCACAGCCCACCCCCCACTCCAGAGGAGACGCCATGAGCAAGGACAACCCCAAGGACTTCGGCACGCCCGGCGACAGCAAGGAACGCACCAAGGCCATCGAGATGGCCATGACCCAGATCGAGAAGGCGTTCGGCAAAGGCTCGATCATGAAGCTGGGCGCCGAGAGCAAACTCGACGTGCAGGTGGTCAGCACCGGCAGCCTCAGCCTCGACCTAGCGCTGGGCGTGGGCGGCATTCCGCGCGGCCGCATCACCGAGATCTACGGCCCCGAGTCGGGCGGTAAGACCACGCTGGCCCTGAGCATCATCGCGCAGGCGCAGAAGGCGGGCGGAACCTGCGCCTTTATCGACGCCGAACACGCGCTCGACCCGGTGTATGCCCGCAGCCTGGGCGTCAGCACCGACGAACTGCTGGTGTCGCAGCCCGACAACGGCGAGCAGGCGCTGGAAATCATGGAACTGCTGGTGCGCTCGGGCGCCATCGACGTGGTCGTGGTGGACTCGGTGGCCGCCCTGACGCCCCGCGCCGAGATCGAGGGCGAGATGGGCGACAGCCTGCCCGGCCTCCAGGCCCGCCTGATGTCTCAAGCCCTGCGCAAGCTGACCGCCATCCTGTCCAAGACTGGCACCGCCGCCATCTTCATCAACCAGGTGCGCGAGAAGATCGGCGTGATGTACGGCAACCCCGAGACGACCACGGGCGGGCGGGCGCTGAAGTTCTACTCCTCGGTCCGTCTGGATGTCCGTAAGATCGGCCAGCCGGTCAAGCTGGGCAACGACGCGGTGGGCAACACCGTGAAGGTCAAGACCGTGAAGAACAAGGTCGCGCCGCCCTTCAAGGAAGTCGAGCTGACCCTGATGTACGGCAAGGGCTTCGACCAGCTCAGCGACCTTGTGACGCTGGCCAGCGACATGGACATCATCAAGAAGGCCGGTTCTTTTTACTCCTATGGCGACGAGCGCATCGGCCAGGGCAAGGAAAAGGCCATCGCCTACATCGCCGAGCGCCCCGAGATGGAACAGGAAATCCGCGACCGTGTGCTGGCGAGCATCAAGGAAGGCCGGGTGGGTGAAGTGCCCGCCGTAGCGACCGTCCCCGCCGTGGCGGAATGAGCGCCTAGGCTTCAGGAACAGCCAGCGTCCCTGCCCCCGGTGGGCGGGGCGTTTTGCTGTTCTGGCCGGGTGAGTAAGGAAAGCGAGAGGGCCGGCATGTCAGCCTGGGAGCCATATCCTTTTCTGGAGGTCTTCCGATGAATCCATCCCGCGCCCCCTGGCCCTACGCCGCCGCCCAGGAACACCTCAGCGAACTGCTGGAGCGGGCCGCCGACGGCGAGCCGCAGCGGATCGTGCAGCCCGACGGCAGCGTCATCGTGGTGCTGGCCACCCGCACCTCGCAGGGCGTCAAACTGGTCCGCAGCACCACCGTCAGCCTCGCCCATCCCACCGGGAGCAGCGAAGCGGACGAGTAACACGCCCCCCGCCATTTCCCCTAGCCTCCACCTCCACCTTTCGGCGGATGCCGCCGCCCCCGCTGCCGGCGCAGACTGGGCGCACGCTTCGGGCGGGGCTTCCGCACGGGACGCATCGACAACCCGCCCGAAGAAGAAGCCCCCACCCGAGTGAAGGTGGGGGCATTTCCGCGCTGTGGCTTTACCGCTTCCGGGCCAACGCCCACGCCCCCGGCAGCAGCAACGCCGCCAGCCCGATCTTCAGGCCGTCGCCCAGCAGGAAGGGCGTCAGACCCGCCGTCAGGAGCGCCTGCCCCTTCAGGCCCGTCACCAGGCCCAGCCAGGTCAGGCCGAAGGCGTAGATCACCACGCTGGCGGCCAGCATGGCGAGGGCGGCCCCCAGGGGCCTGCGGTCCAGCGCGTACCGCTGCACCAGCCAGCCGACCAGGGCGGCGGCGAACACGTAGCTGAGGAGGTAGCCACCCGTCGGACCGGCGAACTTGGCAAGGCCCGCGCTGCCCCCCGCGAAAACGGGGAGGCCCGCCGCACCCGCCAGGAGATACGTACTCAGGCTGGCCGCGCCGCGCTTCCAGCCCAGCGCCGCGCCCACCAGCAGCACCGCGAGCGTCTGGAGAGTGACGGGCACGGGCTTCAGCGGCAATTCGACCTGGGCGACGAGGGCGACCAGCGCCGCGCCGCCGAGAATCAGCAGCACGTCACGGGCGAGGCTGGGCGCAGGCGCGAGCGTGCGGGCGAGGGTGGGGTGCGTGGCTTGCGTCATGGGGTGTCCTCCTGTGGACGGTCCTGCGGGGCAGGGGCTGAGGGGGCGAGGGAGCCGATGAGGTGAACGTCGCCCGCGTGGGCGGTGACGACAGAGCCTTCCGGCGTGCGGATCAGCAGGCTGCCCTGTGCGTCGAGGTCGAGGGCGGTGCCGGTCAGGTCGCCGCGCGGCGTGGACACCCGGACCTCGCGGCCCAGGGTGACGTTCACGGCCCGCCACGCGTCCAGCACGGCTCCGGGCGGCGCGGCGAGCCAGCGTTCGAGTTCCGCCAGAATCCGGGCCAGCAGGGCCGCGCGGGTCAGGCCGGGCGTGAAGGCGGAGAGCCAGGCGGCCCCCTCCGGCGCGGCGCTGACGTTCACGCCGATGCCCAGGACCGCCCGCCGCGCCTCCTCGCCGCGCAGGTCGGCTTCGAGGAGGATGCCCGCGAGCTTGCGCCCGCCCGTGCCGTCTGGAGGGGGGGCCAGCAGGTCGTTGGGCCACTTCAGGCCGCCGACGCCGCAAGCAGCTCGCAGAGCAACCCCGGCGGCCAGCGGCATGAGCGCCAGCTCAGGTAGGGCGAGGGGACCCCCCAGCAACACGCTGAAGACCAGGGTGCCGCCCGTGGTGTCCCAGACCCGCCCGCGCCGCCCGCGCCCGGCGGTCTGCCGCTCCGCGACGACCACGGCCCCGTGGGGCGCAGGGTCGTGCGGATCGTCGGCCCAGGCACGGGCCTCGTCCTGCGTGCTGCCGACGGTGCCCGCATAGCGCAGGGCCTGCCCGAAGGTACCCGCGACCGGCACCAGCCCCGGCGCGGGCGTGCCCGGTGCCAGCGCGTACCCGCCGCGTGAGGTCACGACCGGCACGCCCTCCTCTGCCAGCCGCCGCGCGAGGGTGTTGACCGTCACGCGGTTGACCCCCAGACGGAGGCCCAGGCTCTCCCCGGACTGGGGCCGGTCGGTCAGCAGCGGAAGCAGGCGGGCGGGCACGTTCAGTGTTCTAGTGGATTTGCTGAACGAAGGCAATGGACCGGGTCCAGAGGACCGGAACTCCGCCCGCCTGCACCGGCCCCACCACGACAGAACCGTGATCCCCGCGTCAGGCCCGCCGCAGGGCGTCTGCTATCCTCGCGCCATGACGATGGTGCGGCAAACCCGGCAAAGGCAAGCCGTGATCGAGGTGTTGCGCGCGTCGCGGGAGCACCCCGACGCGGCGTGGATTCATGGGCAGGTGCGCGGCACGCTGCCCAGCGTGAGCCTGGGGACCGTGTACCGCACGCTGGACGCCCTGGTCCGCGACGGCGTGGTCGTGACCATCGAGCGGGCCGGACAGGCGACCCGCTACGACTACAAGCACGCGGGCGAGGACCACCACCACGCCGTATGCCGGAGCTGCGGCGCGATCTTCGATGTGGACGCGGGCGCGGTGCCTTCTATCCCGGCGGCGGCCCTCCCGGCGGGCTTCCAGGTGACCGAGGTGCGCCTGGAGTTCATGGGGGTGTGCCCCGGCTGCGCGGCGGACCACACGCCCGAAGGCTGACCGCCCGGTTTGTCCTGCGCCCGCCGCGCTAGCCTGCCCGCATGACCGCGCCTGCCCCCGCCGCCCCCCGCCCCGCCCTGTTTCCCCCCTTTCTGCTGGGGTGGGGCCTGGGAACACTGCTGTTCCTGCTGGTGCGGACGGCCGGCCTGGCCCTGCTGAATGACCCCTGCCGGGGGCGGGCGGTGCTGGCCCTGCTGGTGCCGCTGGTGCTGGGACCGGGCGGCCTGGCCTTCACGGCCTCGAACTGGGGGCGGCCCCGGCGGGCGGCGCTGGGCCTGGGGCTGGTGGTGGCGTCCTTCCTGCCGGCACTGGCGGTGGGCGCGCGCGATATCGGCGTGCTGCGGGCCACCGGCTGTGCGGGCGGCTACATCATCCTGGCCCCGGCGGGGGGCAGCTCGGTGTCGGAGGTCAACGTGCGGGCGGGGGACACGCTCGACCTCACCCTGAGGGTCGGGGGGTATACGCCGCAGTCACATCCTGGCCCCTTCGCCCTCTCCACCGCGAGCAGCGCCCCCGGCATCACCCTCACGCTGCCCCGCCGCGAGGCCGCAGCGGGCGAGGTCGTGCCCCTGCGCGTGAACGTGGCTGCCAACACCCCGCCGAACACCTACACCGTGGGCGTGCAGGGCGTGCAGCGCCGGGACACCCGCAGCTTCGAGGCGGTGGGGACCCTCAGCGTGAATGTGCAGCCCTGACCTCCCTTCCCCCGGCGGCGGCCCCTTCCGGGAGGCGCAGCGGGCAGGCCGAGCAGGTAGGCTGGGCAGCGTGAACGTGGCCGAACTGTCCAGCATCCGTCGCCAGACTTTCCTGACGGGAGGGGACTCATGACGGCCCTGGGACCCGAGCTGATCGCCATGATCTCGCAGACTTTCCTAACGATGCTGGTGGTGATGGACCCCATCGGCCTCGCCCCGATCTTTATCGGGCTGGCCGGCAACCGCCCCAGCTTCGAGCGGCGGCGCATGGCGCTCAAGGCGTCCCTCGTGGCGGGCGCGATCATCCTGCTGTTCGGGCTGTTCGGACGCGGCCTGCTCGACCACCTGGGCATCAGCCTGAGTGCGTTCCGGATCGCGGGCGGCATCCTGCTGTTTCTGATCGCGCTGGATATGGTTTTTGCCCGCCCCAGCGGCAGCAAGGAAACCCCGGAAGAGGAACAGGAGGCGCAGGAACGCCAGGACATCAGCGTCTTTCCGCTGGCGATTCCGCTGATCGCCGGGCCGGGCACGCTCGCCAGCATCATGATTCTGGCCGGGGACGCCCACGGCAGCCCGGCCCTGCTGGTCGCGGTCTTCGTGGTGACCTTCGGCGTGCTGCTGCTGTGTTACCTCGCCCTGCGGCTGTCGGGGCAGATCGCCCGCGTGATCGGCGTGACGGGCGTCCACGTGGTCACGCGCGTGCTGGGCGTGCTGCTGGGGGCGCTCGCGGTGCAGTACGTCGCCGACGGCGTGCTGGAGTTCCTGCACGTGGGCACCCAGTCCTGGCTGCGGCCCGCGCTGAGCACTGCCGGGCTGGCCTGAAGGGGACCACTAAGCCACCTGACGCAACATTCGCTTCACACGCACGCTCTAAAATGCGTCTCGTGAACCCGTTAGCGAGCGTGACGAGAGAGGAGGCGCGCGGGCTGCGCGTGGTGCCCGACCTGAATGCACCGCGCGTGCTGGTCCTGAACGCGTCGTACGAACCCCTGCACGTGACGAGCGCCAAGCGCGCCATCACGCTCCTCCAGTACGGCGTCGCCGAGGTGTTGGAAGTCAGCGCCGACGTGGTCCGCTCGCCCTCGACCATCCTGCGCGTGCCCAGCGTGATCCGGCTGCGGCGCTACGTGCGCCGCCCGCGGGTGCACCCGGTGCCGTTCAACCGCCGCAACGTGCTGCGCCGCGACACCTTCGCCTGCCAGTACTGCGGCTCGGAAGCCGACCTCACCCTCGACCACGTGCTGCCGCGCTCGCGTGGGGGCCGGCACAACTGGGAGAACGTGATCACGGCCTGCCGGGCGTGCAACCAGCGCAAGGGGAACCGCACCCCCGACGAGGCCGGGATGCCACTGCGCTCCCGGCCTCGCGCGCCCACGTTCGGCGTGTACGCCCACGGGCAGTTTGCCCACTGGCAGCCGGAGTGGGCGCGGTACATCCAGGGCTAGCCCGGCGGCCAGGCACAGCGAGCGGGAGCGGCTGGCCCCCCCGCTGGCTGTTCTCCGGTCTGTAGCTTTTACACTGCGGCTTTATACACTGCGGCATGAACCGCGAGCAGGCTTACGCCCTGATGCTGGAACACACGCCCTCCGAATCGCTGCGGCGGCACATGCTGAACGTGGAAGCCGCAATGCGCTGGTATGCCTGCCACTGGGGCGAGGACGAGGAACTCTACGCCGTGGCGGGGCTGCTGCACGACTTCGACTATGAACTGCACCCCGAGGAGCATCCGGCCTGGGGCGTGGCCTACCTGCGCGACCACACGGACACGCCGCCCGAGGTACTGGACGCGATTCTGGGCCACGCGGCGTTCACCGGCACCCCCCGCGAGACGCGGCTGGCGAAAACGCTGTTCGCCGTGGACGAGCTGACCGGGCTGGTGCAGGCGGCGGCCCTGATTCGCCCCGACCGCGACGTGCGGCAACTGGAACTTTCCAGCCTGAAAAAGCGGTTCAGGAACCGGGCCTTCGCGGCGGGGGTCAACCGGGAAGAGGTGGAGCAGGGGGCGCGCGAACTCGCGGTGGACCTGGACACCCACCTGAACAATGTGCTGACCGCGCTGCAAGCGGCTTCAGGGCAGACCCAGGAGGCCACCGCCGGGCCGTGACGCGGCCGGGCGCCTTCAGCACATGAAGGACTCATGGAGGTAGTGCTCAGCGTGGAGCCATGTGCGCCGCCCACACTGTGGGCAATTCACCCGTCACTCTCGGGCGACCCAAGGAGTTCCTATGAACAAGACCCTGTTGACCCTCGCATTGATCTTCGCTGCCCCCACCGCCCTCGCCACCGCGCCCACCTCCGGCTACATGCAGGTGCAGGACACCAGCACCACCGGCACCGACACGACCGGCACGACCGGGGCCGACGCCAACGACGGCGCCGCCGAGCAGGCCGGTGCGGCCGTCGATCAGGCCGCCCAGAACACCACCGACGCGGTGAACAACGCCGTGGACCCCAACGGTGACGGTGTGGTCGATTCCAACAACGACGGTGTGGCCGATACGCGCCAGTTCCCGTGGGGCCTGCTGGGTCTGCTGGGCCTGTTCGGCCTGATGGGCCGCAACAAGCCCGTGCCGGTGGTTCACCCCGGTACCCCGGCGGCAGGCACCACCTACACCAGCACCACCACGACCGACCGCCGCTAACCCCTTCAGCGCTGCCACGTCCCCGCCGTCAGGTCCGGGGACGTGCTTTTGTCTTCTCATACGAACTCCGATTGAATCGTTGACGGAGTGATTCAATCCGAGCGGACGCGAGAAGGAGAACAGACGGGTTCCGGAAGTCAAGGAATCGGACGGAATCCGTATCAGGCCCGTGTGTTCAGACCCGGGGCGGAAAACGGACGAAAGTCATCCAGAAGTCCTCGAAGGCGCGGATGGCCTGGAGGAAGTTCTCGAAGCCGACGGGTTTGACGACGTAGCCGTTGGCGTGCCGGGCATAGGACCCGCGCACGTCGTCTTCCGACTGGCTGGTGGTCAGCATGACGACCGGGATGGTGGCGAGCGCAGCGTCGGCCTTGATCTCGGCCAGCACTTCCAGGCCGCTTTTGCGCGGCATGTTGATGTCCAGCAGGATCACGTCGGGCCGGGGCATCCCGGCATATTCGCCCTCGCGGCGCAGGAAGCGCAGGGCCTCGACGCCGTCGCGGACCACATGCACACGGTTGGGAACGCGGGCGTCCGCGAAGGCCTCCTGGGTCAGCAGCACATCGGGTTCGCTGTCCTCGACAAGCAGGATTTCGATCAGGGGCTGGGTGGGGGTCAGGGATTCGGCAGGCATAGGGATCAAGGGGTGGGGCGCTGCGGAGACGGCTGTGGGGACGGGAAGGGCTGAACGCTGAGGGTCAGGTGGAAGGTGGTGCCCTCACCGGGAACAGAGCTGAGGGAGAGCATACCGCCGTGCTGCTCGGCGATCTTGCGGCAGATGGCCAGCCCCATGCCGTTGCCCGGGTAGGCTTCCCGGCGGTTCAGCCGCTGGAAGATCGCAAACACCCGCTCATGGTACTCGGCGGCGATGCCGATGCCGTTGTCCTGCACCTCGATGCTCACCTGCTGGCCCTCCTGGCGGGCGGTAACCCGGACCTGCGGGGGAACGCCCTCGCGGGAAAACTTCAGGCCGTTGCCGATCAGGTTCGTGAACAGCTGGACCAGCAGGCCGGGATGTCCCCACACGGTCTGGGGCGTGTCCCAGGTCAGGGTGCCGCCCACCTCCCGCAGGGTGCCTTCCACATTCTGCGCTGCTTGGCGCAGCACCTCGGCCAGCGGGGTGGGCTGCGGTGAGGTGCCCTGGCGGCCCACCCGCGCAAAGCCCAGCAGGTCCTGGATCAGGCTCCGCATCCGGCCCACGGCGTCCTGCATGAACTCCAGATACTGGTCGGCGCGGGGGTCGAGCTGGCCCTGGTAGCGCTTGGCGAGCAGTTCCGCGTAGCTGCCCACCGTCCGCAGGGGTTCCTGAAGGTCGTGGCTGGCGACGTAGGCGAACTGTTCGAGTTCGCGGTTGCTGCGCTCCAGATGGGCGACGGCACTTTCCAGCTCGGCCTGGGCGCGCACCCGCGCCGTCACGTCCTGGAACATCACGACCGCGCCCGTCACCCGGCCCTCGGGGTCCCGGGTGGGCGAGACGACGTAGGCGACCGGCACCGGGTGGCCCTGCGCGTGCCAGAACACGTCCTCCTCGCGGCGCCGGGCCTCGCCGTCTTGCAGGGTCTGATGAACCGGGCATTCGGCCAGCGGGTAGTCGCGGCCATCGGCATGGTGATGGTGGATCAGGGCGTGCTGCGGCGAACCGATCAGCCGCTCGACGCTGTATCCCAGGATGCGCGCGGCGGCGGGGTTGGCAAAGGTCGTGCGGCCCGAGGCGTCCAGCCCGAAGATGCCTTCGCCGGCAGCGGTCAGCAGCAGGGTGGAAAAGCGCGTGAGTTCGGCCAGTTCGCGCGTGCGGTCCTGCACCCGCGCTTCGAGTTCCGCGTTCAGGGTGCGCAGGTGGTCCTCGGCGGCCTTGACCGCGCTGAGGTCCTGATTGACCCCGACCCACTCGCGCACGCTGCCGTCCGGATTGACGACCGCCACGCCGCGCGCCTCCATGGGCACATACACGCCGTCCGCGCGGCGCAGCCGGTATTCGACCTGATAGGGAATCCGGGACTCCACGGCCTGCTGCCACGCGTCCAGCGTCATGGCGCGGTCGTCCGGATGCACGGCCTCCAGCCAGCCCGCGCCGCTGTACCCGGCCTCGCTCTGGCCGGTAAAGGCCGCCCAGGTGGGCTGCGGCCCCAGCAGTTCCCCCCCGGCGGTGGTGACCCACACGATCTGCGAGGTCGCCTCAACCAGCGAGCGGTAGCGTTCCTCGCTGGCCTGCATCTGCTGACGCAGCCGCCGCTCTCCGGTCACGTCGGCAAAGACGGTGGTGACCTGCTTGGGCCGGGCCGCACCGGGCGCACGGCGGGGCAGGGCGGTCACGTTCAGCCAGCGGGTCTCGTCCGCGCCGCCCTCCCCGGCCTCCGGCACCACCACACCCAGCGGCACGTCCCGCACGGCCTCGCCGGTCTGGAGGGCATGGACGGTGGGCAGCGTTTCCGGTGGGAAGGGCCGACCGTCCGGGTGGACCAGGTGCCAGCGCGTGTCGGCCGGGGCCTGCCCGGTCATCTGCGCCAGGCTGAGGCCCAGCAGGTCCTGCCCGGCGGCGTTGGCCGCCAGCACCCGGCCATCGGCGGCCTGCACCAGCATCCCCAGCCCCAGGCCGTCCATCAGTTCCTCGGCCACCTCCAGCGGATGGCGCGTGTCGCGCAGGTGCAGCAGCACCCGGCCCGGCCCGGCGGGCGTGAGCGTGGCGAGGGCGGGCGCCTGGCTGCCGCGCAGCACGACACTCTCGCGGACGGTTTCCCCCCGGCCCGCCCGCGCCGCGGCGTTGGTCAGCAGGCGGGCCGTCCCGGGCGGAAACAGGGCCTCCCAGGCGCCCGGCGCGGGCAGGTCGCCCAGGCACTCGTGGGCGGCGGCATTCAGCCAGGCGGCCTCCCCGTCCAGCAGCAGCACCGGGTCGGGCAGCGCCGCCAGCAGCGGCCTGAAGTCCACCGCCGCGAAGGCGTCCGGCAGGGGCGGGGAAGCCTGCTCCAGCATCAGCCGATCCCCTTAGCCGCGCAGGGCGTACCCGACGCCGCGCACGGTCCTCAGCAGGCCGTAGCCGTCGAGGTCGCGCAGCTTGGCGCGCAGGTTCGCCATATGCACGTCCACCACGTTGCTGCCCTCGGGCAGGCGGCCCTGCCAGATTTCCTGACCGATCTCCTGGCGCGAGTACACCCGGCCCGGCTGACGGATCAGGAGCGCCAGGATGTCGAATTCCTTGGGCGAGAGGCGCAGTTCTTCCGCCTTGTAGGTCACCAGGCGCTTTTGCGGATCGAGGGTCAGCTCGCCCATGCTGAGGCTCTCGCTGATGCGCTGGCGCAGCTGCACTTTCACGCGGGCCAGCAGCTCGTCGGGGTGGAAGGGCTTGATCAGGTAGTCGTCGGCCCCCAGGCCCAGCAGGCGCACTTTTTCGTCCACCGTGTCGCGGGCGGTCAGCACGATGATCGGCACGGCGCTGTTCTTGCGCAGCCGCTGCACCACGTCGCCGCCGTCGAAGTCGGGCAGGCCGAGGTCGAGCAGGATCAGGTCGGGGTGGTCTTCACGTGCCCGGATCAGACCGTTCATGGCGGAGTCGGCATGTTCGACCGCATACCCCGCGTCCGTCAAGTCCAGCCTCAGCACGTTGGCAATGTCGAGGTCGTCCTCGATCACGAGAATCCGTTGGGCACTCACCCCTTCATGATACCTGCCTTCACAGCAGCTTCATACGGGCGCGGCCTGCCCTGTCCTGGTGGGCGACGGGGACGGGGGGGCCTGTGCTACCCTGGGGAAACTGCGCCTCACGCCCTCTCTGGGCCGGGCGACACAACCCGTCTCCACTGGCTCATTCATCTGGCTCTTTTTCCGCTCTCTTCACCGGGCCGCGTCCCTGGGCGCAGCCACATCCCCCATTCAGAACGCACCGCTCTTGACCCGGGATCTCGACCACCGGACCACCCAATCAGGGCAGGAAAGCACCGTGCGACCGGAGAACACATGACCAACCCCGCCAAGGACGCCCAGGCCGGACAGGCCGCCGCGCCCGCACAGCAGGACACGCAGCACCTCGAAGTCATTCCGCTCGGCGGGATGGGCGAGATCGGCAAGAACATCACCGCCTACCGGTACGGCGACGAGATCATGGTCGTGGACGGCGGGCTGGCCTTCCCGGATGCCCACCAGATGGGCGTGGACCTGATTATCCCGCGCATCGACTACCTCCAGCAGAACGCCGGGCTGATCAAGGGCTGGATTCTGACCCACGGCCACGAGGACCATATCGGCGGCCTGCCGTACATCCTGCCCCGGCTGCCGCGCGTGCCGGTCTACGGCGCGGGCCTGACGCTGGGCCTGGTGCGCGAGAAGCTGGCCGAGTTCGGCATCAAGGAGGGTGACACCGACCTGCGCGAGGTGCAGCTCACCGACAAGGTCCGCATCGGCAAGCACTTCGGGGTGGAGTTCATCCGCATGACCCACTCGATTCCCGACAACGCCGGGTACATCCTGACCACGCCGGTCGGGCGGATCGTGCATACCGGCGACTTCAAGCTCGACGAGGAACCCAGCGACGGCAAGCTCAGCGACCTGGGCAAGATCGAGCAGGCGGGCAAGGACGGCGTGCTGCTGCTCATCAGCGACTCCACCAACGCCGAGCGCCCCGGCCGCACCGCCAGCGAGGCGGACGTGGCCCGCAACCTCGAAGACCTGATCTCGAAGTGCAAGGGCCGCGTGTTCATGACGACCTTCGCGTCGAACGTCCACCGCATCCAGAACGTGATCAACATCGCGCACCGCCAGGGCCGCCGCGTCGTGATGGAAGGCCGCTCGATGCTCAAATATGCGCAGGTCGCGCAGAGCCTGGGCTACATGGACCTGCCCGAGCCCCTGCTGACCAATGAGGAGGTCGGCGACCTGCAAGACCAGCAGATTCTCTATGTCTGCACCGGGTCGCAGGGCCAGCCGATGGCCGTGCTGGGCCGCCTGGCCTTCGGGAACCACGCCAAGATCGCGTTGCGCCGGGGCGACAGCGTGATCCTGTCCAGCAACCCGATTCCCGGCAACGAGGACGCCGTGAACCTGGTCATCAACCGCCTGTACGAGATCGGCGTGGACGTGTACTACCCCCCCACCTACCGGGTCCACGCCTCCGGGCACGGCAGCCAGGAGGAACTCGCCACCGTGCTGAACCTCGCCCGGCCCAAGTTCTTCTTGCCCTGGCACGGCGAACCCCGCCACCAGATCAACCACGCCCGCCTGGCCCAGACCCTCCCCCGCCCGCCCAAGCGCACCTTGATCGCCAAGAACGGTGACGTGGTGCGCCTCGGCGCCGACGAGTTCAAGGTGACGGGCACGGTGCCCGCCGGGGGCGTCTACGTGGACGGCCTGGGCGTGGGCGACATCGGGGACGACGTGCTGCTCGACCGCGCCAACATGAGCCAGGAAGGCATCCTGATCATGACGGCGGTGCTGCACCCCACCCCGCACGTCGAGATCGTCTCGCGCGGCTTCGTCCGCGCCAACCGCGACCTCGACGGGCAGATTCGCAAGATCGCCCTGGACGCCGTCGAGGGCGGGATGCGCGAGAAGAAGCGGCTGGAAGACGTGCGAGACGACATGTACGGGGCCGTCCGCCGCTTCGTGCGCAAGGTGACGGGCCGGAATCCGGTGCTGATTCCGCTGATCGTGGACTGAGGGCCAGGGCGCGGGCGCGCCGGTCTGAACAGCAGACAATCTGAACAACAGTCAAAATGCCGAACCGTCGAACGGTCTGGGGAAATGGGCAGCCTGCCCGCCCCGGACCGTTCGGCCTGTTGCCATTGCCCGGTGGACCAGCAAATGCAGCGCTTCCCAGCGCAGTCTTGCCCACGTTCCCTCCGCCAGCGCGTGCGATAATGCCGCGCATGAGCGTGATTCCCTACGTGATCGAGCAGACCGGTCGGGGCGAGCGGATGTACGACATCTACTCGCGCCTCCTCAAAGACCGGATCATTTTTGTGGGCACGCCCATCGAATCGCAGATGGCGAACACCATCGTGGCGCAGCTGCTGTTGCTGGACTCCCAGAACCCCGAGCAGGAGATCCAGATGTACATCAACTGCCCCGGCGGCGAGGTGTACGCGGGCCTGGCGATCTACGACACCATGCGCTACATCAAAGCTCCGGTCAGCACGATCTGCGTGGGCATCGCCATGAGCATGGGCAGCGTGCTGCTGATGGCCGGGGACAAGGGCAAGCGGCTGGCGCTGCCCAACAGCCGCATCATGATTCACCAGGGGTCGGCGGGCTTCCGGGGCAACACGCCCGACCTGGAGGTGCAGGCCAAGGAGGTGTTGCACCTGCGCGACCGCCTGGTCGAGATCTACCACGAGCACACCAGCATCCCGCACGAGAAGCTGATGCGCGACATGGAGCGCGACTATTTCATGTCGCCGGAGGAAGCGATGAAGTACGGCCTGATCGACTCGGTGATCCAGAGCACCCGCCCGGTCGAGGCGGCCCTGTGACCGGGCGCGGCACCAGCGCGGGCGGCGACCGCTGCTCGTTTTGCGGGCGGCAGCATCCCCAGATCGCGCAACTGATCGAGGCCCCGGGCCGCGCGGCCTTTATCTGCAACGAGTGCACCGACCGCGCCTTCGAGCTGGTCAAGCAGAACAAGGCCAAGGGCAGCGAGTTCAGCCTGGACGAACTGCCCACCCCCCGCGAGATCAAGGCCTACCTCGACGAGTTCGTGATCGGGCAGGACGAGGCCAAAAAGGCGCTCGCAGTCGCGGTCGTCAGCCACTACCAGCGCCTGGCCCACCCCGACGTGAACCTGCAAAAAAGCAACATCCTCCTGATCGGGCCGACCGGCACCGGCAAGACGCTGCTGGCGCAGTCGCTGGCCGAGATGCTGGAAGTGCCCTTTGCCATTGCCGACGCGACCACGCTGACCGAGGCCGGCTACGTGGGCGACGACGTGGAAAACGTGATCGTGCGCCTGCTCCAGGCCGCCGAGTACGACGTATCGGCAGCCGAGCGCGGCATCATCTACATCGACGAGATCGACAAGATCGCCCGCAAGTCCGAGGGCACCTCCATCACCCGTGACGTGAGCGGCGAGGGCGTCCAGCAGGCGCTCCTCAAGATCATCGAGGGCACGGTGGCGCAGGTGCCGCCGCAGGGGGGCCGCAAGCACCCGCAGCAGGAACTGGTGCAGGTGAACACCAAGAACATCCTCTTTATCGTGGGTGGGGCCTTCGAGAGCATGGCCGAGATCGCCCGCGCCCGCACCAACGTACGCGCGGTGGGCTTCGGCGCCGAGCACAAGGGCGAGGAGAAAGAGGAACTGCGCTTTCTGCCCGAGGACCTGGTGAAGTTCGGGTTGATCCCCGAGTTCGTGGGCCGCCTGCCGCTGGTGGTGCAGCTTCAGGACCTCGACGAGGACGCCCTGGTGCGGATTCTGACCGAGCCGCAGGGCGCGATCGTCCGGCAGTACCAGGCGCTGTTCGGCTTTCAGGACGTGGACCTGACCTTCACCGAGGGGGCGCTGCGCGAGGTGGCCCACCGGGCCAGGGAACGCAAGACCGGCGCGCGTGGCCTGCGGGCGGTGCTGGAAAAGGCCATGACCGACCTGCTGTTCGAGCTGCCCGTCGAGAACCTCAAGGAGCTGCGCTTCGACGCCGGGAACATCGATCAGCCTCTCGATCTGCTTGAGTCTAAGGGACTCAAGAAGTCTGCCTAAACGCAACGTAGATTACAGCACGGTCCCGCCCACGTCCCTAGAATCTGGGGACATCGTGGGCGGGGTGTCTTTGTTCACCGGGGGTAACCCAGGCGAAGAAGCGCAGAAGAAGACCCCCCGCGTTAGACTCACCTCTTCTCCGGACCCTTTTCCGGTTCCGGTTCCAAGGAGCAAGCATGATCTGGGAACTTCCCGTAGTCGCACTCAGAAACATCGTGATCCTGCCCGGCATCACCATGAACGTCGATGTGGGCCGCCCCAAGAGCAAGCGCGCCGTGGACGAGGCGCAGGCCAGCGACCGCCGCGTGCTGCTGCTGACCCAGCGTGACCCGCGCACCGACGACCCCACCCGCGCCGAGCTGTACGACATGGGCGTGCTGGCGGTCGTCAAGCAGGTTGTGCGGATGCCCGACAACACCTATCAGGTGCTGGTCGAGGCGCAGGAACGCGCCAAGGTACTGGACGAGGTGCCCTCGGCCTACCTGCGGGTGCGGGCCGAGACGCAGCCCACCGAGCAGGACGCGGCCACCCAGGAGGCGGGGCGCGAGGTGCAGGTCTTCATGCAGGAGGTCAAGTCGGCCTTCGAGGAATACCAGCGCCAGAACAAGAACTTGCGCCTGGACAACTACCAGCTCGAAGGCCTGAAGAACCTGAACGACCCCGGCGCGCTGGCCGATCAGGTGGCCCACCACGCCACCTGGACTCCCGAGGAAAAGCAGGAGGTTCTCTCGGCCGTCTCGCCCCGTGACCGCCTGGAAGCCGTGCTGAAGTTGCTCACGCGCGACACCGAGCGTTTCAATATGGACAAGAAGATCGCCGGGCGCGTCAAGGAGCAGATGGACGCCAACCAGCGCGAGTACTACCTGCGCGAGCAGATGAAGGCCATCGGCAAGGAGCTGGGCGGCGGCGAGGACGGCCCCGCCGAGGTCGACGCCCTGCGCGAGAAGATCGAGGCGGCGGGGATGCCCGAGTCGGTCAAGGACAAGGCCCTCAAGGAGCTGCAACGCCTGGAGCGCACGCCCGGCGGCAGCCCCGAAAGCACCGTGGTCCGCAACTACATCGACTGGCTGACCGACGTGCCCTGGAGCAAGCGCGACGAGGAAATCCTCGATATCAACCGGACGCGTGACATCCTCGACGCCGACCACTACGCGCTGGGCGACGTGAAGGACCGCATCCTGGAGTTCCTGGCCGTGCGCCAGCTGACCCACAAGGACGGCGAGACGGAAGAGCAGCGCAGGGAGCGCACCGCCGAGGAGCGCATCGAGGACGGCGAACTGCGTGCCCCGATTCTGGTGCTGGTCGGCCCTCCCGGCGTCGGCAAGACCTCGCTGGGCAAGAGCATCGCCCGCAGCCTCAACCGCAAGTTCGTGCGGATGGCGCTGGGCGGCGTGCGCGACGAGGCCGAGATTCGCGGCCACCGCCGCACCTACATCGGCTCGATGCCGGGCCGCATCATCCAGGCGATGAAGACGGCGGGCGTGACCAACCCCATCATCCTGCTCGACGAGATCGACAAGATGAGCAGCGACTGGCGCGGTGACCCCAGCAGCGCGATGCTGGAAGTGCTCGACCCCGAGCAGAACCACACCTTCCAGGACCACTACCTGGAGGTGCCCTACGACCTCTCGCAGGTGATGTTCATCACGACCGCGAACACCCTCCAGACCATTCCGCGCCCGCTGCTGGACCGCATGGAAGTCATCAACATTCCCGGCTACACCCAGCCCGAGAAGGTGGAGATCGCCAAGCGCTACCGCGTGCCCCGGCAGATCAAGAGCCACGGTCTGACCGGCAGGCTGGAGATCACCGACGCCGCGCTGAACCGCATCGTGGAGGAGTACACCGCCGAGAGCGGCGTGCGCAACCTCGACCGCCAGATCAGCAAGCTGGCCCGCAAGGCCGCCCGCGAGCTGCTCGAAAAACCCTGGGAGGGCCTGAAGGTGATCGACGCGGCGGACATTCCCGACTACCTCGGCGTGCCGCTGCACCACCCTGACCGCATGGAGAAAGAACCCCAGGTCGGCGTGGCGCAGGGTCTGGCCTGGACCAGCGTGGGCGGCACCATGCTGATGGTCGAGGCGCTCGCCACGCCCGGCAGCGGCAAGATCAGCATGACCGGCTCGCTGGGCGACGTGATGAAGGAGAGCGTCTCGGCGGCGGTCGCCTACCTGCGCGCCCACGCCCACAAGTACGGCGCGGATCCCGAGTTCCACAAGAAGCTCGACCTGCACGTGCACTTCCCCGACGGCGCCACGCCCAAGGACGGCCCCAGCGCGGGCATCACGATTGCCACCGCCGTCATCAGCGCGATCACGGGCCGCCCGGTGCGGCTGGATGTGGCGATGACCGGCGAGATCAGCCTCAGGGGCCGGGTGCTGCCCATCGGCGGCCTGAAGGAGAAGCTGCTGGCCGCGCACCAGGGCGGCATCCGCGAAGTGATTTTCCCCAAGGACAACGAGCCGAACCTTCAGGACGTGCCCGAGAGCATCCGGGGCGACCTGCGGATACACGCCGTCGAGCGCGTGGGCGAGGTGCTGGACCTGCTGCTGCTGCCCGCGCCCGAGTCTCAGCCCGCCGCGATTCCCCCCACCCAGGGGCGCGACGTGACGCAGCCGGGGGCGTAAGAAAGCTTTCAGCCGTCAGCCTTCAGGGATCAGCAACAAGAGGAACGCCTCCGGGGGATCGGGGGCGTTTCTTTTTGTGGTGGTGGGTTAGCGGGGCGTCGACACCAGGGTCAGCCAGACCCGTCCCGGGTGCCAGGGCAGGGCATGCAGCAGGTCCAGGGCATTCGGATCGGCGCTGTCGAGTTCGGCGGCCACCTCCCGCACGCTGTCTGCCCCTGCCGCACGCAGAGCCAGGCCGGTCAGCGCCCGGGTAAGGGCCGCGCCCTCTGCGGCATGTTCGGCCGTCACGCCGAACCAGCCCAGTTCCCCGCCCGCCGGGTCAGCCGTGGTGCGGATGCTGGCGACGCCCGCCAGTTGCCCTGCCCGCCGCGCCATCCACAGCCAGGCGGGGTTCAGGTCATCGCCCAGAAAGTCCACCCCGGCCAGAGCGGCGGCGGCCGGCGGGTCGTGGCGGTGCGTGTGGGCATAGACCTCCAGATGCAACCGGGCGAGGTCACGGCGAACATTCGGGCCAGTCAGGGCGGCCATGGGAAGCAGGTCGTATCCCCGTGCCCGCACTGCCCCCACCCACTCTTCCACCTCCGCCCCCGTCAGAACTGCCGGATCGAGCGTCGGCTGATGCGTCCGCACGCTGACCCGCAGCCCCCGGCGTTCCAGAAAGCGCAGGGCTTCCGGGTGGTGGGCAGAGGTCGCGGTCTTCAGGCTGCCGCTGACGCCCGCTGTCACTGCTTCCCAGAGTGCCGCGCCCACCCCCCGCCGCCGCGCATCCGGGTGAACGTGAACCCCCACGTAAAGGTGCGTGGGATGCAGGGTTCCACGCCGGAGGGAGGCGTACCCGACGAGCCGCCCCTCCTCCAGCGCTATGACACCCGGCGTGCGCCCGCCGCCGTGATAAGCGACGGCTTCCTCATCACCGTCCCAGACTCCGCCAAGCAGGGTCAGGATGGGAACAGCATCCTTCGGTGTGGCGGGACGCAGGGTGAACATGGTGGAAGTCTGACGCGGACGAACGCCGGGAACGTGGGCCGAAGGGCGGGGAAGCCGCCGCCTCCCTCAGTCCCGCGCCCCCGCCGCCTTCCGGAGCGGCAGGTACTTGGGCACCCACTGGCGGCCGCGCACGAACGCCTCCAGCTCGTCGTCGGTGAGGTTGCGGATGCGCCGCTCGGCACACACGCCCTCGGCAATGGCCCGGCGGGCGACCCGCACAGCGACCTTGAGGCTGAGTTCGCGCAGGGCACTGATGGGCGGGTAGACCCGGTTTCCGTAGGCCGCCGTCTCGTCGGCCAGGGTCTGCGCGGCCTCCATCACCATGCTGTCGGTGATTTCACGCGCGCGGCTGATGACGGCCCCGAAGCCCAGGCCGGGGAAGATAAAGGCGTTGTTGCCCTGCCCGACCGGATAGGTCTGCCCACCGTATTCGATGTCGGGAAAGGGACTGCCGGTGGCGATGATCGCCGCGCCGTCCGTCCAGCGCAGCAGGTCGGCGGGTTGCGCCTCCACGTTGCTGGTGGGGTTGGAGAGGGGGAAGACGATGGGGCGCTGGGTGTGCGCCAGCATGGCCTCGACGGTGGGCTGCCGGAACAGGCCGGGCACGCCGGTCAGGCCCAGCAGGGCCGTGGCGCGGGCGTTCACGACCGTCTCGTGCAGAGTGGGCCACTCGCCCTCGCAGGCCCAGCCCTGCACGTCTCCCGGGTGGCGGGCAAAGGAAAGCTGGTGGTCTTCCAGACCGGGCTGGCCGTGCATCAGCAGGCCGTAACGGTCCACCACGAACACGCGGGCATTGGCGTCCGCATAACTCAGGCCCTCGCGCATCAGGCCCTGGCGGATGGCGCTCGCCACGCCGATGCCGCCCGCCCCGGCCCCGACCACCACGAAGGTCTGGTCGGTCAGGCGTTCGCCCTTCAGGCGGCTGGCGCTGATCAGCCCGGCCAGCGCCATCGCGCCGGTGCCCTGGATGTCGTCGTTGAAGCTGGGCACCACCTTGCGGTACCGCTCCAGCACCCGGAAGGCCGTGCCGCGCGCAAAATCCTCCCACTGAATGATCGCCTTGGGGTAGCGGGCAACGGTCGCCTCCACGAAGCGGTCGAGGAACTCGTCGTACTCGGGGCCGGTCAGGCGCTTGTGGTGAACGCCCAGGTAGAGGGGATCGTCGATCAGGTCCTGGCGGTCGGTGCCCACGTCCAGCTCGACGGGCAGGGTCTTGTCAGGGCCGACGCCGCCCGCCGCCGTGTAGAGGCTGAGCTTGCCGATCGAGATCGCCATGCCGCCGAAGCCCTGGTCCCCGATGCCCAGAATCGCGCTGGAGTCGGTCGCCACGATCATCCGCACGTCGTTGAGGGGCACGTTTTCCAGCAGGTCGTCCACCCGGTCGATCTCCTCGGTACTGACCGCGAAGCCGCGCGGGTAGCGGTAGATATGCGAGAAGACGCGCACGGCCTCGCCCACGGTGGGCGTGTAGAGGATGGGCAGCATCTCTTCGAGGTGGTCGGCGAAAAGCGCGTAGAACAGCACCTCGTTGCGGTCTTGCAGGGCGCGCAGGAACTCGTGCCGATCCAGATCGGTGGTCTGCTGGAGGTAGCGCAGGTAGGTGCGGTCCTTCTGTTCCTCCAGCGTGCTGTGGTGCGGCGGCACCAGGCCCTCGATGCCGAAGGCGCGGCGTTCCTCGCGGGTAAAGCCGGTGGACTTGTTCAGCAGGGGGATGTGCAGCAGCGAGAAGCCGGTCACGTTCACGTCCAGATAACGGTGGCCGTTCTCGTCACGCTTGACGTCATAGTAGCGGGAGACGCGGGGAGCTTCGGGCATACCCTGAGGAGTTTAGCCCAGACGGATGCGCCATATTCCATACCACGCACACGTTTTTTACTTGGTGCAAGATAAGGTCACGTCAGCCCTGGTGCGGCAGCGGTAGAAACAGGATCTCGTCGTCATCGGGTCGGCAAAGGGGCCAGAGAGGGACCGCGCGAAGGACAGCCGCTCCCCTGAAGCTGTGACCGATTCACCTTCCGCCACGTCGGCCAGATTCAGCGGAACGGGGCCGGTTCAGGCGCCCTCCCCCTGCCGCTCCCGCCAGCGCCCGCGCAGCCGCTCGAAGTTCGCGTCGATCTTCGCCTGGGGCAGCACCATCTGGCCGGTGGTGCCGTGCCCGATCTCGTCCCCGAGTTCAGAGACGGCACGCAGGGTGCAGACGATACGGCGGCCCTCCATCCGCTCGAAGGTGGCGGTCACGGTGACGGTCATACCGGGCAACGCCGAGGCCGTGTGCGTGACCTGCACGTCGGTGCCGATGCCGCCCTCGCCGTCTTCCAGAAAGGGAAGGATGATTTTGCGGCCCGCTTCCTCGAAGTGCCGGGCCAGCCAGTAGGTCGCGTAGACGGGATGCACCGCGCCGAGTTCCGCGAACTGCACGGTCATTTCAGAGGTGACCGTAACGGCGAGGGTCTGGGTGAAGCTGGCCGGGATAGGGCGCATGGCGTCAAGCTAGCAGGGAGGCGGCAGGCCGGGCGAAGAGGCCCGGAGCCACGCGCTCCCCGCTGCCCGGCCTGCGGAGCGGTGCCCCTGTCCGCTTCGGCAGCGGGCCGGAAAAAAGGGCCTGGCCCGGCGGATGAACCCCCGGCACTTTTCCAGATGTTCATCCGCCGGGCCAGGGCGGAATCAGCCCCTAGACTGGCCGTGTGAAGTTCGCGGACCTGTTTACCCTGATCCGGGAAGCGGCCCTGGCGTTCGGCCAGGACAAGGCCCCCCGGCTGGCGGCGGCCATCGCCTACTACGCCATGTTCAGCATCGCGCCGCTGCTGCTGTTCGCGGTGGCGGTGGCGGGCTTTTTTCTGACGAACGATCAGGTGGTGCAGCAACTCTTCGGGCCGGACAGCACGGTCGCGCAGAACGTGGGCCAGGACACCGCCGCCTTCCTGAAGAGCCTGGTGTCCAACCAGGAAGGCATTCAGCGCGGTTCGCTGGTGGCCAGCATCTTCGGCTTCGTGACGCTGTTCATGGGGGCGACCGGCCTCTTCGTGCAGCTCCAAGACGCGCTGAGCAGCCTGTGGGGCGCGGACCCGCCGCCGCCGGGAGGCTTTCTGAAAGTGGTGCAGGCGCGAGTGCTGTCCTTCGGGCTGATCCTGGGCATCGGCCTGATTCTGATCGCCTTTCTGGGCCTGAACACGTACCTCTCGGCCATCGCGCAGCACCTCGGGGACCGCATCGGCGCGGGGGCTTTCTTCGTGCGGGCGGGCACGGCGCTGCTGAGTATCCTGCTGCTGACCCCGGTGTTTGCCCTGATCTACAAGTTCCTGCCCGCCGTCAAGCTCCAGTGGCGCGAGGTCTGGGTGGGCAGCGCCGTGACCGCCCTGCTGTTCACGCTGGGGCAGCTCGCCATCGGCCTCTACCTGGGGCGCGCCGCACCGGGCAGCGTGTTCGGCGTCGCGGGGTCGCTGGTGGTCCTGATGCTCTGGATCTACTACAGCGCCATGATCTTCTTCTTCGGGGCGGAAGTGACCTGGGTGTACTCGCAGAAGTTCGGCACCCATGCCGGGGGGGCCGCGAATGTCGCCAAGAAGCAGGCCGTGGCGGCCCAGGGTGCCGAGATCGACACCACGCCCAGCCAGCAGGAGCGGGAAGCCGCCCAGAACGCCAAACCCGGTGAGCCTGTGCAGGACGCGCGGGGCCGCGTGCTGGGGCTGCCGCTGCCCCGTCTTTCCCGCTTCCGCCGCAGCGCCCGTCCCGCTGCGCCCGCCCCCGCTTCCCGCGCCCTGCTTCCCAGCGTGGGTTCGGCCCTCTGGAACGCCGTGACCGCGCTGCTGGCGGTCCCTGCCGTGATCGTGCTGCGGCTGGTGGGGTGGACCGGACGCAGGAAGCGCTGAACCGTCCCGACTGGAGCCGGGGAAGCGGGGCGGGTTCGCGGTCCTCGGGTCGCGCCGCAAGACAGCCGGCCCCCGGGACATCCCCTTCGGAATACGGTTCGCCAGAATCCCTCCCCCCGATCCGCAATCCGGCTTGGTGGCCTTCTCATCTGAACCTTTCCGCTCGCCCTCAGACTGGCTCTCATGAAACATCTCCTCTTTCCCAGCCAGCAACAGGCCGACGCCTTTATCGAGGACCTGCGCGCGCAGGGACTTATCCAGCCGGAGATCGGGAACACCATGCTGAACCGGCGCGGCACCACGACACAGACGACCACCACCCGGACGGACTTTGTCGAGGGCGGCGGCACCGCCGAGGACGCGGGCGAAGGGGCCATCGAGGGGACCGGCGTGGGTGCCGCAGTGGGCGCGGTGGCGGGTGTGGCGGGAGCGGTCGCGACCGTCGCCACGGGGGGCCTGGCGCTGCCCGTGATCCTGGGAATGACGGCCCTCGGTGCGGGTGTCGGCGCAGGCGTGGGCGCCATCGGCGGAGCGGCTGGCGTGGACGAGACGGGTGGGTATGTGGAAGAAGACCGCTATGACCGCCTGAACAGCGGCATGTCGAACGGTGGCCGGGCCATCGCCGTTGAGGACTCGGTCCCGGCAGACGCGGTGGAGGCGGCGGCGGCCCGTCACGGCGGCCAGTTCGTCTGAGCTGAAACCCCCCTTCTGACCGAGGCAAGGCTGCGGCTTTGCCTCTTTTCGTGGGCAGCGTCAGGCCGTTCGCCAGAACTGCACCGCGAAGTCCACCAGTGCCCGTTGCCGCATCAGCCGGGCGGAGGCGGAGCCGACCTGACCGACCGTGACCGCGCCGCTCGCCCCAAAGGCGGCCTTGACGGGCGGGAATGTCCCATCATCGTAGTCGGGTTCCTCGAAGGTGACCCACTGCCGCTGCCCAGCCCTGAGAACGGGACCGCCGAATGCGGCGGTGGCCCGCCGTCCGGCCCGCACCTCCGCGAGGTGCAAGCTGGTGTTCTTCTCGGTGCCCAGCAGCAGCACCCGGCCGTCCAGATCGTACACGCGGGCCAGCGGCGATCCCTCGCCCAGCGAGAAGGCCAGGGCGTGATCGGCTGTGACGAATTCGGCGTGCTGGCCCCAGGCCGCGAAGGAGCTGTGCGGA
This sequence comes from Deinococcus phoenicis, assembly GCF_000599865.1. Lineage (GTDB taxonomy): Bacteria > Deinococcota > Deinococci > Deinococcales > Deinococcaceae > Deinococcus > Deinococcus phoenicis. The sequence continues at coordinate 13,290 of NZ_JHAC01000049.1, read as the reverse complement.
TGGTCACTGCGCCGCACCCCCGGCCAGGTGCGGAACAGCTCCGGGATGCGGCCCATGTTGCGGGTGGGGGTCAGCGCCGGGTCGAAGGCGGGCAGCTCGGCGCGGATGGTGGCCCACCACGCCTCCGGCACAGGTGGACGCCGCCAGCCCGAGGGATCGGTCAGGTTCAGCGTAAAGGTGGGCATCACCAGCGTGCCGGCCGGAGTCAACACGTCCTGCAAAGCCTGAAGCACCGCCACCGGGCCGCCTACCACCCAGCCCAGGGCGCTGAGGCTGGAATGGACCAGCAGCGTCTCCCCCGCCCCTACCCCCAGCGCGCGCAGGTCGGCGGCGAGGCTCTGGCGGGTGCGCGGGGCGCCCGTGTGGGCAATGGCGTCGGCTTCAGGCATCCTCCGCAGCTTAACCGGCCAGCAAGGAAGGGGCATCCGCCGACTGGCGCACAGCCAAGCGTGACAGCGGCAGATTCGCCCCGCACCCCCGCTGATAGACTCTCCCCCATGACCGGGCCGCTGACCACCGCTGAAATCCGCGAGAAGTACCTCTCCTTTTTCGAGAGCAAGGGGCACTTGCGCCTGCCCAGCCATTCCCTGATTGCGCCCGATCCCACCACACTGTTCACGGTGGCGGGGATGCAGCCCTTCAAGCCGCAGTTCATGGGCGCACCCGCCCAGTTTCCGGGCCACGGCGAGAACCGGCGCGTGACCACGGCCCAAAAGTGCCTGCGTGTGGGCGACATCGAGAACGTGGGGCGCACGCTGCGGCACTGCTCGCTGCTGGAGATGCTGGGCAACTTCTCCTTCGGCGACTACTTCAAGCGTGAATCGCTGACCTGGGCCTGGGAGTTCCTGACCAGTCCCGAGTGGATGGGCCTGGACGCTTCCAAGCTCTACGCGACCATCTACCAGGACGACGAGGAAGCCTTCCAGATCTGGACCCAGGACATCGGCCTGCCCGAAGACCACATCCTGCGCTTCGGGGCCGACGAGAACTTCTGGCCCGCCGACGCGCCCAAAGAAGGCCCCAACGGCCCCTGCGGCCCCTGCTCCGAGATTTTCTACGACCGGGGACCGAAGTACGGCGACGACACCTGGGCCGACTACGCCGAGACCCGCGAGAGCGCCCGCTTCCTCGAAATCTGGAACAACGTGTTCCCGCAGTACGATCGCCAGGACCCCCTCCCCGACGGGACGCCCGTGCTGGCGGACCTGCCCTTCAAGAACATCGACACCGGCATGGGCCTGGAGCGCATCGCCACCGTCGTGCAGGACGTGTACGACTTCTACTCCAACGACGTGTTCCGGCCCCTGGTGGAGAAGGTCGCCGAACTCAGCGGCAGGCCCTATGAGGGGCCGCAGAGCCTCTCACACCGGGTGGTGGCCGAACACATCCGCAGCGTTTCCATGACGGTGGCGGACGGCGTGGCCCTGTCCAACACCGGACGCGGCTACGTGATTCGCAAGATTCTGCGCCGTGCGAGCCGCCACGCCTACCTGCTGGGCCTGCGCGAGCCGACCCTCTACAAGCTGGTGCCCCTGGTCGTGCAGGCGATGGGCGGCGCGTACCCCGAACTGGTGCAGGAGGAGGCGCGCGTGACGGCCGCCATCCGCGCCGAGGAAGAGCGCTTCCTCAAGACGCTGGAAAGCGGGATGCAGCGCATCGGCGGCCTGCTGAACGGCATGGAACGCGGCGCGGTGCTGCCCGGCGAGGAAGCCTTTCTGCTGTACGACACCTACGGCTTTCCGCTCGACCTCACCCGCGAGATTGCCGAGGAATACGGCATCAGCGTGAACGAGGCCGAGTACGCCGAGAGCCTGGAAAAGGCGCAGGAGACGGCCCGCGCCGCGAGCAAGTACGGCAAGTCCGAGCTGTTCGGCGGGACCCAGGAGGCGCTCGAAGGCCTCGCGCCGACCCAGTTCGTGGGCTACGACGAGCTGGAGGCGCAGGGCGAGGTGCTGGCGCTGGTCGGCCCTGGCGAGAGGCTGGAGCACCTGCCCGCAGGCAGCGAGGCGACCGTGGTGCTGTCGCGCACCCCCTTCTACGCGGAGGGCGGCGGCGAGGTCGGGGATACCGGCGTGCTGGAGTGGGCCAGCGCCGATGGCGAGCGGGGGCGTGGTCTGGTGCGCGACACCCGCAAGACCCCGGCGGGCGTGTTCCTGCACGACGTGCTGGTGGAGGAAGGCGAGCTGCGTGAGGGCCAGACTGTGCGCGGCGTGGTGTCGGGCGAGCGGCAGGCCACCCAGCGGCACCACACGGCCACGCACCTGCTGCACGCGGCGCTGCGGGCGGTGCTGGGGCCGGGCGTGCGGCAGGCGGGGTCGCTGGTCGCCCCCGAGCGCCTGCGCTTCGACTTCGCGCACGGGGCGGCCCTGAGTGCGGACGAACTCGCGCAGGTCGAGCGCCTGGTGAGCCGCTGGGTGACGGCCAACTTCCCCGTGTCCTGGCGCGAGATGCCCATCGCGGAGGCGAAGACGGCGGGCGCGACGGCCCTCTTCGGGGAGAAGTACGGCGACACCGTGCGCGTGGTGCGGGTAGAGGGCGGCATTCCCTTCGGTGACGCCACCGTGACGAGCATGGAACTGTGCGGCGGGGCGCACGTGGCCCGCACCGGGGACATCGGCGCGTTTGTCATCGTGTCCGACGAGAACGTGGCGGCAGGCGTGCGCCGCATCGAGGCGCTGGCGGGCGAGGCGGCGACGGGTTGGGTCCGCGAGCGCCTGAACAACGTGGGCCGCGTGGCGGGCCTGCTGAACACCAGCCCGGACGCCCTGGAACCGCGCGTCGTCGGCCTCCAGACGCAGCTCAGGGCCGCGCAGCAGGAAACGGTGCAGGCCCGGCGGCAGCTCGCGGAGGCGCAGATGGGGGGCGGCGGGGGCGCGCAGCAGGTCCGCGAGCTGGGCGGCTTCAAGGTCGCGGCGCTGAAGCTCTCGGGCATCGAGGGCAACGAGCTGCGCGGCGCGGCGGACAAGTTGCTGGACCAGAGCGGCGCGGACCTCGCCGTGATTGCCAGCGACAAGGGGCTGGTCGTGAAGGCCACGAAGGACGCCGTCGCGCGGGGCGCACACGCCGGGCAACTCGTCGGCAAGCTCGCGGCGGCGGGCGGCGGCAAGGGCGGCGGGCGGCCCGACATGGCGCAAGCCGGAATTAGAAACCCGGACGCGGCGCTGGGGGCGCTGGACACGGCGTTCTGAGCGCAAAGCCAGGAAGCGGGAGAGGCTGGGGCGAAGGCCCCCGCTTCTCTTTTTCTGGCCGCTGTCCCCGCGACAGCCCCACAGGCAATAAAAAAGCCGCCCTCTCGGACGGTGATAAGGAAAGAATAGCGTAGGATGCAGGGGAAGTCAAATTCATGCGCCGTCTCCCAAAACCCGCTCTGGCACGGCCTTTTCCCGAACCAATCCGGATGACCTCTATGCACTCCGGTTCAGCCCGGCTTCTGCTCGCGCAGCAGCTCGCCCACTTGAATCCCGCTCAACCGCCGCCGCACGTAGGCGAGGTCGCGTTCCAGTTCGCGGCGCAGGGCGCGGGCGTCGCGCAGTTCGCGTTCGGCCGCCGTGATGCGCCCCGTCAGCACCTCCAGTTGCCCGCTCAGGTCGCCTTCCAGGGTCCGCAGGGCTTCCGGCGTCAGCACCCGGCGGCCTTCCGGGTCCACTTCCTGCGGCTGGGTGAAGGTGGCGCGGATGGTGTCCAGGCTCAGGCCCAGCGCACGCATCCGCCGCACGCGCTCCAGACGTTCCACATCGGCTTCGGAATACAGGCGGTAGCGGCTGCCGCTGCGCCCCGGCGTGACCAGACCCAGTTCCTCGTAATACTTCAAGGTCCGCAGCGTGAGGCCCAGCCGCGCGGCGACCTCACCCACCCGGAGGCGGGGGGTGTCGTCGGGCACGGCTGGGCCAGTCATGGGAAACAGTGTAGTGGGCAGCGGTCAGTGAACGTGGGGGTCGCTGGCCCGCGCCGCGTCGATGGGGCGGGCGGCCAGGGCCATGATGCCCACCGCCAGCGCCACCGCCACCGCCCCAAAGGCGTAGGGCACAGGCGCGCCCAGATGCTCGGCCACGAAGCCGCTGGTCACCGGCGCGGCGGCCGCCCCCAGCCAGCGCAGGAAGTTGTAGGCGCTGGTGGCGGTGGCACGCGGCAGGTGGGCGACCTCCACGCTGAGGGTGGTCAGCAGGGCGTTCATCAGGCCGAAGAGGGTCCCGCTGAGCACCACCAGGGCGATCTTCACGCCGCCCGCCAGGGGCGCAAAGCCCAGCAGCACGAACAGCAGCGTGAGGCCCGCCAGCGATCCGAGAACGATCCGGCTGGCCCGCACCCGGTGCAGCAGCCGTTCGGCCAGCAGGGTGCTTCCCAGCCCCAGCAGGAGGCCCCAGCCGAAGAAGGTCAGGCCCAGCCCCAGGGTGCTGAGGTGCAGAAAGAGCGGCGTGTAGCCCAGCAGCAGGAAGAACCCGAAGTAGTACAGCAGCCCCGTGAGGCCGACCGCGAGAAAGGCGGGGTGGCGGTAGGCGCGGAATACGTCCCCCACGGGGCGCGCCGGCTCCCTGCTCTCCGGCACACGCACGAAAACCGCGACGGCGACCAGGGCCAGCAGCATCAGCGCGGCGGCCCCCAGGAAGGGAAAGCGCCAGCCGTGACTGCCCAGCACGCCGCCCAGCAGCGGCCCCATGCTCATGCCCAAGCCGATGGCGGCCTCGTAGCGCATGATGGCCTTCTCGGCGTGGCCGATCAGCGCCAGCAGCAGCACCAGCGCGGTGGGCGTGAACAGCGCGCTGCCCAGGCCCCAGCCGCCCCGGAAGACGGCCAGCGCGGGAATGCTGCCGCTCAGGCCGCAGGCGAGGGCAAAGAGGCCGATCAGCCCCAGGCCGATCAGCGCCACCCGGCGGCGGCCCAGCCGCGTGCCGATATTCCCGGCAAATAGCGTCATCACGGCCATCACGCCGAGGTAGGTGGTAAAGAGCAGCTCGACCTGGGTGGGTGTGGCGCCCAGTTGATGCCCGATCTCGGGCAGGATAGGGTCCACCACACCGATCCCCATAAAGACGATCAGGCAGGCCGCCGTGACGGCCCAGGCAGCGATGCCCTGCCGCGCCGACTGGGCCGCCTCCGGGCCAGCTGCAGAAGTGAGAGAGAAAGGAACGGCCATAAACCTAAACGTATACGTATAGGTTACGGAAGACCGTGAATCGCGTCTCCTCCTGTCACACCGTTCGGGACAACTTCAGGGCCGCTGGGCGTCGAGGATCAGGCTGGTGAAGCCCGGCCGTCCACGGCCTGCCCGCCAATCGGCATTGCGGTGGTCCAGGAGGCTGCTGCGGTAAATCGGGCCGTCTGCCGGCGACCAGTCGGCGGCGTGAAAGACGCCCGCAGCGTCCCACCATTCCAGCGGCGTGACGGCAAACCCCGCGTGCTCGAACACCGGCACGAAGCTTTCCAGCGTGTACAGCACGCGGTGGTCCTGGGCGGGACCGGGGCCGTTCACGGCCACCCGCGCCCGATACGCCGGGTTCGGGTGATGCCCGTCCGGGACGGCGACACGCAGGAGGCCGCCCGGCCTGAGATACGCCAGGACCAGCCGCGCGGCGGCCAGCCCCTGCTGGGGCGTGAGGTGTTCCCAGACGTGCTCGCACAGAAAGGCATCCGCCCGCGCGCCCTCAAAAAAGCGGGCGAAGGCGGCGGGGTCGGTCAGATCCAGCTCTTCCCGCTGCGTAGGTGTCCACCCGGCCCATCGCTGCTCGCCCGCGCCCAGCATGATCTTCATGCCAGCCCCAGTTCGGCCCGCTGCGCCCGCGTCAGGCTCCCCACCACGAGGGCATGGCTCCCCGAGAGCAGGTCTTGCAGCAGGGCGTCGGGAACCGTGCCGTCCAGCGTGACCGTCACCCAGTGGCGCTTGTTGAGGTGATACCCCGGCACGATGGCGGGATACCCGGCGCGCAGTTCGTCGCCCCACTCGGGCCGCACCTTCAGGCTGAGGGTCACCGGGTCACCCGTGATGTCGGTGAGGGCGTACATCTTCCCGCCGACCTTGAAGACCAGCGTGGACGCGCCAAAGGGAAAGGTTTCGCACGACCCCGGCAGGGCGGTGCAGGCCGCCCGCACGTCAGCGATAGAGAGCATGGAAGCAGTATTGGGCAGAGCTTGGGCAGAAGGCGGGGGACGCAGCTCGCACGTCCCCCGCAGGTCCAGTTCTCACAGCCGTTGTCCGGAGAGGGCGGCGGGCAGGTCGGCCTCTAACGCCCGCAGGCCCCGCTATCCGTCAGCACGCTGAGGCGGACCGGCGCCCTCCTCCAGGCTCTCCACCCCTGGGCGGCGTCTGGCCGCGCCCTCAGTTCTTGTCGCCGAAACTCCAGATTTCCAGGTCGTCCACGGCCTCGCTGACCTTGCGAAGTTGCGCGAGGTCCTCGGCGCGGGCCTGGATCGGCGGCTGCGCGGACGAGTCGTGGCCCACGGCGGCGGCCATCACCTCGGTGGGGACGGAGGCGAGCATGGTCGCCAGTTGCCGGGGGGTGGCGTCCAGCAGCGCGTCGGAGAGCACCGCGTCCGGCACGGCGGGCGTGACGCTGGCCCGCGCCGCAGCCAGGGCCGCCGGGTCGATGTCCGGCCTGACCGCCGTTTCCTCGTCGAGATCGGCGGTGCCGGGGGGCTGGGCACTGCCCGCCGACTGTTTTCTCAGACGCAGGAACAGCACCACCGCCACCAGGAGAACAATGAGAATCAGGAACTTCATGCCTCTACCTTAGCGGCGGGCGGCCTCCCGGCGCTTCCCCTGACCGGAGGGGAGGAAGATGAATAAAGCAACAAACAAGGGGCGCAGAGAGGGGATGCCCCTGCTCTCTGCGCCCCGACCCCCGGCGGCTTTACGCCTCGCTGTAGGTCTTCTCGATAGGCATCCCGACGGCGTTGCCCCACTCGGTCCACGAGCCGTCGTAGTTGCGGACCCTGGGATAGCCCAGCAGCTCGCGCAGCACGAACCAGCTGTGGCTGCTGCGTTCGGCAATGCGGCAGTAGGCGATCACGTCCTTGTCGGGGGTCACGCCCTCGCCCGCGTACAGGGCGCCCAGTTCGTCGGCGGTCTTGAAGGTGCCGTCCTCGTTGGTCGCGCGTGCCCAGGGAATGTTGGCCGCGCCGGGGATATGGCCGCCGCGCAGCACGCCTTCCTGCGGGTAGTTGGGCATATGCGTGACCTTGCCCGAGAACTCGTCGGGGCTGCGGACATCCACCATCGCGCCCTGACCCGCGCGGACGGTTTCAATGTGCGCCTTCACCTCGTCGCGGTAGGCACGCAGGCTCTCGTCACGCTGGAGGGCGGGGTACTGGGTCGGTGCGGAGTCCGGCACGTCGGTGGTGAGTTCGCGGCCCTCGGCCACCCACTTCTGGCGGCCCCCGTTCATCAGCCGCAGGTTCTGGACGCCGTTGTAGCTGAGGAACCAGTAGGCGTAGGCAGCCCACCAGTTGCTCTTGTCGCCGTACAGCACCAGGGTGTCGCCTTCCTGCAAGCCCAGGCGGCCCAGCAGCGCCGAGAGGTCGTCCGCGCTGATGAACTCGCGCATGACGGGGTCCCAGAAGTCGGCCTGCCAGTCCACCTTCACCGCGCCGGGAATATGCCCGGTGTCATAGAGCAGGATGTCCTCGTCCACCTCCACGAGGCGGATACCAGGGGTGTTCAGGTTCTGGGCCACCCAGTCGGTGCTGACCAGCACGTCTTTCGCGTATTCCATCTGTGCCTCCTCCAAGCTTTCCGGGGTTGATTGTACCTGCGCAGCGCATTCATTGACCAAAAAGGTCAACTGGACAGGGCTTACCATAACGCGGCGGGGGGCAGCGGTACAGTGGCCCCATGACGGACGCCGCGCCCCTGCCCGAGAAACTCCAGAACATCGTGACCCTGTTTCGCAGCGCGCCCAAGCCTCTGCGCCTCCAGGCGCTGCTGGAGTACAGCAAGAAGCTGCCGCCGCTGCCGGAAAAGTACGTGGAGCACCCCGAGTTTCTCCAGCCCGTCCCCGAGTGCGCCAGCCCCTTCTTTCTGGTCACCGAGCGGGACGAACAGGGCGGCGTGAACCTGCACTTCAAGGTCCCGGAGGAAGCGCCCACCGTGCGCGGCTACGCGGGCATCCTGCGCGAGGCCCTGAACGGCGAATCGCCCGAGACGATCCTGAACGTGCCCGACCAGTTCTACATGGACATGGGCCTGACCGAACTGATCACGCCGATGCGCCTGCGCGGCATGGGCGCGATCCTGATGCGGCTGAAAAACGACGTGCGGGAACACGCGGAGGGATAGCCCAGCTCTCCCGCGCCTCACTCCACCTGCGACACTTCCGGCGCGGGCCGCCCGCCCTCATGGGCCTGCATCAGCGCGGCCAGGGCGCGGCCCCGGTGGCTGATCGCGCGCTTTTCGGCCACCGTCATCTCGGCCAGCGTGCGGGTTTCGCCGTCGGGCACGAAGAGGGGATCGTAGCCGAAGCCGTTCTCGCCGCGCGGGCCTTCCAGCAGCGTGCCGGGCAGTTCGCCCCGGTACGTTTCGAGGTGGCCGTCGGGGTAGGCCAGGATCACCACCGACACGAACTTCGCGCGGCGGTCGGCGGCGCCCCGCAGTTTTTCCAGCAGGTACACGTTCCGCTCGGTGTCGTTCGCGCGGTTGCCGAAGCGGGCGCTGTACACGCCGGGCTGGCCGTTCAGCGCCGCGACCTCCAGGCCGGAGTCGTCCGCCAGGGCGGGCAGGCCGGTCGTGATCGCCGCCGCGCAGGCCTTGAGCGCCGCGTTCTCCTCGTAGGTGGTGCCCGTTTCCTCCGGCAGCGGCAGGCCGTTCAGGGCTTCCAGCTGCCAGCCCAGGCCGCCCGCCTCCAGATTCCCCAGCGCCTCCGCGATCTCGCGCACTTTTCCGGCGTTTCCGGTCGCCACGACCACCCGCATACTGCTCTCGCCTGTTCCCGCATTCCTCGTCACCTGCCGAGTGTAGGTGAGGCGCGGGGACGGCGCGTGAGGTTCACTCCGTTTGGGGGGTCCCCAGGGGAAGGTCCGCCCGCACCCGCCAGTGCGTCTCGCCCTCCCGCTTCTCGAAGAGGGCCACCGAGCGGTACGTCTGCGCGTGGTGGGGCGCGGTCAGAGCCTCCAGCCGGGCACGCAGGTCCGCCGGGTCGGCGCCGCCGTAGGGCTGCACCAGCGTGAAGTGCGGCTGCCACGAGTCCAGGCCGCGCGGAGTGTGCAGCAGGCCCAGCCGCGCCTGCTCGAAGGGCCGGGCATACTTCCCCTGCGCCACCTGCGCGCCGAAGGGCGAGGCGGTCACGAAGCGGGCCAGACGCGAGAGCAGCAGCGTATGCAGCACCAGCAGCGGCGCGCCCGGGTCGAAGCGGTGGACCCCGGTTTCGCCGCCGTCCCACAGCTCCACCCGTCCGCCGGTCAGCGTGAGGACCGCGCCCGGCGTGAGGCAGGCGACACACGCCCGCGCCTCGGCCTCGATGTCGGGCCACCATGCAGGGTCGGTATAGAAGCCCTCCACCACGGTCAGGTGCAGGCCGTACGGTCCGGCGTCCACCTGATCTGCGGGGCGCAGAAAGCCGGGCAGCGGCACCTCTCGTCCCGCCCGCACGTCGAACCCCAGCAGCTCACTGCCCAGCCGGTAATACGGGTCGCCCGCCGGGGGGCAGAGGTAGACGGCGAAGCGGGTGCCCAGGCGGGGATCAGTCATGGGCAGGCCTGCCGGTTAGAGGGAGAAGCTGGCCGCCCCTTCAAAACACCCGCCAGCGGTAGAACAGGAAGGCGAGGGTGCCGGCCAGCACCGTGGCGATGCCCAGCACGATCCACAACCCTTCCGGACTCTGCTGAAAGGGCAGCGGCACATTCATGCCGAAGATGCTGGTGACCAGGGTGGGGATCGCCACCAGAATGGTCGTGACCGTCAGCACCTTCACGACCTGATTGACGTTGTTGCTGATGACGCTGGCAAAGGCCCCCGCCATGCTGGTCAGGATGTTGCTGGCGATGTTCGCCATCTCGATGGCCTGGAGGTTCTCGATCAGCACGTCGTCCAGGAGGTCGGAATCTTCCTCGTACATCTCGAAGATGCGGTCGCGTTTGACGCGCTCCATCATCGCCTCGTTGGCCTTGAGGCCGGTGATGAAGTACACCAGGCTCTTTTCGAGCTTGAGGAGGTCCATCAGTTCCTTGTTGCGGGTGGCCGTCTCCATGCGGTCCTCGATGGCGTCCACGCGCTTGTTGATCTGCCGCACATCGATCAGGAACCGCTGGGCGTTGCGCAAAAAAAGCTGGAGCGTCAGGCGGTTTTTCTTGGAGGTGCTGACCCGCCGCACCAGCCCGCTGACCACGTCGTTCACGACCGGGTTCTCGGTGGCGCAGACCGTGACGAGGCAGTGGTCGGTGTGCAGGATGCCCAGCGGCACCGTGTCGTAGGGAATATCGCTGTCCTCGCCCAGCCGGTAGCTGGTCTGCATGATGATCAGCAGCTGGCCGTCCTCGCGCTCGAAGCGGGAGCGTTCGTCGGGGTCGAGGGGATAACTCAGGTAGTCGAGGTCGAGGCCCGTCTCGCGGCTCACGCGGGCGAGTTCCTCGGCGGTGGGGGCGGTCGCGTTGATCCAGCAGCCGTCGATATAGCCCTGGACGGTCTGGAGCTTGCCGCCGATGCTGCGGTAGTACGTCAGCATGGGCGCGCCCCTGCTGAGCCAAGCGGCGTGAGAAACCGTGATGAGGGCGGCGTGCCGTGAAGTTGCCGCCCGAGACATGCGGCGACGGAACGGAGCGCCGCCCTAGTGTTCGTGTCCTGCATGGTGCGTCCTCCAGGGGCGAGATGGCGTGGGGCCGAACCAGCCACGCTGGGGCCAATCACACTGGGGCCAGTCACGACTGAACCAGTCACAACTGGGCCACTCAAGACTGGGCCAGGCCCAACTGGGGGGGTCAAGGTCAGCCTGGGGTTCGGGATTCACGTCATCACCTCCTCTCCTGGGGCACAGGGCACCCTTTCGGGAGGCCCACGCACCGGCCCCGCCATGCTAGCGGCGAGGGTGCGGCAGGGGCAAGGGCTGAAAGCAGGCCAGAAAAAGCCCCCGGCACCAGGCCGGGGACAGCGGGGCGGATAAGTGGCTCAGGACGGGGGCGCTGCCTGAACTTACAGGCCGAAGAAGGCGCGGTTCTTGACGATGAACTCTTCCTCACCGGCGGGTACGTCCTCCTCGGGGAAGATGGCGCTCACCGGGCAGGCGGGCACGCACGCGCCGCAGTCGATGCACTCGTCGGGGTGAATCAGGAACTGGTCACCGCCGTCGTAGATGCACTCCACCGGGCAGACCTCGGTGCAGGCCTGGTCCTTGACACCGATGCAGGGGCTGACAATCACGTGAGGCATGGGGCACAGTATGCACACCCCCCCGGAGCGTGACAAGGCCGGACGTTGCAGACCCCCGACAGGATTTTGCCCGTGCAGACGCCTCAAAAGCCAAGTTGTCCGCTCAGGATTGGGCGGGTGCGTCGGCGCGCAGATGCGCCTCGGCCAGCAGCAGGTCGCCGTCCTTGTCCACGTCGGTGCCGATGGCGGCGTGCCCGGTGACCAGGGCGCGGGCCGGGACCCCCAGGATGGTACTGACCCGCCCTTCCAGTTCGGCCACGGTCAGGCGGCGCGTGAGCAGCTTCAGCAGGATGCCCGGCCCGATCAGGGCGGCCAGCTTCAGCGGGGCCTTCCGCGCGGCCAGCACCTCGCGCAGCCGGGGCAGGAACTGGCCGATCAGGCGCGGGTCGAGCAGGAAGATATTCCCGCCCGTGAAGGTATCGTCCCGCAGCCGGGCGTAGGTGCGCTTCACGCCGGGAAAGGCCTGCTCGCAGTCGCTGCGGCGGACCACCGGGTAGACCAGGGCCGCCGCCTGGGGTGCCGCGTCGAGCACCTCACCCAGTTGCCCCGGCGTGACCAGCGGAATGTCGGCGGTCGCCACCAACACGCGCTCGCCCGGGGCCAGACCCGCGCCCGCCAGGGCCTCGACGCCCGCTTCCAGATTGCTGAGCAGGGTGCCGTGGTCGGTCACCCGTTCGTCGATCAGGGGGTCCATCTCGGCCGTCGTGGGGCCGACGTAGGCGATCCGGGCCACGCGCCCACTCGCCCGCAGCGCCCGCAGGACATGCAGCGCCATCGGCTCGCCGCGCACCGGAATCAGCGCCTTGACGGGCACGCCGTGGGCCGCCGCGAAGGGGTCACCGGGGTCGCCGCCGCCCAGCACGACGGCGCTCCATTGCCCGGCTCTCGGTTGTGTCATGGGGGAGAGCCTAGCATCCTCTTCCGGTCCAGTCGCCTCAACTGCCGGGGGGCAGCGGGGCCGGGGAGAGCGGAAACGGGGGCCGGGCGGGCAGGTGCAGCGTGGCGGTCAGGCCCTCGCCGGGCACGCTTTCCAAGCTCAGGGTCCCGCCGTGCAGGGCCGCCGCGCGGCGCACCAGCGCGAGGCCCAGCCCGTGCCCACCTGCCCCTGGGCCGGAGGCGGCGCGGCTCACGTCGGGGCGGTAGAACGCCTCGCCCAGCCGGGCCAGCACCTCCGCGTCCACGCCGGGGCCGTCGTCACGCACCGTCACGGCCGCGCCGCCCGCCTCGTCGTCCGTGACGCTCACCGTGACGGTCGCGCCGGGGGCGTGCAGCACCGCATTCGCCGTCAGGTTCCAGATGGCCTGCCCCAGCAGCACGCGGTCCCCCGCCACCATGACGGGCTGCGGGGCGATCAGGTCCACGTCGGCCTCGGGGACGAGTTCGCGGGCACGGTCCACGGCGTCGGCGGCCAGGGCGCGCAGCGGCACTTCCTCCCGCGCGAGGGCCGAGGGATCGCGCGCGAGCAGCAGCAGGTGGTTCGCCAGCCCGGACAGCCGGGCGATGTCGGTCCCGATCTCGCGCAGTTCGGCCCGGTAGCGCGCGGCGTCGCGGTCGCGGGCCAGCGCCGCGTCCACCCGCGCGGTCAGGGCGGTCAGCGGACTGCGCAGGTCGTGTGCGGCGGCCCGCAGGAAGTCCTGTTCGCGGTCGCGGGCATCGGCCAGGCGCGTAAACGTCTCCTGCAAGGTCAGGGCCAGCCGCGCGAGTTCGTCGCCCTCACCCGCGCCGGGCAGGGGCCGCCGCAGCTCTCCCCCGGCCCCGACCGCCCGCGCCGCGCCCTCCAGCGTCCGCACCGGCGAGAGCAGCCGCCCCGCGACCGTCCAGCCCAGCCCCAGCGCCAGCCCCAACGCCAGCGGCACCAGCAGCCACAGCGCCCGCCCGAAGGCCGCCTGCGCTTCCCCCAGCGCCCGCGCATCGGTCACGACGGTGAGGGCGGCGCGGCC
>NZ_JHAC01000048.1 GCF_000599865.1 Deinococcus phoenicis | reverse complement strand
CCCCACGTTCACGTGGGGCTTCGTCCGCTCAAACGTTCCTTTTGCCATCGTAGTTCTCCTCCTTGAAAGTGCCCTGAGGTGAGGTGCCCCTGAGGGCTGACCTGAACAGCATACCGGTCAGAGCGTGACACAAGTGTCGGCTACATGTGAAAACACGGCCCGCACTGTGCGGGCCGCATTCTCTAATGGAGCTCTTGGTCAGGATTGAACTGACGACCTCTCCCTTACCAAGGGAGTGCTCTACCACTGAGCTACAAGAGCAGGTTAGAAAGCGGGAAACGAGACTCGAACTCGCGACATTCAGCTTGGGAAGCTGACGCTCTACCAACTGAGCTATTCCCGCGTGTGGTGGGCAGGGGCGGATTCGAACCGCCGTACACTTACGTGAACAGATTTACAGTCTGTCGCCTTTAACCACTCGGCCACCTACCCGGATTGTCTCGGCCCTGATTGTCAGCGACGTGTGGTGCGTCACTTGGAGCCACCCAGGAGAATCGAACTCCCAACCTTCCGATTACAAGTCGGGTGCTCTACCAGTTGAGCTAGGGTGGCACCTTCTCTGTGAGGCAGAAGGGTTGGAAAAATCCCGCCCCTGAGCGTGGAAGCGTCGCGCTCGCGCGCTGACTTCCGGCTGTGAATAGTAGCATCGGCCCCCCAGGGTGTCAACACGGCCTTCGGAGCCTGCGGCGCTCAGCCCACCCGCTTCTTTTTTGCGCCTCAGGCGCCGCGTTTTCGTTCCGGTATGCCGGGGGCGCGTTTTCCCCACGCGTGTCCAGGGACGGGTCACGCCTGGGGGGCCTGGCCAGGGGCTGGGGCACTCCGCCATTACGCGCATTTGCCTCTCGGCCAGGCGGCGTAGACTGGCCGAACTTCGGGCTGTCTGCCCTGGACTGTTCTTTTCTTCTTCTCCCGCCCCTCTCCCACCCGTGAGGTGACCCTCTTGGACAGTTTCCGGACCCTCTGGCCTTATCTGCGCCTGCACAGACGGCAGTATCTGATCGGTCTGATCGCCGTGGTGATCGCCAACAGCGTGAACCTGCTGCCGTACTACTTCATTCGCCTGACCATCGACGGGCTGACGCGCGCCACCGACGCGGACGGCACCACGCTGGGCGTCACGCTGGCCCAGGTGGGCCTGTACGCGCTGGGCATCGTGCTGGCGGCGGCGACAGCCGGTGGCCTGACGCTGGTGATGCGGCGCATGATCGTGATCGCCTCCCGGCAGACCGAGTACGAGATTCGCCGCGACATCTACATGAATCTCCAGACCCTCGACAAGAGCTACTACGACCGCTCGCGCACGGGCGACATCATGAACCGCCTGACGGGCGACCTGAGCGCGGTGCGGGAAATGCTGGGCTTCGGCGCGTGGCAGATCGTGAACATCGTGTCGGGCTTCGTGACGGCCTTTGCGGTGATGTTCGGCCTGAGCTGGCAACTGACGCTGATCGTGATTGCGGTTCTGCCTGTCATCGTGGGGCTGCTGTACTACCTGGCGCGGCTGATCAACCTGCGGCATACGCGGGTGCAGGAGCAGAACAGCCTGATCGCCGCGAAGGCGCAGGAGAACTTCAGCGGCGCGCGGGTGGTCAAGGGCTACGCCATCGAGAACCGCGAGATTCAGGACTACCGTGCGATGAATCTGGAGCTGCTGCGGCGCAATATCGCGCTGACCAAGGTGGACGGACCGTTGCGGGCCTTCATGAGCCTGCTGGTGGGGTTGACCTTCGGCCTGATTCTGCTGGTGGGCGGGCGCTTGATCCTGTTTCCGCAGGGCGGCGGCGGCTTCACGGTCGGCAAGTTCGTGCAGTTCGTGGGCACGCTCGACCGCCTGGCCTGGCCGATGCTGATGATCGGCTGGATTACAGGGGTCACGCAGCGCGGCCTGGCCTCCTGGCGGCGACTGCGGGAACTGCTGGATGCCCGGCCCCAGGTCCACGACGAACCCGGCCGCACCGACGCCTCCATTCGCACGCTGCGCGGGGAGGTGGGCTTCGAGGACGTGAGCCTGCGCTACGGCGACCGCACCGTGCTGGACCACGTGAACCTGGAGGTGCCCGCCGGGACGTTCCTGGGCATCACCGGGCCGACCGGGAGCGGCAAGACGCTGCTGGCGGCGCTGATTACCCGCAGCATGGACCCCACGGGCGGCGTGGTGCGGATCGACGGCCACGACGTGCGCCAGATTCCGCTGCGCGTGCTGCGCGAGAACGTCTCGGTGGTGCCGCAGGAACCCTTCCTGTTCGGGGACACGATTGCCAACAACATCGCCTTCGGGCTGGAGGGGCAGGACCTGCCCACCATTCCCACCGGCGTCAGTGTGGTGAACACGTCCGCGCCGCCCGAGGTGCCGCAGCAGCCCGATCTGGAGCGGGTCCGCGAGGCCGCGCGGCTGGCGGGCCTCGCGGACGACGTGGAAGGCTTTCCGAAAGGCTACGACACCATGCTGGGCGAGCGCGGCGTGACCCTGTCGGGCGGGCAGCGGCAGCGCACGGCCATCGCCCGCGCCATCGTGCGGAACCCGCACATCCTGATTCTGGACGACAGCCTCTCGGCGGTGGACACCGAAACCGAGCGCAAGATTCTCGACGGCCTGCGCGAGGTGGCCCGTGGCCGCACCGTGATCCTGATCGCGCACCGCGTCAGCACCCTGCGGCACGCCGACCAGATCGTGGTGCTGGAGGAGGGCCGCGTGATCGAGCAGGGCACCCACGACGACCTGCTCGCGGCGGGCGGCCACTACGCGGGCCTGGAACGCCTGCAACGCCTCGCCTCCGACCTCGACGCGGAGGACGAGGCCATTCGTGATCCGCAGGCCGCCGCCGACAACCTCGAAGACGTTCTGCCCCAGGAGGCCGTGAAGTGACCCCCCCCGATCCTCTCGACGCCGCCAAGAAGGGCTTCGACGCCCACCTCACGCGGCGCATCCTCGCCTACCTGAGGCCCTACAAGGGGCTGGCGGTCGCGGCGGTCGTGCTGGCGCTGCTGCTGGCGGTGCTGTCCCCGCTCCCCACCCTGATCCTGCGCCACGCCATCGACGCCTACCTCTCGCCCTTTGAGCGCAACCAGGGGCTGAATGCCGAGCTTCTCTACCGGGGGCTGACCCTCGCGGCGCTGGGGTACATGGGCCTGCGGGTGCTGGAGTTCGTGCTGAATTATCTGTCCACCCTCGCCATCGGGTATCTGGGTCAGAACGTGCTGCGCGACATCCGGGCGGACGTGTTCAGCAAGCTCCAGCGGCTGCACCTCGCGTTTTTCGACCAGAACCCGGTGGGCCGCCTGATCACCCGCGTGACCAGCGACGTGGACGCCATCAACCAGTTCATCACCGGCGGCCTGGTCAGCCTGATTACCAGCAGCCTGCTGATTCTGGTGTACGCCACCTTCATGCTGCGGCTGAACTGGAAGCTGGCCCTGATCAGTTTCACGGTGCTGCCGGTGCTGTTCGTGGCGACCAACTTCTTCCGCGCGCGGCTGCGCGACGCCTTCCGCGTGACCCGCGTGCAGCAGGCCATCGTGAATAGCCGCCTGAACGAGAACATCACCGGGATGCTGACCGTGCAGCTGTTCCGGCGCGAGGCCCGCACGGCTCTGGACTTCGACCACGCCAACCGGGCGCTGTTGGGCGCGAGCGTCAACTCCGTCAAGTGGTTCTCGCTGTTCATGCCGACCGTCGCCATCCTGGGCCAGACCGCCGTCGCCCTGGTGCTGTACTTCGCCGCCCGGCAGATTCTGGGGGCGGACGTGGTGGGCAGCGGTGTGGCGGGGGCCGTCACGGTCGGCACGCTGTTCGCCTTCGTGCAGTGGACGCAGCAACTCTTTCAGCCCATTCAGGACCTGGCGGATGTGTTCAACAACCTACAGGCTGCGATGGCGAGCAGCGAGCGCATCTTCGAGGTGCTGGACACCGAGGAAGAGATTCGGGACAGGCCGGATGCCAGACGGCTGGAGAACTTCGAGGGCCGCGTGGATTTCGAGCGCGTGTGGTTCGCCTACGACCAGACCGTAAAGGCCGACACGCCCGACAGCGACGACCGCTGGATTCTGCGCGGCATCAACCTGCACATCCAGCCTGGCGAGAGCGTGGCGCTGGTGGGCGCGACCGGTGCGGGCAAGACCAGCGTGACCGCCCTGGTCAGCCGCTTCTACGACGTGCAGCGCGGCGCGGTGAAGGTGGACGGGACCGACGTGCGCGACCTCGAGCAGCACGACCTCCGCAAGCATGTGGGTGTCGTCCTCCAGGACGTCTTCCTGTTCGCCGGGACCATCGAGAGCAACCTGACGCTGAACAACACCGACATTCCCCACGAGCGGGTGGTGGAGGCGTGCAAGTACGTGGGCGTCCACGACTACATCCTCTCGCTGCCGGACGGTTACCAGACCGAGGTGCGCGAGCGTGGCGCGACCCTCAGCACCGGACAGAAGCAACTGCTGGCCTTCGCCCGCGCGCTGATCCAGAACCCCGACATCCTGCTGGTGCTGGACGAGGCGACCGCCAACGTGGACACCGAAACCGAACTCCGCATCCAGCACGCGCTGGAAAAGGTGATGCGGGGCCGCACCTCCATCATCATCGCGCACCGCCTCAGCACCATCGAGCACTGCGACCGGATCGTGGTGATGCGGCGGGGCCGGATCGTGGAACAGGGCAGCCACCGCGAACTGCTGGACAGGGGCGGCTACTATGCGCGGCTGCACCGCCTCCAGTACGCGCAGGCGGAAGCGGCGGACTGATCCGGCGGCCGTCCGCACCGTTGGCCCACCGGGAAAGCGCCGGTGGGCCAGCTCCTTTGCCGGTGTCCTGGAACTGCGTGGGCGGTGAAATGGGAGGCGCGGCCCTGCTCGCCCGCCAGCCCCGGTGCGCGTCAGGATGTTGTCACACGGCCCCGGGTACCGTCAGGACAATGAAGACATATCAGAGGGCCTCCCTCACCGCAGGGCGTCTTTTGCTGCTCCTGGGCATGACGGCATGTGGCTGGGGTCAGGCGGCCAATCCGGCGCTGGACGGGATTCTCGCCGTGAACGAGGGGGCTTCCCCCTGCCTGGCCATCCGCGTGAGTGTGCTGGAAAACGGCAAGAAACTCCAGGACGTGAGCGTTCACCCGGACGGGCGGGTGCGTCCGCTGGGGCCGGGGCAACCGCCGCTCCACTTCCAGAAAGGCAAAACGTACACCTTGCAGGCCAGTTGCGTGAGCGGCGGCGACACGTTCCAGAACACCCAGTTCGGCTTCCAGGCGGAGGGGCGCACGCTGATGGTGGTCTTTACCAAGTCCGGGTTCGTCTTCCGGCGCGGCGGACTGGCCTACTGATTCCGCCACAATTCCGCCGCGTGCCGGGCTGACCGGGGGCTGACAGCCCAGTGACGCTGGCCTGACAGTCTGCCTCCACCCTGTCAGGCATGAAGAAAAGCTTCCTGCTGGGCCTGACCCTGATGACCGCTGTTGGCACCGCCGCTGCCCAGACCAACCTGACGGGCGCGGGCGCAAGCTTTCCCTTTCCGCTGTACTCCAAGATGTTCGCGGAGTACAAGAAGGCGACCGGCGTGGACGTGAACTATCAGGCGGTCGGCAGCGGCGCGGGCCAGAAGCAGATCACCGAGCGCACCGTGGACTTCGCGGGCAGCGACAACCCCATGAGCGATGAGGCGCTGAAGGCCGCCCCCGCGAAGTTGCTGCACCTCCCCACCGCCATCGGCGCGGTCGTGCCCGCCTACAACCTGCCCGGCGTCACCGTGCCCCTGAAGTTCACGGGCCGGGTGCTGGCCGACATCTACCTGGGCAAGATCACGACCTGGAACGACAAGGCCCTGGCGGCGCTGAATCCCGGCGTCACGCTTCCGCCCCTGCCCATCATGGTCGCGCGGCGCTCGGACGGCTCGGGCACCACGTATGTGTTCTCGGACTACCTCAGCAAGGTTTCCTCCGAATGGAAAAGCAGGGTCGGCGTGGGCAACAGCCTCCAGTGGCCCACCGGCACCGGGGCCAAGGGCAACGATGGCGTGGCGGGCATCGTGAAAAGCACGCCCGGCGCGCTGGGGTACGTCGAGCTGGTGTACGCCCGGCAGAACAGATTGCCCTTCGGCAGCGTGCAGAACCGGGCCGGGAAGTTCGTGCTGGCCGACAACGGCCCCGCCAGCGCCGCCGCGCAGGGCGTCGTGATTCCCGCCGACACCCGCGTCAGCCTGACCAACAGCGCGAACGCCGACGCCTATCCCATCACCAGCTTCACCTACGTGATCTTCTACCAGGACCAGAAGTACGGGAACCGCACCGAAGCGCAGGCGAAGGCCCTCAAGGCGCTGCTGGGCTGGATGACCACCACCGGCCAGGGCTACAACGAGGCGCTGGACTACGCGCGGTTGCCCGCCAATGTGGCGAGCAAGGCCAGGGGCATCCTCAACACCATGACCTACGGCGGCAAGAAGCTCTGATCGGGCGTCTCCAGCTAGGCGGCTCTCCGGAGTGGGGCCGCCCTGTTGGCTGGGGTGGCGGGGCCGGGAGCGGTGAAGCCCCGCACCCGCTTCCCGACGCTTCGGCTTCCGGCGTCAGCGGTCTTTCTCATTCCACGGCCCGGATCTCCTGACCTGCCCCTGACGCTTGCCCTGTGAACTGGAGTCACCTTGCCCCGGAGAGGTCATGAATCCATGAGCGAACCTGCCCACCGTCCAACCACCCGCGCCGCTCTCTCCAGCGGCAGTGACCGCGTCTTTCAAGTCCTGATTCTCGCGCTCGCCTCGGTGATCGTGCTGGTGTTCGTGCTGAGCGTGTACCAGCTGGGCCGCGAGGCGTGGCCCGCGCTGCACACCTTCGGCTGGCACTTTTTCACCGGGCGCACCTGGAACCCGGTCGAAGGCAAGTTCGGCGCGGCCAGCATGATCGCCGGGACGCTGGTGACCAGCCTGGCTGCGCTTGTCATCAGCGTGCCGCTGGCGGTGGCGAGCGCGCTGTTCGTGGCCGAATACGCGCCGAAGTGGCTGGCGAACCCGGTCGGGTACCTGATCGAGCTGCTGGCCGCCGTCCCCAGCGTGGTGTACGGCCTGTGGGCCTTGTTCGTGATCGCGCCCGTACTGGGCCGCTGGCAGACCGCTTACTTTCTGGACCCGGCGAACGTGCCGACCCTCACGCGCTGCAATCAGCTCTGGGCCGAGGGCCAGACCAGCCTCCAGTGCTTTTTCGTGCCGTCGGGGGCGGGAGGCCGGGGCTTGGCGCTGGCCGTCATCATCCTGACGGTGATGATCCTGCCGTATACGGCCAGCGTGGCGCGCGACGTGATCCGGCTGGTGCCCGCCGACCAACGCGAGGCGATGTACGCGCTGGGAGCGACGAAGTGGGAAGTGATTTCCCGGGCCATCTTGCCCTACGCCCGCGCCGGGATTCTGGGCGGCGTGATTCTGGCGCTGGGCCGCGCGCTGGGCGAGACGCTGGCGGTGGCGATGGTGATCGGGGACAGCCAGGAGATCCTGAAAAGCCTGTGGGGCAACGCCAGCACGGTGGCCTCCGTGATCGCCAACCAGTTCGGGGACGCGCAGGAGACGCTGCACCGCTCCAGCGTGGTCGCGCTGGGCCTGAGCCTTTTTGCCCTGAGCGTGATCGTGAACTTCGCGGCCCGCTTGATCATCGCGCGCCTGACGCCGAAGGGGCTTCAATGAGGAACAGCCGATGATGCGCGCTGCTGCCGTCACCTCTGCCCGGCCCGCGGCCCGACTCAGCCCGGTTCGGCGGGTCAAGAACCTGCTGATGGGCGCGCTGATCCTGCTCGCCACGCTGCTGGTCGTCGCGCCGCTGATCCTGATTTTCGTATACCTGCTGCGCGAGGGCCTGGGCGCACTGAACCTCGACTTCTTCACCCGGACGCCTGCCCCGGAAGGTGAGGCGGGTGGCGGCCTGCTGAACGCCATCGCCGGCAGCCTGGAGATGCTGGCGATGGCGAGCGTGATCGGCGTGCTGGTGGGCGTGGCGGGCGGCATCTTCCTGGCCGAGTACCCGCGTCACCCCCTGATGCCCACGGTCCGGATGCTCAGCGACGTGCTGGCCGGTATCCCCGCCATCGTGATGGGGCTGGTGGCCTACAGCTTGATCGTGCTGCGGTTCGGCTTCTCGGGACTGGCGGGCGCCCTCGCTCTGGGCTTCCTGATGATCCCCATCGTGGTCCGCACGACCGAGGAAGTGCTGAAGCTGGTGCCCCTGAGCGTGCGCGAAGCGGGGTTGAGCCTGGGGCTGCCGCAGTGGGTGGTGATCCTGAACATTGTGCTGCCTGCCGCCGCCGGGGGCATCGTGACCGGCGTGATGCTGGCGCTGGCGCGCGTGGCGGGTGAGGCCGCGCCGCTGCTGTTCACCGCCTTCGGCAACTCCAGCGTGAACCTCGACCCTACCCGGCCCATGAGCGCCCTGCCGCTGGAAATCTACCGGGGGGCCACCAGCGCCTACGACGAGAACCAGCGGCTGGCGAAGGCGGGCGCGCTGCTGCTGATCACCCTGATTTTTCTGACGAGCCTGCTGGCGCGGCGGGCCAGTCGCGTGAAACGGTGAGCTGTCAACCGGCCCCCGAACGCTTCAGCTCTTTTCCATGGCCCGCCGCTCACCGCCTCTCTCCCCAAGGAGCCTGACCCTCGATGACCCCCCTCCTCAGCACCAGTGACGTGAACATCTTTTACGGCGAGAAGCAGGCCGTGCGCGGCGTGAACCTGGAGGTGCAGCGTGGCAGCGTGAACGCGTTGATCGGCCCCTCGGGCTGCGGCAAAACCACCTTCCTGCGGGCCATCAACCGGATGCACGACCTGACGCCCGGCGCGCGCGTGACCGGCCAGATTCTGCTTGACGGCGAGGACGTGTACGGCCCCGACGTGGACCCGGTGACCATGCGCCGCCGCGTCGGTATGGTCTTCCAGAAGCCCAATCCCTTTCCCACCATGAGCGTTTTCGACAACGTGGTGAGCGGCCTCAAGCTCGCGGGGGTGCGCGACTCACGGCGGCTAATGGACGTCGCGGAACGCTCGCTGCGCGGGGCCGCCCTCTGGGAGGAGGTCAAAGACCGCCTCAGGATGCCCGCCACCGGCCTCTCCGGCGGGCAGCAGCAGCGCCTGTGCATCGCGCGCGCGCTGGCCGTGGAACCCGAAATCCTGCTGATGGACGAGCCGACGAGTGCGCTGGACCCCGCCAGCACCGCCCGGATCGAGGACCTGATGACCGACCTGAAAAAGGTCACGACCATCATCATCGTGACGCACAACATGCACCAGGCCGCGCGGGTCAGCGACACGACCTCCTTTTTCCTGAACGGTGATCTGGTGGAACACGGCGTCACCGACCAGCTCTTTACCAGCCCGCGCGACGGGCGGACCGAGGCGTATGTGACGGGGCGTTTCGGGTAAAGGGGGCCGGGGTGGCAGGCTTCTGGACCCTGGCCGTACGGCCGGGCCGGGTGTCCCTGACGCCGGCCTCACCAACCGCTACGATACTGCGCGCATGAACAGGGGCGGCATGAACGGGGGAACGCGCTGATGGACGGTCAGGCCAGCATGCGGCATCTGACGGTGCGCTTCCTGCGGATGCTGAGCCTGACGCTGGAGGAACTCGCCGCCGTGCGCGACGCTTCCGGGCGTGCGGAGTACGCCGGGCTGGCGGCCCGTGCTGAGGCCCTGGAACGCGAAACCGACGCCCTGGAACGCGAGATCGAGGACGCCTGCCTGGCCGCCTTCGCCGGGCCGCTCTCGCCGGAGGAACTCGCCTTCCACCTGCTGGTCTTTCGCAGCCTGACCAACCTGGAGCGGGTGGGCGATTACGCCTTCGGCGTGGCGCGTGATCTGGAGCGGCTCGCCCCGCGCACCCGCAGCGCCACCCTGCAAGACGTGCTGCCCCTGGTGGACCTGCTGATGGAGATGCTGGAAAAGCTGGCCTACGCCTTTGCGGAACGTGACGTGGCCGCTGCCCGTGAGGTGATGCGCCTGGACGCGGAGGAGGTGGACGCCCTCTATGAGCAGATGCTCCGCGCCAGCCTGACCCGCCTCCACGAGCGCCCCGACGACGCCGAGATAGCCCTGACCGCCCACCGCATGGCCCGCAGCCTGGAACGCCTGGGCGACCATCTGGTGAACGTGGCCGAGCGGCTGGAGGCCCTGGAACGGGCGGCTGAAGTAGGCCATCTGGCCGAGGGCCAGCCGCTCCGGGGCCGGGGCTAGACTGCCTTTCATGACCACAACCGAACTCAGGGAACTTCCGCGCTGGCGCACCGACGACCTGTATGCCGGGCTGGACGATTCGCGTCTGACCGCCGACCTCGCCGCGCTGCGCGAGGAGGTGGTGGCGCTGGAGGTCGCCTTCGACGAGGTCGGTGTCCGCAAGGGTGGCCGCGCCGCCACCCCCGAAGCCCTCGCCCGCGTGTTGGGCGGCCTGAATGCTCTTGCCACGCGCCTCACCTCGCTGCGCGGCTTCATCTCCTCCTTCGTCTCCACCGACAGCCGCAACGCGCTGGCCCAGCAGCGCATGGGCGACCTCACCA
The DNA here is from genome assembly GCF_000599865.1 of Deinococcus phoenicis. GTDB lineage: Bacteria > Deinococcota > Deinococci > Deinococcales > Deinococcaceae > Deinococcus > Deinococcus phoenicis. Next base: position 37,876 of record NZ_JHAC01000048.1, on the reverse strand, counting down.
CGCTGACGCTGCCGCTGGGGCCGCTGCGCTCGCGCCTGACGGCGTGGCTGGGCGGGCAGGACGTGGAGGCGCTTCTCGCGGCTTCCGAGGTGGCCCGCGACCACGAGCACCTGATTCGCCGCAGCGTCCAGGCCGCGCAGCACCAGATGACGCCGCAGGAGGAGGACCTGGCCGCCCGCCTGCGTCCCAGCGGGGCCGGGGGCTGGGCCAAGTTGCACGGCAACGTCTCTAGCCAGCTGACCGGCGAGTACCGGGGCGAGCGCCTGCCCGTCACCGCCCTGCGCGCCCTCGCCACCGATCCCGACGGGAACGTGCGCCGAGACGCCTTCGAGGCCGAACTGAAGGTTTGGCAGGACGCCGAGGTGGTGCTGGCCGCCGCGCTGAACGGCGTGAAGGGCGAGGAAGGGACGTTGAGCATCCGCCGGGGCTTCCCCGACGCGGTGGCCCCCAGCCTGCTGACACACGGCATCGACCGCGAGACGCTGGACGCGATGCACGGCGCAGTGGAACGCAGCCTGCCCGACTTCCGCCGCTACTTCGCGGCCAAGGCCCGCGCGCTGGGCAAGGAGAGGCTGGACTGGTGGGACCTCTTCGCGCCCGTGGGCCGCAGTGAGACGGAATGGACGTATGAGGCCGGGACGCGCTTCGTGGAGGAGCAGTTTCGCGCCTACTCGGACAGACTCGGGGATTACGCTGCCCGCGCCTTCCGCGAGGACTGGATCGACGCCGGGCCGCGCGACGGCAAACGCGGCGGGGCCTTCTGCATGGGCTGGGCCGGGGACGAGAGCCGCATCCTGATGAACCACGACCCCAGCCTCGACAGCGTGTCTACCCTCGCGCACGAGCTGGGGCACGGCTACCACAATCTCCTCAAGGCCCCCCGCACGCCCCTGCAACGCGAGACGCCGATGACCCTGGCCGAGACGGCCTCCATCTTTTGCGAGACGATCATCCAGAACGCGGCGCTGGAACGCTCGGAAGGCGACGAGCGGCTGTACGTGCTGGAAACGCAATTGCTGGGGCACGCGCAGGTCGTGGTGGACATCCACTCGCGCTTCCTGTTCGAGCGGGCGGTGTTCGAGAAGCGGGCCGAACGCGACCTCACGCCGCAGGAGTTGAACGACCTGATGACCTGGGCGCAGCGCGAAACCTACGGCGACGCCCTCGCCACCACCCACCCCTATATGTGGGCCGTCAAGCCGCACTACTACAGCCTGGGCTTTTACAACTACCCCTACACCTTCGGCCTGCTGTTCGGCCTGGGCCTCTACGCCCAGTACCGGCAGGCGAAAGCGGAGGGCAAGGAAGCCGACTTCCAGAGCCGCTACGACGACCTCCTGTCCAGCACCGGCCTCGCCGACGCCCGCACCCTCGCCGCCCGCTTCGGCATCGACCTGCACGCGCCCGACTTCTGGGAGGGGAGCCTGAACGTGATCCGGGGACAGATCGCGGCGTATGAGGCGGCGGTGAGCTGAGGGCTGGAATGCAGGACATGGAGGGCGGCTTGAAGCGGACCCGGTGGTGATGCGAGGCGGGGGAAGACTTAATGGCCCCCTCTCCCCGCACCCTGCCTGTGTCCTAAATGCCCACGACTTCAATGCGGCCCAGTGTGACGGCGGTTCCGGCCCTGAGCGTGTTCTGAATCTCGGCCACCCGGTCGGTGTGGCGGAGCAATTCCTGAACCTCGGCTTCGCTCCCCTGCGCCGCGACTCTGACGCGGTAGGTCACGTTCCTGGCCGGTTCGCCCTCGGCGCCGAACTCGCCTTCGACCTCGACTTCGACCCGTTCGACGTTCAGGCCGCGTTTTGCCGCCTCGCGGTAGACATCGTTGCAATAGCAGGTCGCCAGGGCCAGGAAGAGCAACTCTCCACCGTTGACACTGGAGCCGAACCCGGTGGATCTGGGAGGAATGCTGAGGTCCTGAACGTTACCGCCCGTCCGCAGCGTGACCTGATGGCGGCCTGCACTGTTCTCCACACGGGCACTGATGTTCATTCCACACCTCGAAAGCGGCGGCGGACGTTACCGCACCTTCACTTCCTGATCCAGCCACGTCAGCACCCGCTCGCGCCCGAACGGCCACACCGTCACCTGGGCGGCGCGGGCCGCCTCCTGCACGAATTCGGGGAGGGGACCGGTTTTGGCCGGGGCAGCGTTCCAGGTGGGCGCGTCGTAGGGGAGGCCCGCGAGTTCGCAGGCGCGCTCGATGCCCGCGCGCAGGTCGCCCAGTTCGTCCACCAGGCCCAGCTCCAGGGCGTCCAGCCCGCTCCAGATGCGGCCCCGCCCGATCTCGTTCACGCGCTCTGTGGTCAGCTTGCGCCCTTCGGCCACGCGGGACACGAAGCGGTCGTACACCTCCGAGATGCCCTTTTCGACGTGGGCGCGCTCGTCGTCACTGAAGGGGCGGGCGGCGCTGTACATCAGGGCGCGTTCATTCCCCACCGGTTCGGGATTCAGGCCGTGCCGCGCGTTGAACTCCTGCAAGACGGGCTTGCCGCTCACCACGCCGATGCTGCCCGTCAGGGTGTAGGGGCTGGCGACGACATGTTTGGCGTGCGTGAGGACGTAATACCCCCCGCTGGCCGCGTACTCGCCCATCACGGCCACGACCGGTTTCTCGGAGGTGGCGACCTCGCGCCAGATCAGGTCGGAGGCCAGGGCCGAGCCGCCGCCGCTGTTCACATACAGCACGATGGCCTTGGTCTTGTCGTCCTTTTTCGCGTGTTTGAGGGCCGCCACCACCGTGTCCGATCCGGCCTGCGGACCGCCCAGCAGCGGGAGGGGGAGGGGATTGTTCTTGCTCTTGCCGGGTACGATGGTCCCGACCAGGGACACGACCGCCACCCGCCCGGCTTTCGCATTGCCCCGCCGGGGCATCAGCAGGTCGATCACCGCCGCGAGGGGGCGGGTGCCGGGGCCGACGAGTTCGTCCTCGTAGGCGACCTTGGTGATGAGGCCCGCTGCCTGGGCCGCGTGGGCGCTGGTCAGGTCGCCCGACAGCCAGGCGCGGGCCACGTCCTCGCTCACGCCGCGCGCCGCCGCGAGGTCGAGCGCCCACGCGGTTTCCAGCCCCGTCAGGTACGCCGTGAGCTGCTCGCGGTTCGCCTCGTCCATGTGGTCCTGCGAGAACCGCGTCAGCGCCGCCTTGTACTCCCGGATGCGCAGGTTCTCGAACTCGATGCCGTGCTTTTTCAGGAAAGCGCCCAGGTAGGTGGGCTGGGTGGCGAAGCCGGGCACCAGCACGTCCGCCGACTCGGGCGCGGTGATCTCCTGCGCGCCGCTCGCCGCCAGCAGGGCCGTCATGGTGAGCTGCGGCAGGTGGGCCACCACCCGCTTGTCCTTCGCCAGCCGGGCGAGCATCTGGCGGACCGCGTGGGCCGCCGCGGGCGAGGCGGTGAACTCGGAGATCCGCACCAGCACGCCGTGCAGCCAGTCGGCACCGCGCAGCTTCTCGATGCGGGCTTCCAGGGCCTCCAGCGTGTCCTCCCGGTTCAGCAGCGCCTGGAGGGGGTTGCCCGGCTGCCGCTCGGGGTAGGGGCCGGTCACGTCCAGAATCACCCAGGTGGGGCGGGCCACGCCGTCGGGGAGCTTGTCTTCGTCTTTGCCGAGAAACGGGATGTGGAAGGGAGCCATACGCTCTACGGTACGCGCCGGACGTGAGGACGGTTCCCCTGTGCACGCTGGCCCAGCCGCGCGCCCATCGCTTCGGCGCGGCTGATCAGCAGGGCGGCCGCCCCCGCAGGAAAGTGCGCGCTGGCCGCTGCCCCGAACAGCGCCAGCCAGCGGGTGAGGTGCGCCCCCCGAATCCCCAGACCGGCATGGACCCCGTTCAGGTTCCCGCGCCAGACCGCGCCACCGCCCAGCATCGTCACCCAGAACGCCGTCACGTGGTCCAGGTTCGCCTCCCAGTCGGCCACATGGGCCTCGAAGACCGGCCCCAGCAGCTCGTCGGCCCGTGCCCGCGCATAAAAGTCGGCCAGCATGGGCCGCAATGCCGCCTCGCCGCCCAGGGCCTCCAGCGGTGTTCCCGGCCTCCGTGGCGCGGCAGGCGTGAGACTGGTCAGAAACTCTTCCCGCAGGCTGCCGGGCAGGGCCACACCGGCCCAGGCCGTTATGCGCTCCGCCCGCCACAGCAGCGGCAGTGCCCCGCGCCAGAGTTCGACCACCGCGCCGCGCGGGGCCTCGGTCCATTCCGCCGCCCCGTCTGTCCCGTCTCCCGGCCAGACCCGTGCGCCCAGCACCCGCCCCGCCAGCGCCGCGCCCGTGCCCCAGGCCAGGACCGGCACACCCCGCCGGACCGCGTCCGACAGCAGCGACAGCCGTGCCCAGCGGTCAGGCCGGTCCCGCATGTCCGCGACCGGCCCGCCGTCGTGGGGCACGAGCAGGCCCGCCGCTTCCGGCAGGCGGCCCGGCGTGGCCTCCAGCACCCCCTGCCCGAAGCCGGGCAGGGGAGAGGTGGTCAGCAGCGGGCCTGGGGTCACGGGGCAAGGATAAGGCCCGCCGGGCGGGGGCGGGCCTGCGGGACCAGCGCCGGGATCAGAGGCTTTTCAGATAGGCGTACATGTTGTTCAGGTCCGCGTCGCTGACCTGATCCTTGGTAAAGCGGGGCATGACGGGCGAGAGTTCGCGGTCGGGCGCGTGGCCGTTGTGGACGGCGTTCCCGAACTGTTCGAGCGTCCAGCTCTTGGGGCCGTTGGCCGCCACCAGGCTGGGGCCGATCCCGCCCTCGGCGTTCGCGCCGTGGCACCCCGCGCAGGACGAGGCGAACTTGGTCTGGCCCTCGCCGGTGTTGCCGCTGGTCGCGTTGGCGACGGCCGCCGCCTGAGTGTCGTTGACTTCCGGGTTTCCCGCCGTGGCCTTTTCGGTGTTCGACGTCCCCGTCTGGCCGACCTGGGTGCCCTCGCTGCCCTCGGCGGTGGGGGAAGGGGTGGTCTGGCCGCCCGTTTCGCCTCCCGCCGCGCCGGCCGTGCCCGCGTCGGCTCCGGCCTTGCCCTGCTCCGCCCCGGTGGGGGCCACGACGGCGCCGTTCTGTCCGGCGTTGGTGCCGCCCGTCTGCTCCGGCGTCGTGTCGCCCTGCGCGCCCGGCGCACCGGCAGCCCCGGTGGAGGCGCTCTGGGCCGACGGTACGCCCTCGCTCTGGTTGACGCCCCCGGTGGTGGTCGGCTTGGCCCCGCTCTCGGCGTGTTCCGGGGTCGTCGCGATGCGGTACCCGGCGTAGGAACCGCCCAGCGCGAGCGCCAGCAGCAGCGTCGTGGTGACGACGAACGTGTTCTTCATACCCCTCACCCTACCATACGGTCAGGGGACGTCTGGCCGTGCCCAGCACGCTCTGGAACACCTGCCCGGGCCACCCGTCCAGGCCGCCTCCTTCCCCTCCCCCGGCCCTCAGAACGGCAGAATCGCCGGTTGTTGCCAGACGCCCTGCGCCAGCGTGAAGGGACCGAAGGACGGGCGGCCCAGCACGCCCAGGTCGGCGGTGAAGGTGCCGTCCACCCGGTAGGCCACTTGCTGCCCGCGCGCGACCTTCAGAAAGGCCCCGGCGCTCTGGAGGGTCACCGGCAGGCTGAGGTCGGCCAGCTGCTGCGTCTCGCCCCGCGCGGGGAGGTTCACGTTGGGCAGGTTGACGGTGCCCACATCCCCCCCGTCGATGATCAGCCGCCCGGCGATGTTGGCGAGGCGCACCGGCACGGGGTTCGGATTCTGGACGCGCAGCCTCAGCGTGAGGTTGGCGAGGGCCGGATTCGGGCCGCTGGGCAGGGCCAGGCGGGTCAGGCGCACACTCTGGACCTCGAAGGTGGGCACCTGGACCACCGAGGTCGTCGGCGCGCACGCCCCCAGCCCCAGGGCGAGCACACCGGACGCGAGCAGGGGGGCCAGCATCAGCTTCTTCATGCGCCCAACTTACCTGCTCGCGCTGGGCCGAGTCTGATGGGTCCGCCGGCACAGCGGGGACACTGCTACGCTGGCCCCATGAAGCGAACGATGACCGTTCTGGCGCTGGCCTGGGGGAGCGCGGCGGGTGCCCTGACGCTGGACTTCGGGGTGGCGTACCGGAGCGGGGATCTCACGCCCTGGGATGGCCGCCTGCTGCACGCGGGCGTCAGCGACGTGAGCTTCGGGCGCGGCACGCTGGCGGCCCACGTCTCCAACCGGGCGGCCGAGGTCGGGGTGGTGCAGGGCTTCAGTCTTCCCCCCGCCGGGGCCGTGAGCACTGGGGTGGACGCCGCCGTGGCCTGGACGGGAGGCGTGCGCGTGTCTTCCCGGGTGGGTGCCTCCTTCGGCCCGGTCGCCCTGAATCTGGCTGGGGCCGGGTTCACGACCTCCGCCGATACCGTGGACCCCCTCGCGGCCTGGACGCTGGCCCCCACCGACCTGCGGACGCGCGGCTGGAATGCCGAGTTCACGGCCCGCTACCGCGTGAGCCGCACCCTGATCGCCGTGGCCGGGGGAGAATTCGGCCCGCAGAACCAGGGCACGCTCGGCGTGGAGTGGCGGCGCGATCTGACGCGCGTCCTGCCCCCCGCCGAGGGCGACGACCCGGACGCCGAACCCGCCACCGAACGGACAGGCACCCTGACACTCCGGGCGGGAGCGCGGGCCGGACAGGGGGTGCTGGGCGTGACCGGCGGGGTCACCTACAGCGCCGAGTCGGGCCTGAGTCTGGCGCTGGACGCCCTCGCCGGGCCGGGCCAGTGGGGGGCCGTGGGCAGCCTCAGCGCCCCGGACGTGCTGGGGGCGGGGAGCCTGTCGCGCCTCTACGTGGCCTATGAACCCTGGCGCTGGGCGAGTGCTCCCCTGCGGGCCGGTGTAGAGACCCGCGTTCCTGCCGGGCGTGGCACCCTCAGTCTGGACCTGCGCGGCGGCGTGCAGCCCGCAGGGGCGGGTGGCTTCGGCGCGCGCCTGGGCTACAGCTTTCCGCTGGGCGAACCTGCGGCGGGTCAGGTGGTGCTGGGGCAGCCCTGAGAGCGTGTTTGCCAAGGGTCCTCATGGAAGGTGAAGTACGCCGGGAGGGCGTGCCCGTTCCCCCTTCCCAGCCTCCCCGTAAGGGGGGAGGAGCAAAAAGCGCATTTCTATCGTGTCTCTGAGAAACTCCACCCGACTTCTCAAACAGCCTCTCAGGGAGGCGTCCCGGGCGGTGAACGCCGCGTCAGCGTGCGCCCGTCCTTCTCATGAGAGGGGGTGAAAGACTCCGGGCGTGAAGCGAATCCTTTCCCGACCGGGGCTGGCCCACCTGACGCTGGTGGCCGCCGCGCTGAGTGTGGGGGCGTCCACGGCGGGCGCCCAGACCGCGCAGGACATCCTGAACCGTGTGGACGCCGCGCAGAAGGCGGCCAGGGACGTGACCTTCCGCCTCAGCGGCAGCGCCACCCTGGAATCCAGCCCCCAGAAGATCGATCTGACCGTTAAGAGCATCCCCGCGCAGGGTCTGGCCCGCCTGCAATTCGCGGCCCCCGACGCCCTGGCCGACAACGTGGTGGTGGCCGACCGCAACGAGGTGCGCCAGTACCTCTTCCTGACCAACCAGATCACGGTGACGCCGGTCAAGAAGGCGGCGGACAGCGCCGGCTTCGGCGGCCTGGACTTTACCCGGCTCAGCAACGCCGCCACGTTGCTCAGCCAGTACGACGTGAAACTGCTGGGCACGTCCACCGTGGCGGGTAAAAAGGTCTACCAGCTTGAGGCCACACCGAAGAACGCCAACACCACCGACAAGGCCCGCGTGTGGATCACCGAGGCGGGCTGGCGACCCACCCGCCTGCAACTGGTCAGCAGCGGCAACAAGGTGATGGCCGACCTGAACGTCACGAACTACAAGGTGAACAGCGGCCTGACCGTGTCCGGCCTCCGGATGCTGCCGAAAGATGCACAGGTCATCCGGCAGTAAAGAGCTGTGCACTAAAGAGCCGTAAAGATAAGGAGTGGTGCGGCCAGGAGAAAAGAGGAAGGCTGCGCTCTCGGGGAGGGCAAACGCGCTTGCGTGGTGGCTCCCCTCTCCCCAAAGCGAACGCCCCCGCCTGGATTGGCGGGGGCGTGTTCGGTCGATGGGTTCCAGTCGTTGGGATGTGGCAGGCGGTTGGCGTCAGCTCAGGACGCGGCGGGCGCCGATGTAGCGGCTGGCCCAGTAGGGATTGCTGAACAGCGGCTCGATCACGGTGCGGCCCTGGTAGCTGTTGGCGTTGGCCATCATGCCGCTTCCGACGTACACGCCGACGTGGCTGGCGCCGCGTCCGGTGGTGTTGAAGAACACCAGGTCCCCGGCCTGTAGGTTGCGGCTGTTGACCGCGTGCCCGACCCGCCACTGGCCCGAGGCCGTGCGCGGCAGGTTGATCCCCATCTGCTGGAACACGCGCATGGTGAAACCCGAGCAGTCGATCCCGCCGCCGCCGGTGCCGCCCAGGGCGTACCGGATCCCCAGGTACCGGGTCGCGGCGGTCCGGACGAACGCGCCGCCCCGGGAGGGCGCAGCGGCCTGAGCCGGACGTGCGGCCGGAGCCGCCGGGCGCGTAACCGGACGGGCGGCGGGCTGCGCCGCAGGACGCGCGGGCTGGGCGGCCGGCCGGGCAGCCTGGGGAGCGGCGGGCCGCGCTGCGGGCGCCTGGGCTGCTGCCGCTGCACCCACGTTCAGCTTCTGCCCGACTTCCAGGGTGCTGCTGTTCAGGCTGTTCAGCCGCATCAGCTCGGCGGGTTCCAGGTTATGGGCCAGAGCCACCTTGTAGAGCGTGTCGCCGGACTTGACCGTGTAGGAGGCGGCGAGGGCACCACCACTGCCCAGGGCAGCGGCCATCAGAAGGATACGGAACGCTTTCATCGACCCAGGGAGTTTAACCTGTCTTTATTTTATTTTCCTTAATCCTCCGGGGAAGGGCTGCTTTTTATGCGCCTATACGCCCTCTATACGGCAGGCTTCCTGATAAACACAGGGAAAATCGTCTCTCATGCTCAAGCTTCTCAGAGTTCGGCTCATTTCCCGTCTCATCCGGGAAAGCGGCGCTGGGAGAGGAGGGAGCCGGAGCCTCAACCCTGGCCCGTTATCATTCTTCTCATAGGCTGGCCGGGGGGTGTGCAGCGGTCTCCCCGCTGGCCCCTGGAGGCTTTGTGGGAACCTGCGGGCGTGAGGGCGGCCTATACTCAGCCGCGACGAGCCTGTGCCCAGGCCGGGTCTACACCTGCTGGAGGACCAATGAAGGAACCCATGACCACCGAACAGCTCCTGCAAGGCCTCAAGCACTACCGCCGGATTGCCCGTCAGGACATGCTGCGCGCCCCCGAGACGCCCCACCCGGACGCCTTCCTGAAACATGCCGAGAGCCGCCGCGAGGTGTATGTCGCGCTGGGCAGCTATGCGGAGACGCACGCCAGCGACGAGGTGATCGCGCACGCCCTGGAGCTGTACCGCCAGTTGCCCTTCGTCACCGGCACGCCCGAACACGAACACGCCGGGATCAAGGGCCGCGAGAATGCGCTGGAGAACTTCTTTCTGCTGGTGGGCCTCGACCCCAAGACCCGCCGGGAGGCCCGCAGCCACCGGCCCAGGCTGGAGCAGGCCGACGTGCCCACCCAGGGCTAGGCGCAGCCTCTCTTCGTCAGGCAGCAACCGTGCCCCAGCTCCCGCCGGGCAGGCCCCGCGCGGCGTTACCCTGCGCGGCATGATGCAGGTGGGCATGACACAGGTGGACGGGGCGGCCCTTCAGGCCCTCGAACGGGACGCGAAGGGCTGCACGGCCTGCAAGCTGCGCCCCGGCTGCACCCAGGTGGTCGTGGCGGACGGTGATCCCGCCGCCCCGCTGGTGATCGTGGGAGAGGGTCCGGGCGGCGACGAGGACCGGCTGGGCCGCCCCTTCGTGGGCCGGGCCGGGCAACTGCTCGACCGCATCCTGGCTGCGGTGAACCTGACGCGGCAGGACGCCTATTTCACCAACATCGTCAAGTGCCGTCCGCCCGGCAACCGCGCCCCGGAACCCGACGAGACGGCCATTTGCACGGACCTCTGGTTGGAGAGGCAACTGGCGCTGCTGCGGCCCCGGGTGATCCTCAGTCTGGGCAACACGCCGACCCAGTACCTGCTGGGCACCCGCCAGGGCATCACGCGGGCGCGCGGCACCTGGCACCCCTACCGCCATGCGGACGGGCACGGCGGTACCCATGAAGCCCTGCTGATGCCGATGTTCCACCCCGCCTACCTGCTGCGCAACGACACCCGCGCCCCCGGCGGTCCCAAGAGCCTGACGTGGCGCGATATCCGCGAGGTGGCCGCCGTCCTGCGCGGTGAGAAGGAACCGGAGGGGCTGGTGCCCACCATGCCCGCGCCCGGCGGGGGCCAGCCGACGCTGTTCTGAAGTCCGGTGGCCGTGGCCTCCAGCCCCTGTCCGGCCCCGCCCCATTACACTGCGCCCCATGCCGAATCTCGAATTCGTCGGACTCGTGAACAGCCTGCAAGCCACCGCCGAGGCGGCGCTGGGGGACCTAAACGCCGCCACCTCCAGCGCCGCGCGCGACGGGCTGCTGGAAGGCGGGCGGGCGCGGCAGACCGCCGAACGCTCGCTGAAGCTGCTGACCATGCTGGCCGAGAAGACCCGCGGCAACCTCGACTTCACGGAAGCGGAGCTGCTGACGGAGGCCATCGGCAGCCTGCGTGCCCGGCTGGAGAACTGAGGTGCGGGCGGTCCTTCAGCGGGTCACGCGCGCGACCTGCACGGTCGAAGGCCGGGTGACGGGTGAGACGGGGCCGGGGTTCCTGGTTCTGCTCGGCGTCGCGCCGGAAGACACCGCCGCCACAGCCCACGCGCTCGCGACCAAAATCGTCAAACTGCGCGTCTTCGGCGACGAGGCCGGGAAGATGAACCGCAGCGTGCAGGACATCGGCGGCGGCATTCTGAGCGTCAGCCAGTTCACGCTGTACGCCGATACGCGCCGGGGCAACCGTCCGGGCTTCAGCGGGGCCGCCGCGCCCGACCACGCCCGCGCGCTGTACGCCGAGTTCAACGCGGCCCTACGCAGCAGCGGCCTCCCGGTGGGCGAGGGCCTCTTCGGCGCACATATGGTCCTCGACCTGATCAACGACGGCCCGGTGACGCTGCTGCTCGACACGGCGGAGGGCTGAGCCGGGTTGGGGGGCGGGAGCGGCCCTTTCACCCGCCGTCCCGGACCGCCCGCTATGCTGCGCCGCATGAAGTTCCGCCCCCTGCCGGTCCGCCGCTCTCTGCTCCTTGCCGCCGCGCTCCTGCTGGGTGCGGCGGGCACGTCTTCGGTGCCCGTGTATACCGTCAAGGGGGGCGATACCCTCTATTCCATCGCCCGCGCCCACGGCACGACGGTGGCGGAACTGACCCGCCTCAACAACCTCACGGGGACGGGGATCGAGGTGGGCCAGACCCTGCGCCTACCCGGTGAGGCCGCCAGCCCCCCAGCCCCCAACTCTCCGGCCCCCAGCTCCCCGGCCCCCAGCCCCGCGACGCCGCTGCCCGACCCCGCGCCGCTGCCCATGCCGGTGCCGGCGGGCACGTCACAGATCGCGGGCGTGACGGTCAGCGCCCCCGCCAGTCTGCGGATGGGGGACGCCTTCGTGCTGCGCCTGAGCGGGCCGCGCGCCGGGCAGGCGACGGTGCGGTTTCCCAGCGAGATCGGGGAGGACGTGCGGCGGCCGGCCGAGAAACTTACGCCCACCGGGGCGGCGGGGGAATACGTGGTGCTGGGGCGCGTGGTGCTGAGCAAGACCACCCCGGTCGTGTACGAGGTCCAGGTGGGCAGTGATCTGGTGCGCGGCAGCATTCCCCTGACGGGCCTGGGGCAGGTCGTGCAGCACCTCAACCTCCCCCCCAGCATCAGTGGCAAACTGGAAGACCCCGGGCGCAAGGCCGAGGACGCCGCCGTCGAGAAGGCGTATGCCCGGCGCACCCCGCAGGCCTGGACCCGGCCCTTTCAGCCCGCCGTGAACGTGAAGGCCCAGAGCAGCGCCTTCGGGCAGCCGCGGACCTACGTGGCGGGTGGCCCGGTCCTGTACCACTACGGCACCGACTACCCCGCCCCTGTCGGGACCGCCGTGACGGCCGTGAATGACGGCGTCGTGGTGATGGCGGGCAAGTACCCGGTGCGCGGCGGCCTGGTCGTGATCGACCACGGCGCGGGGCTGACCAGCCTGTACTTCCACCAGAGCAAGGTGATCGCCAGGGTCGGCCAGAAAGTCACGCGCGGCCAGAAGATCGGTGAGGTGGGCAGCACCGGCCTGAGCGCCGGACCGCACCTGCACCTCGAAATGCGGGTGCGCGGCGAGGGCACCAACCCCGCCGGCTGGATGAACCGCATCTGGCCGAAGTGAGGGGGAGGCGGCGCGCGGGTTCGCCTGCGTCCCGCACCCCTGCTACCCTCTCCCCATGGCTGATCTGCCCACCCTGGACCAACTCAACGCGCTGGGAGAGGGCCTGCTCCCCGGCTTGATCGGGATTCGCTTCACGCACGCCGGGCCGGGCCTGCTGCGCAGCGAGTTCACGGTCCGGCCCGAACTGCTGGCCCCAAATGGCTTTCTGCATGCGGCCAGCGTGGTGGCCCTCGCGGACACCACCTGCGGCTACGGCACGCGGATGCTGCTGCCTGAGGGGGCGAACGGCTTCACGACCATCGAACTCAAGAGCAACCACCTCTCCACCGCCCGCGAGGGCACCGTGACCTGTGAGGCGCGGGCCGTGCATGCGGGGCGCACCACCCAGGTCTGGGACGCGGAAGTGCGCGGCCCCAGCGGCAAGGTGATGGCGCTGTTCCGATGTACGCAGGCGGTGCTGTATCCGAAATAGGGTGTGGGCTGTAGGTTGTGGGTCGTGGGAACAGCGTTTCCCATAACCCTGTATGCCACCGGCCTCCCACTTCCTTCACCACCCCGACCCCCTGACCCGCGAGGTCGCGCGCGGGTACGCCTCGGGAGCCTTTCTGATGGACAACGGCGACGGCGTGCAGTGGTACGCGGTGGACACGCGCGCGCTGGTGCCGCTGACCGAAGAGGAGGGGCTGCATGTCGCGCGGCGGCTGCGGCGGGAACTGGGGCGCTTCGAGGTGCGGGTGGATATGGCCTTTGGTGACGTGGTGGCGGGTTGCCGGGGAGCGTTGCCCGGCGCGCCCGAACGCGACGGCGAGTGGATCAGCCCGCCGCTGGCCACGCTCTATCAACACCTGCACGGCGCGGGTCTGGCCCATTCCTTCGAGGTCTGGCAAGGCGGCGAACTCGCGGGGGGTGTCCTGGGGCTGGCCCTTGGCGGGGCCTTTATCGCCGAGAGTAAGTTTCACCGCCGGCCGAACGCCAGCAAGGCGGCGCTGGTCCATCTGGCCGCCCATCTGCACGCGCGGGGCTTTACGCTTCTCGATGCCCAGCTCCAGAACCCGCACATAGCCCGGCTGGGTGTCTACGAGGTGAGTGGGGAAGAGTACCGGACGCGACTCGCGGCGGCGCTGGAACAGAACGTGGACCTGTAGAGCAGTGGACAGTATGGAGGCTCTTGGGTGTTTTCCCCCGAGGCCATCATTCTGTCCGCTGCTCCTATCAAATTCAATCGCTTCGCTCGGCCAACGCCTGTGGAGAAACGCCGCATTCTTATGGCAACTGCTCTAAGTCTTATGGCAACTGCTCTAAGTAGGGCGTGGTCAGGAGGAAAAAGGCAGCCGTTGCAAAGGGACGAGCCTGTTTGCCTCTCCACTGCGCACGCACGGCGTCAGCTCCCTGTAAAGGCTCCCCACAACAGGTACCCGTTCAGCCCGATGATGACCACGGCAAAGAGCCAGCCCAGGGCCGTGATCAGCGGGCGGTTGGTCAGCACGCCCATCACGTCCCGCCGCGCCGTGAAGAGCAGCAGCGGCACCAGCGCGAAGGGCACGCCGAAACTCAGCAGCACCTGCGACAGCACCAGCGTGGAAGTGGGGTCGAGGCCCGCGACGATCACGGCGAAGGCGGGCAGCATGGTGATGACGCGCCGCAGCCAGATCGGAATGCTGAAGCTCACGAAGCCCTGCATGATGACCTGCCCGGCCATGGTGCCCACCGCGCTGCTGCTCAGGCCGCTGGCGAGCAGCGCGATGGCAAAGGCGACCGCCGCCGCCGGCCCCAGCAGCGGCGTGAGGGTCCGGTAGGCGGTTTCCAGATTGCCCGCATCCCCCACGCCCTGGCCGTGAAAGGTCGCGGCGCTGACGGCCAGCATGCTCATATTGATCAGGCCCGCGAAGCCCATCGCCAGCAGCACGTCGATGCGGTTCAGGCGCGAGAGGCGCACCTTTTCCTCGTCGGTGCGGGTCGGGATACGCCCCTGGGTGAGGGCCGAGTGCAGGTAGATCACGTGCGGCATGACGGTCGCGCCGATGATGCCGACCGCCAGATACACGCTGTCCGGCCCCTGAAAGCCGGGGACGAACCCCCGCAGCGCCTCTGCGCCGGGGCGCGCGATCAGCACCTGAACCAGATACGCCAGACCGATCACCAGCACGAAGCCCAGGATGGCAATTTCCAGCGGGCGAAAGCCGCGCTTTTGCAGGGTCAGCAGCGCGAAGGTCAGGAGGGCCGTGATCCCTGCGCCCCAGAGCATCGGCAGGCCGGTCAGCAGGTGAATCGCCAGCGCCGCGCCCAGGAACTCGGCCAGATCAGTCGCCATCGCCACGATCTCGGCCTGAATCCAGTACAGCCACACCACCGGACGGGGCCAGCGTTCGCGGATGATCTCGGGCAGATTTTTCCCGGTGGCAATGCCCAGTTTCGCGCTGAGGTTCTGGATCAGCATCGCCATCAGGTTGGCGGCCAGGATCACCCACAGCAGGGCGTACCCGAACTGAGCGCCGCCCTGGATGTTGGTGGCGAAGTTGCCGGGGTCCATGTACGCGATGGAGGCGATCACCGCCGGGCCGAGAAACGGCACGATCCGTGCCAGGCCCCGCCGCCGTGCGGGCCGCATCAGCACCTCGGTCGCCCGTTCGGTCATGCGGGCGTCGAGACCGGAGGCCGGGGGAGGTGGCGGGGGCGCGTCAGGCGAGGAAGAGGGGGCCGAGGACATGAACTTATTTTAGGAGAGCCTAAAAATAAAGTCTACCTTCACGAAAACTTGAAAGAAGGAGGTTGTCGGGTGACTGCCCAATCTGGCCTTGAACGGCTGGCGCGGCCAGGGCGGACGCTGAAGGCAAGTCTGGGCGGTGGACCCCCTTGGATGCGGCGGGGTTTCCCATCCCCTAGCCAACTCGCCCGACTGACGGGCCGCCGCGCTTACCCTGACCGCATGACGGCCCCTGTTCTGACCAGCCCGGAGCAGCTCCGCACGGCCCCTCTGCGCGTGCTGATCTGCGACGAGATGAATCCCGGCGACCTCGCGCACGAGGGCTTCGAGATCGACTATGAAGGCAACCTCCCCCGTGAGGAGACGCTGCGCCGCCTCCCCGACTACGACGCGCTGATTACCCGCAGCCGCACCAAGGTGGACCGCGAACTGCTGGAGGCGGCGGGAGAGCGCCTGAAAGTGATCGGACGCGGCGGCGTCGGCGTGGACAACATCGACCTGGAAGCCTGCTCGCGCCGGGGCATCCTGGTGCTGAACGCGCCCGAGAGCAACAACGTCAGCGCCGCCGAACTGGCCCTGGCGCACCTGCTGGCCGCCGCGCGGGGCCTGGTCCGCAGCGACCGCAAGACCCGCGCCGGAGACTGGGACCGCAAGTTCCTGGGCGTGGAACTCAAGGACAAGACGCTGGGCATCGTGGGCCTGGGGCGCATCGGCTCCATCGTGGCCGACCGGGCGCAGGGGCTGCGGCTGAAGGTGGTCGCCTTCGACCCCTACGTGCCCGAGAACAAGTTCGAGCGCCTGGGGGTGGAGCGGGCCGCGACCCTGGGCGAGTTGCTGACACAGGTGGACTTCCTGACCGTCCACACCCCACTGACCGAGGAGACGCAGGGCATGATCGGGGCGCACGAACTCGCCCTCCTGAGGCCCGGCGCCATCGTGGTGAACGCGGCGCGCGGCGGCATCGTGGAGGAGGCGGCGCTGGTGGAGGCCCTGACCTCCGGGCATCTTTTCGGCGCGGGCGTGGACGTGTTCGTGGAGGAGCCGCCCACCCCGGATCACATCTTCCTGAACGCCCCCAACCTGGGCATCACGGCGCACCTCGGCGCGAATACCTTCGAGGCGCAGGAGCGGGTCGGCGCGGAGATCGTCGGCAGAGTGCTGGCGGCCCTCCACGGCGACGTGAGCAAGGGCGCGGTGAATGCGCCCGCCCTCGACGCCAAGACGCTCGAAGCCCTGGGCGGCTATCTCGACCTGGGCGAGAAACTGGGGCGCATCCTGGCACAACTGCTGCCCGGCGCACACGATCTCGAACTCACCTTCCGGGGCGAATTCCCGGCGGACCCGGCCCCGGTCGTCACCGCCGCGCTGGTCGGCTACCTCAGCGGCAGCACCGACGAGCGCCCCAACCTGATCAACGCCCGCGCCCTGGCGAAGGAACGCGGCCTGAACCTCGCCGTGCGTGAGGTGCAGGAGAGTCCCGACTACCAGACCGAGGTGATCGTGAAGGTCACCAGCGGCGCGGAGGGCGAGAAGCAGCGCACCCGCACCGTGGGCGGCACCGTCTTCGGCCGCAGCCCCCGCCTCACCCGCCTGCGCGACTACCGGGTGGAACTGGCCCCCGAGGGCTTCATCCTGATTGCCAGCAACCAGGACCGGCCCGGCGCGGTCGCCAAGCTCAGCAACCTGCTGGGCACCTGGGGCATCAACATCGCCGGAATGGCCCTGGGCCGCGCCGAGAAGGGCGGACAGGCCCTCTTTACCCTCACGCTGGACGACGGCCTGACTCCCGAGCAGCTCCAGGCCATCCGCGATCTGGACGTGATCGATTCGGCATTCCTGGTGCGGGTCTGAGCGGAGGGCGTGACGCCTGAGGCCCTCCTGCGGGTGAGGAGCAGGAAGCTGGCGCTCGCAAGGGGAGCGCCAGCGTTCTGGCTGGCCACCCACCCTTTCCGTACCATACAATCTGGTATGGAAATGACCGAAGGTTTGGTGCTGGCTCTGCTGGTCGCGTTGTCAGGCCTGCATGTTTACTGGGGGTTGGGCGGGGTGTGGCCGGGACATGATCCGCGCAGCCTGGCCTGCCTGGTGGTCGGCGGTGCCGAGGATGGGCGCCTGCCTACACCCCTGGCCTGTTTCGGGGTCGCCGTGGCGCTGCTGCTGGCGGCGGCGGCGCTTCACTTCGCCGCAGCGGGGGGAGCGTTCGGCGGGTTGGCCCGTGTGGCGGCCTTCGGTGTGGCAGGCGTCTTCCTGCTGCGGGGGGCGCTGGGGTATGTTCTGCCAGCTCTGACACACACCGGCAAGGCCTTCGACCGGCTCAACCGCCTGATCTACTCGCCGCTGTGCCTGGTGCTGGGGGGCCTGGCCCTGGCCTTGCTGCTAGGCTGAGCGCGTGAGGCGCAAGCGAGGCGACTGGCTCGGCGTGGGGTTCCGGCTGCTGCGCGACGAGGGGGAGCAAGCCCTGACGCTGGAGCGGTTGTGCGCGGAAATGAAGCTCACACGTGGGTCCTTTTATCACCATTTCGGGATGATGGCCGACTATCGTCAGGCCCTGCTGCACGGGTGGCAGGACGACCTGACCGGCGCGGTCATCCAGCAGCTTCCAGACGGCGGGTCCGGCGTGGACAGCCCGAAGGAACTGGGGGAAAGGGTCGCCCGGCTCGACCACCGGCTCGACCTCGCTTTCCGGGTCTGGTCCCTGCGTGACCCTGAAGTCAAGGCGGTGATGGACGAGGTCGATGCCAGGCGACTGGCGGCCCTCACCGAGTTGCACCGGCAGGCCGGACATCCACGGGCGGCAGAACTCGCGCAGTTGGAGTACGCCAGCTTTATCGGCTCGCAGGCGCTCGGTTGGGGCCAGGACCGCGCGGCTCTGCGGGGGCTGCACGCTCAGGCCCTCGGCCTGCTGGCCCAGTCCCTCCGCGAGCCGTCGCCGACGCCTGCTTTGTGAAAAGGTCTGGGAGGCTCAGGAGCACAGTTCCCGCCCCAGCCGGTCCGCCGCCACCAGCAGCACGTCCCAGACGCTGGAAAAGGGCGGCGCATAGGCGAGGTCCAGCTCGAAGAGGTCCTGCACGCTGGCGCGCTTGTGCAGCAGCGCGGCCACCACGTCCACCCGCTTGACGCTGTCCGGCTGGCCGACCAGTTGTGCGCCCAGCAGCCGCCCGCTGCCCCGTTCGGCGGTCAGGCGCACGTGGATGGGCGCGGCGTCGGGGTAATACCCGGCGTGGTCGGTGCTGTCCACATCCACGCTGACGGCCCTCAACCCCAGCCCGTCCGCCTCCGCCTGGGTGAGGCCGGTGCGGGCCGCGCCCAGGCCGAAGACCTTGAAGATGCCGGTGCCGACCACGCCGGGAAAACGCGCGTCGCCGCCCGCCATGTTCACGCCCGCCACCCGGCCCATGCGGTTGGCGGTCAGGCCCAGCGGAAGATGGACCTTGCGGCGGGTGACGCGGTGGGTACTCTCGGTGTTGTCGCCCGCCGCAGAGATGCCCTCCACGCTGGTTTCCTGCCGGGCATTCACGGCCACCGCGCCCGTCCGGCCAATCCTGGCTCCGGCGGCCTGGGCCAGCGCCGTGTTCGGTTTCACGCCCACGGCCACGATCACCAGGTCGGCCCGGATCAGACCGTGGTCCGTCTGCACGCCGGTCACGCGCCCGGCTTTGCCGGTCAGTCCTTCCACCGTGGTCCCGCAGCGCACCTCCACGCCGCGGCGCTCCAGTTCGGCCCGCACCCGCTGCTGGTACTCCCGGTCGAGCATGCGGCCCGCGACTTCCGGCCCCTTTTCCAGCAGTACCACGCTCAGGCCCCGGGCACGCAGCGCCTCCGCCATCTCCAGGCCGATGTACCCGCCGCCGATGATGCAGGCACGCCGCGCTCCCCGCAGGCTCGCCGCGACCGCCCGCCCATCGGGCAGGTCGCGCAGGACGTGGACGCCCCCCAGCTCCGTCCGTGCCCAGTCGGGGCGCACGGCGCTGACGCCGGTGGCGATCAGCAGGCGGTCGTAGGGTTCGGTCAGGGTCCGGCCCGAATCCCGGTCCAGCACGGTGACGGTGCGGGCAGCGGCGTCCACCCCCGTGACATCGTGGTGCAGGCGGACGCCGATGCCCTGGCCGCGCAGGCGCTCGGGTGTGCGGGCGATCAGGTGCCCGAAGTCCGGCACGTCGCCGCCGATCACGTAGGGCAGGCCGCACGCGCCGTAGCTGATATCGCCGCCGCGCTCGAAGACGACGACCTGCACGTCCGGGTTCAGTCTCCTGGCCCGGCTCGCCGCGCTCATGCCCGCCGCCACCCCGCCCACAATCACGATCCGCATGCGGTCAGGCTAGAGCATTGGTCAAAAAGAAGGTCTCTTTTTGACCGAGCGAAGCGAGTGCAATAGGGAGAGCGTTTGGGAGAATGGAACCGTTGGAGGTGCTTTTCCTTCAACGGTGTAATTCGGACAAATGCTCTAGGGCAAATCGCGGAGGGGTGCTGCTGGCTACCGGCCCACGTCGCGGTTCTGGAAGAAAGGTGCGGCCAGCAGCACCCACACGCCTCCCAGCAGCAGGCACACCAGCAGCGGCGCGCCGCCCACCGCGTGCCGGAGCGGGGCCTCGGCCAGGGCGGCGTGCCAGGGATTGAGCCACGCCACGTCCTGTAAGGCGGGCACCTGCCCCGAGAGCGTATGCAGCACGACCAGCCCGATCCCCAGCCCCGCCCCGACCGCCGACGCCAGCCCCGGCCGGCCGGTGGCCGCGCCGACGGCCAGCGCGAGCGCGCCGAACACCCACGCCCCCAGGGTGTGCAGCGCCGCCGTTTGCAGCACCCGCGCGGCGGGCAAGGGGGCCTGGAACACCTGCCCCAGCGCCCAGGTGCTCAGGAACAGCACGAACCCCAGGCCCAGCAGCATCACCAGCAGGGCCAGCGCCCGTCCAGCCAGCAGCGCCCCACGCGGGAGCGGTTGCGCCAGCGGCCACTCCAGCAGCCCGCGCGCCTCGGCCCCGGCGATCAGCGCCGAGCCGCTCAGCGCGGCGAAGAGGGTCAGCAGGACCGGCATCAGGCTGAAGAGGCGTCCGCCCACGTAGCCGGCGGGGGTGCTGAAGTCCTCCCCGAAGAGGCTGCGCAGGGCGGCGGGCAGCTTCTGCATGACCTCCGTGACCGCCGGGTCGTTCTTGATGGAGGGATAAAAGGCCAGGATCAGCAGCACGTACAGCGTCACCCCGACCATCCAGCCCAGCAGGCCGCGCCGCCCGTCGCGCAGCGCTTCCCGCAGGACCTCAGGCCACATGTCCTGGCTCCGGTTGCCGGTACTCGCCCAGGAAGGCTTCTTCCAGGGTGGATTCCCGCAGCGTCAGGGAGGCGAGCGTTTCCCCGGCCAGGGCGCGGATCAGGGCGTCGGGGCTGCCGCGCCAGATGCCGGAGAAGTCCAGGCCGTTCGCGCTCGGCTCCGACAGGCCGGGCAGTGCGGCCAGGTCCACCCGCGGCGGCGAACGGAAGCGCACCTGGAGCCGCTGTGGCAGGCTGGCCCGGAGGTCGGCCAGCCGCTCGCTGCGAATCAGCCGTCCCTGCCGGATGATGCCCACCCGGTCGGCCACCCGCTCGACCTCGCCCAGCGCGTGGCTGGAGAGAAACACCGTGCGGCCCTGGGCGCGGGCCTCGCGCAGCAACGCCAGCACGGTGTCCTGGGCCAGCGGGTCCAGGCCGTCGGTCGGTTCGTCGAGCAGCAGCAGGTCGGGGCGGTGCATCAGGGCCAGCAGCAGGCCGACTTTCTGGCGGTTGCCCTTGCTGAGGGTGCCCAGGCGGCGCGTCAGGTCCAGGTCCAGCCGCCCGGCGATCTCACGCGCGGAGGCGGTGTCGGGGAGGCCCCGCAGCCGGGCCGTCCGGTCCAGCAGGTCTCCGCCCGTCAGGTCCCGGTTCAGGTGAACCTCGCCGGGCAGGTACCCGACGCGGGCGTGGACCGCCCCCCGCTCCCGCCACACGTCCCGCCCGAAGACGCGCGCCGTTCCCGACGTGGGCCGCAGGAAGCCCAGCAGCGTGCGGAGGGTGGTCGTCTTGCCCGCGCCGTTCGGTCCCAGGAAGCCGTAGATTTCGCCCGCTTTCACCTCCAGATCAAGGGGATGCAGGCCCACACTCCGGCCATAGCGCTTGCCCAGTCCGGCTGTCTCGATCGCGTTCATCGCTCCCTCCCGCCCCGCCTCCCGGTACGCCCGCACCTCAGAGAGGTCGGAAAACCGCCGCAGTCACATGAACAGGGCCGCCATCTCGCGCGGGGGAGCAGGAGAAGCGCGGGCCACCCTTCCCGGCCTTCTCGGTGAACTGCCGCTGTTCCTCCACGCTTCAGAGTGTAGGCCCCACTCAGGAAGTGCAGGAAGTGGAGGACGTGCAGGAAGCCCAGAACGCGCGGTCGGCCGGACCGGGCTTCCTTTCAGCCCCGGCGGGGACTTTTTCATGCCCGACCCGCTAGCCTGGGGAGGTGAAGCCTGTCCCCACCGCGCCGCTGCGCCGCTCCCTGCGGCTGGCGCTGTCCCTGCTGTCCCTGACTGTTCTGGCCCCCGGCTCTCCTGCGCAGGCCGCGCCCGGCGAAACGCGGGTGCCGCCCGATCCCCTGGTGCTGGTCGGCGTCGCGCCCCGGGTCCTGCCCGGCCCTCCCGGCACGCCGGCGGCCAGCATCGTGGCGGTGCGGGGCCGCTACAGCTCGCACGTGCGGCTGCTCGACGCCGTGACCGGCGAGGCTCGGCGCGAGGTCTTCTTTCCGCCCGAGGTGCAGCTCGACATTCCTCCGGCGCTCAGTGCCGACGGGCGCTGGCTGGCGGTGGTGCTGACGCCCGACCCCGTCACCCGTGCGGGGCGCGTGGGCATCGTGAGTACCTCTCCGGCCACGCCGCCCGTCTTTCAGAAGGTCCTGAGCGCGGGCGGTCTGAACGGCACCCTCTCGCTGGCCTTCGGTCCGGACGGCACCATGCTGGCGGCGGGCAACCGCAGCGGCTACGCGCAGCTCTGGGAGTGGCCCACCGGGCGGCGCGTGGCGACCGTGACCAGCGAGAGCGGCCATGAGCCGTCCCGCCTGGAGTTCAGCCCCGATGGCCGCCTCTTTGCGCCCATCTTCCGGGGGCAGACGCGCACGCGGGTCTTCGATGCCCGGACCGGCGAGCTGCGGATGACCCTCGGCGGCGTGGGCTACGGCACCTTCACGCCCGACGGCGCTGGCTTTCTGGCCTCACGCGGGCGCCTGATCGCGCTGCCGGGGGGCCGCGAGGCTCCGACGCCGCCTTACCTCGTCGGCACCAGTGGCGTGATCGGCTTCAGTGCGGACGGCACGCGCGTGCTGGTGCGCCGCACGGGGGTGGACGTGCAGGGCCGCGAGTGGCTGGAACTGCGCGAGGTGGCGACCGGACGCACCCTGGGCGCACTCACCCGCGTCTGGGACGGCTGGCCGGAGGCCCTCAGCCCCGACGGCACCACCCTGATCGGCGGCGACGGCGAGGGCGGCGTGCGGTTGTTGCCCCTCGCGCCGCGCTAGGGTGGCCCGCCGCCCCGCTGCCCCTCCGCCCTAGGATGGCCGCATGAGCGACCTGCCGCCCCACGACGCCCACCTGCCCCTGAACCGCCCGCGCCTGATCGCGCCCGGCCCGGTCGAGGTCGAGCCGCGCGTGCTGCTGGAACTGGCGCAGCCTCAGATGCATCACCGCACGCCGCTGGGGACCGGGCGGCTGAGGGAGGCCCGCGAGAAGCTGACCCGCCTGCTGGGCGACCCCTACGACGCGGTCATCACGACCAGCAGCGGCACTGGGGCCTTTGAGGGGGCGCTGGTCAGCCTCACGCCGGAGGGGGGCCGGGTGGTCAACGCGCAGGCGGGGAAATTCAGCGAACGCTGGGGCGACATGAGCGAGCGGCTGGGGTACCGGACCACCCGGGTCGCCCGGCCCTGGGGTGAGCTGCTCGACCCGGGAGAGGTGGCCGACGCTGCGAAGGAGGCCCACACCCTGCTGATTACCCACAGCGAGACGAGTACCGGGGCGCTGCACGACCTCGCGGCCATCGCTCAGGCGGCCAAGGCCCAGAATCCCGACCTGATCATCATCGCGGACTGCGTGACCAGCTACGGCGTCGCGGAACTGCGCCCCGCCGCCTGGGGTGTGGACGCCGTCGTGAGCGGCAGCCAGAAGGGGACCGCCACGCCGCCCGGCCTGGGCTTCGTGCTGTTCAGCCCCCAGGTGCAGGAAAGGATGGTTCCCGCGACCCGGCGCGGCTTCTACCTCGACCTCACCCGCGAACTGAAGGGGCAGAAGGCCGGGAACACGCCGCAGACTCCGGCGATCAACCTGATCTCCGCGCTGTCGCTGGCCCTCGATCGCCCGCTCTCCGTGCCGCTGGAGGTCCTGTGGGCCGAGAAACGGCGGCAGGCTGACGCGCTCCTGGCCGCCGGGGCCGCGCTGGGTGCCCCCTCCTGGACTGCGCGCCCCTCGCCCGCCGTCGCCGTCTTGCGGCCCCCCGCGCCCCTCACCGGGCGGCAGGTCGCGGCGCGCCTCGTGGCGATGGGCCAGCGGGCGCTGGCGGGGCAGGCTCCGCACGAGGACGCCGTGTTCCGCGTCAGCACCCTGGGCTACGCCGACCGCTACGACGCGCTGGGCATCGCCGGAATGCTGGAGGACGCCTTCGCCAGCCTGGGCGTGCCCTTCGGGCGCGGCGTGGCCGTGCAGGCGGCGTGGGCGGCCCTGGGCGAAGGCATGGCCCAGCCGTTCCAGGTCGCCCGGCCGTAACCGCCCTCCGCCCGCCTTTCCGATCGGTCAGGTGATCGGGTAGGATGGGGCATGTCGACGCTCTACGTGATCCTGCTCACACTGCACAACCTCACGCGCTGGCTGGTGCTGCTGGCGGGCGTCTGGGCGCTGCTGCGCTCGTTCCGGGGTGTGGGCGGCGTGCAGACCTTCACGCCCACCGACCGCAGCGCCGTCTCAATGTTTATGAGCAGCCTGCACCTTCAGGTCGTGCTGGGGCTGCTGCTGTTCGCCTTCCTGGGGATGCAGAAGATTCCCGTGTTCGCGGGCGCGCCCCGGCCCAGCTTCCAGTGGGAACACCTGGGGCTGGGCCTGCTGGCCGCCGTGTTCGCCACGGTCGGCAACGCCGTCAGCAAGCGTGCGGAGGGCAACCAGGCCAAGTTCCGCGCCGCGAGCCTCTGGACGGTCCTGAGCCTGCTGGCGGTGCTGCTGGCGATTCCGTGGTGGCGGCCCCTGCTGCGGCTGTTCGCGTAGAGCAGCGTCCCGCTACCACCCTAAAAACAGGAGGCCCGCTGGAAACGCGGGCCTTTTTTGCTGGATGTCGGGACAACCGGGGCGAAGTGACGGGCCGCCCGGTCATCCCACTGCGGCCTACCGTTGCGGCTCGATGATCACCTTTCCGGTCGTCTTGCGGTCCAGCATGTCCTGAAAAGCGCGGGCGCTGTCGGCCAGCGCGTAGGTCGGCCCCACCTGGGGCGTGACCTGCCCACTGGCGACCAGAGGCGTGAGGGCCTGCGCCGCCTCACGGGTGGCCTCCTGGTCGCCCATCAGCGAGGTGAGCCACAGGCCCGTCACGGTCAGGTTGCGCTTCATCAGTTCGACCGGGCGCAGGCTGGCCTGTTCACGGCTGGCGTTCCCGATCACGATGATGCGGCCCCGGTTGGCGGCCATGTCGAGGCTTTCCTGAAATCTCCTGCCGCCCACCACTTCCAGAATCAGCGGCACGCCCTTGCTGCCCGCCGCGTCCCGCACCTTCTGGACCCGCTCAGGGTCGTCTTGCAGCAGCGTCACGTCGGCACCCAGGTCACGCGCCAGCTGGAGCTTTTCCTCGGTGCTCGCCATCGCGATGACGTTCATGCCGAGGGCCTTGGCGAGCTGGATGGAGGCTGTCCCCAGCGCCCCCGCCGCCGCCTGCACCAGCACCCACTCGCCGGCCTTTCCGTGGCCCAGCGTCCTCAGGCCGTGGTACGCGGTGAAGTACGACACCGGGAAGGCCGCCGCCTGGGCCGCCGTCAGGTTCCCCGGTACCGGAATCAGCGCGGCGGCAGGGGAGAGGGCGTACTGCGCCAGGCCGCCGCGCCCGCCCAGGCTGGCGACCCGCTGCCCCACCTGCACCCCCGTCACGCCTTCTCCCAGCGCGTCCACGGTTCCGGCGAACTCCATGCCCGGTGTGTAGGGCAGGCGCGTCCGCGTGAGGTACTCGCCCGCCACGGCCAGCACGTCCGCGAAGTTGATGCCGACCGCTTCCACCTTCAGCCGGACCTCGCCGGGGCCAGGCTGCGGCACAGGCACGCCGCGCAGTTCCATCACGTCGGGGGGGCCGAGGCGCTCGACCAGCATGGCCTTCATGGTTTCGCTCATTGGCCGAGCATACCCGAGTGTCCCCCGCCAAGTGAACGCGCACGTACACTCTGCACGCGAACGTATTTGACCCGGAGGAAGTGGCGTGGAAGCATAGGCGGACACCATTCCCAGGAGGCACTGCATGAGCACCGTTGACCAGACCCGCGAGGGTGACGTTCTCGTCCTCACCATCAACAACCCGCCCGTCAACGCCTTCTCGCCCGGCGTGCCCGAGGGCCTGCACGCGGGCCTGGACGCCGCCGAGGGGGACGCGGGCGTCCGCTCGGTCGTCATCATCGGTGGTGGGCGCACCTTCATCGCGGGGGCCGACATCAAGACCTTCGACCTGCCGCGCGAGCAGGCCCCCGACCTGCGCGGTTTCATCGCCCGTCTCGACGCCTTTACCAAACCCACCGTCGCCGCCATTCACGGCACGGCGCTGGGCGGCGGCCTGGAAGTGGCGCTGGCCTGCACCTACCGCGTGGCGACCCGGGACGCGCAACTGGGTCTTCCCGAAGTCAAGCTGGGCGTGCTTCCCGGCGCGGGCGGCACCCAACGCCTCCCCCGCGTGGTGGGCGTGCCAAAGGCCCTGGAGATGATGCTGGGCGGCAACCCCATCAAGGCGACCGAGGCGAAGGAACTCGGCCTGGTGGATGAACTCGTGGAAGGCGACCTGCGCGAAGGGGCGGTGGCCTTTGCCCGCGCCCACGCGGACGAGCGCCCGCTCCCGCGCCTCAGTGAGCGCCGCGCCGAGGGGGGCAGCCCCGAACTCTTCGCCGCCGCCCGCGAGGGGATCAGGAAGACGCACCGGGGGCAGCTCTCGCCCTCGCTGATTATCGACCTGGCCGAGATGGCGACCAGCCAGCCCTTTCAGGAAGGCTGGGACGCGGAAGCCCGGCTCTTCATGCAGGCCAAGGATTCGCCGCAGTCGCGCGGCCTGCGCCACATCTTCTTCGCGGAGCGCGAGGCGGGCAAGATTCCCGGCCTGACCCGGGACACGCCGACCACCGAGATCCGGGCGGCGGGCATCATCGGCGCGGGCACCATGGGCGGCGGCATCGCCATGAACTTCCTGAACGCCGGGATTCCCGTCACCATCGTGGAAACCTCGCAAGACGCCCTGGACCGGGGCCTCTCGGTCATCCGCAAGAACTACGAGAACACCGCCAAAAAAGGCCGCCTGACGCTGGAGCAGGTCGAGGGGCGTATGAACCTGCTCACGCCCACCCTCGACATGGGCGACCTGAAGGACGCCGACATCATCATCGAGGCGGTGTTCGAGAACATGGACGTGAAGAAGGACATCTTCACGCGGCTGGACGCGATCGCCAAGCCCGGCGCGATTCTCGCCACCAACACCTCCACCCTGGACGTGAACGAGATCGCCTCCGTCACCTCGCGGCCTGAACAGGTGATCGGCCTGCACTTCTTCAGCCCTGCCAACGTGATGCGGCTGCTGGAGATCGTCCGCGCCGACAAGACCAGCGACAGCGTGCTGGCGACCAGTCTGGCCCTGGCCCGGCGCATCAAGAAAGTCGGCGTGGTGGTCGGCGTCTGTGACGGCTTCGTGGGCAACCGCATGATTCACCGGTACGGCGACGAGGCCCGCAAACTGGTCGAGGAAGGTGCCCGCCCGCAGGACGCCGACGCCGCCATGCACGCCCTGGGCCTCCCGATGGGACCCTTCGAGATGAGTGACATGGCCGGGCTGGACGTGGGCTACCTGATCCGCCAGCACCAGGCGAAGGTGGCCGGGAAGCCCAAACCCGACGGTTGGCTCGACCGCATCGTCGAGGCCGGGCGCAAGGGCCAGAAGACGCAGGCGGGGATCTACGACTACCCGGATGGCCGCAAACCCGTGCCCGCCGCCAGCACCGACGAACTCCTGACCACCTACCGTCAGGAAAAGGGCCTTCAGTCCCGCGAGATCAGCCAGGAGGAGGCCACCGAACGCCTGGTGTACTCGCTGGTCAACGAGGGCGCCAGGATTCTGGAAGAGGGCATCGCCCAGCGCGCGGGCGACATCGACGTGATCTATATCTACGGCTACGGCTTTCCTGCCTACCGGGGCGGCCCCATGAGGTACGCCGACGAGATGGGCCTGAAGAACGTTGCCGCCGCCCTGGAAAAGTACGGCCAGACGCCCGCGCCGCTGCTCAGGCAGTTGGCGGATGAGGGCAAGACATTTGAGCAGTGGGACTGGGAGAAGGCGAGAGGGTAAGAAAGCGATGATGGAAGCCCGCCTGAGATATATTCATCAGCACTGTATGAATCACAGGACGGCGGTGATGGCATCAGCAAAGTGTGGCTGCTTCTATTGCGAGAGTTTCTTCAGCCCGTTTGAAATTACTGAGTGGCTTGACGATGAACAGACAGCACGGTGCCCTCACTGCGATATAGATGCCGTGTTGCCAGAGTCCAAAACTTACACCCTCAATGCTCGCCTGCTGAGAGATATGCACCAAGCCTGGTTCTGAGCCACGACCTTCATTCTGTCTGCCGTTTCCGGGGAGGTGAATCCGCTCAGCATGCCAGCCATCACCGTGCGCGTCCTGAACGCCGACGAAGTTCCGGCCCTAGACAACGTCGCCCCCGAAGTCTTCGACGGTCCGGTGGACCCCCGCTGGGCCGCCGAGTTCTTCGCGGACCCCCGGCACCATCTGGCGGTGGCCCTGGACGGCGGGACGGTGGTCGGGATGGCGTCGGCGGTGCATTACCTCCACCCGGACAAGCCGCCCGAACTGTTCATCAACGAGGTGGGCGTGGCCCCCACCCACCAAGGGCAGGGGCTGGGGCGGCAGCTGATGGCCGCCCTGCTCGCGCACGCCCGGACGCTCGGGTGCGTGGCGGCCTGGGTGCTGACCGAAACGGACAATGCCGTCGCCCGCCGCCTCTACACCTCCGCCGGGGGTCTGGAGGCCGAGTGCCGCATCTTCGTGATTCCCCTTACTGCTGATGGCCCCGCGTAATCCGCTGCCTTTCGCCCTTTTCTTCCCCAAGGAGTCCAACCCATGCCCGAAGCTGTCATCGTCTCCACCGCCCGCACCCCCATCGGCAAGGCCTACCGGGGCTACCTCAACGACACCCACGGCTCGGACATCGGCGCGCACGTCGTCTCGCACGCCGTCCAGCGCGCGGGTGTGGACCCCGCCGAAGTCGAGGACGTGCTCATGGGAGCCGGGAACCCCGAGGGCGCGACCGGTTCCAACATCGCCCGCCAGATCGCGCTGCGGGCGGGCTTTCCCGTCACCGTCTCCGGCGTGACTGTCAACCGCTTCTGCTCCAGCGGCCTGAATACCATTGCGCTGGCCGCGAACCACGTGATGGCCGGACAGGGCGACATCTTCGTGGCGGGCGGCCTGGAAAGCATTTCCCTCACGCAGAACGAACACGCCAACAAATACCGGCTCCGGGGCGAGTGGCTGATGGAGCACAAGCCCGACATCTACATGCCGATGCTGGAAACGGCGGAGGTCGTCGCCAAACGCTACGGCATCAGCCGCGAGGCGCAGGACGAGTACGCCTATCACTCCCAGATGCGGACGGCGGCGGCCCAGCAGGCGGGCCTCTTCGACCAGGAGATCGTGCCCTTCACGGCCACCATGAAGGTGCAGGACAAGGCGACCGGCCAGATCAGTGACCGCGAAGTGACCGCCTCGAAGGACGAGGGTAACCGCCCCGACACCACGTTGGAGGGCCTCGCCAAGCTGAAGCCCGTGATCGAGGGCGGCGTGATCACGGCGGGCAACGCCTCGCAGCTCAGCGACGGCGCCTCGGCGGTCGTGGTGATGAGCGCGGACCTCGCCCGTGAGCGCGGCCTGCACCCCCTCGGCCTCTTCAAGGGCTTCGCGGCGGCCGCCTGCGAACCCGACGAGATGGGCATCGGCCCGATTTTCGCAGTGCCCAAGCTGCTGAAGCGTCACGGCCTGACCGTGGACGACATCGACCTGTGGGAGCTGAACGAGGCCTTTGCCGTCCAGACCCTCTACTGCCGCGACCAGCTCGGCATCGACCCAGAGATCTACAACGTGAACGGCGGCTCCATCTCCGTCGGCCACCCCTACGGCATGAGCGGCGCGCGCCTGACCGGCCACATTCTGCTGGAGGGCAAGCGCCGGGGGGCCAAGCATGTGGTCGTCACCATGTGCGTGGGCGGCGGCATGGGCGCGGCGGGACTGTTCGAAGTTCTGTAAGGCGCGTTCGGCCGTCAGCGTTGAGGTTCGTAGGCCCTGGCCCCTGGCGGTCGGGGCATACATCTGCCGTCGTCTTACAATCATTTAACGTTAAACGATTAAAATAGCAGCATGACCCCTTCTCCTCTCGTTCCACACGGGCTGCACCATGTCACCGCCGTGACGGCCAACGCCCAGGCCAACCTCGACTTCTATACCGGCGTGCTGGGGCTGCGGCTGGTGAAAAAGACCGTCAACCAGGACGACGTGACGGCCTACCATCTCTTTTTTGCCGACGGCGCGGGCAGCCCCGGCAGCGACCTGACCTTTTTCGAGTGGCCGGTGCCGCGCGAAGTGCCCGGCAACAACAGCGTCACGCGCACAGGTCTGCGTGTGCCCGCCGGCAGCCTGGACTGGTGGGCGGCGCACCTGCGGGAGAGGGGGCTGGAGGTCCAGCCCGTGACCCGTGCCGGCCGCCCGCACCTCGATTTCAGCGACCCTGAAGGCCAGCGCCTCAGCCTGGTGGAAGGCGGCCCGGGCGGCGTGGTCTGGGAGGGCAGCCCGGTCCCCGCCGGGCATCAGATTCTCGGTCTGGGGCCGGTGGAACTCACGCTGCCGGGCCTGTTTCCCACCGAGCGGGTGCTGACGCGGGCCTACGGCCTGCAAGCGGCAGGAACGTACCCCGACCCGGAAGTGCCAGAGCGGACGGTTCACGTTTACAGCATGGCCCCATCAGATCAGCCCAGCGGCGGCCCGCATGCCGAGCTGCATCTGCGGGTGGACCCGTCCCTTCCCCCGGCCCGGCCCGGTGCAGGCGGCGTTCATCACCTCGCCCTGCGCGTGCCCGATGACCAGTACCACGCCTGGAGCGCGCATCTGACTGGCCTGGGCCTGCGGACCAGCGGTGAGGTGGACCGGCACTGGTTCCACTCCATCTATTACCGCGAACCCCAGGGCATCCTGATCGAGCTGGCGACCGACGGCCCCGGCTTCGCGGTGGACGAGGACCCCGCGCACCTGGGCGAGACGCTCGTGCTGGCGCCCTTCCTCGAACCGCGCCGCGCGAGCATCGAGGCGGGCCTGACGCCACTGAGGGCGCAGACCGCCGGACGCTGAAGGCCTGGGGACGGGGCGGGCGTCTCTCTGAGGTATGCCCCCCGGGGTATGGCCTAGGCCCCTTCCCGGCTCAGTCGGCCGGGAGGCCCTGGGGGGCGGGGGGCGTGAGCCGCCGGGGCAGGTGCGTCCAGAGGGCCAGCAGGGCCAGGCCGCCCAGCAGGGCCAGGGTCACCAGGCCCCAGCGCGGCCCGAGCGGCCCCTGCTTGCTGATCAGGTTGCTGGCGATCAGGGCACCGGGCGGCCCCATGCCGGTCAGCACGAAGGAGTAGAGGCTCATCACGCGCCCGCGCAGGTGGTCGGGAATCGTGAGCTGCACCGTGCTGTTGGCGCTGACCAGCAGGGACAGCATCCCGAAGCCGCAGACAGCCAGCACCGGGGTCCCCAGCAGCGGCCCCGGCGTGAAGGCAAGCAGGATGGTGCTGGCGGTCAGCAGCAGGCCCCCCACCCGCAGGTTCCGCAGCGGGTTGGGCTTGCTGGCCTGCCACAGCGCCCCCGCCATCGCCCCCAGCCCGAAGGCGGCCGAGAGCGTGCCGAACGCGGCCTCGCGCGCCCCGAACACCACGCGGGCGTAATACGGGATGATGATGTTGAAGTTGATGACGGTCAGGCTCAGGGCGCCGACCAGCAACATCACGTTTCTGACGGCGGGCGTGGCCCGGACATAGCGCAGGCCCTCGCGGATGTCCTCCAGCACGCTGCCGTGCCGCGCCGACTCGCGGGCGGGAAAGGGCAACGTGGCGATCACGAACAGCACCACGACGAACGACACGACGTTCAGGTAAAAAGGCAGGGCGAGGCGGGCGAGGTTGTCCGCGTTCCCCCCGGCCAGCAGGGACACGCCCAGCGCGGCGACCACGCCGAACAGCGCCTGCCCGATGGTGCGCGAGACGTTAAAGGACAGGCTGTTGAGCGCCACCGCGTTGGGCACGTCGCCGCGCGGCACGAAGTCCACGACCATGCTCTGCCGGGCGGGCATGTCGAAGGCGTTCGCCGTCCCGCTGACAAAGGCCAGCGCCATCACCAGCGGCAGCGTCACGATGCCCAGGTGGGTGGTCACGGCCAGCACGGTCGCGGTCAGCATCAGGGTGGCCTGGGTCGCCAGCAGCACGCGCCGCCGGGGCACCCGGTCGATCACGGCCCCCGCGAACAGCGACAGCAGCAGGCTGGGCATGAACTGCGTGACCGTGACGTAGCCCAGCGCGGCGCTGCTCCCCCCGGAGAGTTCCAGCACCAGGTACTGCTGCGCGGTCGTCTGCATCCACGAGCCGACCAGTGACAGCAGTTGTGAGAACCAGTAACGGCGGTAATCGGGATGGCGCAGCGCACTGAAGGTTCGCGTGCGCCACGCGGAGGCACGCGCAAGCACCCACCCAGCATAGGCGTCCGCGCGTGAGAGGAAGCCGCCCGTCCAGCACACAGGAACACGGGCTGCGGGAGCCTGGTGCCGTCCTCCGCCCCGGCTCTGCCGTCTGGGCGGACCCTGGCCCGCGAAATGGGGGCTTGGCAACAGTGCCCCGGGCATGTTACGGTGCCCATGTTTCAGTTTTCTTTGAGCAGTTCTCATGTTCTGCTTGCCGTGCCTGCCTCACCCTGGCCGTTTCCGCCCGAGTGTTTCCGCGCCCTGTGAGTCCTCTTCATGCCTGTGTTCACCCGCACCGCCCTGCTGCTGGCCCTCCTGACGCTGACAGGCGTCGCGTCACATGCCCAGGCCACCACTCCTTCCTCTGACCCGGTTGGCTCCGCGCTGCCCGGGTCATCGTCTGTCCTGGCGGCCAGCGGCAGCGTCACCGTGCAGCCGGGCGACACGGCCTACAGCCTGGCCCGCGCGGCCGGTCTGAGCGTGGAGGCGCTGCTGGCGCTCAACGGCCTGAGCAGTCCCGATCTGAAGGTCGGGCAGGTGCTGCGTGTGCGGGAGGTGCCGCCCTACGTGGTCCAGCGTGGTGACACCCTGTACTCGCTGGCGCGCCGCTTCGGGGTCAGTGTGGACGGCCTGCTCGCCGCGAATACCCTGCCCAGGGACGCGATTCTGGAAGTCGGGCAGGTCCTGCGCGTTCCAGGCGCGGCGTCCCGGCCGGTCGTGGCGCAGGCCAGCCCGGTCCCCGCCCCGGTGGCGGCCGCTCCCGCCGGCGCCCTGGCACCTGCTGCCAGCCTGAACCGGCCGTTGCCCGGGGTCCTGCCGCACGACTGGCGCGGCGCGGCGCTGTCCCTGCTGGGGGTGCCCTACGTGTATGGCGGCACCAGCCTCAGCGGTCTGGATTGCAGCGGCCTGATCTTGCAAGTCTTCACGCCGCTGGGCGTGCAGCTTCCCCGCCGCAGCGCCGATCAGGCGCAGACCGGGCAGCCCATCGCCTTCAGCGACCTGCAACCCGGCGACCTGGTGTTTTTCGACACGGTCGGGCGCGGCGAGGTCACGCACGTGGGTATCTATCTGGGCGACGACCAGTTCGTGAACGCTAACTCCTACAAGGGACAGGTCGCGGTGGACCGGCTGCTCAGCGACACCTACTGGGCACCCCGCCTGCTGGGCGCGCGGCGGGTCCTGCCGCCGACCATGGTCTACGCGGGGCGCTGACCGGAAAGGCGGGGAGGCTCCACGGCTTCCCTTGAGCGCCAGGGTAAAGCGCCGCCCGGTCGATCTGGCGGCGCTGCTTCGTGGTCACATTCATGCGGATTCAGGGCTGGTCGTCGGCCACTTCCTCGTTTTCCAGCAGGGTCCGGTACTCGTCGATGTGTTCGCCGTCGCCCAGTTCGCGGGCGATCTTCTCGATGGCGAGCCGGACGACCTCACTCTTGCTGATCAACCGTTCGGGGCTGGAGAGTTCATAGGCGGTGCGCGTCAGCAGAGCGTCCTGCTCCTCGCTGATCACGACCTGGAGACGTTTGCGTTCCTTCTTCGGCATCCCCTCTTCCTCTCCTGTGGCGGCTCGCTTGCCCCATTCCCCGGTCTGGCCCTGCTCTGGACGGCGGGTGTGCCCAGGCCGCGCACCGCCCGGCACTCTGGCTTGCGGCGCAGCGTAGCACGCACCATGAGTGTCCTCAACATTCCCCGCCTCCTCCCCGGATGAGAGGGGAGCGGCTGAGCCTTCAGGTGCTGCACATTCGCCTCAGACTCACCCGCCTTAGCGTCAGCGTAGACGTAGGGTGAG
Source organism: Deinococcus phoenicis (assembly GCF_000599865.1). Taxonomy (GTDB): domain Bacteria; phylum Deinococcota; class Deinococci; order Deinococcales; family Deinococcaceae; genus Deinococcus; species Deinococcus phoenicis. The sequence continues at coordinate 4,106 of NZ_JHAC01000048.1, read as the reverse complement.
CAACATGTGTAACATGCACTCAGTCTCAGGCCGGGTGCCCCCGGAAGACCCTCACTCACTCTGCGCCCCTGCGGCGCTGCCGAAAGGACCACCATGCAACTGACGCCGCTGCACCTCCAGGGAGGCCGGGAACTTTCCGGCGAGATCGCCGCCCAGCCCAGCAAGAATGCGGCGCTGCCGATCATCGTGGCCAGCCTCCTGAGCAGCGAACCGGTCACCCTGCACGGCGTCCCGCGCCTCAGTGACGTGTACACCATCCTCGACCTCGCGCACCATGTCGGCACGCGCCACGCCTGGGTCGGCCCCAACAGCCTCACGCTGCACACGCCGGAGATCCTGAACACGGACGCGCCCTATGCCCTGGTCAGCAAGATGCGGGCCAGCTTCATCATGATGGGCGCGCTGATCGCGCGTGCCGGACAGGCCACTGTGAGCATGCCTGGCGGCTGCGCCTTCGGCTACCGCCCGGTCGATCAGCACGTGAAGGCGTTTCGCGCGCTGGGGGTGCAGGTCGAGGAGGAGGGCGGCAACTTCGATGCCCGGCGGGAAGGCAGCCTGAAGGGCACCTTCGTCTTCGAGCTGCTGACGGTGGGCGGCACGCAGAACGCCATCCTGGCCGCCGTGCTGGGGGGCGGTGTGGTCACGCTGGAAAACGCCAGCATCGATACCGACGTGGTGGACCTGATCGGCTTCCTGAACAGCCTGGGCGCGGACATCCGGGGTGCGGGCACGAACACCCTCACCATCCACGGCGTGCAGGCGCTGCGGGGCGGCGAGTACCGTGTCATCCCCGACCGCATCGAGGCCGGGACCTTCATGATCGCCGCCGCCGCCACCCGCAGCCGCCTGGTGCTGACCAACGTGCGCCCCGACCACCTGCGCGCCATCAGTGCCAAGCTGACGGAAATGGGCGTGGACATCCTGGAAACGGAAGGCAGCCTGATCGTGGACGCGCGGGACCGCGAGCTGAAGCCCGTCAACGTCACCACCCAGAGCTTTCCCGGCTTTCCCACCGACGTGCAGCCCCAGATGAGCGCCCTGCTCGCCACCATTCCCGGCACCAGCGTGGTGCAGGACCCGGTCTACCCCGACCGCCTGACGCACGTCGCGGAACTGCACCGCATGGGCGCGAACATCACCGTCAGCGGCTACACCCAGGTGATTCAGGGCGGCCCACTGCACGCCGCGCCCGTCAAGGCCGCCGACCTACGTGCCGGGGCCGCCCTCTTCATCGCCGCACTCACCACCGAGGGCGAAACGGTCATCGACGGCGTGCAGTACCTCAACCGGGGCTACGAGCGTCTGGCCGAGCGGCTGCGCTCTGTCGGCGCGAACGCCTGGCAGCCCCAGCCGGTGCTGGCCAGCGCGATGGACTGATACCGACTTGCTCTGATTCCAGAACATCCGGGCACAACACCGGATGTTCTTCCATCGCCGCCAGCCGGTATTTTCTTCTTCTCGCTGTCTTGGGCAGAACGGACGCCCTTGAGGACGCCTGCCCGCTCCGCTCGGGTTCGTCTTCGACTCACCTTAAGTTCGTATGAGCCAACGGATGAGAACGCGCCCGCCTCGATGCAGAGGCGGGCCGTTTCTGTTTACACCAGTTCCGCCCGCGCCTCCTGCTCCTTGCGGAACTGGCGTTCGTAGAGATCGCGGTACAGGCCACCCGCCGCGATCAGCGCCTCGTGGGTGCCGTCTTCCACGATCTCCCCGGCGTCCATCACCAGGATGCGGCCCGCGTTGCGGACGGTACTCAGGCGGTGCGCGATCACGAAGGTGGTGCGGCCCTGCATCAGCGTGTCGAGGGCGGCCTGCACCAGCGCCTCGGATTCGTTGTCGAGCGCGCTGGTGGCCTCGTCGAGAATCAGGATGCGGGGGTCTTTGAGCAGTGCCCGGGCGATGGCGACGCGCTGGCGCTGGCCGCCCGAGAGCTTCACGCCGCGCTCACCGACGACGGTGGCGTACCCTTCCGGAAAGGCCGTGATGAAGGCGTGGGCATTCGCGGCGCGGGCGGCGGCCTCGACCTCACCTGGGGACGCGCCGGGCCTGCCGTAGCGGATGTTGTCCTCGACGGTGCCCGAAAACAGCAGCGTCTCCTGTGGCACCAGCCCCACCTGCGCACGCAGGTCCGCCAGGGCGTAGTCCCGCACATCCCGCCCGTCCACCCGCAGCGTGCCCCCCGTCACGTCCCAGAAGCGCGGGATCAGGTTGACCAGTGTGGTCTTGCCCGCGCCACTCGGCCCCACCAGCGCGACGACCTGTCCGGCGGGCACCTCGAAGCTCACGTCCCGCAGGGTGGGGACATCGCCGTACTGAAAGGACACGTGGTCGAAGGTGACGCGGCCCTGGGCGCGGCCCAGCGGGGTGGGCGCGGCGGGTTCGGGCAGGTCGCTGCGTTCGTCCAGCAGTTCGAAAATGCGCCCCGACGCCCCCAGCGCCTCCTGAAACTGGTTGAAGATACCGGTCAGGGCCGCCACCGTGCCCCCCACCTGAAGCGCGTAGATCAGGAACGTGACGAGGTTGCCGGGGGTGAGGTCGCCCGCCATCACCTGCCGCCCGCCGTACCACAGCACCACTGCCAGCGCCCCGAAGGTCAGGAAGCTCATGGTGCCGCCCATCAGGGCCTGGAGGCGGGCACGTTTCAATGCGGCCAGGAAGCTGGCGATCACCCCACGCCCGTAGCGGGCTTCCTCCACCGGCTCGGCGGTGAAACTCTGCACCACGCGCACCCCGCTGATCGCTTCCTCGGCGCTGGCGTTCGCCTCGGCCACCCGGTCCTGCACCTCACGGCTGACCCGGCGAATCTGCCGCCCGATCACGACCGCAGTCCCGACTACCAGCGGAATCACGGCGAGCGTCAGCAGGCTCAGGCGGGGGCTGGTCAGCACCAGCAGCGTGACGGCCCCGATCAGGCTCACGCCCTGCGCGGCGAGTTGCGCCAGCGCCGTACTCGTCACGGTCTGCACGGTGCCCACGTCCGCCGTCAGGCGGCTGGTCAGGTCACCGGTCTTGTGGTCCGCGAAGAAGCGCGGCGAGAGCGTCAGCAGATGCCCGAACAGTGCCCGCCGCAGGTCCGCCACCACGCCCGCCCCCACCCGCGAGAGCAGGTAGGATTGCGCGGCCCCGAACAGCGCACTCAGCGCAAAGATGCCCAGCAGGGCCAGCACGGTGCGGTCGAGCGGCCCGGTGTCCGTGCTGCCGACTTTCAGGAAGGACGCGTCGATCAGCCGCCCGAACAGCAGCGGAAAGACCAGATTCAGGCCGCTGGAGACCAGGGTGGCGAGCAACCCCAGCACGAACAGATGACGCGAGGGCCGCGCGAAGGCCAGCAGCCGGGCGAGCTGCCGGGGGTCACGGTTTACGCGTGGGGCAGTCGGATCACGGGTGGCCGGAGGCCGGGGGGAGGGGCGGGACAGCATGCGGCCAGGGTACGCCCGGCGGGGTGGGGGAGATGACCTGCCCGGGAGGACCGCTCTCCGGGGCCGCCTCCTCCCCGGCTCCTCAAGTTCTCATAAACCGCGTCCTTATGTTCGCGGGTCGTCTCCCCTCTACGCTGAGGCGTTCGGTTAAATGTTGAACCAATAAGGCTGCGGCCGTCCCCCATTCTCTGTTCCTATTCCTGAAAGAAGGTTTCCTGATGCAACCTGGCAAACGCTCGACCACTCTTCTCGCTGGCCTGACCCTCTCGCTGCTCGGGACTGCCCTAGCGGGGGGCAGCACCGACACGGTCGGCGCGCAGGAAGGTTTTCTCGACGTGAACGGCGCACGGATCCACTACGTGAGCGTGGGGCAGGGCACGCCGATGCTGCTGCTGCACGGCTACCCCCTCAGCGGTGAGCTGTTCAGCCGCAACCGCGCTGCCCTGGCCGCCGCCGGTTACCGCGTCATCACCATCGACCACCGTGGCTATGGCCAGAGCGTGGCCCCGGCCAGCGACCCCGGCAGCCTGCAAACCTACGCCAGCGACGCGCTCGCGGTGATGGACCAGCTCAAGGTGCCCAAGGCCATCATCGGCGGGATGAGCATGGGCGGCCCCATCGTGTTCGAGATGTACCGCACGGCCCCCCAGCGCTTCATGGGCATGATCCTGATCGACACCATCGCCA
>NZ_JHAC01000047.1 GCF_000599865.1 Deinococcus phoenicis | reverse complement strand
CCCTCCCGCCCACCCGACGTGCCCGCCAGCACCAGCAGGGCGGCCCGCCCGACCCGCGCCCAGCCGCTTCCCGCCGCCATCCGGCTACTTCACCACCACGCCGTCCAGCCACGGATGCGTGGGCGGCAGCTGTCCCGCCTTCAACCGCGCCCGCCACGCCTCGTCGGTCAGGCGGCCCGCGAGGGGGACCGTGAATTCGTACTGCGAATACACGCCGCCGCGCGCGAGTTGCTGGCCGCCGCGGCCATCGGGCACCACGGCATAGAGTTCGTGGATGGTGCCGGTGCCTTCCTCCAGCACCCGGCCCCCGCCGCCATCGGTCGCCACATCGGCCACCACGCCCGCGAAGGGCTGCTCGTCAAAGCTGGGGGTGCCGCCTTCCTCGCTGCCCTCGGGGTCGGTGCTGGCCATCTTCATCTCCTCCAGCCAGCCGCCGAAGAAGTGGAGGCGGTCGTACTCGTCCCGCGTGAGGGGCTTCCCGGCCAGTTCGCTGGCGGTGGCCTTTTGCAAAAAGGTCAGCATGGCCCGCAGGCTGCCCAGGTTGTCCGCCGTGCGGGCCGAGAGCACCTTCTGCTCCGTCAGCACCCGCCGCGTGAGGGCCTCCAGCGTCAGCAGGCGCGACCACACCGCCGGATTCGGTTCCACGTACCCGCGCGGATACTCGGGCGTCTCGCCGCCCGCGCCCATCTCGGCCATCACCTGCTTGGCATACAGCAGCGTGTCGTGGCGCAGCTCGGTCCAGGACCCCAGCGCGGTCAGCATCTCCTTGCGCGCCCAGGCGGGCGTCCGCATGAAGGCCGGATAACGGGCGTCACGGGCCTCGGGCTTTGCCAGGGCCTGCAAGACGTACAGCCACCCGCTGTACACGTTCGCGTTCCAGTCGGCGGGTTTCAGCGCCGCAACCTGCGCGCGGACCTTGTTCATCTGCGGCTCGTAGTTCGCGTACTGGGTGTCGCCCAGACGGCGCAGCTCGTTCAGCGCGGCGCCGTTGCCCATCGCCGCCAGCAGGTCCAGCCCGCGCGGAAGGGTGCGGGGCTGCTCGCGCGTGCCCACCTCGCGGTAGACGAGCTGTTGCAGCGCCGCGCCGTCCAGCGTGAAGCGCTGCCCCATCAGCCGGAAGCCCAGCGTCTCGCGCTGGCGCACGGCCACGCCCTCACCGGGTCTGGCAACCACGAACACGCTGTTCACGCGGGGCGGCGGCAGTCTGTTCAGGGCCGCCTGGAACGCGGCGAGCCTGTCCGCGTCCGCCAGCGCGCGGATGTTCCCGCCGGTCGCGGTCTTCAGCGCCGCCGCGTATTGCCGGAAGTCCAGGTCGTCGCTGGTCCCGATCAGCAGCGCGGTGGGGTCGTACAGCCGTGCCCAGAGTTTCTGCGCTTCGGCGTTGCCGGTCAGCAGGTGGGTGACCAGGGCCGCCGTGCGCGTCTCGCTGGCGTCCTGCACCCGCAGGTTCAGGTGCCCCAGCCACATCATCGTCCGGAAGTAGCGTTTCAGCGCCTCCGAGCGCGTGTAGTGGCCGCGCGGCACGTACTGCGAGTAGTCCTCGGTCATCCGGCTGCCCGCGAAGATGGGGGAGGTGCTCAGCCCGGCGTGGGCGTCGATGAGGTTGATCTCCGCCGCGACCAGCGGCGCGACCTCGGCGGGCACGGGGGCGGCGGGGTCGGCCAGCCGCTGCGCCACCGCGAGGTAGGCCAGGGCGCGCCGGGCGTCGCCTTCCAGCGGTGTGCCCCGGAGCGCCTGCGCCTGCCTTCGCGCGTCCGCGACCAGCAGCGTGGTCAGCCGCCGCGCGGTGGGGGCCAGCGTTTCGCGCTCCAGGTCGCGCAACAGCTTGTCGAACACCAGGTGGTAGACGTGCAGGACTGCGTCGGTGGTCACGAACACGGGCTGGTCGGCGTAGCGCGTCGCCTCGTACACGGCGTCGAACTGCCGCCACCGGGCAGGCGCGATCACGAAGCCCTGGCGCGACAGGGCCGCCCGCTGCGCCGCGCTGAGAGGAGGCAGAGCCGCGTCCCGGTTCCCCTGGAGCATCGCCGCGTTTTTCAGCGTGGCCAGATTGACCGGCAGGCTGTCCGTGGCCGCCGCCCTGGCACCCCCCGTCACCAGGAGCAGGAACGTCAGCATCAGGGCCGGGCGCGAGGGTGGCATGGAGGTATTACACACTGTTTGGCGGGACGTGGGAGCCGCTTCAAAGGACTGGGGTTGTCCGCCACCTTCCAGAGCGCCGCGCCGACGTGCGGACAGAGGGGGTTGTCTCCGTGCGCTGCACAGGTGAAGGTCTGTGACCGGCGGCCCCCGGTTTCTGGCAGCAGCGGCGTTCGCCCGCGCCCCTGGCCGCTTCCGGGCGTCCAGCTCAGGCCCGTTCGGCCAGCGCCGCCCGCGCCTCGGCCACCTCGTCCCAGGGCAGCGTCTCGTCCGTGCGCTCCAGCGTGTCCTCCGAGCCTTTGCCGGCCAGCAGCACCGTGTCACCGGGCCGCGCGGCCCCGATCACGTGCCGGATGGCCTCCCGCCGGTCCCCAATGCTCACGAAGTTGCGGCGGCCTGCCTCCCGCGCGCCCCGTTCCATCTCGTGCAGGATGTCAGCGAGGGGCGTGTCGCGGTGGTCTTCTTCGGTAAAGACGGCGTGGTCGGCCAGCCGGGTCGCCACCTCGCCCAGGGGGGCGCGTTTGCCGGGGTCACGCCGCCCGCCCGCCGAGCCGAGCAGCACCCACAGCTGCCCCGGGGTGGTGGCGCGCAGGGTGGTCAGGGCCTTTTCCAGGCTGGGCGGCGTGTGCGCGAAATCCACGATCACGCGGGGGGCGTTTTCCGCACCCGCCACGAGTTCCATCCGGCCCGGAACGCCCTTGAAGGAGGCCAGCCCGTCCACCAGTTGCGGCCCGGTTGCCCCCAGCTGCGCCGCCGCCGCCATGCCCGCCAGGGCGTTCGCCACGTTGAAGCGCCCGATCATCGGCAGATGGGCATCGAACTCGCCCAGCGGCGAGGTGACGTGGAAATGCAGGCCGGTCGCCCGTTCCTCGATCCCGGTCGCGCGCCAGTCGGCGTGCTGGTTCTCGGCGCTGTAGGTCGTCTCCTGCGGGGCGAGGCCCCGGAGCTGCGCCGTCCAGGGATCGTCCACGTTCAGCACGGCGAAGGGGGCGCGCTCCACCAACCGCCGCTTGTCCGCGAAGTAGTTCTCCAGCGTCCCGTGAAAATCCAGGTGTTCGCTCGTCAGGTGGGTCCAGACGGCCACGTCCCAGGCCACGCCGCGCACGCGGTCCAGCGCCAGGGCGTGACTGCTGGCCTCCAGCACCACCGCCTGCCCGCCCGAGTCCACCATCTCGCGCAGGGTGGCCTGGACCTGTGGGGCCTCGGGAGTCGTGAAGTGGGCGGGGAAGTGCCGCAGCACGCCGTCGGGCAGCTCGTACCCGGCGGTACTCAGCAGGCCGGTCTGGAGGCCGGCGGCCCGCAGCAGATGGCGGGTCAGCCAGCTGGTCGTGGTCTTGCCGTCGGTGCCGGTCACGCCGACCACCTTCAGCGTGCGGCTGGGATGCCGCTCAAGGGCTGCCGCCGCGTCCGCCAGCGCCGCCCGCGCCTCCGGCACGGTGAGGTAGGGCAGCGGGGCAGTCAGGTTCTCCGGCAGGCCCTCGCCCAGCACCGCGACCGCGCCCCTGGCCGCCACGTCCGGCAGAAAGCTGTGCCCGTCGAACCGCGCCCCGCGAATCGCCACGAACGCGAAGCCCGGCTCGACCCAGGCGGCGTTGTGGGTCACGCCGCGCACCTCCACGTCGGGCAGGGTGAAGGCAGGCAGGTTCAGGGCGGCGGCAAGCTCGGGCAGGCGCATGGGGGGAGGCTAGCAAAAGGGAGAGAGCGGAGGGCAGAACCCCCCAGGCCCCCTTTTTCCGCCTGCTCCGGCCCGTATCCTGGCCCCATGTCGGCCCCCCCCTCCCGCCACGACGACGCCTGCGAGGTTTCCTACGTTCACTCGCAGGCGGTCGCGCGCGCCTGCGCCGCCCAGCCGGACGAGGGCACCCTGGCCCACGCCGCCGCGCTGCTCAAGGCCGTGTCCG
>NZ_JHAC01000046.1 GCF_000599865.1 Deinococcus phoenicis | reverse complement strand
TAGGGCGGGGCGCAGAAAGGTTGCCGGAGGCGTAAGGTGGGGTATGAGGCCGTACTCCCAAGACTTGCGGCAGCGTGTGATGGCCCGGTTGCAGGTGGGGGACCGGGTTCCCGTGGTAGCCCAGCGGTATAACGTCAATCCGCGAACGGTGGAACGCTGGCGTTCACGCCAGCGGGAAGAGGGACATGTGTTGCCCCATCCGATTCCAGGGCGACCCCGCAAGCTTGACGCCACCCTGGAGCAGCGCCTGGCGGAACAGAGTGACCGGTATCCCGACGCGACCTTACCTCAGCACACGGAGCGTTTCGCGCAAGAACAGCAGGTACAGGTGTCACGTCAGACGGTGGGGCGAGCGTTACTCCGTCAGGGTCGGACGAGAAAAAAAGACACTGTACGCCAGTGAACGGGATGAGCCAGCGCGCCAGGCGTGGCGCGCGACCGTGCAACGAGAAGTCGCGAGCCAGCTCGTCTTTGTCGATGAGAGCAGCACGCATGTGGCGATGACGCCGCTATATGCCCGTACGCCGCGAGGGACACGCGCCTATGGCGCGGTCCCTCGCAACAAAGGGGCCAATATCAGCCTCTTGGCCGCGCTGACTCCTCAGGGTATGAGTGCAGCGATGACCGTGGAAGGTGCTGTGGATGGTCTGGCGTTCGAGCGCTATGTCGAACACGTCCTCATCCCTCGACTCTCGCCCGGACAGACGGTGGTCATGGATAACCTCAGCGTGCATAAGAG
>NZ_JHAC01000045.1 GCF_000599865.1 Deinococcus phoenicis | reverse complement strand
TCCTCTTTTTATGCGCTCAGCACGCTATTTTTGCCCCGCAAGCCCCAGGCCCTAAACGGCGTGACCTGGGGATGACGGAAGGCCTTCGTCCCCGTCATGCAGTTCTCAACCGGATGCCGCTGCCAGAGAACGGCGAACTCAGGACTTTTCGCCACCAGGTCATCCACGAGGGCGGTCAGTTGCTCATCTTGTGAAAACCGCCCGTACACCAGACGGAGCGAAGCGACGGCCCGCGCTGCCTCCTCCTCCCAACCCGAATAGAGCGCCTTCGTCGGGGCATCGAGAAAGAGCAACCGGGTCGTGTTGGGCCGGGTGTCCTCGTGATCCGGTGCCTCAAACTTGAGATTTCCCCCCAGAAGAGCATGACCGAGCCGATTCCAGGCCAGAATGTCCGTCTGGCGATCCAGCACGAGGGCGGGCACCTCGGCCATCGAGTCGATCAGTTGACGGATCCCCGGACGGACCTTCGGCACAAGTGACAGTCCCTGCCCTGCGCTGGTCGCGCGGGCCAGGTTAAACAGCTGCTGCCGCTCCGCACTGTTCAGGGCCAGGGCCTGTGCCAGACGGTCCAGGATACGGTCCGACACGTAGGCCTGCTGCCCTTACTCCAGCCGAGTGTAGTAGGTCGGACTCATGCCTGCAACCATGGCCAGCTCTTCACGGCGCAGTCCCGGGACCCGCCGAACTCCGTAGGAGGGGATACCGACGTCCTCTGGCTTCATTCGTGCGCGGCGGTTGCGGAGGAACTCTCCGAATTCCGCATCATCCTGCTGCACGACAACGCGCCGGACAGCTTGAAAGCCCTGCCCGACCTGCTGCATGTGGCGCGGAAGAAAGGCTACCGCATCGTGTCTGCGGGAGCGCTCGTCCGGTGAACCTGAACGGGGACCCGCCACCCGACGCCGCGCACTCAGCCCTCCTTCCCAGTTCTCAGCCATCAGTTCTTCCTTTCATAGCAGTGTCATCCGGCGGGAGGAGCATCAGGAATGACGCTCCTGTCCAACCCGACACCGACCGCCGCCGCCGAGAACGCGGTGCCGACTCAGGCGCGGGCGCGGCTGACGGCGCTGGACGCCTGGCGCGGCCTGACCGTGCTGCTGATGTGGCTGGTGAACAACGTGGCGCTGGGAAACCTCACGCCGGCACAGCTTCAGCACGCGCCGTTCGGCGGCATGACGCTGACGGATCTGGTGTTTCCCTGGTTCCTCTTCTGCGCGGGAGCGGCCCTGCCCTTCTCGCAGGCGGCGATGCGGAAGGCGGGCGTGACGGGCTGGGTGCGGGTGCGGCGGCTGGTGACGCGGGCCGCGCTGCTGTATCTGGTGGGCGCCTTCCTGACGAGCGCGACCGAACACCGCTTCATGCTGGGACTGGGCGTGCTGCAACTGATCGCGCTGGCAACGCTCTGCGCGGCACTGCTGAGTGGGCTGCGGGGACGCTGGCAGGCGCTGGTGGCGCCGGCGCTGCTGGTCGGCTACGGGATTTTCCTGGCCTACACCCCGCACCCAGCGGGTACCGGCGTCATCAGCGAAACCGCGAACCCCGTGCAGGCGGTGAATGACACGCTGCTGACGCCCTGGGGCCTGCGCGGGCTGGTGTCGGTGATTCCCACCACCGCGCTGGTGCTGCTGGGTAGCCTCGCGGCGCGGCCCCTGCAACAGCGCTCACCCCGCGCCCCCGGGTGGCTGCTGGCCCTCGGGGTAGGTCTGTCGGTGGTGGGCTACGGGTGGGCGGCCTCCGGACACCTGCCCTTTGCCAAGGCCATCTGGACGCCGCCCTACGTGCTGTACAGCGCGGGCCTGGGGACCCTCGGCATTCTGGGGATGTGGCTGATCGCGGACGCGGGGCGCTTCCCCGCCGGGGCGCGGCTGCTCACGCCGCTGACCGTCGTGGGGCGCAACGCGCTGGCCGCCTATACCCTGCCCATCCTGTTCAAGGTGTGGGTGCTGCTCGACTGGCGGGTGGACTGGGCGGGGAAACTCCGGCCGATGGGCACCGCACTGCTGACCCTGGCCCGCACCCACCTGGGCCTGTGGTGGGGCGGCTGGGCCTACACGCTGGGCTTCGTGTTTGCCGCCTGGCTGCTGATGTCCTGGATGGCCCGCCGCAATCTGATCTGGAAACTCTGAACCCCGCCTGAACTCAACTCCGAAAGAGGTCTTTATGCGTCCCCTTCCCCTGCTGCTCGCCCTGACCCTGGCTTCCCCCGTCCTTGCCGCTTCCGCTGCCGCAAACCCTGGCCCCGCTACCCTCACCTACGGTGACGACAACTTCCGCGCCCTGGCTGCCGATTCCTACCGCATCGCGGGGCTGCCCGGCGACTTTGAGAGCTGGCTGTCGCAGGCGTATACGAGTGCGGGCGTGTCGCTGGGCAAATCCGGCACCTCGCTGAACGCCGCCCTGGATGTCCGCAAGGCGGAGCTGGCAGCAGCGAAGGGTGCCGAACGGGACCGCCTCGCGCGGGACACCGCCGCCTGGGCACACCGCTTCATCAAGAAGGCCGTGCCGAAGTTCAGCCTGGAGCGCGGCTTCGAGTTCGCCAACATGGCAGGGGCGGGCGAGCGGCAATGCCTGCTGCAAAGCGTGGTGATCGCGGGTCTCCTCCAGCGCGCGGGCCTGAACGCGGGGCTGGAGATGGTCTGGAAAAGCCTCAGCAGCCAGGAGAGCAACCTGGGCCACGTCACCAGCGTGCTGCGCTTGCCCTCCGGCGCGGGCGACGTGCAGGTGGACGCCAGCGAGCCGGAACCCTTTGCCCGGCATCAGGGCGTGCTGACCTGGGCCGACGGCGGCTACCGCTTCCTCACGCCCACCTTTGCCGCTGATGGGCGCATGACTGCGTACAAACGTGCAGACAACAGCGCACAGGTCAAGACCGTCTCCTTCCTCGACCTCCACTACATTCGCTCGCAGTTCAACTACTACCGGGGCGAGCGGGCGGTGGGCGGCGTGCTGGGGACCGGGACGGGCCGCTCTACCCCCGAGGGGCTGAAGCTCAGCGAGAAGTATTTGCGGGCGGCGCTGGGCGAGAATCCCAGCAATGCCCTCGCTGCCAGCGTGCTGGGCACTGTCCTGCGGAAAGAAGGCCGCGAGGCCGAGGCGCGGGCGCAGTACCTCGCGGCGGGGAAGCTGTACGCCGCGCAGGGGCACACCCCGGTCAGTGTGCAGGCCAACCTGAAGTGGGCGCGCGGGCAGTCGGCCAGCTTGCCGGGGAACGGCGTGTTCGGCCTTGCCGCGCCTTTGCAGAATCGCTGAGGTTGTTCAGTCTTCGTCCCGGTTCTTGCCTACAGCGGGGGAACCGGGACGAGGCGTTTTACCCTCACCTGAAGAACAGCTCGGCCATCGGCGTCGCGTTTCCGCTTTCCCCCAGGGGCGGCAGATGCCAGGCGTCCGTCAGCGTCCTCAACAGGCTGTAATGGTTGTAGTTCCGATCACTCTGGAATCCGCGCGGCCCCATTTTGGTCAGCACGATGGCAGGAATTCGCCCGCCCCCGCCGCGCGCGTCCTTCCCTTCCGATTCGTCGAAGGTGACGACGATGGCGGCGCGGTCGTCCCAGGCGGAACTGCCCCGGATCGCCCCCACCCACTGGCCCACGAAGGCGTCGGCATCGGCGGCCAGCCGCGCCGGGTTCAGGCAATTGATGTTGCGGTGCAGGTTGTGGCAGTTGTCCGGCACGATCAGGGCGAAGGTGGGCGCCGGCCCGGCTTTCAGGTCCTGTGCAAGCTGGGGGAGGGGCACGCTGCGCGCCGCCCGCTGCGGGTTGTCCGCGATGGCCGGGAACAGCATGAAGGGGTTATGCCGCTTCACGTACACGCCGAACGGCCCGCCATACGCGCCGGTATACCCGGCGTGGGGCATGGACTGGAAATAGCCTTTCCAGCTCAGCCCCGCCCGCTCCAACTCGTCAGGGAGCGTGGGGGCGGAAAAGGTCTGGCGGGGGTCGTCGCTGCGGCTGCCGAAGGTGCTTCCGGCAAGCAGAGCCACATAATTGGGCAGGCTGGGATGGGTGACGCCGTGGTTGTTGGTCGCCAGCGCCCCTTCCTTTGCCAGACGGTTCAGTGTGGGAAGGCGCGGGTTGCCGAGGATGCTCTCGGTGCTGCTGTTTTCCAGCACGATCACGAAGACGTGCGAGAAGGGGACCGGGGCAGGCTGGGCCAGCGCCGGGGTCAGCCCCAGGGCCAGGGCGGCGAGCGCCGACGCGGTGCGGCGCAGGTGAGCTTTATTCATGCTGCATCCCTCCCGTCTGACGGGCCTTGCGAAGTTCCAGCGCGACCGGAATGAAGCTCAGCACCACGACCAGGCCGATCACCAGCAGGATGTAACGGTCGAGGTTCGGGATCAGGCCGCCCAGCAGGTAGCCCAGCAGCGGCACCGTGAGCGACCACAGCAGCCCGCCTATGACGTTGAACAGCAGAAAACGCGAGTACGGCATGTTCCCCACACCGGCCATCGTCGGGGCCACCGTGCGGACCACCGGCACGAACCGGGCCAGGATCAGCGCCTTGCCGCCGTGCTTCTCGAAAAAAGCCTGGGTGCGCTCGACGTATTCCGGTTTGAAGAAACTGTTCTGTGGCCTGAACACCCGGGGACCGAAGCGCCGCCCGATGGCGTACCCCACGCTGTCCCCGGTGATGGCCCCCAGGGCCACCGCCAGCATCACGCCCGCCAGGCTGAGGCTGCCCTGTTTGGCGAGGAGGCCCGCCGTGATCAGCAGGCTGTCGCCCGGCAGGAAAAAGCCCACCAGCAGGCCCGACTCGGTGAACACGATTCCGGCGATCCCCAGATAGGAAAAGGACTGGATGAGGGCAAGGGCACCGAACATGCCCGCACCGTAGAGCGCGCAGGTAAAAACCCGGTATAGAACAGGGTCAGGGTGCGTTGCCAGGCGCTTCGGCGGCCTGGCCCTGCTCGGGAAGCGGTTCCGGGCTGAGCAGTTCGTTCTGACGCACGAACGCCCGCATGAAGCGGCCCAGGATGCGCGTCTGGGTCTGGTAGGTATTGACCGCCTCCAGCTTGCGCTGCTCCTGCTCGGCCGTCAGGCTCACCCGTTCCCAGGGGAGGCGCGCGGCGAGAGGGGGCAGCGTCAGAGGCAGATTCTCGTGCAGCCCCTTGGGAATGGGCCACTCCAGCCCACCGTGGACGACCCAGAAGCGCAGGCGATCCTCCTGCCCGCGCGCGCTCATCAACCGCAGGGCGATAAAGGACAGGGTGTGGTGGTCCGTGTGGAAGTCCTGGGGGGCGGGGGCCAGCACCACGTCGGGCCGCACCTGGTCCAGCACCCGGCGCAGGTCATCTTCCAGCGCCCGCCCGGTGTAGGGCGCGCCGGGCGTGAGGGCATCCTGCACGTACACGGCGGAGGCCCCGGTATGCGGCGCGGTGTAGGCCTCCTCGTAGTGGGTGGTGAACAGGCGGAACAGCCCACCGTCCGGGTAGCCCAGCATGAAGGTCCGGGGAGCGGGCACGCCCAGGACGGCGGCGGCTCGCCGGGCTTCCTGCACGCGCCCGTTCCCCAGGCGGCGCATCTGTTGTGGGCCGGGGTCCAGGACCCGTTGGGTGAGGACCGCATCGAACTCGAAGCCGTCCCCGGCGGTGGCCCAGACGACGTAGACCTGCGCTCCGGCGCTCTCTGCCTGCTGGATCATTCCGGCGCAGCACAGCGTCTCGTCGTCCGGGTGCGGTGAAAGCACCAGCACCCGCTGACCCGAACGGAAGGGGGACGCGGGAGGGAGGGCGGCCACGCGGTCCGCGCTTCGGTCGAACATCCGGTTCACCGCCGGCAGGTTGATCCACGCGGCCAGCGCCAGCACGGCCAGCAGCAGCGTTCCCAGCAGGAGGCTTTGTCTTGAGGGGCGTCTGAACCGCGTCATTTGAGGATGTTCACGGCGCGGCTGGCGACCAGCACCACCGTCAGCATGGAAGTGGCGGCCTGAATCGTCATCAGCAGCTTGGCGCGGCGCGTGAGGGGCATGGTGTCGGTGGGGCTGAAGGCAGCGGCATTGGTAAAGGCCACGAAGAGATAGTCGAGGTACTCGGGTCGCCAGGCCGGGGCCAGGGCAGGCGCATTCGTCTGCGGGAACAGGAAATCCAGCGGCTGCCCGATCCGGCGGCGCAGCAGCGGGCCGCCCTGGTCGAGTTCCCAGTACCACAGCGAGAAGACCAGCACATTGGTGATCCAGATGTTGAGCGCCCCGGCCAGCAGGGTGATGCCGGACGTGTCGTGGCCGCCCAGCAGGCTGCGGATCAGCAGCACCAGCGAGGCCAGGTTGCTGAAGTGCAGCAGGCCGATCAGACACAGCGTGAGCAGACGGGTGACGCGAGGGACCGCCGCCGGGTGACTAAACTGCCCCACACGCCGATGTTCCCGCCCCCGCAGGAAGCTGAGGGGCAGCAGCAGCAGCAATTCCAGGCCGGGCAGCAGCCAGGTAGGGCCGAAGGTGAGGTTCTCGCTCAGGGCCAGGTTCAGGCCGATCACCGCGAGGATGACCAGCCGGGCGGGCCACAGGGATTCCGGTGGGGTCCGCTCATCCGGGGCCGTCATCCGGTCCCCTCCGGGAAATGCAGCGTGACCGTGAAGCCCCGCTCTGACCACTCGGGCCGCAATTCGGCCTGCCAGCGCCGGGCCAGGGCGGCCACCACCGCCAGGCCCAGCCCACTGCCGGAAATACCCTGCACCCCCGGCCCACGCTCCAGGGGATGCAGCAGCCGGGGCCAGTCCTCTTGCCGGGGGCCGGGGCCGCCGTCCGCCACACTCAGCTCACCGGGCCGCACCCGCACCGTCACCTGCGGGCCGCCGTACTTCAGTGCATTCTGGAGCAGGTTCACCGCCGCCTGACGCACGCCTTCCGGTTCGGCCTGCACCCAGCTTTCCTCCACGTCCAGATACAGGATTTTTCCTGCTGCGCGGAACTCGGGCCGCAGGTCCTCGGCCACACCCAGCGCCGTTCCGGCCAGTTCGACCCGTTCCAGCAGGGGCGGGGCGTCCGTCCGCGCCAGGCTGAGCAGGCCCTCGCTCAGCGCACGCAGCGCCCCGATGCGTTCCTGAAGCTGCACCAGCCCGGCCCGGTAGGCGGCCACGTCGCGGGGCCGGTCCAGCAGCAGTTCCACCCGCCCGGCCAGGGTGGTCAGGGGCGTTCGCAACTCGTGGGCGGCCATGCGCGTAAAGCTCTTTTCATGCTCGATGGTGCCCTCCAGGCGGTCCAGCATCGCGTTCACGGTGGTGGACAGGCGGGTGAGTTCATCGCCACCGGGGGCGACGGGGACGCGCTCGCGGTAGGCACCCCGCCGGGCGATACTCGCGGCCGCCAGCGCCACCTGGTCGATGGGCTTCAGCGCCCGGTCCGCCAGCAGGTAGCCGCCCAGGCAGGACAGGACGATCATCAGCAGGGCCGCGCCGACCAGCACGCGCGCCAGCGTTTCCAACAGGCCGCTGAGCAGGTCGGTGGGGCGCAGCACCCGCAGCCAGCCCCCTCCCTCCAGCGGCACGCTGTAGACCCGCCAGTCCTGCACCGTCTGAAACCCTGCCTGGGGCAGGCCCAGTTTCAGGTCCTCCTTCTCCCCGACCTGGGCCGTCACCTGGCCCTGCCCGTTCAGCAGCTCCAGCGCGAGTTCACTCCGCACATTGAGGTCCGCGGCGAAGCGCAGCGCGCCGTCCTCGCGCCCGATATTGCCGAGGGCCACCGCCGCCGTTTCCTCCAGCGTCGTGTCCAGCGAGCGGGTGAGCTGGGTAGAGGCCACCAGGTAGATCAGCACGGCCCCCAGCACGCTCGCCAGGATGAACACCAGCGCGTACCCCAGCGTGAGCTTCAGACGCAGGCTGAAGGCCGGGAGCTTCAAGACCCCACTCTTCAAGGCCCTCATTTTCAAGGCACAGCCCCCAGCCGGTACCCCACGCCGCGCACTGTCCCGATCAGGCCGTCTTCCGTCTTGCGGCGGATGGTGCTGACATACACGTCGATCACCTTCGGTTCCACCCCTTCCTCCCCATCCCAGAGCCGCTCGATGATCTCGTCGCGGGTAAAGGTGCGGCCGGGATGGTGCGCCAGCAATTCCAGCAGCGCGTATTCCTTGCGCGTCAGGTCACAGCGCGCGCCGCTGCGGTAGACCTCCCTGGCGGTCAGGTCCAGCAGGAAGCCGCCGGACAGCGGCAGCGTGTTGTGCGCGTAGCCGCCCGCGCGGCGCAGCAGGGCGCGCACGCGGGCACGCAATTCCTTGAAGGCGAAGGGCTTGACGAGGTAGTCGTCCCCGCCCGCTTCCAGGCCCTCCACCCGGTCTTCCACGGTGCCCCGTGCGGTGAGATACAGGATCGGGGCCATGTTGCCCGCCTCCCTGAGTTGCTGGCCCAGCCGGTAGCCCGCGTCTATACCCTCGGGCAACATCACGTCCAGGATCAGCAGGTCGTGCGGGAACAGGTCCGCCAGCGAGAAGCCCTCTTCGGCGCTCGCCGCGTGGTCCACCGCGTAGCCGTCCTCGCGTAGCCCGTCGCGCAGCAGCTCGGCGATATGGGGGTCATCCTCGACGATCAGCAGTCTCACGCGGAACCTCCTTCGGGCGGCAGGCCCCGGAAGGGCCGCACGACGCTGTAGACGCCCAGCACCCAGGCCAGACCACTCAGCCAGCCCGCCAGGACATCGGTAGGGTAATGCACCCCCAGGTAGAGGCGTGAAAAGCCCACTGCCCCGCTGAACAGCACGCCCAGCACCAGCACCAGCGGGCGCAGCGGCGTGCGCCAGGTCAGCAGGATGAGCGCCGTGACAAAGGCGGCGCTGTACATGCTGTGGCCGCTGGGAAAGCCGAAGTCGTGTTCCTGCACCAGCCGGGGCCACAACTCGGGCCGGGGCCGGTGGAAGATGAGCTTCATCACCAGGTCCAGGGCCGCCGCCCCCGCCACGCTCACCCCCCAGAAGAGGGCCAGGGAACGTTTTTTCAGCCACAGCCCCAGCAGGATCAGGGCACTGACGGGGGCGATGACACCGACGCCGCCTGCGGTGGTGAACAGCAGCGCGAGCCGGTCGAGCAGCGGGGTCGCGTGGGCGTGCAGGGCCAGCAGGAAGGGCACCTCGAAGGCGATCCGCTCCCGCTCCAACACCTCCTCCGCGATGAAGCCGACGATCAGGAGGGGGAGCAGGATGCCCAGAAAGAGGCGCAGCAGGGCGACCGGGCGAACCTGACGGCGGCGGGACAGCAGGGTGCTCATGCGGCTCAGCCTGCCGTGCCAAGGTAAAAGGACGGTATACCGAACGGGGAGGCGGGTGGGTCTGGCCCTTTAAGGGAAGCGGGGCGCTGCTGTAGGGGGCGCCGCTCTTGGGGTCTTCTCATGCCAGCCTGCGGGACGACGACAGGGTGAGTCATCCGAGGGTGGATGAACTTGTCGCGCTGTTCCAAGTGCAGCCGGACGTGTACAGCGCACGAATGACCGGGGCGGACTTCGGTGGAGCGGTGGTCGCCCTGGTGCGGGAGGGAACCGCAGAGAGCGTCGTCGGTGCCGTCCTGCCCAGATAGGGCACCGAGGGGCGGCAGGTGGATAAGGCTGCGGCTGTTGCGTCGTGGGTTCAGTTCACGTCATGCCCGCCCTGTATGCTTGGCCTGTTCCCACCTGGCCCCAGCCCGCTTTCCGAAAGGACCTGCCCATGCCCCTGGACCCGAAAGTCAAGGCCACCCTAGACCAGCAAGCCGCCCTGCCGCCCCTCCACGCCCTGCCGGTCGAGGTCGTGCGCCAGGGCATCGCCGCCTCGCTGCACCTGATGCCCACCTCGGACGCCCCCGTCGCGCAGGTCGAGAACCGCACCATTCCCGGCCCGGCGGGTGAGCTGCCCATCCGGGTCTACACCCCGCAGGGACAGGGTCCCTTTCCGCTCGTCGTGTACTTCCACGGGGGCGGCTGGACCATCTGCACCCTCGACACCCACGACCCGATCTGCCGCGAACTCTGCGCGGGAGCGGGGGCGGTGGTGGTCAGCGTGGATTACCGCCTTGCCCCCGAGCATCCCTTTCCCGCCGCGCCCGACGACTGCTTCGCGGCGACGCGCTGGGTGGCCGAACACGCGGCGGAACTGGGCGGGGAACCGGAGAGGATCGCCGTGGCGGGGGACAGTGCGGGGGGCAACCTGGCCGCCGTCGTGGCCCTGCGCGCCCGCGACGAGGGCGGCCCGGCCCTGCGGGGCCAGCTCCTGATCTACCCCTCGACGGACCTGCTGGGGGAAACGGCCTCCCGCCGCGAGAACGGGCAGGGGTACGGGCTGACCACGGAGGATATGCACTGGTTCCGGGGACACTACCTCGCGGACGAGGCGCACGCCGCACACCCCCACGCCTCCCCCAGCCAGGCGGAGAACCTGTCGAATCTTCCGCCGGCCCTGGTGATCACCGCCGAGTATGACCCGCTGCGGGACGAGGGCGAGGACTATGCCCGGGCGCTCCAGGCGGCGGGGGTGGATACCCGATTCACCCGCTACGACGGGATGCACCACGGCTTCTTCGGGGGTGTGGGCGTGTACGACCAGACCCGCACGGCCCTGGACGAGGCAAATGCCTGGTTGCGAGGTGTGCTGCGGTGACGCTTTCCGTTACCGTTGGCGAAGTCAGGCGGTGACTGGAAGACGGGCGAAACGTGCCGTTCTGGTCGCTGCCCTGAGCCGATCTTGTCACCAGGCGTAGATGCCCCCCCGATGGATGCCTGCTGGGGTCACCCTTCGCTGTAAGCGCAGTGTGGCTGTGCCCGGTAGCAGCGGTGCGTGCCCCGTGGGTACTTACTGCCACCACCTTGCGTGAGACCACGGCCAGGCTTTGGCTCCAGGCCGCAGCCCATCCTCAGCGCGGGCCTGCGCCACCCTCCTCCCCCGTTTCCCCGCTGTCCAGTTCGAGCAGCATCGCCACCAGTTCGGCCTGCGCGAAGTGCTCCCGCATGGCGGCGGCGGCTCCCGGCGCATCCTGGTTCCGGACCGCCGCCGCGACCTTGCGGTGGGCCTCGACGAGTGCCCCGAAGTGGTAAGGGTCGGCGTAATGGTGCTGCCCCCGCCGGATAGAGGACTCGAACACTCTATGGAGCGCCCGGTTCAGCACCGCGAACAGCGGGTTGCCGGAGGCCTGCGCCAGCGTCTCGTGGAACGCCAGATCGTGGGTCACGAAGGCGTCACCCCCCGGACCCGAGCGTTCCATCCCGGTCACGGTGCCCTCCAGGGCTGCGGCCTGCGCGGCGCTGCGGTGCATGGCCGCCAGGCTCGCCGCCTGAATCTCAATCGCGCGCCGCAGTTGCAGGACGTGTTGCGGCGTCACCTGGCGGGTGTCCAGCACATGCTCCAGCATCGACGTGACAGGGGCCGCATTCAGGCCGCCGACGCGGGGCACCCGGCCATTCCCCACCTCCACCGCGCCTGTCGCCGCTAGCGCCCGGTAGGCCTCGCGCACGCTGCCCCGGCTGATGCCCAGCTCACGGCTGAGCTGCACCTCCGAGGGCAGCGGTGCGCCAGCAGGCAAGGCCTGGTCCCGGATCAACGTCTGGAGGTGCCGAAGGGCCGTGGACACCCGGGTATCGACAGGCAAGGGGGCGGACATACCCGGAAGCGTAACGCACCCTCCAGCTGTTGCACGGGTAAATGATGACCTGTTTAATAGGTCATGCCCACACTGGATGCAGACGTGATCGTGGTCGGGGCGGGCCTGGCCGGGCTGGTGGCCGCCGCCGAACTCGCCGACGCCGGAAAGCGCGTCTTGCTGCTCGATCAGGAAGGCGAGCAGAACCTGGGCGGGCAGGCCTTCTGGTCCTTCGGCGGCCTGTTCTTTGTGGACAGCCCCGAGCAGCGCCGCCTGGGCATTCACGACTCCCGGGAACTGGCCCTGCGCGACTGGATGACCGCCGCCGCCTTCGACCGGCCTGAGGACCACTGGCCCAGGAAGTGGGCGGAGGCCTACGTGGACTTTGCCGCCGGGGAAAAACGCGGGTGGCTGCATGCCCAGGGGATGCGCTGGTTTCCCGCCGTCGGCTGGGCCGAGCGGGGCGGGGCGGGCGCGGGTCTGCCCGGCAACAGCGTGCCGCGCTTCCACGTCACCTGGGGAACGGGGCCGGGCGTCACCGAACCCTTCGAGCGGCGCGTGCGTCAGCACCACCAGATCGGCCGGATCGACTTCCGGTTTCGTCACCGGGTACGCGGCCTGAACATCACGAACGGGATCGTCCACGGGGTCCACGGGGACATCCTCGAACCGTCGGAGGTGGCGCGGGGCCAGAGCAGTTCCCGCGTCGTGGTGGGCGACTTCAACCTGAACGCGCAGGCGGTCCTCGTCACCTCGGGGGGAATCGGGGGCAATCATGAGCTGGTGCGCCGTTTCTGGCCCACCGAGCGGCTCGGTCCCGCTCCCGCCTTCATGCTTTCAGGCGTGCCGAAACACGTGGACGGGCTGTTGCAACAGGAGGTGCGGGACGCGGGAGCCAGCCTGATCAACCCCGACCGCATGTGGCACTACACCGAGGGGCTGCGCAACTGGAACCCGATCTGGCCGAATCACGGCATTCGCATCCTGCCCGGTCCCAGCAGCCTGTGGCTGGACCCCACCGGAAAGCGCCTGCCCTTTCCGCACATCCCGGGGGCCAGCACGCTGGACACCCTGCGGCAGATCACCACCCATGAATACCCCTACACCTGGTTCCTGCTCAACCGCGCCATCATCAAGAAGGAATTTGCCCTCTCCGGCAGCGAGCAGAACCCGGACCTGACCAGCAAGAACATTCGCCTCACGCTGGGCCGCGCTGGGAAGGCGGTCCAGGCCCCGGTGCAAGCGTTCATGGACAAAGGCGTGGACTTCGTGGTGCGGGGCAACCTGCGCGACCTGGTGACGGGGATGAACGGGCTGGTCGGCAGCAACCTCGTGGACTACGCCACCGTAGAGCGGGAAGTGCGTGACCGGGACATCCAGACCCGCAACGTGGCTGGGAAGGACCCGCAGCTCGCCATCATCCGGGGCGCGAGGAACATCCTCAGCGAACGCCTGATCCGGGTGGCGAAGCCCGCACCGATCCTCGACCCGGCGGACGGACCGCTGATCGCCGTGAAGCTCAACATCCTGACCCGCAAGTCCCTGGGCGGCCTGGAGACCGACCTTCAGGGCCGGGTGCTGGGCCAGGACGGTCAGCCTATGCCCGGTCTGTACGCGGCGGGCGAGGTGGCCGGGTTCGGGGGCGGCGGTGTCCACGGCTACCGTGCGCTGGAGGGCACCTTTCTGGGCGGTTGCCTCTTCAGCGGACGTACGGCGGGGCGGGCCATCGCCGCTGCCGTGAAGTGAGGGCTACAGGACCCCTCCCAGGAGCTTCAGGACTGCCGCGCCTTGCCGAGGGCGTCCTCCTGGGGAACGCGGCGCAATCACCCGTCCGGCCACTGGCAGCAGCAGGGCAGTCCACAGCGTGAACCGGGGCGCGAGGAGCGCCATCACGCACCACACGACGCGTCTGAAGCATTTGACATAAGAAGATGTTTGGGAAGGTGTAGGCGAATCCGCCGAAGACGTCAGAGAGTTACCGAGTCCAGGGCCGCCCAGATGCCGCTGAGCAAGGTCGGCCCGTAGCGCCACTCCCCAGGCCGGCCTCGGGCTTTGACCTTAGGACGGCGCTCATAAGGGTTGCCGGGTGAGGGTATAGCCACACCGTTGAAACCAGCC
>NZ_JHAC01000044.1 GCF_000599865.1 Deinococcus phoenicis | reverse complement strand
TCTTTTTATGCGCTCAGCACGCTATTTTTGCCCCGCAAGCCCCAGGCCCTAAACGGCGTTGGCAGTTCACCACACATGCCGCACGAGTAAAACTGAGCCGCCGCTATCCGTCCCTAAATTAAACCTCATTATGCCTGTGGCGCTCCACTAGGCCTCTTGAACACCTGTCTTTAACCTCTGTCGTGGCGACCCGGGTGGTGCGGCTGGCCGTCTTCGCGGTCCGGTCCCCCACCGGCGAGAAAGCTACTGTCTTCCCCGCTGGCCGGTTTCCCTCCCACTCCACTCTGGCCCGGAAGGCGGCATGCTAGAGCCGTGACGGAAGATGTGACGCAGCGGCGCTACCTTCAGGTTCAGCAGCGCCTTCAGAACATGTTGGAAGGCGGTGAATACCTGCCAGGCGACAAGGTGCCTTCTGAACGGGAACTGGCCCAGACGCTGGGCGTGAGCCGCATGACGGTGCGCCGGGCAGTGGACAACCTGGTGCGGCAGGGCCTGCTGGAACGGGACAGCACCACCGGGACCCGGGTAAGTCCGCCGAAGGTCCGCCGCCTGCTGAACCATGCCCACCTGCACAGCATCACGCAGATGGTGGCGGCCACAGGCGGCCGGGCCGGGGGGAAGCTCCTTGAATTCCAGATGACGGCCGCGTCGGGCAGTGTGGGCCAGAAACTGCACCTGCCCCCGGGAAGTCCGGTGGTGATGATCCGGCGGCTGCGGCTGGTGGATGACGTGCCCTTCTGCCTGGAAACCAGTTACCTCTCCGCGCGGCGGGTGCCGGGACTGGCCGCCGAGGACCTCCTGGGGGGGGAATCGCTGTATCAGCTTCTGGAGGAGCGGTTCGGAATTGTCGCGGCGCTGGGCGAGAGCATGATCGGCGTTGCCCCCGCCAGGGCATCCGAGGCGCAGGCCCTGAACCTTCAGCCGGATCAGGCCGTGCTGCTGTACCGCTCGGTGGTTCAGGACGCCCGGGGGCAGCCGTTCGAGTATCTCAAGTCCGTCAACCACCCCCAGCTGGTCGTCTTCAACATCGGCGAGGGCCGGGCCGGGTCGTCTCTGTAGCGGGCGGTTGACGGGACTCCCTGCCCCCCTTATTCTTGGTCTATACCAAGTAGACCAAGGAGAAGCATGCTCACTTCAGATGCCGCCACCCGCGTTGCTGCCACGCCTATCGACCCCGCTCTCATCACCGGGAGTCTGCAAGGCGCCCTGCGCGCCAAAGATGAAGCCGCCGCCCTGGGACGGCAGCTCGCCGGGCAGATCGACCGCATCTACTTCGTCGCCTGTGGCGCGCCCAACCGCGTGATGCTGGGCCTGGAATACTGGCTCGACCAGGCCCGGACGGACGTGCAGGTCAAGCGGTACTTCCCCGCCGAATTCATGACCCTGGAGCCGGCGCTCGACGAGCGGACGCTGGTCATCCTCGCTTCCAAGTCCGGGACCACCCAGGAAACGGTCGAGGCAGCGCGCTACTTGCAGGACAAACCCTGCATGACACTTGGCGTCACCTCCACGCGCGACAAGCCGCTGGCGCAGGCGGTGCAACACCTCCTCCTGATGGGCGAGACCGAGCAGGCCCACACCGGGGTCTATATCGTGCTTCAGGGCTTTCTGGCGGGTCTGCTCGACGCCCGGCAAGGCTACCCCCTCTTCGAACCGCTGATGCGCTCCCTGGACGCGCTGCCCGGCGTTCTGGTGGAGTCCGCGCAGCTCAGTGACGCCCGTGGGCGTGCGGACGCGCGGCAGTACCGCGACGACAGAATCATCTACCACCTCGCTTCCGGCCCCATGTTCACCACGGCCTACGTGTTCGGTGTGTGCATGCTGATGGAAATGCAGTGGCTTCACAGCGTGCCCTTCGAGGCGGCGGAATGGTTCCACGGCCCCTTCGAGATTCTCGACGCCCAGACGCCCGTGATGCTGCTGCTCGGCGAGGACCCCAGCCGTCCCCTGACCGAGCGCGCCGTCACCTTCTGCCGGAAGTACACCGACCGCCTGATGATCTACGACTCGCGCGACTTTCCCATGACGGGCGTCGCGCCGGAAGTGCGGCCCCTGTTCGCTCCCTACGCCCTCCAGGCCGCCCTCAACCGCTTCGCCGAGCATCTCGCCGCCGAACACGACCACTCGCTGGACACCCGGCGCTACATGTGGGTCACGGAGTACTGAGGTGGCCCGCCTGCTGGGAATCGGTGACAACACCGTCGACCTCTACCTGAGCAGCCAGACCATGTACCCCGGCGGGAACGCCGTGAACGTGGCCGCCCTCAGTGCGCGGCTGGGCCATCCGGCCAGTTACCTGGGCTGCGTCGGCACCGATGCGGCGGGCCAGCTGATCCTGGCCGCCCTGGGGGCCGAAGGCGTCGACCTCAGCCACTGCCGCCAGGTCGAGGGGATGACCTCCTGGTCGGGCATCGACCACCGGGACGGTGACCGCCACTTCGTCGGGAGCGATCCCGGCGTGCAGGGGGCCTGGACCCTGACCGACGAGGACCTGGGCTTCATGGCCCAGCATGACCTCGTCCACACCAGCATCTACAGCGAGCTGGAGGCTGTTCTTCCCCGCATCCGTCAGGCCGCGCCCGTCCTGTCCTTCGACTTCTCCTCCGACTGGACGCCCGAACAGCTTGGCCGGATGGCCCCCCTGCTCGACGTGGCCTTCCTGTCCGCCGGCGAGGGCAGCCTCGCGGAGGCGCAGCAGCAGGCCGCCGGCGCCGCTGCCCTGGGGGCACGCCTGGTGGTGGTCACACGCGGCGCGCACGGCTCTCTTGCCCTCCTGAACGGTGAATTCTTCCACGCAGATATCGTTCCTGCGGCGGTGGTGGACACGCTGGGTGCGGGAGACGCGTTCATCGCGGCCTTTCTGCACTGCTGGTTCAGCACCCGGAATGCAGCACAGGCCCTGGCCGCCGGAGCGAACGAGGCCGCCCGCAACTGCGCCACCTTCGGTGCCTTCGGACACGGCACCCCCATCCCGGAACCCGTCACCCACCAGCCCTGAACCAGGAGGAGAAGAACATGCGCCACCCCCGGATCCGTCCCCTGCTGTTCCTTATTCCCGTCCTCGCGGCCTTCTCCCCGGCACAGGGGGCCACCCTCGCGCAGGTCAAGGCCTCGGGCGTCCTGCGCCTGGCCACCGAAGGCAACTACCCCCCCTTCAACTATTACAAGAACAAGACCCTCACGGGGTTCGAGGTCGATCTGGGCAACGCCATCGCCAGACAGCTGGGCGTCAAACCCGTGTGGACCACGGTCGTCTTCGAGAGCCTGCTGCTTGGGCTGGACCGCGACCGCTACGACCTGGTCATCGCGTCGCACGGGATCACACCCGACCGGTTGAAAGCGGTCGACTTCTCCACGCCGCACTACTGTAGCGGCGGCGTTCTGGTGGCCCGGCCGGGTGGTCCCCGCACCATCGCCGACCTGAAGGGCAAGGTCGTGACCATGGGGGTGAACACCACCTACCTGAAGTACGTGCAGCAGCTTCCCGGCATCGGCGGAGTCAAGACCTTTCCCACCACCAACGACCAGCTGAACGCGGTTCTGAACAAGCGTGCGGACGCCATGGTCCTGGACCGCTTCAACGCCATCGACGCCAGCAAAGTCCTTCCCGGCAAGTTGCAGATCGGCAACATCATCTTTCCCGAGCGCATCGGAATGGCGGTCAGAAAGAACAATCCCGACCTGTTGAACAGCGTCAACAAGGCTCTGGCCACCCTGATGGCCGACGGCACCTATACCAAGCTCAGCGAGCAGTATTTCGGCCAGGACGTCCGCTGCCCCAGGTCCTGAGAGCGGAGGTGCTGGGCCTTCACCGGAGCCGGGCCAGCTCCCGGACCTCCACCCGATCAGCGACTTCACACCCTGGAGGAGACGCCGGGACACAGAATGGATTTCTGCCGCCCCCTCTCTGGCGACTTCGTGTGTCGAACGCAGCTTTCTCCAGCTCTGTTCTGCGCAACAAGTCGCCAGAGTTCTCGGCGGCATTCGCCACCCGCGCGGCTACCTTGCCTGCGTGTCGGTGGCCCGGGCCGGGGGTGCGGCAAGCCACCGCACCCACCAGGACCCTGAATCAGGGTGTGACCCTCGGCCATGTCCCGCCGGAGCATGAACGTTAGCCTCAAGGCCATGGACACCAGAGAAGCGGGCGGAAGTGCCAGCATCGGCAGGAGCTGCTAGCCTCCTGCCCTGCCCCACTTCGCCCAGGACCACGCCATGACCCAGCACGCCACGACCCAGACCGTTCGCGCCGTTGATGTCCACGCTGTTCTCGACGCCCTCCCCTCATCGCTCGCCGTGCTGGACCGGCAGGGGTGCATCGTGCAGGTGAACCGCGCGTGGCGGCGCTTCGGGGAGGCCAACGGCCTGAAGATGGCGGGGGACGGGGTGGGGGCCAACTACCTCACGCTGTGCGGGGCCAGCGGCCTACCGGAAGCGCGGGAGGCAGCGGCGGGCATCCGGCGGGTCATGTCCGGGACCGAGGAGGAGTACTTGCAGGTCTATGCCTGTCACGCGCCCCACCAGGAACGCTGGTTTCAGCTGCGCGTGACTCGCCTGGGGGACGATGCCGGCCACGTTCTGGTCGTTCACGAGGACGTCACCGAGCGCATAGATGCCCAGCATGAACTTCAGCGGCAGATGGCCTTCGTGCGCGGGCTGGTGGGCAGCAGCCCGGATTGCCTGAAGGTGCTGAGCCTGACCGGTGAGCTGCTGTGGATGAACGAGAGCGGGCAGGCCAGCATGGCCGTCCCGGATTTCCGGGACATTCAGGGCCAGCCCTGGGCGGCTCTCTGGCCGCCGGAGCATCAGGCCGACCTGCAACGGGCGGTGGAGGCCGCCTGCCGGGGAGAGCGTGGCCACTTTCAGGGCTACTGCCCCACCGCAGCGGGAAACCGCAAGTTCTGGGATGTGCTGGTCACGCCGATCCTCGGCGCGGACGGTCAGGTGATAAGGCTCCTGGCCACCTCCCGTGATCTGACGGCCCTGCGGGCAGCCCAGCAGGAAGTTCTGAGGCGGGCCGAGGAAACCGCCCACATTCTGAGCAGCATTCAGGAAGCGTTCTACACCCTGGACGAGGACTGGCGCTTCCTCTACCTCAATCCCCAGGCAGAGGTCCTGCTTGAGAAACCGGCCGCCGAACTGCTGGGACAGCAGGTCTGGCAGATGTTCCCCGAAACCCTCAGCGGGCGTTTCCCCGAGCAGTACCAGAAGGCCGTCGATGAACAGCGGGGCGTGTGTTTTCAGGAGTATTACCCGCCGCTGGGCAGCTGGTTCGAGATCAACGCCTATCCCCACGGGAGCGGCCTCGCCGTGTACTTCCAGAACATCACTGCCAGGAAAGCCGAGGAGCAGGCCCAGCAGGACCGCAACGACATTCTGGAAATGATGGTGCAGGGCCGCGCGCTCCCCGAGATCCTGCATCACGTCGCGCAGATGGTGGAGCGCCAGTTTCCCGGCCACCACTGCACCATCCTGCTGGTTCAGGGGGACCGGCTGGAGCTGGCGGCGGCACCGGGCCTCCCCCCGACGTTTCACCCGGTGCTGAGCGGCATCGAGATCCGGGAGGGGGCCGGGGTATGCGGCACCGCCGTCGCCCGGGGGGAGATGGTGGTGGTCGAGGATCTCCTGACCCACCCGGACTGCGCCGGCTATCTGCGCCGCCTCCCTCCCAACGCGTTACGGACCTGCGCGTCTCTCCCCATCCTGGACGGCGGCGGGGTGGTGCTGGGGGCGCTGGCCCTCTACGGCACTGCCCCCGGCCCGTTTTCGGGGCAGACCCTGAGCGTGCTGAGCAAGGCCCGCCACCTGGCTGCCGTGGCGATTGAGCACCACCGCCTCACGGGGCAGCTGCGGCACCAGGCCAATCACGACGTGCTGACGGGGCTGGCCAACCGGCAACTGTTCGAAAAGAGCTTACAGGAGGCGCTCCAGACCTCGGCACGTCTGGGGACGCCGGCCAGTCTGCTGTTCATCGACATCGACGAGTTCAAGGACATCAACGACAACTTCGGGCACCCGGTGGGTGACGAGGTGCTGCGCCTGCTGGCTGGCCGCCTGAAAGGCTGCGTGCGCCCCGCCGACACCCTGGCCCGCATCAGCGGAGACGAGTTCACGGTGGTCATGCCCCTGGCGGAGGAACAGGCCGCCCGGGAGACAGCGGCCCGCGTCCACGAGGCCCTGGCCCTCCCGCTGGTTCTCCCCGGCCGGGAACTCTCCGTCACGGCGTCCATCGGGATCAGTGTCACACCGGAAGGGGGGCCAGACGGGGCCGCGATGCAGAGAAGCGCCGACCTCGCGCTGTATGCCGCCAAACGCCGCAAGCCCGGCTCGGTCGTCTTCCACCAGAAGCTGGCGGACCAGGCGTCCGAGCGCTTCCGGCTGGGCGCCGACCTGCGCCGCGCGACCGAGCGGGGAGAGCTGGAACTCCACTATCAGCCGGTGGTTCAGCTCGGCAGCCGGCGGGTGGTCGGGGCCGAGGCCCTGTTGCGCTGGCGTCACCCCGATCTCGGCCTGGTGCCGCCCGCCACTTTTATTCCCGTGGCGGAGGAGACGGGCCTGATCGTTCCCATCGGCGAGTGGGTGCTACGGGAAGCCTGCCGCCAGGGTGCCGTGTGGAGGCGGCAGGGCCGGGCCTTCCACCTCGCGGTGAATGTCTCGGCCGTGCAGTTCGGACACCCGGACTTTGTGGACACGGTGGCCGCCTGCCTGCGGGACACAGGCTTCCCGGCCAGGCGGCTGGAACTGGAGCTGACCGAGCGGGTCGTGATGAGCGACGCCGAGGAATCCGTGCGGCGCATGCAACACCTGAGGAATCTGGGGGTTTCGATCTCGGTCGACGACTTCGGCACAGGCTACTCGAGCCTGAGCTACCTTCCCCGCCTGCCGCTCAATACCCTGAAGATTGATCGCTCGTTCGTGTCGCAGCTGCATCCAGCGTCGTCGGCCTACGCCGTGGTACGGGCCATCATCATGCTGGCACAGAGCCTCGGGCTGGAGACGGTGGCCGAAGGGGTGGAAACCGCAGAGGAACTCGCGGTGCTGCGCGACCTGGGCTGCACCCTGGGTCAGGGGTACCTGTTCGCCCGGCCACTGCGCGCGACCGACCCCTTCTGGACGGCGGCCGCATCTGAGGGGGAGCCGGTATCCCGCCAGGATGAGGGTGCTCCATGACCAGCCCCGCCCTGGCAGAATACAGGCGCGCTTCCCCAGCATCGAGCGCCTCTTCGCTCCCTCTTCCGGTGCAATGCCTGAGACTTCCCGTCATCCAGCCAGTGCACCGGCTTCCTTGCGGCCCCAGGCCGACCCGGCCGCTCTAACTCTGGCAAGAGCCTTCAATTTTTGCTGAGTTCGCGCAGAAAGGTCCCGGTGAACGAGAAGCTTCGCATCGGGTTATAGGTGCTGGCCGAAACGCCCCGCAGGTTGCTGCGGATGACCCGGACGTTCTGGTCGGCAGGCAGCAAGACAAACGCATTACGGTCGGCGGCTCTCTCCGCCACCTGTCTGTAAAGCCGGGCACGCGCTGCCGGGTCAATGGTGGCCCGCGCCTGGTCCAGCCAGCGGTCCACCTCGGCATCCTTCCAGTTGTTGGACGGGTAGAAGTACCCCTGGCTGGAGTAGAACGTATACATGAAGTTGTCGGGGTCGGCGTAGTCGGCACTCCAGCCCATCGGCAGCAGAATCTCTTCCCCCTTCTGGAAGCGCACGGACTGCTCCGACCAGGGTTCCACCTGGATATTGATGCGGAACTTCGGATTGAGGGCTTCCACGTTCTGCTTCAGGATTTCCAGGGCCGTCTGCCCCAGCACGTGGCCGGTGCGGTAGTTCGCATTGATGACAAAGCCGTTCTTCCAGACCTCGCCTCCCCACGCCTTCTGGAACGCCTGGCGGGCTTCGGCCGGGTTGTACGCGGGGAGTTGCGTGCCCCTGGAATAGCCCAGGAACGTCTCCGGCAGCAGCATGGTCCGGGGCGTGCCCTTGCCACCCTGAACCTCCCTGATAAAGCGGCCATAGTCGAAGGCGGCCACAAAAGCCCGGCGCACGTCAGGGTCACTGAAGAAGTTGGCCGGGATGCCCTTGCCGTCCAGTTTGCCGCTGCCCAGCGCTTCGCTCGGCGTGACCTTGTTGTTCATGAAAAGGGCCTGCGCGGACGCACTGGGCAGCCCGTCCACGACCACCACGCCGGGCCTGCCCCGCAGTTGCGCGTCGACATTGGCGCGGGTGCCGGCCTCGATCAGGTCGGCGTCCCCCCACAGGAACGCCTGTTGCCGGGGCGCCAGCTCGGCGACCTTTTGCAAAAAGACGTTCCGGATGGCCGGGGCCTTGCCCCAGTAGTTCGGGAACGCCTGCAAGATCACGCCGTCCGACTTCGCGCTCACCAGCCGGTATGCGCCGGTCCCACTCGGGTGGAGGCTGAGCTGGCTGCCACTGACATCCTTGCCTACCCAGTCGCGCCAGGTTTTCTCGGTTCCGTCCCATTCCCCCTGCTTGATGGCCCAGTTCCGGTCCAGGACGCCCTGACTCGCGTGGGCCAGCTTGGTCATGAAGGCCGGGTCCACCTTGGCGAGCGTGAACACCAGCCGCCCCTGCGCGTCACACTTCACGGCGGAACGGATGCGCGCCCAGGTGACGCTCTTGTCGTCGGCCGCGTTTTTTGGTGTCCCCAGCAGCGCATCGCTGACAAACCAGTTGGCCGACTCCGGCGAATTGGTCACCAGGTTCCGGCGGTAGGTGTACTCGGCGTCGGCGCAGCGCAGAGGGTTGCCGCTGTGAAACTTGACCCCCTGGCGGAGCGGCACGACCAGCGTCCGGCCCCCGTTCGTGTAGGTGGGCAGTTGGGCGGCCAGCAGGGGCGTCATCTGCGTCAGGCTGGCCCCCTTATATGTCCAGAGGGTCTCGTAGATGTTCTCGACCACCTGGGAACTGAACGTATCGTAGGTGGCGGTGGGGTCCAGGGTGGAGATGCCTGCGGCCTGCTGGACCACCAGCGTGTCACGGGGGGTCGCGGCCAGGGCACCCTGACCCATCAGCAGCGCAACGAGCATGCCGAGCTTCCGGTGGTTCATGTCCTGCCTCCTTGCTCGAGAACGGGGAACATCTGTCGCGGTCCGCCCTGAGGTCAGCGGGGTGCTCAGAAGAAAAGAATAGAAACTTCAGCTGTTCTACCACAGGTGAAGTGGCTCCCGATTTTTCACCCTCCGGGGCAAGATCGCGGGGAACGGGCTGGACGGGGCCGGTGATTCCGGGCGGCCTCCGGAGAACCAGCTGAGACTGACCGGGGAAGCTGCTTGTCCAGAGAACCTGCTGGAATGCTTTTCCCCCTGGCTCCTGCCGCATTCCAGTGGATAGGCCGCCCATCGCCTATTCGCCCCAGCCAGTCAGCTTTCAGGCAGCGGACCCGCCCCGGCTGCCGAGCGGGCCGTCACGATGCCGCGCGAGGCCGCCCAGGCACCGATGTCGGCCCCCTGGAGTGCCGTCGCCATCAGCTCGGGGAAAAAGTCCGGCGTGCAGGCGAAGACCGGAATGCCCAGGGTGGCCAGGCGGGCGGCGTTGCCCTGGTCATAGCTCGGCGTCCCGTCGTCGTCGAGGGCCAGCAAGACGATCACGCGGGCGCCCATCTCTTGGAACTCGTTCAGGCGGCGGATCATCTCGGCGCTGCCCGACCCCTCGTAGAGGTCAGAAATCAGGACGAAGGTGTGCTCCTCGGGGTTTTGCAACAGGCCCCGGCAGTAGCGCAGGGCGAGCGGGGTGTCGTTGCCGCCGCCGAGCTGCACGCCGAACAGCACGTCCACCGGGTCCGCGAGGTGGTCGGTCAGGTCCACGACCGCCGTGTCGTACACGACCACATTCGTCTTCAGGGCCGGGAGGCTCGCCAGCACTGCGCCGAAAATGCCCGCGTACACGACGCTGGACGCCATGCTGCCCGACTGGTCCACGCACAGGGTCACGGCCTTGAGTTGCCGCCGGGCGCACCCGTGGCCCACCAGGCGCTCCGGAATCACGCTGCGGCGCTCGGGGTCGTAGGTGCGCAGGTTCTTCAGCAGGGTGCGGCCCCAGTCCACCTCGTTCTGGCGGGGGCGCAGGTTACGTTGCGAGCGGTTGAGGCTGCCCGTCACGGCGCTGCGCAGCGGCTCGGCGAGGCGGGCCTGAAGGTCGTCCACCACCCGCGCGACCACCTGCCGCGCCAGCGCCTTGGCCTGATCCGGCATGGCGTCCTTGAGGCTGAGGAGGGCGGCGGCCAGATGTACGTCGGGTTGCAGGTGCTCCATCAGCTCGGGTTCGAGCAGCATGGTTTTCAGGTTGAGCCGCTCCACCGCGTCCTGCTGCATGACCTGCACCGCCGACTGCGGAAAGAGGTCGCGGACCTCGCCCAGCCACGCGGCCACGGCAGGGGCACTCTTGCCGAAGCCCACGTTCCGGTGCGACTTGCGGCCTTTCTGGGGCTTTTCGGTCTGCACGGTGAAGGGGGCGCCGTCGTACAGCGAGGCCAGCGCCGCGTCGAGGCGGCGGTCGTGCTCGCCCAGCTCGCAGCCGGTGCCGTCGGCACTTTCGCCGTGCGCGGTTTCGCCGCCCAGCAGCAGGCGCCAGCGGCGCAAGCGTTCCAGTTCGGGGGTCAGGTTCTGTGGGGCGGGTTCGGTCATTGGGCATCTCCATGAGGCAGGGTGGCTCCGAGCAACCGCAGCACGACCGGCACCACCCTGGCCCCCAGGTCGCCATTGACCTGCGTCACCTGTTCGGCGCGTTCCAGCCCGCGCAATTCCTCGCCCAACCTCTTGCGGGCGTGCGGTTCCAGGCGCGAGAGGGCGCGGCGCAGGGGGGGCAGCACCTCGCCGAAAGCGTCCGGGTCGAGTTCCGTCACCCAGGCGTCGAGCAGAGCCAGCACCGCAGGGTCGTGCCGCAGGGTCCCGCCGTCCTCCCCGATAAAGCCGCTCAGCCACGCGGCCACGTCCAGCGGAGGGGCGCCAGGTGCGAGGGCCGCCGCGAGCCGAGATTGCACCTGCCCAGCGTCCAGAAGACAGCGGTCACGCAGGCGGTTCACGGCATCGCCGCGCAGGAGGGGCGCGGTGCCCTCCGCGTCCAGGGCGTGCAGGGCCGTGACCCATTCGGCACTGGCCTCCGGGTCGTCGAGGAGACGCACCGCCGCGTCGGCCTGCGCGATCTGGCCGTGGAGCGTCTGCGCGGCCTCCCCGCCCAGCCCGTGCGCCGCGTTGGGCAGCCCGGCGGCAGCGCGCGCCACCAGGGTGCGGAACACGGGCCGCAGGTCGTCGCCTTCACGCGCCCGCACGTCGCCGTAGCGGGCCAGCCGGGCCAGGGGCGGGAGCGAGAGCAGCAGTGCGGCGGTGTCGGCGTCGGCGGCGCGGGCGTCCAGGCGGGCGAGCGTGAAGGCGGCGGCCCCGGGCAGCCCGCACAGCCGCGTGACTTCCAGCAGCGCCGAGAGCGCCCCCAGATCAGGTGCCCGCCGCGCCTGGGAAACCGCCGCCGTCTGGGCCGCGCGCACCAGCGTATTGCCGTGGCGGCTCGCCTCGACGATGCGCACGCTGAATTCCGGGTCCCAGCGCAGGGTCCAGGCCTCCTTGAAGGTCCCCGTGCCGCTGCTGTGCGCCTCCCTCGCCCACGGCACGCCCAGCAGGTTCAGGCGGTGGAAGAGCTGCGAGCGGTTCAGGCCCGCGTCCTCGCGCAGGTCCAGGGTGAGGTCGCGGGTGGTGGCCTCGCGCTTCAGGCGCAACCGGGCCAGCGTTCCGGCCAGGTCCTGCTCCAGCGGCACGGCGGGGACACCTGAAGGGACAGTGCCCAACGCCTCACCCACAAACAGTTCCTCCGAGAGCAGGCGCAGCGGCGTGTCGGAATCCCAGGCGAAGACGGCCCGCGTGGCGTCGGTCAGCTCGTCCAGGCCCGCAAGGTGACGCCCGCGCAGGGTCGCCAGGGCGTCGGCCAGCCGCACCGCGTCGATGACCTGGGCGCTGGAGGCGTCCAGCCCGTGCCCACGCAGCAGCCGCGCCGAACGGGTCAACCAGCGCTCGCTCACCTGTGCAGGCGTCCCGAAGAGGTGCGCATACCAGCCCGGCGACGTGACGCCCGCCCCGTAACCGCTCGCCTGCGTGAGCCGCCCGTGCGTCCAGGGGGTGAGGGTCAGGGCCACTTTCACTTTGGGCAGCCCCTTGAGGCGTGCCGGGTCGGCCTTCGCCTCGCGGGCCAGCACCTCGGGGGTCAGAGCCGGGGCGTGCCACGCGCCGCACACGACGGCCACGCTACCCTTTTTCAGCGCCGCGCGGATGGTCTGGCGCATCTGCGCTTCTCTTTGGGCCTCGCGGATCAGGTCGCGCCCGGACGTATGCCCGTCTTCGGCCTCGCGCACTGCCGCCATGACCTCGGCAATCGCCGCGAAGACCGCCTCGCCCTCGCCGCGCGACTCGACCAGGGCGTCCCACCAGCGCTCGAAATCGCTGTAGCCGGCGGCCTGAGCCAGCAGCGCGAGAGGGTCCTGGCGCACGGTGTCGGCAGGAGAGGTGGGCGCTGGATCGGCATCCGGGTCGGTCCCGGCTGGGGTCTCCCCTTCCTCCCCCAGCGCGAGGGTCACGCTGGCGGGCAGGTCCATGAAGGCCACCGGCACGCCGCGCGCCAGTGCCCAGCGGATCGCCACGAATTCGGGGCTGAACTCGGCCAGCGGATAGAACACCGAGCGCTCGGGCTGGCCCTGCACGTGGGCCATGACCGCAACGGGGGGCGTCATGGCAGGGTCGTTCAGGAAGGGCAAGAGGTTGTCGGCGTCCACCGGCCCCTCGATGAGCAGCGTGGCGGGCGGGTTGGCCTCCAGCGCCCTTCCCACGCTGCGCGCCGAGCCGGGGCCGTGGTGGCGGATGGGGTAGATGGTGAGGTCAGGTTGGGCCATGAACGAACTCCAGAAGGGGCGAGGAATGCCCGAAATGTATCTACGGTATATACTTACGGCAAGGTGAACCCATGACGCGCAGCCGAACATTCAAGAGCGGCAACAGTCAGGCCGTCCGTATTCCGCAGGAGCTGCAATTGCCCTACGGCGAGGTCGAGATCGTTCGCCGGGGCCGTGACCTGATCATCACGCCGGTTCAGCGGCAAGACGGCCTCGCGATCTTCGAGGCCCTGACGGCCTTTGAAGGCCCCCTCGAACGGGAACAGCCGGCGGCGCAGCAGGAACGGGAAGCGCTGGTGTGACGCCACCCCTGCTCTATCTGCTCGACACCAATATCTGCATCTTCACCATGAACCGCCGCCCGGAGCAGGTGGGCCGCCGGATGCAGGAGGTGACTTCGGCGGGGCACCGGCTGGGCATTTCCAGCGTGACCCTGCACGAACTCTGGTACGGGGTGCGCCGCAGCGGTCGCCCGGACCAGAATGCCGCCCGCCTGTCGGCCTTCGTGGGGACGCTGGATGTCTTCGACTTTGGGAAGGACGCGGCCGAAGCTGCTGCCCAGATTCGGGCCGCCCTGGCGAGCAGCGGCTCGCCCATCGGTCCCTATGACGTGCTGATCGCGGGCCACGCCCAGAGCCTGAACGCGCGGGTCGTCACGAACAATCTTGGGGAGTTCGCCCACGTGCCGGGGCTGCGCTGTGAGGACTGGACGCGGGAGGAGGGGGAAGGCTGAGACGGCCTGAGATTGCCGTCTGTCAGGGCGGCCCTGTGGGACCACCTCAGCTCACCTCCCGACACGCTGCGTAGAACTCCTTCCACCCCGCCCGCTTCTTGACCGCCGTTTCCAGGTACTCGTTCCAGACGGCCTGGTCCTGCACCGGGTCTTTCACCACGGCCCCGATGACGCTGGCGGCCACGTCGCGGCTGCTCAGCTCGCCGTCGCCGAAGTGGGCGGCCAGGGTCAGGCCGTTGGTCACCACGCTGATCGCCTCGGCCACGCTGAGGCTGCCGCTCGGCGTCTTGAGTTTCGTCTTGCCGTCCTCGGTCACGCCCGCGCGCAGCTCGCGGAAGACCGTCACCACGCGCCGGATCTCGTCGAGGGCCGGGGGCAGCTCGGGCAGGCCCAGGCTGCGGCCCAGCGACTCGATGCGGCGCGTCACAATGCTCAGTTCGTCCTCCAAACTGTCGGGCACGGGCAGAATGACCGTGTTGAAGCGGCGCTTGAGAGCACTCGACAGGTCGTTCACACCCTTATCGCGGTTGTTGGCCGTAGCGATTAGGTTGAAGCCGCGCACCGCCTGCACCTCCGTGTTCAGCTCGGGTACCGGCAGCGTCTTTTCCGAGAGGATGGTGATCAGGGTGTCCTGCACGTCGCTCTGCACGCGCGTCAGCTCTTCCAGGCGGGCGATCTTGCCCTGACGCATGGCGTGCATGACGGGACTCTCGACCAGCGCGGCCTCGCTCGGCCCCTCGGCCAGCAACCGGGCGTAGTTCCAGCCGTAGCGGATGGCGTTCTCGTCGGTGCCCGCCGTGCCCTGCACCAGCAAGGTGCTGTCGCCCGAGATGGCGGCGGCGAGGTGCTCGCTCACCCAGCTCTTGGCCGTGCCCGGCACGCCGATCAGCAGCAGCGCGCGGTCGGTGGCGAGGGTCGCCACGGCGATTTCCATCAGCCGCGCCTCGCCCACATATTTCGGCGTGATTTCGGTGTCACCTGCCTGACCACCCATCAGATAGGTCAGGACGGCACGCGGGCTGAGGTTCCATTTGGGCGGGCGCGGGAAGCGGTCGTGCTGCTCAAGTGCAGCGAGTTCGTGGGCGTAGGCCTGCTCGGCGTGCTGGCGCAGGACTTCGGGGGCGGTGTTGCTCTGGGAGGGGGTCATGGGATCACTCCTTGAAGGGCTAGAGGTTCGTCTGGGCGGCCAGGGCGTGACGCCACTCGCGGCGCAGGCGCAAGGTACTTGTCAGGTCGCGCCAGGCCTGCAAGGCGGCATGTTCCCTCTGGGCGTGCTGCTGGCGCTGGCGCTCCTCCCAGTCGGCGGGCGTCTGCCAGGAGGGGAGCTTTTTCGGGAGGGGCGGCAGCTCGAAAGGCAGCGGCGTGGGCGGAGGCAGGGTAAGGTCGGGCGAGAGGCGCTCGCCCAGCAGACCGGCCAGGCCCGGCACCACGCCGCTCTGGCCCTCACGTTGAAAGAGATGGAGTGCGCGCGCGGCCAGGGTGACCTGTAGGTCGACCGGTTCTGCCACGAGGTCCGCCCCTGGATTCAGCAGCAGCGCCCGCACCGCGTCCAGCAGCTTTTCCGGGGACACCTTCGGCTGCCCGGCAAGGTCGCGCAGCCGGGCGCGGGCCGTGGCGGGGTCCAGCGGCTCCGGCACGGGAGGCGGCGGCTCCTGCAATTCATTCGCCAGGGACCAGTGGTGCGCCCTGGCCGCCCTGTGCAGCTCGTCCCAGCTCACGCCGAGGGCTTTCAGGATCAGCGGCGTGGGCAGGGCACCCAGCAGGCGGTGCAGGTCGCCGTCATCGTACTGTCCGGCCCGCGGCTTGCCGAGCGCAGCGGGCAGGTCGAAGGCCCCGA
The DNA here is from genome assembly GCF_000599865.1 of Deinococcus phoenicis. GTDB lineage: Bacteria > Deinococcota > Deinococci > Deinococcales > Deinococcaceae > Deinococcus > Deinococcus phoenicis. The sequence continues at coordinate 56,235 of NZ_JHAC01000044.1, read as the reverse complement.
AGGTGATCTTCTTTTTCAGCGGGCCGCTCACCTTGACCGCCTGGGGCAGCAGCGCCAGCAACTCGTCTTGCAGGGGTCCAGGCAGGTGGCCCAGAAGCTGCCGCACCTGTTTTTGCAGTTCGGGCGAGCGGTCGCGCGTCGCCGTTTCCAGCAGGGGGCGGTCCCCGGGTCGCAGGTCGCGGCGCACCAGGGCCAGCAGTTCCCGGCGCCGGTCGGCGGGCTGAGCGGCCCACAGCTCTTGCAATTCCTGGGCAGCCCGCGCCGGGTCACTCCGGCGCAGCTCGGCCAACGCTTCCAGTCTCGCGGCCCAGGCGGCTTCTTCCCCGGCCTTCTGCGCCTGCCGGTGCAGGGGATGGGCGTCCAAGGTGGCCCGCGCCCGCACGTCGGCCAGGGTCCACAGCGAGTGGGCCAGGTCGGGATTCTGACCATGCAGGGCCAGCACCTGCGCGGCATTCAGGGTCCAGCCGTGCGCCGACACCGTCTCCAACGCCGGGGCGGTCAGATCGGCTCGGACCAGCGTGGGCAGCAGGGCCGCCAGGGCGGGCGGCAGCGGACGGTCGGGGCCAGGCAGAGGTGTGGGCGGCGGCGCGGCAGCCTTCAGCAGGGGCGTGCCGGCGCGGGCGTGCAGGCCCAGCAGGGCGGCGCGGCCCAGCAGCCGGGCCTCGGGCGTGTCGCCGGGCACACTCGACAGGGCCTGGGCCAGCGCCCCGGCGGGGGCAGGCAACTCGGCCCGGCTGGTGCCGCGCGTGGCGACCACGGCCAGATCACGCAGGTCGCGGCTCATGCGGGCACTCCAGGTTCGTGCAGGGTTCCGGCGGCCCCCGGCCGGCCCACTTCCGTGGAGACGGCCCCTATCGGCAGGAAGGTCACGCCGTCCCATTCACCGAAATAGGTCCGCATCTGCGTTTCCGCCTGTGCCAGCATGACCCAGAGGTCGGCCTGCTCCACCCGCGCACTCAGGGGAACGGCGTGGCCTTCGGCGTCGCAAAGCTGCGGCGGGTCGAGATGGAGGTACGCCGGGCCGACAAAGGCGCCGATGCGCTCCAGCCAGGGGTTCAGGGCCAGCGCCGCCGCGTACCGCTCCTGCAATTCTGCCAGTGTTCCGCCGGGGAGGGGCAGTGGGGTGGCCGCCACCGCCGCTTCTCCCTGCAGGATGGCCCGCTGGGCGTGGGCCGAGGGCGCGTAGGCCACGGCCGCCGTGAAGGGCTGCTGCGGGGCCAGGGGCAGGGGCAGCGCCTGTCCCGCCGGGGCGAAGTCGAGCAGCAGGGCCAGCCGGGGTTCCTCGCCGGGCTGGCCTTCCCCCAGCAGCCAGGTGCGGCGCACGTTCAGTTTCCCCTCCTCCTCCTGCACCGAGCCGAGGGCCTGCCAGACCTGCGGCGCGGCCGGGGGCAGGCTGGCACGGTCAAGCGGTGCGCCCAGCGCCGTCAGGAGGTCGGCACGCTCAGCTGCGCCCAGGGTGTCCCGCACGCGCCAGCCTTGCGTGAGCAGCCACAGCTGTCCCAGGTGGGCGGTGAGAGCTTCGCCCCCAGGGTCGGCACGGCCCTCGTGCAGCAACTCCGGAAGCTGCCGGACCTGCCGCGCCGCGCCCGCCAGCTGGGCATCGACCAGCCGCGCCGCCTGCCGGTCCCAGTCGCCGTAGGGGCGGGCACGGGCGGCCTGAAGCCCCTCGCGCACGAGGTCACTCAGCCATACTTCGAGGTCCTCCAGCCCCGCCGAACGCTTGCGGTCGCGGGCGGCCTGGGCTTTGGCCTGAGCCTTGGCCTGTGCGGTAGGGTCGGCAGGTTGGTCATCGGGGGGCTGCGCGGCCTTCTCGGCGCGGGCCACGCGGCCCCCCAGCCACCTGGCGAGGTCGGGGGGCGGAGAGGAAGCCTGCCACTCCCCCACCCGTGCGGCATGCAGGAGCAGCAGCCCCAGCGCGTGCTTGCAGGGAAATTTGCGGCTGGGACAGCTACATTTGCTGGCGATCTCGGCGCTGCGGGCATCCACACCCACCAGGTAGGGGTGCGCGCCACTGCCCTGGCATTCGCCCCACAGCACGTCGCCGTCGCGGGCCAGCGTGGGCCATCCGGACGGGCGGGCGAGCTTCTGGGCGGCTTTGGCGCTGCTGCTGTCAGGTGCGAGGGCCAGCGCGATGTCTGCGGTCAGTTGGTCGAGGATCGGGGACAATACGTAAGCTCCTTTTAAATTACGCTTATGACGTAATAGTAATATACAGATCATTTTTCCGCAAGACTGCCTGGCCCCGCACAGCACAGGGCTGGCGGAGGGCTACCGCTCTTTTGCAGTTCCTCCACGGAGGCCACGCGGCGGGTCAGCCGGTGAGCAAAACACGTGGGCGGAGAGGTTCAAACCGCCGCTGGTTTTTAGGCGGCATCAGGAAGTCCGCCGGGATGAGGGTGGAGGTCCTGCCCGCTTCCGGCCTGAGTTCGTTGGCACAAACGAAATCGCCGGTCAGGTCCTCGAACCGGTATCCCTCGTGCTGATTGGCAAGCCGCAAGGTGCCTTCCCCGAACGCCGTGTGGGACGTTCACAGACAAGCCCCGCGCCGCCCTTCCTGGCCGCGCGGGACTCCCGGGAAGACGGCCTTACTCCCCGATCCAGTCGATGGTCTGGGCGGCCTCACGCAGGTTCTTGACTTCCCCAGTCGGCCCGGTGACCTTGAGGGCCGCCGCAGTGCTGGCCGCCGCGTTCAGCAGCAGGGCCGTGATGCCGTCCGGGCCGGTGGTCGTGGTCCCCTTCCAGGTCTCGCCCGGCGCGATGGTGGTCCCCAGGAGCTGTTCGGCCCCGCCACTCTGGCTGGAAATGACGTACACCGGGGCCTTGCCCGTGTTCTTGACTTCCCAGTCGATGGAGACGCCCGCGACCGGCCGACCGTCCTTGTCGGTGGCCCGCAGGGGAATGGAGACTTCACCCACGTCCTCGCTGGCCACCGTGGGGGACGTGCCCGTGCTGACCGGCGAGGTCACCTCCACCTCCTGAATCTCGACCTTCTGGACGGGACCGGCCGGGGTGGCCGGGTTGCTCTGGGCGGGCGGCTGGCTGGGGGCCGTCATACCCGGCGGCAGCGCGGGGATGCTGAAGATGGTGACCTGCGCGGTGGCGCTGGAGAGCAGCAGGGCGGTGGACAGGAACAGGTGGCGCATGGGGTCTCCTTGGGAGGGGGGTGGGTCAGGCGGGCAGGATGTACAGACCGTTACTGCGGAAGGACAGGCGAACGTCGGTCCCGTTCGGCAGCACCGTCGCCTCGGAAGGCGGGGCGATCAGCACCTCACCGGCCGGTGTGTCGATGGTGTATTCGGTGGTGGCCCCCAGATAGGCACCGGACGTGACGCGGCCAGCCAGCCCGGTGTGGCTGAAGGCGATGGCCTCCGGGCGGACCAGCACGCGCACGTTTCCGGTGGGCGCGCCCGGCTGGGTGTAAGGCAGGGTGACGCTCCCGAACGCCAATTGCTGGCCGTCGTAGGTGGCCTGGAGCAGGTTGGCTTCCCCGATAAAGTCGGCCACAAAGGCGTTGGCGGGCCGGCGGTAGAGGTCTTCGGGACTCCCGACCTGCTCGATGTTCCCCGCACTCATCACCACGACCACGTCCGAGATCGCGAGCGCCTCGGCCTGATCGTGCGTGACGTATACGGCGGTGATGCCGAGGTCCTGCTGGATCGCGCGAATCTCGTTGCGCATCTTGCGGCGCAGCTTGGCGTCCAGGTTGCTGAGGGGTTCGTCGAACAGCAGCACCTTGGGCTTCATGACCAGCGCGCGGGCCAGGGCGACGCGCTGTTGCTGCCCGCCCGAAAGCTGGGAAGGCGCGCGGCCCCCGTACCCGCCGAGGCCGACCAGGGCCAGGGCTTCTTCCGCCGCCGTGAGGGGCTGGGGGTGGCGGCCGACGCGCAGGCCATACGCGACGTTTTCCAGCACGCTCAGGTGCGGGAAGAGGGCGTAACTCTGGAACACCATCGTCACGTCCCGCTGGGCCGCCGAGAGCTGGGTCACGTCCTCCCCGTCGATGGAGAGCTGGCCTTCCGTGATGGTTTCCAGCCCGGCGATCATCCGCAGGATGGTGGTTTTCCCGCAGCCGCTGGGACCCAGCAGGGTAACCAGCGTTCCGGGCTGGATATCGAGGCTCACGCGGTTCACGACGGTGTTCCTGCCGAAGCGTTTGGTGATGCCTTCCAGCCGGACGGGGGCGGCCTGGCTGGCCTGAAAGCGGGCGGTCGGGCGGGGTGCGGGAAGCGTGGTCATGAGGTCACCTTGACGGGCGTACCCAGGCGGCTGACGAGCAGGTTCGTCAGGGCGATCACGGCGGCGAGCGTGAAGACCAGCAGGGCGGAGAGGGCGGCGGCGTCCCCGAGCTGCCCGCGTTCCACCATGCTGAGAATCTCGCTGGTCACGACCTTGTGATCCGGGGAGATCAGGAAGATGATCTGCGAGATGGCCGTCATGGCGCGCACGAAGGCGAAGATCAGGGCCGACACCAGCGCCGGGCGGATCAGCGGCATCACCACGCGCAGCAGGGTGGTCACGCTGCTGGCGCGCAGGGTGGTGCTGGCCTCCTCCAGGGCCGGGTCGATCTGCCGCAGGTTGGCGACGGCCGAGCGGATGCCGACGGGCATGTTGCGGAAGACGAAGGCGATCACCAGGATGATCATGGTGCCGGTCAGGTACGCGAAGCCGCTGTTGAGCGCCATCACGTAGCCGATGCCGATGACCGTGCCCGGAACCGCGAAGGAGAGCAGCGAGCCGAGTTCGATGAAGCCCCGCCCGAAGAACTTCTGCCGCGTGATCAGAAAGGCGATCACCACGCTGAGGAGCAGCACCGGCACGCTGCTGATCGCGGCGATCTTGAGGGTATTCAGGAACACCGCCATCGAGCCGGAGGACAGGTTGAGGAGGTGTTCCACGGTGAAGGTGTTGTTGAAGCCCCACAGTTTCACCAGGGCGCCGAACAGCATGCTTCCGTACACCGCGCCGACCAGCAGCACCCAGAGCGTGAACAGCACGAGCAGGGAGCGTTCCAGCGCGGGAGGCAGCGGCGTCACGCCGCCCTGGGTGGGCTTGCCCGTCACGGTTGTGAAGTTGGTGCGGCCCACCCAGGCCTGCTGCACCAGAAACGCCGTGATGCTGAGGGCCAGCAGGACCGTGCCGTACACCGACGCCTCGTTGGGGTTGAACTCGACCGCGAAATACACCTCGGTGGCCAGGAACGACCCGCCCATGATGAAGGGGTTCCCGAAGTCCGCGAGGCTCTCGATCACGGTCAGCAAGAAGGCGTTTGCCAGGCCGGGCCGGACCAGCGGCCAGATCACCGTTTTCAGCACGTGCCAGCGGTTGGCGCCGAGGGTCACGGCGGCTTCTTCCAGCGTGCCGTTCAGGCTCTGCACCACGCCGACCAGCACCAGGTACGCGATGGGCGTGAAGGCCAGCGTCTGCGCGATGCCCACACCCAGCGGCCCCAGCAGCGCGTCGGTGTCCAGGCCCAGGATACTGTGGGTAATCAGCCCCTGGCGGCCCAGCAGGAAGATCAGCGCGAAGCCGATCACGAAGGGCGGCGTGATGATGGGCAGCAGCGAGAAGACCCCCAGCAGCCGCGCCGCCGTGACCCGCCGCCGGGTCAACCACCCCGCCAGCGCGAGGCCCAGCAGGACGCCCAGCCCCTTGAACAGCAGGCCGTAAGCCGCCGTCGTCGGTGTGCTGGACGCCAGTGAACCGACGGCGTACCCGGCCAGCGCCAGCGGCAGGAACAGGTAGGGACCGAAGGGTGCCCGGCTGCGAGCCCCCAGCAGCGCGAAGGCGAACGCGAGCGCGGTCGAGGCGGCGGCCACACTCACCGAGAGCAGCAGGCTATTCCGCAGTGCCCCGAAACCCAGCAGCAAGCTGGCCAGCACGCCGGCACCCAGGGCAGCCAGCAGCGTGTTCCGCAGCACGGCGAGCGCGGGACGGCGCCGCCACAGCGAGAGGGCCAGACCGCCCAACGCCCCCACGGCGGTCCAGATCAGGGCCAGCGTCCCCTCACTGCGCGGCGTGGTGTCGTTTTCGAGGACGAAGAAGGCGGGCGAACCGAGCACCGACCGGAAGGCTTCCAGGCTGAAACCCGTCTCACCGAAGGCCGTCCGCAGCACCTTGACGAGCGGGAACATCACGAACAGGATCAGGAACAGGCCCACCCACAGGGTCGCGCCCGCGATGAAGCGGTCGGCCTTGATGATGCCCGTGTCCGAGAGGGCCATCCCGGTGAGCGACAGCAGTGACAGCGCCGTAACCAGCGCCCCCAGGTCCACCGGCTGATTCCGGAAGACGATGAAAGAGGCCGTGACCAAGAAGCCCGCCAGGCCCACCACCAGCGCGGGCCAGGCCCGGACGGCGCGATTCAGGAAGCCGGCGGCCAGCGAGGCCACCAGGGCCAGCAGCGGCACCCACAGCCAGGGCGCGGCGGGCAGCAGTTCCAGCGCCGTGTCGCCCCCGGCCAGGAAGGCGCGCCCGCTGCGCTGCCAGGGCAGGAACGCGAAGGCGAGCAGCCCCAGCACCGGCCAGACCAGCAACGCGAGCTGAAGGGCGCGCGGCCGGGTCAGGCGGCCCAGCGGGGGATTCAGCGACGTGGCAATGGGAAGACCTCCTTCGTCCAGCGGGAGATGATGCGGTTCCGCGTGGCCGTCTCGCCCCACTTCGCGAAGTCGTAGTCGATCAGCTTGATCTTGTCGAGGTTGGGGGCGGCGGCGGGCACGGGCGTCTTGCTGTTCGACGGGATCTGGAAGGACTCCACCGTGGCGGCGAGCTTCTGAATGTCGGGCCGCAACACGAAGTCGATGAACTTCTTGCCGCCTTCGGGGTTGGGGCCGCCCGTCACCAGGCTCACGCCGCCGATCTCGGTGCCGGTGCCGCTTCTGGGCGCGGCGGCCCGCACCGGGAAGCCCCGGACGTTCTGCGCCACCGCGTCGTGCATGAAGGTCACGCCCACGGCCACCTCACCACGGGCCGCCAGGAATGCCGCGCCCGAGCCGGGGCGGGTGTAGCCGTTGCGGGGAACGTTGTTGTGGATCTTCTTCAGCAGGTCGAAGGCCCTGTCCTCGCCGTAGATCTGGATCAGGGTGGTGATCATGGTGTAGGCCGTGCCGGAGGTGTTGGGGTTCGGCATGGCGATCAGGCCCTTGTAGCGGGGGTCGCCCAGGTCGGTCCAGTCCTGGGGCGCCGGCAGGTTCCGCCGCTTGAGAACCGTGTCATTGACCGCGAAGCCCAGCGCCCCGGTGTACAGCGGGATATAGGCGTTCTTCACCTGCTGGCGGAGTTCGGGATACAGGTCGTTCCAGGCCCTGGGTTTGTAAAAGGTCAGGAGCTTTTCCCTGGTGCCCGTCTCGTGAACGTCGCCGGTGCCGCCGAACAGCACGTCGAAGCCGGGATTGGCCTTCTCGGCGCGCAAGCGGGCCAGCGACTCGCCGGCGGACAGCCGCAGGAACTTGGCTTCCTGGCCCGTCTCCTTCTTGTAGGCGTTGGCGACCACCTGGCACCAGTCGGCCTGTGCGCCGCAGATAAAGGTCACGGCTCCCTGGGCCGAAGCCGTGGCCGCCGAGAACAGCGCGAGCGTGAGCAGACGTTTCATAGCAAAACCTCCTGAACAGAAAGGGGACGGGCGCTGGACTGGCCGCCGTGAGGTCGGCCAGCGAAACGGATTGTGGTGTTGCCTTCAAAGTCTGCGGCCCCAGGCTGGCCCGCTCAAGCTTTGGTTCATAGAGTTCATGTGCCGGGGTCCGCCGCCCCCGGACGGGCGCTCTACACTGTGGGGCAGCATGTTTCCAAGCTTGTGGCGCAGAGTGGTCGTCCTGTGGCGGCTGGCGCTGGCGCTGGCCTGCCTGGGAAGCGCCAGCCTCGCGGGGCCGGTCCGGGTGGAGTTCTGGCACATTTTCTCGGACGCGCCGCGTGCCCGCTGGATGCAGGAACGGGCGGACGCCTTCAACCGCGCGCATCCGGACATCCAGGTCGTTCCGGTCGCCCACACGAGCTACCCGCAGGTCTTTCAGGCCCTGGCGACCGCCGCGCGCACAGGCAAGGCCCCCGCGCTGGTGCAGATCTCGGAGGCGGGCACGCAACTGGCCGTGGACAGCATGCTGTTCCGCCCGCTCCCGCCCCAGGTGGCCCGGCAGTTCGGGGATTACCTGCCCGCCGTCCTGCGCTACTACACCGTGGGCGGGCGGCTGTACGGCATCCCCTTCAACACGTCCTCCCCGGTGCTGTACGCCAACCGCACCCTGTTGCGGCGTGCCGGCCTCGGCGACGCCCCGTTGCCCCGGACCCTGGAGGAACTGACCCGGACCTGCGACGCGCTGAAACGGGCGCGGGTGCCGGCCAGGTGCCTGACCTTTCCGGTCGACGCCTGGTACTTCGAGCAGTGGGCCGCCCAGGGGGGGGCGCTCTGGGTGGACGGGCAGAATGGCCGCCGGCAGCGGGCCACGCAGGCCTACCTGGACAGCGAGGCGGTCGCCCGGCCCCTGCGCTGGCTCCAGCAGATGAACGCCGCCGGGTATTACCTGAACCCCGGGAAGCCCGAGGACAACGCCGGCTCGACCCAGCTTTTCCTGAAAGGGAACGTGGCGTTCCTGCTGACCTCGTCTTCGCGGATCGGTCAGGTGCTCGCGGGCAGCCGGCAGGGCGGCTTTCAGGTGGACGTGGGCGTCATGCCGGTCCCGCAGGGCAGCCCCCGGCAGGGTCTGGTGGTGGGGGGCAGCAGCCTGTGGATTCCGCGTGAGATTCCCGCCCGGACCGCTGCCGCCGCCCAGGCTTTCGCGCTGGACCTGACGGGCACCGCCAACCTGGCCGCCTGGCACCGGCTGAGTGGCTACGACCCGCTGCGGGCGAGCAGCGTGAAGCTGCTGCGGCAGCAGGGGTGGTTGCAGCCCGGCACCGCGCATGCCGCCGCGTTCGAGCAGTTCCGCGCGACCCGGCCCACACCCGCGACCTCCGGCGCCCTGTTCGGCAGTTTCTATGAGGTCAGGGCCGTGCTGCACGCGTCCATCGACCGGGTGCTGAAGGGGGCCGACGTGACCGGCACCTTGCGGGCCGCCAAGGCGCGGGCAGACCAGATTATCCGGGCCTACAATGCGCGCTTCTAGCCTGCCTGCCCCCCGCCCCCGGCGGTCCGCCGCGAGGGAACTCGCCGCCGCCACCGTCCCCCCGGCCCGCTGGCGGCGCCTGAGGATGTGGCAGCGCTTCTTCCTGAGTCAGGTCGGCGCGTTCACGCTGCTGATGCTGGTGCTCGCCGCCGTGCAGTACACCTCGCTGAACGACCGGACCCGCCTGGAGTTCGGCGACCGCGCGCTGATGATCTCCCGCACCCTGGCGGACATGCCGCTGCTGGTCACCTACTTCACCCGTCCCGACGTGCCCGTCACGCTTGACCCCCTGCTGGAGCGGGTCCGGCAGGACATCGGGGCCGACTTTCTGGTGGTCGGGGGGCGGCTGGGCATGCGCTACGCCCATCCCTTTCCGCCCGCGCTCGCCGCCCGCCTCAGTGAAAGCGGCAGCGACGACGTGCTGGCCGGGGGGGACCCGGTCGAGGTGGGCGTGGGGCAGTTCAGGGACTTCATCTGGGGGAAGGCGGAAATTCGCGGCGCGGGGGGTGAGGTGATCGGCCTGGTTTCTACCGGTTTCCTGCTGCCCACCGTCCAGGCGGGCATCGGCCGCGTGATGCGGGGGCTGCTGCCGTGGTACGCGTTCGGGCTGCTGTTCGCCCTGCTGAGCAGCCTCTACCTCAGCGGGCGCCTGCGGCGGGATCTGTTCGACCTGGAACCCGATCAGATCTCGGGGCTGATGGCCCAGCACCACGCCGTTCTGACCGCCCTGCGCGAGGGCGTGCTGGTGATCGCCGATCAGCAGGTGATCCTGGCCAACCAGCGGGCGCTGGATCAGCTCGGCGTGACGGGCGTCGCCGCGCTGCCGCCCCTGCCGGTCCTCTGGCCGGAGCTGCACACGCTATTGCAGTCAGAAGGAACCCGGCCATTCCGTGAGCAGCCGTCCTCCTGGAAGAGGCAGGCCATGCTGGTTTCCCGCTATCCCCTGCCCCACGCGCAGCAGGTGGTCCTGTTCCGCGAACGTGCCGAGGCGGTCCAGCTCGCCGAGGAGCTGACCCAGACGCGGCAGTACGTGGACCTCCTGCGCTCCCAGACGCATGAATTCACCAACCGCCTGCACACCATCGCGGGCCTGATCCAGCTGGGCCTGCCAGAGCTGGCGCTCCAGATCATCGGGCGGGAAGCTGTTCAGGCCCAGCACGCCAGTGACAGCGTCGCCGGCATCGCCCCGCCCCGGCTGGCCGCCCTCCTGGTGGGCAAGATCGCGCGCGCCCGTGAACTGGGTGTGGCGTTTGGGGTGGACGCCGCCTCCGCCCTGGGGGATCACTGGCCGGAGAACGTGGTGGACGTGCTGGTGCTGACCGTGGGCAACCTGATCGAGAACGCGTTCGACGCGGCCCTGGGGCAGCCCCAGCCCCAGGTGACGGTGGTGGTGGGCGAGGACGCCGAGGGGTTACAGGTCGAGGTGCGCGACAACGGCCCCGGTATCCCGCCCCAACAGGTGCCCTCGCTGCCTCTGCGCGGCTTCAGCACCAAGGGCGAGGGACGGGGCCAGGGCCTGCACCTTGCCCATCAGCAACTGCTGACGGTCCAGGGCGCACTTCAGTATCTCCGTGTTCAGGAGGAATCCGTGTTTATTGTCAGTATTCCCAGCCTGCCGGAGGGCGGGGCATGAGTGCGCCGCCCAGCCGCGTCCTGATCGTCGAGGACGACGAGATCGTCCGCACCATTCACCGGACGCTGGTCCAGGCCACGCCCGGCTTTCTGGTCGTGGGCGAAGTGGGGACGCTGGCGCAGGCCGAGCGCGACCTGGGCACCGTGCCCGTAGACCTCCTGATCGTGGATATCTACCTGCCGGACGGTTCCGGCCTGGACTGGGTGCAGCGCCTCCCACGGACCGGCACCGCGCCGGACACGATCATGATCACCGCCGCCAACGACCTGAGAACGGTGCAGACGGCGGTGCGCAGCGGTGTGCTCGACTTCCTGATCAAGCCCTTCGATCACGCCCGGCTGGCCGCGGCCTTGCAACGCCACCAGCAGCGCCGGTTGACACCTTCGCCGGCGCAACTCACCCAGCACGCCGTGGACCGTTTGCTGCGCCACGATCCCGTGACGCGTCTGCCCAAAGGCATCGATGCCCTGACCTTACAAAGAGTGCAGCTTCTCCTGGAAAAGCGGCCGGAGGCGCTCAGTGCCGAGGCGGCCGGACAATGCCTGGGGGTCAGCCGCATCACCGCCTGGCGCTACCTCGAATACCTGGTGACGCTGTCCCTCGCCGAGGTGGATGTCCAATACCAGCCCACTGGACGGCCCCTGAAGCTGTACCGGCACTGCGTGCCCAGAAGTGGCTGAGGCGGCCATGCCCGCTTTCCCTGTCCGAAGCGCCCGGCGCGCAGTGATCAGCTGGCGCATGTAGAGAGCCGCCCGGCCCGCCCTACTTTTCCTCGCCCGGCAGTAAGAATGGCGGTTCCTTCGACTCGGTCCCGGTCGGTTCCGGGGGCGCTGGGGACAGGGCAAGACGATGGCAGGCTTGCGTCTCAAGGTCGCGCGCCTCGTCCTGGTGCACAGCCTCAAGTTCCTTTGTTCGCGGTTAATCACCAACCCGCTTCTGACGTCAGGTTGGGGTTAACCCCAGGTACGCGTGCGCTCGCTGTGCACCGGGCTGGTGGCCCTGGTGTCCGCCGTGGTCATGCGTCGTCACGTCTGCCACCTGTCCAGCGGTTACCGCGGCCGGTGCTGCCCACTTCTGCCCAGGGTCAGCCGAGGAGGGCTTCGATCTTTGGCCGCTGCTGGTCAAAGGTGCCGTAGAAGAACTGCTCGCCAACCACCGTGATGGGGGCGACGCGCACGCCGTACCGCGCTTTTGCCTCGTCCGCGACCGCCGGAATGGTCAGGTCCCGTTCCTCGAAGGGAATGCCGCGCCGGTTGAACCAGAGGCGCAGGGCATGGCAGTCCGGGCAGGTGGGTGTGGCGTACAGGATGACGTTTGGCATGGGGAACCTCACGACAACAAGGGGGCAGACCCGCGTCCGCCCCCTTGAGAGATATGACATGTGGGTGGCTTCAGATGTACTTGAAGACTTCCATCAGCTCGTCGACGATTTCCTTCTCGTCGCCGCGCGTCGCCGCGGTCGCCACGTGCGATTCGAGGTGCCCGCGCAGGATCACATTTGCCGCGCCGTCCAGCGCGCCCTGCACGGCCTTGATCTGCCGCAGGACATCCACGCAGTACACGTCCGGGTCTTCCAGCGAGCGGCGGATGCTTTCCAGGTGCCCGCGGGCGATGGCGAGACGACGCGCGGCGCGCTTGCGGCTGTCCTCCGGCATGCAGAGGTGATGGCCCGTGTGGCAGCTCTCCCCCTGGGGGGAGGTCATATCCAGCAGCTCGGCGGTCGTCTCCCCCGCCATTACGGGTTCGCCACCTGGGCGCCGTAGCCTTCCTCGACCACGGCGGCGACAAGCTGCTGAGGTTCGGCGTTGCCCTGCACGACGGCCTTGCTGGCCCCCAGGTCCACCTGGGCATCGGTCACGCCGGGAACGCTCTTGAGGGCCTTGGCCACACCTGCCTGGCAGTGGCCGCAGGTCATACCGGTGATGTTCAGTTCAATCTGGGTCATGGCTTTCCTCCTGAAGAAAGATTATACCCTCCCCCCTGGGGTGTCAAGGCGGTTACACAGGAAGTGCGTCTTACGCGGACCTGTAGCCGCAACCTCTTGACCATCCCCCTCCCACGGGCTTATCTTCTGGGTATCGGTAATCCCCCCAGGGGGGATAGGAGGAAGTGAAGATGACAAAGACCATCGAACTCGGCGTGCAGGGGATGACCTGTGCCAGTTGCGTCGGAAGGGTCGAACGCGGCCTGAAGAAGGTGGCGGGGGTCGAGAGTGCCAGCGTGAACCTCGCCACCGAGCGGGCCACCGTCGCCTACGACCCGGCGATCACCACGCCTCAGGTTCTGCTGGACAAGGTGAAGGACGTCGGCTACGAACCCGTGGTCAGCAGCGTGGAACTGGGCATCCAGGGCATGACCTGCGCGAGCTGCGTCGGCCGGGTCGAGCGGGCGCTGAACAAAGTCGACGGCGTGCTGAGTGCCAGCGTGAATCTCGCCACCGAACGCGCCAGCGTGACTTACCTTCCCTCCAGCGTCAGCCCCGGTCAGCTCAAGGCGGCCATTCGTGACGCCGGGTATGAGGTGCTGGAAGAACAGGCGGGCGTGAGCCGCGAGGACCAGGAACGCGAGACGCGTGCGCGGGAAGTGAACCACCTCCGCAATCAGGTGCTGTTCAGCGCCGTCTTCGCCGTGCCGCTGATGCTGCTGGCGATGGTGCCGATGCTGGTCCCGGCCGTGAACGACTGGCTGATGACCACCTTCGGTCCTGGCGTCATGACGGCCCTGAACTGGGTCATGCTCGCCCTGGCGCTCCCCATCCAGTTCGGCCCCGGGCTGCGCTTCTACCGCCTGGGCTGGAAGAGCCTGAAAGGCAGGTCGCCCGACATGAACGCGCTGGTGATGATCGGCACCACGGCCGCGTTCCTGTACTCGCTGGTTGCCACCGTCCTGCCCGGCATCTTCCCGGAAGGCACCGCGCACGTGTATTACGAGGCGTCGGGCGTCGTCATCACGCTGATCCTGCTGGGCAAGTACTTCGAGGCCATTGCCAAGGGGCGCAGCAGCGAGGCCATGAAAAAGCTGCTCAGCCTGCAAGCCAGGACGGCGCGGGTCGTGCGGAACGGGCAGGAACTCGAACTTCCGACTGACGAGGTGCTGGTGGGCGACCTGATCTCCGTCCGCCCTGGGGAGAAGATCCCGGTGGACGGCGAGGTGGTGCAGGGCGCCAGCTTCGTGGACGAGAGCATGATCACGGGCGAACCCGTCCCGGTGAGCAAGCAGGCCGGTGCGCCTGTGGTCGGCGGCACCATCAACCAGAACGGTGCCCTCACCTTCCGTGCAACTCGCATCGGTGCCGACACGGCGCTCGCGCAGATCATCAGGCTGGTGGAGACGGCCCAGGGCAGCAAGCCGCCCATCCAGGGCCTGGCCGACCGGGTGGTCGCGGTGTTCGTGCCGGTCGTGCTGGGCATCGCCGCGCTGACCTTCCTGCTGTGGCTGATGTTCGGTGGGCAGACGGCCCTGAGCTTCGCGCTGATCACGACGGTCGCGGTGCTGATCATCGCCTGCCCCTGCGCGATGGGCCTGGCGACCCCGACCAGCATCATGGTGGGTACCGGCAAGGCCGCCGAGTTGGGCGTGCTGTTCAAGGGCGGCGGCGCGCTGGAAGGCTTGCAAGATGTACAGGTAGTCGCCGTGGACAAGACCGGCACCCTCACGAAAGGCCGGCCCGAACTCACCGACCTGGTGACGGCCCCCGGCTTCGACCGCGTCAACGTCCTGAAGTTGGTTGCTGCCGCTGAAGAGCAGAGCGAGCACCCCATCGCCCGCGCCATCGTGGACGCGGCGAGGCGCGAAGGTGTGGCCGCCCTGAAGCCTGAGGCCTTTGAAGCAGTGCCCGGCTACGGCCTGGAAGCGCGCGTGGAGGGCTGCCTCGTGCAGGTGGGGGCGGACCGCTACATGACCCGGCTTGGCCTGGACGTGAACGCCTTCGCGGGGCAGGCCGAACGTCTGGGCGACGAGGGCAAGAGTCCGCTGTACGCCGCCATTGACGGCCAGCTGGCCGCCGTGATCGCCGTCGCGGACCCGATCAAGGACGGCAGCCAGGAGGCCGTGAACGCCCTGCACCGCATGGGCCTGAAGGTCGCCATGATCACCGGGGACAATGGGCGCACCGCGAACGCCATCGCCCGTCAACTCGGCATCGACGAGGTGCTGGCCGAGGTGCTGCCCAGCGGCAAGAGCGACGCCGTGAAGGCGTTGCAGGCGAAAGGCAGCAAGGTGGCCTTCGTGGGGGACGGCATCAACGACGCGCCCGCCCTGGCCCAGGCCGATGTGGGTCTCGCCATCGGCACCGGGACGGACGTGGCCGTAGAAACCGCCGACGTGATCCTGATGTCGGGCGACCTGCGCGGCGTACCGAACGCCTTCGCGCTCAGCCGCGCCACCCTAAGGAACATCAAGCTCAACCTCTTCTGGGCCTTCGCGTACAACATCATCCTGATTCCCGTCGCGGCGGGCGTGCTGTACCCGGCCTTCGGCGTCCTGCTCAGCCCGGTTCTCGCTGCGGCGGCGATGGGCTTCTCCAGCGTCTTCGTCCTCTCCAACGCGATGAGGCTGCGCGGCTTCCGGCCCCCCGTGAAGCCTGACGCCGTTCCCGTAGCGCAGCCCACCCCTGTCCACGCCTGAAGTTCCCCGGCGCGGGAGGCACGCCGCTTCCCGCGCTTCATGCAGGAGAAAACCCATGACCAGGCTCAACGTCGGCCCCTACGTCGCTTCCCTGAAGACCGGCCCCGCCCTCGTCCGTGACCGCCAGGCGTTCCTGGCCCGTGCCCGCCTGCGCGACGAGGTGCCCACTGTCGCCGGCCTGCCCCTGGTGGGGTTGGGTGGCTCGTGCGGCAAGCCCGCCTTCCTGCTGCCGTATCTGGTCCGCTGGAACGAACAGAACACCCTCACCCTGGAGCAGGTCACTCAGGCGTTCGGCTGCTTCGTGGAATACGGCGCGTACCCGCACCTGAAGTTGGAGGAGGGTGGGCAGGAGGTCGCCGCCGTGCAGGATTGGAGCAACATGGCGATGGTGTTCGTCCGGCCCGGGTACGAGCGCGGGGAGGAACTGCTCGTGCGCCTGCGGGATGCGCTGGAGTCCACCCCTCCTGAAGCTTGAGCCAGCAGAAAGACAAGGCCCCCTCGCCGAAGGGGGTCTTTTCGTCGAGGCACCTGGGAGGCCTCAGCCTTCAGGCCCCCGGCAGGGTGAAGGTGAACGTGCTGCCGCCTTCGTCCGACGTGACACCCATGTGGCCGCCCATCTGCTCCACCAGGCCGCGCGCGATGGTCAGGCCGACGCCGCTCCCCTCACCGCGCGTCCGGGCCGGGTCCACCCGGTAGAAGCGCTCGAAAATCCGCGCGAGGTGTTCAGCGGGAATGCCGCTCCCAGTGTCCTCGACGCTGAACCCGACCTGTCCTCCAACCGCCTGCACCGCCAGCGTGACCCGGCCGCCCTGCGGCGTGTGGCGCAGCGCGTTGGAGAGCAGGTTGGACAGCACCTGCAAGGCCCGCTCGAAGTCCGCCCGGACCTGTGCGTCGTCTGGGAGGGCCTGGGCAGTCAGCGTGACCCCGCGACCGGCGTAGGCGTCCCCGAAGCGCTCCAGGGCCGCGGCCAGCAGGGTCCGGGCACCAAAGGTCGTGGGGTGGAGTTCCACCCGGCCCGCCTCGATCCGGGACACCAAGCTCAGATCGCTGGCGAGGCGCTCCATGGCCCGCACCTCCCGCCGGATCGCGGGCGCGGCCTGATCCGGCGTCATCACGCCGTCGGTAAGGGCTTCCGTGTATCCGCGCAGCGCCGCGAGCGGTGTGCGCAACTCGTGCCCGACGTTCCCGATCAGGGCCACCCGGTCCTGCTCCACCCGCTCCAGTGAACCGGCCATGACGTTGAAGTTGTGCGCGAGACCCGCCAGCTCGTCCCGACCAGGTTCAGGAAGCCGCCGGCTGTACTGTCCCGCGGCGAGCGCCTGGCTGCCTTCCGAGAGCAGCCGCACCGCCCGCACGATGCGCCGGGAGGTCAGCGAGGCCGTGATCGCGGCGACGGCCACCGCGAAGGGCAGCGCGGCCAAGAGGGCGCTGTTGAGGGTGCGGCGCATGCCGCGTTCCAGGTCCGGGCGCAGGGCGCGCCCCTCGGGGCCGATCAGGGTGACCATCTGCTCGACGTGGTGCCGGTAGAAGCTGGGCGCGATGAGTTCCACCACCAGGAACAGCGCGCCCAGCGCGACCAGAATCACCAGCAGGTGCCCCAGGAAAAGGCGGGGAAAGAGCTTCACGCCTCCTCCCGGAAGCGGTACCCCACCCCGCGCACCGTCTCGATGAAGCGTGGCCGCTCCGGCTGTTCGCCCAGCTTGCGGCGCAACCCGGCCATGTGGACGTCCACCACCCGCTCCACACCGGGGAAGTCGGCTCCCCACACCCGTTCGAGCAGGCGATCCCGCGACCACACGAAGCCGGGATGGCGGGCCAGGGTGAGCAGCAGGTCGAATTCCAGCTTCGACAGGGCGAGTTCCCGGCCGTCGAGGGTCGCGGTGCGGGTCCGCTCGTCCAGTTGCAGGCCGCCCGCCGACACGCTGTCCTGAAGACGCGCCCGGCGCAGCAGCGCCCGCACGCGCGCCACGACCTCGCGGGGCGAGAAGGGCTTGGTGACGTAGTCGTCCGCCCCGACCTCCAGGCCGCGCAGCTTGTCCTCCTCCTCGCCCCGCGCCGTGAGCAGCAGGATCGGGAAGTCCGGATGGTCACGCCGCTGCTGCCGCGCGAGTTCCAGACCGCTCGTGCCCGGCAGCATCCAGTCGAGGATGGCGAGGTCGGCCTCCGCGAGTTTCAACTGTCCCGCCGCCCCATCCTGCGCTTCCAGCACCGTGTGCCCATCATTGCGCAGGTACGCCCCGAGAATCTCCAGGATGGCGGGGTCGTCGTCAACGATCAGAATGCGGGCCATGACTGCCCCCCAGGGTAAAGGTCCCGCCGGGGGGCGAAGGGTTCGGACAGCAAGGTGCGACCCTGCCTGAGGCACAGGGCCGCACGCGAGGTTTCGCTCAGCCGCGCCGGGCGAGCCACTGCCGATAGGTGTACATCTCGTCGGCCTGCGCCTTGATGATGTCGCGCGAGAGCTTCAGCACGCGGGGATCGCTGCTCTTCTGCAACGCGAGGTTCGCCATATCCAGCGCCGAGGCGTGGTGGGGCAACATCCCCTGCACGAAGGCCACGTCCGGGTTCTTCGCGGTCTTCAGCGGCGTGACCATGCCCTTCATGCCGCTCGCCATCATGTCGCGCATGCCCGTATTCACTCCACCCAGGGGCTTGAGCCAGGTACTCATGTCGCTGATCTCGCGGGTCTGGTCGCGGATGACGTTCGCCACCCAGGTCTTCACCTGCGCGTCCTTTACCCGGCCCTGCACGGCGCGCGCCATGTCCACGGCTCCCTGGTGGTGCGCGATCATCATGGAGAGATAGGCGCGGTCGAAGGCTTTCCCGCTCAACCCGGCGAGGCCGCCCATGTCGTTCATGCCGTGAGACATCGATGTCGTGCTGCTTGCAGGTGTGCCGTGCATGCTGTGGTCCATCTGTGCGAGCGCGGGGGTCGCCGCCAGGGTCAGGGCCGTGAGGGTGCTCAGAAGGAGGCTCTTGCTCTTCATGGCCTGACGCTACCGGGCGTGTGTTCAGCCTGTGTAAAGGCGGACCCGGCCGAGGAATCTCCGTGCGGCGAGGGCAGAAAGCGCCTGTCTTCATCCGTCCTTCAGCCCAGCGTTACAGAAGCTGAACACGGCCTTCTTACGGTGGACGGGTCGAGTGACCCAGAAGCCCCCATTCCACCGAGGAGGACACCATGCCGCAAGCCACCCAGGCCATGCTCGCCACCCATCCCCAGCGGGAATCCGCTGCCTTCAACATGCAGGCCCTCACCGCCTGCATCGAGGCCTGCTTCGAATGCGCGCAGGTATGTACCTCCTGCGCCGACGCCTGCCTGGGTGAGCAGGAGCACCTGATGCATCTGGTGCGCTGCATCCGCCTCAACCTCGACTGCGCGGACATCTGCACGGCCACCGGGCGGGTCGTGACGCGCCTCACGCAGGCGGACCCGGCGGTGCTGCGCGCCCAGCTCCAGGCCTGCGTGGCGGCCTGCCAGGCCTGTGGGGACGAGTGCGAGATGCACGCCCGCGAGATGAATATGGAGCACTGCCGCATCTGCGCCGAGAGCTGCCGCCGCTGCGAGCAGGCCTGCCAGCAACTGCTCGGCGGGATGAACGCTTGAAGAAGCTGACGCTGGCCCGACCGACTGCCCCGCAGCTCTGATGGAAGAGCGAGAGCAGGTGTCAAGGTCTTGGCACCTGCTGCCTACCGCGCATCTCAGAACACCTTGCTGCCCAGCTTCGCGTCCCGCTCGGGGGTCAGGAACGTCGCCTCACCGCTCGCCGCGCCCGGCACCTGCACCCCGAGGATCAGCACCTCGCTCATCACCTCCCCCACCTGCCGCGCCTCAAAGTTCAGCACGCCGACCACCTGCTGCCCCAGCAGTTCCTCCAGCGTGTGCTGCGTGAAGCGCCCCACGCTCACCCGGCGTCCGTACTTGCCGAAGTCCACGGTCAGCCGGTACGCGGGCTTCGGCGCGCTGGGTTCCAGGGCCACCCCCACCACCCGGCCCAGACGGATGTCCAGCTGCCCCAGCGTCTCCTCGTACGTCACGGTCTCCTTGAGTTCGGTTGCCATCACTCACCACGCTCCTGTCTCCACGATGTCGAGAGCAAGCCTACGGCCACCGTGGACAGCGAGAAAGCCGCCGTGAGTGACACCAGTGGGGACGCGAGCGGCGCGAGGGCAGGACAGGGTAATAGTGGCGTAGCTCAACGCCGCACCCAGCGCCCAGAACGCGCCGATGATGAGTCCCGGACCTGATCTGGACCGACATGACCCACAACGAGACGCGGCTGACCGAGGCCTACCGGCCCCCGCCCTCGCAGCCACCGGGAACAGGTCGCCAGGGTACGGGCCGAATTGCCCTGGCTGCCCCCGAGGACATGGCCCCGATGGTGGTGTTTCTGGCGTCCGACGAGGCGAAACACGTTACCGGGGCCAGCAGCGAGTCCACCGGCTGAGCCGCAGCAAACCCCTCAACCCACCGGCTGAAGTCGCGGCCCCACTTTGCGACAACGGTGGAGGGGGAAGCCCAGCCCACAGCACATGCAGTCTGCCGCCGCCTCCACGCCCTGACGCACGATCATCCCACCACCGCACCCTCCCGGGTCAGAGAGCCGCCTGCGGACGGTGTGGGCTTCCGTGCGGCAGTTGTACCGGGTCAAATGGTGAGACCACCCCGCGCCTATGCTGAACGTTAGCTATGAGCAGCACCATGGCCGTGCTGGGTCAGCGGCTGCGCGCCTTACCCGCGCGCCGGGTCGGTCTGGCCGCCTGGCTGTGGGGAGAGGCGGGCATCGGCAAGACCCATGCCAGTCGGGCGCTGCTGCGCGAGGCCCCCTGCCGCAGCCTGACCCTGGCGGCGACGCTGCCGCTGGCCGAGCTGGTGCGCGCCCTGCCGCGCCCCGCGCGCCTGCGGGTCTGGACCCAGATCGCGCTGGAGGGGGTTCAGGAGGGCCGGGCCGTCGCCGCGCCGGCAGCCGACATCCTGGCGGCCCTGCTGGCCCAGCTCGCGCCCTTCGTGCTGCACCTCGAAGACCTGCACGGGGCGGACGCAGCCCGATTGGAGCTGACCGGACAACTCGCCGCCGCCGTGGCCCGGACGCGCGGGGCCGGATTGCTGGTCACCAGCCGCCTGCCCCCGCCGGACACCTGGCCCGAGGGGGACAGCGTGGTGGCCCTGGAACGGCTCTCGCCCCGGGCCGCAGCCGCCCTGCTGGACGCCGAGGCCGGGGCCGAGCTGCCGCCGGGCGCCGCCGCCTGGGTGTTCGAGCGGGCGCGCGGCAATCCCCTCTTCACGCTGGAATACTTCCGGCTGCTGGCCCGGCAGGGCCACCTCTGGAACAGCGGGGACCGCTGGCGCTGGCGGGCGCCCGGGGATGAGCCGCTGCCGGTCACGGTGGAGGCCATCATCGAGCAGATTCTGGAAGGGGTGGGCGCAGCGGGCGCGGCAGGTCGGCTGATGGCGGCGCTGGCCCTCCTCCCCCCCGGAGTCGACGACGCGCGGCTGACCGCCATCACGGCGCTGACACCCCAGCTTCTGGCCGAGGCCCGCCTGGAATTGCAGCGCCGGGGCGTGCTGGCACCGGGAGGGTTCGCCCATCCGCTTTACCGGGAAGTGGCCCGGAAACAGCTGCGCCCGGAGCAGCGTCAGGCCCTGGCCCGGCAGGCCATCACCGTTTTCCGGCACGACCCACAAAGAGCGGCCCACCTGATCGACGAGGCGCAGCTGGAGCCGCGCGAGGCCGCCGCGCTGTTCCTCCAGGCGGCGGAGGCGGCCGGGGCTGGAGATGGAGATGGACCCCACAGCGCCCGTCTGCTGGCCCGGGCGGCGCAGCACGCCAGCGGTCCCGAGCAGGTCCACCTGGCCTTGCGGGCGGCGCGGGGGCTGCGGGAAGCCGATCTGCCCGAAGCGCTGCGCCTGGCCGAACTGGCCCATCACCTGGCCCCGCAGCAGGCTGGGGCGGCGGGCCTGTATGCCGAACTGCTGGCCGGTCAGGGGAGGCTGGCCGAAGCCGAGGCCTGTCTGCAAGGCCTCCCCGCCGAAGAAAGGACGGGCCGGGCTTGGTGGTCGCGCCTGATCCGGCTGCGGGGAGCCGCCCGGCACCACGGCGGCGTGCTGGAGCTGTGGCAGGCCCACCCTGAACTGCACCGGCAACCGGACCCCGGGGTGGTCTACGCCGTGGCTTTTGCCTCGGCCCACTCCGCGCGGCTGGGGCAGGCGGCGAGCCTGGCGGGCGGCGCGCTGGCCCAGCCTGACCTGGACGCGCCGACCCGCTGCGACCTGATCAATGTGCTGGGGATCGTGCGCTACAACCAGAACGATTTTGAGGGCGCGGCACAGTTTTACGCGCAGGCCCTCGAACAGGCCCGCGCCGCCGGGCTGACCCACCTGGAGGCGGTGTATCTGAGCAACCGGGCGATGGCGCTGGGCGAACTCGGGCAGTCCCGGGCGCGGCTGGCCGACCTGGGAGAGAGCCTGCGGCTGTACCGGGCGCAGGGGCAGTTGCTGCAGGCCACCCGCACGCAGGTGGCCCTGGCCGACGCCTACCTGGACCTGGCCCGGTACGAGGAGGCCGAGGAACTGCTGCTGGAATCGCGCGACTTTCTGGCCCGGCTCGGCCCGTCCGAACACCTCATCGAGTGCGAGTACCGCCTGAGCGTGCTGTACCGGCACTGGGCACCGCCGCACGGGGGCCTGCTCTCGCTCCGGCATGCCCGCGCGGCCCTGGCGCACGCCCGGCAACTGGCCCTGCCCGGCAAGCTGGCCTGGGCGCTGTGCTACGCCTCCACCGCCGAATCCTGTTTTGCCGGCGCCGGGGAAGGCCAGCGGCTGGCCCAGGAGGCGCTGACCCTGGCGACCCAGCTGAACGCACCCGGACCAAGCGGCATGGCGCGGTTCGCGCTGGCCTTTGCGCTGGAGGCCGCCGGTCAGCCGGACGAGGCGTTGCGGGCGTTCGAGGCCACCGAGGCGGCCTTGCTGGCCCAGGGCATCGTGGACGCCGCGCAGGAGGTCGGGCTGGAGGCAGACCGGCTCTCGGGCCGCCGCCAGCGCGCCGCCGAGCGCCTGGCCTGGTTCGAGCAGGCGGGAATGAAGAACCTGGCGCAGGTGACCCGGCGCTACTTCCCGGGCCTGGGGGAGGCCGCAGGCCAGGGCACCCCTCCGGGCAGCGCACGGCCCCAGGCTTCCCCGGCACACCTGCGTCTGGAAGTGCTGGGCGAGATGCGTTGTGGCCCACCCGGCGCGTGCGCGGCGGTCCGGGGCCGCAAGCGCCGCGAACTGCTCGCCGGCCTGCTCGGGGGCCGCCTGCGGGGCCGGCCGGACGTGTCCCGGCCAGCGCTGATGGACGCGCTGTATCCGCACGCCGGGGAGGATCAGGCGGCGGCGGCCCTCAAGGAACTGGTGCACCAGACCCGCGCGGCGCTGGGGGCGGGCGTCATCCGGACCACCGGGGACGGCTACGCGCTGGGCGACCTGGAATCCGACGCCGAGACCTTCCTGAAGACCGGGGACACGGCCCTGTGGCGCGGCCCTTACCTGGCGGGCGAGGAACCGGCCTCGGACGGCCTGATCACGGACACGCTGTATGGCGCGCTGGGCACCCGCGCCCAGGCCCTCAGCGCAGATCAGCCCGCCGAGGCCGCACGCCTGGGCCGCCTGCTGTGCGAGGCCAATCCCTACGACCTCGCGGCCCTGGCACTCACCCTGAACGCCCTGCGGGCCGCCGGCAACCACCGCAGCCTGGGCCGCTTCTACCACGCGGCCCGCCAACGCCTGCTGGAAGTCGGCGAACGCCTGCCCGAAGAGTGGACGACTTTTCTGCAAGGCCACGTCGGGGCCTGAATCCGGGAAGCTGTGCAGGGACCACCACAGGCCACGCGGCTGGTGCCCCAGAGGGTGAATGCGGCGGCGCACTCTCCCCTTTTCCTGACCGCCGCATAACCGGGGGCAGCTCACCCTGTAGGCACGAGGAGGGCCGGGACACCGGCCACCCCGGAAGACAGGTCGGCCCGGCGTCCGCCCGCACCGCTCCCCTGGAAAGAGGGCCGTCCCTGCACTTTCCGCTGCGGTCACCATCAGGGACAGGGGGAACACCATGTTCGCCAAGATGTTGCTGTTCTGCGCCGCCGGCCTGCTGGTGTCGGGCGCGGCGGCCCAGGCTCCGCGCTATTACCGCCTGCAACTCAAATCGGACGGGCAGTATCTGGACGCCGACCACTGCGCCTCGCCCGTCACGCTCAATCCCGGTTCGACCTTCGCGGGCGGCGCGTGCGAACTGTGGCGGCTCGTCCCAGCGGGCGGCGGCTATTACCGGCTGCAACTCAAGTACAACAGGCAGTATCTGGACGCCGACCACTGCTCGGCACCCATCGGCCTGAATCCCGGCTCGACGTATGCGGGCGGGGCCTGCCAGCTCTGGAAGCTCGTGCCCAACGGCGACGGCTACTACCGGCTGCAACTGAAGATCAACAACCAGTATCTGGACGCGGTGAACTGCACGCCCACTCTGGGCCTGAATCCCGGTTCGACGTATGCGGACGGCGCTTGCCAGCTGTGGCGGCTGGTGCCCGAGTCGGTGCGGCTCGACTGATCCCGACTCCAGGTGAGTCGAAGACGCGGGGCGAGCGAAGCGGGCAGGCGTCCTCCCGGGGGGGGCAGGCTTGCTCAAGCGAGTCCGTTCTGACCGACCGTCCGTTCGGCTGGGAAAGCGAGAAGAGGAACCTCCCGGCCGGCGGCGACACAAGACCCCATGGGGGTTTGCCCGGATGTTCTGGAATCAGAGCCAGCTGGTAGAGCGGCCCCGGGCGGCGGGACGCCGTGAACCGTTCCCCGCTGCCCACAACGACACCTGAGCCAGGGGCAAGGAAGCCGCATGGATGATCTTCCCATCACATCACCGGGCCTGACCTACCGGCTCTGTCCCCGCTGCGCCCGCGCCGTGCCCAGCCGTTCAGGCGAGCGGTACTGCGTCAACGACGGCACGGAACTGCTCGGCGCCTGCCCACGGTGCGGCGCGCCCATCACCTCGCCCTATGCCCGCTTCTGCGTGCGCTGCGGGACCGACCTCACGCACAGCCTGAAGCCCGGGCCGGCCTGACCCGGCGCCCGCCCCAACCTCCCCGAGCTGACGAGAACAAAGGAGAACCTCATGTCCAAGCTGCATCCCCTCCTGCTCCTGCTGACCCTCGGTCTGGCTGCCTGCGGCTCGTCTGGCCCTGCGGGGGGCGACGACCCGGCCCAGACCGCCTTCTTTAAAGCCCAGCCCGAGTTCGGCGCGGCCGTGCCCCCCGGCAGCGAGCCGGTCACGCCCGCCCAATTCATGGAGGCCGTCAAGAACGGCGGCAAGGTCATCACCGCCCAGGACCTCGCCAACGAAAAGGCGGCCCAGGAGCGGCAGGACGCCCAGGACGACGCGGATGCCCGGACGTACATCGCGGCGCACCCGGAGTTCAGTTCGCTGCTTGATCCCCCGGCGGCGGACGCGATCAACGCCGACGGCGACCGCCTGGTGAGCGTGCCGACGGCGGGCGGTCCCAAGACGATCATGCTGATGGGCAATGCCTTTGGCCGCGCCGTGCTGGCAAACCACGCGCGGACCTTCCCCAGCCAGGCCAACCAGTACAGTCTCTACAGCCAGCTTTACGCCGATCTGGACATCACACTGAAAAAGCTCAACAACAGCGTTCAGCAGTTCGGCTTGCCTGCCCCGGACGAGGTGAAGAGCTACAGCGCCGAGCGGCTGCTGGTCCTGAACCGGCACGCGGGCGAGGTCATCAACGAGTACCGCGACTCGATCTACAACATCAGTTACCTGCTCGACCCGGCCAATGGGGAAACCGGATCGAAAGACCAGCTCGACCGCACCCAGAAGGGGGCCTGCGAGCCGCCCGCCGCCGGGGGCATCTACCAGAACTTCGACTGGCCGCTGAAGGCCCTGACCACCACCGTCAAGGATCAGGGGCAGCGCGGCACCTGCTGGGCCTTCGCCACCGTCGCCGCCCTGGAAGCCGAGATTGCGCGGCGCGATCACAAGGAGGTCAACCTCTCCGAGCAGGCTTACGTCGGTCACCGCTTCATGGACTGGGCACCGCGCGCCTTCGGTGAGGGCGGCGATCCCCTCTTTATCGCGCAGAAGGCGAGTGCGGCGAACTACGTCTTCGCCTATGAATCGGGCTGGCAGTACAACAAGAGCCTCAGCCGCGTGGTGCCCAAGAACACCCAGACCTACACGCACTCCTGCGACGGCTACCGGGACGGGGCGGTGAATTACGGCGCGTGCTCGGACACCAACGACCAGGGCAACTGGTTCACCGTGACGGTGGGCGGCCGGATTTACCTGCTGAGGAGCCTGCCCAACACCGGCGCGGGCAGCGGCTACCGGATGAGGTCGCCCACGGATTTCTGGAACCAGGATGACAAGGATCAGAGCATGGTGATCCTGCTGCTGCGCTCGGTGCTGGGCCACGCCACCACGCTGACGCTGGACATGCGCTACGTGGCCCCCGACGCCAACGGCTACGCGCCCAACAAGAGCATGGGCAAACTGCCGAACGGCAAACCGGACTTCCAACTCACCCACGTGATGACCGTGACGGGCTTCATCTCCAGCCAGAACCTCCGCAAGACGCTGCCGGGCGCGCCTATCGCTGACGACTACGGCTACTTCATCGTCAAGAACTCCTGGGGCGATTGCTGGGGCGACCAGGGCTATGTGTACCTGCCCTGGACCTGGGTGAAGACCTTCACCGGGCAGGCCAGCACCGGGATTCTGCCGCAGTAGCAGGCGTGCGGGAAGGGTGAGCGGTTCGGCACTCGCCCCTCCTGCACGCAAAGGAGGCTCCATGTCCCCCGTCCTCCGGCTCCTGACGGCCTCCCTGCTGGCCGCCTCTTGCGGCGTCACCCTGGCCGGGCAAACCCCCTCGGAACCCGCGCCTCGCTCGCTGCTGCTGGGCCTGAAGTTGTCTGACGCGCCGCGCCGCATCACCGGCGGGCCAGGCTACGCCGCTGAAACCGCCCAGATGAACAGGGGTGCCCTGGCCTGGACCCTGGGCCGCTGCACCCGCTCTGAGCTGCTGTACTGGACCACCGCGCTGAAGGTCCGGCCCGGGGAGGACGGCGCGTGCTGGCCTCGGTGGTCCTGAACCCCGGCCCCCACCTCTCGCTGTGCGAGCTGGCCCGCTGACCCTGCCTTGATCGCCGCCCTCGCCGCCGTGGGCCGCGCAGAAACCCACCCAGGAGAACCCATGTCGCACCTGAAAGTGTCATATCTCAAAGGGCACGTCCTCGCCCTCCTTGCCCTCGCTCTTCCCACGCTGGCCGCCGCCCAGAGCTATTCGCTGGTGGTGAACGGCCAGGTGGCCCCGGCCCAGGCCATCGTCGTGAAAGGTCAGACGTATGTGCCGCTCTCGGCGCTGCAATTGCTGGGCATTCCCAGCAGCCTGAAGGGCACTACGCTGACGCTGGGCACGGGCACGCCACCGGCCACCACGCCCGGCGGGGCCAACCAGCGCACCGCGCTGGAGGGTTGCATCGGTGAAACCCTCTTCAACGGCGTCTGGCGCCTGACGGTCAGGAAGGTCGAGCGGATCGGCGCGGAGGCCGGGCACGGACCCGGCTGGGGAGTCACCATCGAACTCAGGAACGGCACCGCGACCAAAACCAACCTTCAGGACACCGGCCTGGAAGCCATTGAGCTGGTCGGGGCGGACGGCAACACCTTCTTCTTTCAGGAGCGGGCAGCGGAAGAACCGCTTATCTACAACACGGTGACGCAGGCAGGCGGCATCACGTACCAGCTCAAGTTCCATGTGCAGGACTACCGCGCGCCCGCCTCCAGCGTCCCGGCGGCGGCAAAACTGGTCATCACTCTCAATCCCCAGAAGATGACGGCGGGCTACCTGAAGGAGGGCCACGTGGCCTACACCACCCCGGCTCCCAGCTTCCGGGTGCGGCTGAACTGTTCCAGGTGAGGCCGCCGCCGGGACGCTGTGCGGCCGGAACTTCACAGCGTCCCGGAACTTCACCCGTGACCGTCCGGGGCATCCTCCGGAGTGGCCGCCTGCCGGGCGCCGGGCTGCCCGGAAGGGCGGGGGAAGGTCGGTGGGGGGCCGCCGTAGGCCAGCCGGTAGCGTTCCCAGGAAACCTGCGCGTCGGCCACCTGGCCGCGCCGCAACAGGAGCCGGATCAAGGCCTCGTACGCCTCAAACCGGTTGGGGTCGATGGTGAGAATGCGCGAGTAGGTGGCCTGGGCATCCTGCCACTGCCCTCCGGACGTTTGCAGCTCGGCGCTGCGGAACAGGGCACGCAGGGCGAGTTCACGCAGGTAGTCGCGTTCGAGGGCGTACCAGTCGGTAAAAAGGTCGTCTTCCAGAAAGTCGCCCCGGTACAGCCGCAGGGCCTGCTGGTAGGTGGCGACGGCTTCCGCACCCGCTTGCGTGTCGCCCCGCTGCACCAGCAATTCGAACTCCTGAACGTCCAGGCGGTAGGGCAGCAGGGGGGCGAAGCGGTAGGTATTCCCGTCGCGCAGCAGCACCTGGGCCTCGGCACTGCCCGGCGGCTCCAGCACCTGCCGCAGGGCGTTCAGGGTGACGTGCAGGCGCGCCAGGACGCGGCCGCTGACCTCCTCGCCCGGCCACAGCGCGTCGCAGAGTTCCTCGACCGACACCGGGCGGCCCCAGCGGGTCACCAGCAGCTTGAGCAGGGCGTAAGCCTGCCGCCGCTTGAAATCGCGGGGAGACAGCACCTGCCCCTGACGGCGCACCCGGAAGGCCCCCAGGGTTTCGAGGTCCAGCCACGGCGCGGCGGGCGGCCCGGGGGGCGCGGTGCCCAGGTCCAGGGCACCGGCGGCCAGGCGGGTCATCCACAGCAGGGGCGCCGCCGCCTCGGTCATCACGCCTTCGGGCAGGCTGCGGGGAAACTGCACGGTTTCCACGCCGCTGACCTGCCCGCCCTGCCAGACCGGCAGGCAGATGGTCCGCACGTCGTCGGGCTGGAGGGCGCAGTGCAGTTGCGGATGCCCGGACACCTGCACCAGCCCGTGCAGCGCCGGGCAACGCTCGGGACCGGGGCAGGGGCGGATCTGGCCCGGGTGCGTCTCGGTCACCTCGCCCTGCCGGGGATGCAGGGCCGCGCGCAGGGCCGAGGTGGCGTGCAGGTTCTCTTCCAGCAGCCCCAGCGCCCGTTCGCCCGGCGTCGCGCCCTCCTGCACCCGCTCCAGCGCCCGCTCGCCCAGCGAGGTCAGCACGGCGTACAGGCTGGCGGCCAGCAGCGGGGCCACCCGTTCCAGCGTGTGCTGCGCCCGCGTGAGCTGCCCTGCATCGTGCGCGGCCAGATTCAGCACCCCGATCACGGCGTGGGGCAGCGTCAGGGGCACACTGACAAAGACCTGATACCCCAGCGCCGTGACCTCTTCGCGCAGAAACCGGGCGTCCCTGCCGAGCGCCAGACTCACCTGCGGCTCGCGGGTCTGCGCCGCCCGGCCCGGAAACCCGTCCCCGAACCGGAAGACCGTGCGCTTAAAAAAGGCGCGGTGGTCGGGTCCGGCGTACCCGCTCAGAAAGAGGGTGGTCTGCTGCGGATCGGCCAGAAAGAGTTCCGCCACGTCCATCCCGGTGGCCCGCGTCAGGTCGGCCAGCAGCACCCGCAGCACGTGGAACAGTTGCCGGGGATCACGGCTGAGGGTCGCGGCTGTCCAGCTCACGGTGTCCAGCACGTCAGCAGGCATGTGGTCCAGTATGACCCGTCCTGTCTGGGCGGTGGCCCCCGGTCCTTCCTAAAGTGGTCTTTACCCTGCCGCCCGCCCACGGCTCACCCGCATCAGGGAAACTCGGCCATGACCCAGCGCAACGACGACAGGCCGCAGTCTCCCCCTCCGGGCGAGCACGTTCGCCCTGATCCTTTCGGTCCTGGGCCGGGCGAGTCCCCCGAGGCCGACACGCCACAACCCACGCAACGTGGCCCGGCCGGGGCTGAAACCGACAGCGGCGACCAGACCACCGAGGCAGGCCACTGACCACCAGCGAGAGGGCGGGGAAACCGGAGTCTCTCCCGCCCCCATTGCAGGTTTCCTAGCTGGGTTTTTCGGCTCCCCTGCGCCCGTAGAAGTACCAGTTCAGGGCCAGGTTGAGGGCGCAGAACACCGCCAGGCCGAAGAAAAAGGCCTTCACGTTCCCGCTGGCCGCCAGGTTGGCGCTGATCAGCATGCTCACGATGAAGGGGCCGAACGCCGCGATGGCTGCCGTCCAGCCGATCACGCCCGCGCTCTGGGGCGGATTGAAGATGATCGGCATCTGCCGGAAGGTGCTGGCATTCCCGATGCCGCTGAACAGGAAGATGGCCAGCATTGCCGCCACGAAAAAGGGGAAGGAGTCCAGGCTGGTGGGCGTGACAAAAAAGGTCACGGCGACGGCCCCCAGCCCCATTCCGAGGGCGCTGATGGTGGTCAGGACCGCGCCGCCCGTCCGGTCCGCGACCATGCCGAACAGCACGCGCACCGCCGAGCCGATCAGGGGACCGTAAAAGGCGAACTTCAGGGGCAGGGGCGGATTCTCGAAGCCGCCGTACAGCTCCTTGATCAGCAGCGGAAAGGCCGCCGCCAGACCACTGAACGCGCCGAAGGTCATCATGTAGATGCTGGTCATCACCCAGGTGTGCTTGTCGCGGAAGATGGCGAACTGCTGCCCGAAGTTGGCCTTGACGGGCACGCTGCGAATCAGCAGCCAGGTCAGCAGGGCGGCCAGCAGCAGCCAGGGGATATACACCCAGGAGGCGTTTTGCAGCCAGATGTCCTGGGTCTTGTTGGCCCAGGTCCAGGCCTGATAACCGCCGGGCACGAACCAGAACAGATTCACGCCCACCACCCAGGGCGTCAGGAACTGCGTCAGCGACACCCCGAAGTTGCCGATGCCCGCCTGAATACCCAGCGCCGTGCCCTGCATGTGCTTGGGGAAAAACAGGTTGGTCGAGGGCATAAAGGAACTGAAGTTCCCGCCGCCCAGACCCGCCGCGAAGGCCAGCAGCATCAGCACCCAGAAGGGCGTCTGGGGATTCTGGACCGCCACGCCCCAGCCGACGGCGGGAATCAGCAGGCTGAGGGTCGCCAGCGTCAGCGTGTGGCGGGAACCGTACATCGGAATCAGGAACATGTGGACCAGCCGCAGCAGGCCCGCCGCGAGGCCCGGCATGGCGGTCAGCCAGAACAGCTGGCTCTTGCTGAGGTTGAAGCCGATGCCGTTGAGCCGCACCACGATGGCGCTCACCATGAACCAGGTGGCAAAGGCCAGCGTAAGCGCGAAGGTGGTCACGGCCAGCGTCCGCCAGGCGCGGGCCTTGCCTCCGGCTTCCCAGAAGGCGGGATCGTTGGGTGCCCAGCTCGGCAGCCAGCTGGAGGAGCGGGATTTGGACGGGGTGGTGGTCATGAACCTTTCCTTTTACTCGCGCGGCTCGCGCGGAATGAGCCTCACCAGGCCGAGCGTCAGGGCCGCCAGCAGCAGGCTGGACAGCGCGGCGGGCCACAGCAGGGCGCGCTCGTGCCCCAGGTAGGCGTCGAGGCTGGTCATCAGGATGAACAGCTGGATGCTCCAGAGAATCAGGATGAACGCGAGGACGATGCCCACGATCAGGCTGCGCTGCGCATAACGGGGCTTGCCGGGGCCGGTCAATGCCCACCTCCCCCCACGGCC
Source organism: Deinococcus phoenicis (assembly GCF_000599865.1). Lineage (GTDB taxonomy): Bacteria > Deinococcota > Deinococci > Deinococcales > Deinococcaceae > Deinococcus > Deinococcus phoenicis. The sequence goes on along the minus strand of NZ_JHAC01000044.1, from coordinate 25,215 downwards.
CAGACCTCGCCGTCCCGCAGTTCGAGTTCGACCCGGTTCAGCCCGCGCTGGGGCGGCCCCGAGATCACGTCCCCGGTCCGGGCATTGAAGAAGCCCTCGTGGCAGGGGCATTCCAGCTTGCGGCTGTGCGGGGCGTAGTACACCGCGCAGCCCAGGTGCGGGCACTTCTGCCCAAAGGCGCTGAAGGTGCCGTCGTCGTGGCGCACCAGCAGCGAGAACTGGCCCTTTTGCGGGTACTCAAAGGCCTGGGAGGTGCCGGGCGGAAAGTCCTCCACGCGGCCCAGCCGGACCCGGGGGGCCTGCGGCGTTTGCCGGGGCAGGCTGCCCGCCACCGCGACCAGTGTGGTCCCGGCGGCCAGCCCCGCGCTCGACAGCCCCAGGAACCGGGTGAACTCGCGCCGCGAGACGTAGTCAGTGGCGTCCCAGTCCACGCTGAAATCGGTTTTCCAGTGCGGCTGCCTGGGGCGGGGGTCTTCGAGACGGTCTTTCTGGGCAGGCGTTGCAGGCTTGGGGGTCACAGGTGCTCTCCCATCGGCAGCGGTTCGAGGTGGGCAAAGGGGTCCAGGTGGTCGAAGGCGTCCGGCTCGAAGCGGGCGTCCATATGCGAGAGCACATCCATGTTCAGGCCGACGTCGCCTGCGGGCAGCACCAGAAAGACCTTGGTGGTGATGGTCTGCGCGCCGAACTGAAAGGTGTTGCTGGGCGTGCCCTGCCGCCGCGACTGGAACTCTTCCAGGGTGCCGTAGAACAGGGCCTCGCTGGGGCAGACGCTGGCGCACATGGGTTTCTTGCCCAGCGAGGTCCGGTCGTAGCACATGTCGCACTTGAGCATCTGGTCGATTTCGGGGTAGTAGCGCGGCACGCCGAAGGGGCAGGCATTCACGCAGTTCGAGCAGCCGATGCAGCGCGGGGCCTGACTGGACTGCACGATGCCGTCCTCGGTGCGCTTGATGGCGTCGGCGGGACACACGGCGGCGCAGGTGGGCAGGTCGCAGTGCATACAGACCATCGGGGCGGTCTGGGTACTCGTGCCGCGCTCGATGTATTCGAGGTGAATCATGCTCTTGCCCCGGTGGGTGGCGCACTCGCTGCACCCCTGCATACACGCCTTGCAGCCGATGCAGCGGACCGGGTCCACAAAAAAGCGCATCTCGCTCACCTTCGCAGCTCCTGTCTTCTGGCGTTCAGGCCGTAGCCCGCCGGGAGGTTCTTCTCGGTCACGGCGCTCAGCCGCCGGGCGTTTTCCCCCTCCACGATCTCCTCGGGGGTGGCGAGGCGCACCTGGCAGGTGGACACCTTGAACTCGGGAATCTTGGAGATGGGGTCCAGCGCGCGCTGCGTGAGCAGGTTCGCGCTCTGGCGCCCGCCCCAGTGGTAGGCCATGAACACGGTGTCGGGGCGGATGGTGTTCACCACGTTGGCCTGGATGGTCACCTGGCCGCGCCGACTGGTCACCGTGACCCAGTCGTCGGTCTGGATGCCCAGCTGCCGCGCCAGGCGGGGGTGAAGCTCCAGCTTGGGGTGCGGAAACTGGTCGACCAGCGGCCCGATGCGGCGGGTCTGGGTGCCGCTGAGGTACTGGCTGACCACCCGGCCCGTCGTGAACCACACCGGGTACTCGTCGTCCACGACCTCGGCACTCTCGCGCCACTTGACCACGTTGAAGCGCGCCCGCCCATCGGGGAAGTAGAACTGCCCGCCCTCGAACAGCCGGGGCGTGCCGGGGTGAACGCTGTCGAGTTCCTCGATGTGCATGGTGGTGTTGCCGCGCTCGGTGACCTGCGGGCAGGGCCAGAACACGCCCTGGTTGTTCACCACCTTTTCCCAGGTGATGCCGCTGTAGTCCGCCGTTCCGCCGCGTGACGCCAGGCGCAGCTCGTTGAAAATCTCCTGGGTGCTGCCGTACTGAAAGTACCTGCCGCGTCCCAGCCGCTGCGCGATGTCCAGCAGGATTTCCCAGTCGCGGCGGGCCTCGCCGGGCGGCGTGACGGGCGCGTTGATCTTGATCACGCGGCCCTCGCCGCTGGTGGAGGTGCCCTCGTCTTCCTCGTGCAGGCTGCCGGGCAGCACGATGTCGGCGTGTTCGGCGGTTTCCGAGAGGAAAAAATCGATCACGCTGTAGTGTTCGAGTTTGTTCAGCGCCTCGCGGTTGAAGTTCGCGTCGGGCAGCGATACCAGCGGGTTAAAGCAGATGGAGAGCAGGCCCTTGATCTCGCCTGCGTGAATGGCGTTCAGGATTTCCTGGGCGGTCAGGCCCTTGCCGGGCAGTTCCTCTTCGGGCAGGCCCCACACGTCGCAGATGTAGCGGCGGTGTTCGGGGTTGGTGATGTCGCGGTTGCCGGGAAGCTGGTCGCACTTGTGCCCGTGTTCGCGCCCGCCCTGGCCGTTGCCCTGCCCGGTGATGGTGGAGTGGCCGCAGCCCTCGCGCCCGATCTTGCCGGTGGCGAGCGCCAGGTTCGCGCAGGACATCACGTTCTCCACGCCCTTGGTCTGGTGCTCCAGGCCCCGCGCGTGCAGGATAAAGCCCGTCTCGGCCTCGCCGTACCAGCGGGCGGCCAGCTCGATCTTTTCGGCGGGCACCCCGGTGATCTCGGCGGCCCATTCGGGCGTCGCGTGGCTGACCGCCGCGCGCACGTCGTCAAAGCCCACGGTGTGCGCCTGGATAAACGCCTCGTCGGTCAGGCCGTCGCGGATAATCACGTGCAGCATGCCCATCAGCAGGGCGCTGTCCGAGCCGATCCGCAGCGGCAGGAAGAGGTCGGCGGTGCGGGCCATCGGCACCATGCGCGGGTCGGCGTAGATCAGCCGTGCGCCCGCGTCCCGCGCCCGCCAGATGTAGTCGGTGGTGATCGGAAAGCACTCGGCGATGTTGGTGCCGATCGCAAAGATGACCTTGGCCCTGGGAATGTCGTCCCAGGCGTTGCTGGCGCGGTCGATGCCGTAGGCTTTCTTGTTCCCGGCCCCCGCCGACACCATGCACAGGCGGCCGTTGTAGTCGAGGTTGGCGGTTTGCAGGGCCACGCGCGCGAACTTGCCCACCAGGTAACTCTTCTCGTTGGTGAGGCTCACGCCCGAGAGCATGGCGAAGCTGTCCTTGCCGTATTTGGCCTGAATCTCCCTGATCTTGCTCACGGTTTCCGAGAGCGCCTCGTCCCAGGTGACGCGCTCGTAGCCGTCCGGCGTGCGGCGCATGGGATGCAGCAGGCGGTCGGGGTGGCTGCCCTGGAGATAGCGCTTGATGCCCTTGGGGCAGAGTTTGCCCTTGTTGAAGGGAAACTCGTACCTCGGCTCGAAGCCGACCACCGCGTTGTCCTTGACCTTCAGGCGGATGCCGCACTGCTGGCCGCAAAAGCAGCAGTGGGTGTCCACCAGCGCCGCGTCGTCGTCCACGGTGCGGAAGCCGCCGGGCGGGGCGTAGTGCAGCGTGGGGCCGAATTCCTGGAGAAACTCTTCGCGCGAAAGGGGCGGCCTGGCCATTACATGAACTCCTTGCCGGTGACCCGGAACTGGTTGAGGGTCATCAGCTTGCGGCGGCAACCGGGGCAGAGGTTCTGCCAGTTGTCCACCGCCTGCTCGTTGTTGCGGTAGTCGAAGCCCAGGTCGGGCAGGATGGCTTTCAGGTCCTCGCGCTGCATGGCGGACGTGTACGCCTCGCCGCAGCGGGCGCACTCGGCCTGGGGGCCGTTCGCCCCAGCAGCCTTGTAAAACCACACGCCGACGTTGGCGATGCGCTGGAAGATGTGGAAGAACTTCCCGAAGGGCAGGTACAGCAGCCACAGCATCACGGTCACGGCGTGGGTGGTCGTGATCCAGTAGTAGAACTTACCCTCCAGGAACATGTTGGAGACGGTCAGCATCATCCCCGTCACCGAGACGGCGAACAGCAGCACCAGCGGCATGATGTCGTTGTCGAACCGCTGGGTGCTGATCTCGGCCTCGTCCTTCACGCGGCGGCCTACCGCGAGCGAGATGCCCGCCAGGCACAGCACCGCCGCGATGTTCAGCCCGTGCATGAAGAGCCAGCCGATCACGCCGCGCGCCGGAAAGGTGAAGAACTCCAGCCGCTGCCCGAACAGCACCACCAGGTAGTTGCTGGGGTGGGTAAAGTCGCTCTCGAACCGCAGCCAGCCGAACGTGAGCGGGAAGGTGATCAGGATGGCGATCACGCAGCCCCAGAAAATCAGCTGGTGGGCCAGCCAGCGGTCCCGCGAGCGTTTGCGGATAAAGCGCTGCTCCAGCATCTTTTCCCAGCCCATCTTGAAAAAGAGCAGGGTGTTGCGCAGGCGCTGGCCCGGCTGCCAGAACAGCTCCCAGCCGCGTTTCCAGTACACCCGGGTGGCGGGGCGCTGGAGCCACACCGCGTAGCGGTACACCACCCCGAACAGCGCGAAGACCGTGGCGAAGCAGTACCCGGCCAGCGCCCCGTCGAAGCCGTGGAAGCGCTGCGACCCCAGGTACACGGCCAGCGTGAGCAGCAGCGAGAACACCACCCCGGCGATCAGCCCGCGCCGGTCCAGCGTCACGTCCATCACGGGCACCATCACGGGGTCGGGGTCGTGCCGGGGGGGCAGCGCCGCCCCACTAGGTTTGAGCATGGTCGTCCTTTCCGGCAGAGGCCGTCCCCAGCACCGCCAGGAGTTCGCGCAGGTCGGCGACCAGGCGTTCCTCGCCGTCTCGCAGCGACTTGAGGCGGCCCTGCCAGGTGCCCTGCGGGCCGCGCCACAGCGTCATCACGAACTGTGGCCGACCATGCGGCGCGGGGAGAGTGTCTGCCATGCGCGGAGTCTGGCGGCGGGCACTTACAACCCACTAACACGCCGCTTGTTAACGCCTTGTAAGTGCCGCGTGGCCTCCTGTGCCCAGGCCCGCGCACCCCGGGCCACGGAGGTTCCCGACATGTCCACCCCGACCCCCACCGAACGCCCGGAACCGCCGCGAGGCCGCCAGCGGGTGCTGGCCCTCTCCACGGCCGGCTTCACGCTGATGTTTGCCGTCTGGCTGATGTTCGGCATCCTGGGCCTGCCCATCCGGCAGGAATTCGGCCTGTCCGACCTGCAACTGTCGTGGCTGACCGCTATCGCCATCCTGAACGGCTCGCTGTGGCGACTGCCCGCCGGCATCCTGACCGACCGCCTGGGGGGCCGCCGGGTTTTCAGCGCCATGCTGCTGCTGACGGCCATTCCGGCTTTTCTGGTCGCCTATGCCGGGAGCTACCCCGCCCTGCTGGTGTACGCCTTTCTGGTGGGCTTTGCCGGAAACAGCTTCTCGGTGGGCGTGGCCTGGAACAGCGTGTGGTTTCCGCGCGGGCAGCAGGGCGCGGCGCTGGGCACCTTCGGCGCGGGCAACGTGGGTGCCAGCGTCACCAAGTTCATCGGCCCGGCCCTGATCGCCAGCTTTCCGGCGGCGGGGCTGCTGGGCGGCCTGATTCCCGGGGGCTGGCGGGCGGTGCCCTTTCTGTACGGCGTGCTGCTGGTGGGCATGGGGCTGCTGACCCTTCTGCTGGCCCCCCGTCAGGACCGCACCCCCGGCCAGGGCCGTCCGCTGCGCGAGATGCTGGCTCCGCTGCGCAATCCGCGTGTGTGGCGCTTCGGGCTGTATTACGTGGTGTTTTTCGGGGCGTATGTGGCGCTCTCGGCGTGGCTGCCCAAGTACTACGTGGACGTGTTCGGGCTGCCGCTGTATCAGGCCGCGCTGCTGACCGCGCTGTTCATCTTTCCGGCCAGCCTGCTGCGCCCACTGGGCGGCTCCCTCTCGGACCGCTTCGGGGCACGCCGCGCGATGTACGGCGCGTTCGGGCTGATGCTGCTGTGCCTGCTGATCCTGAGTATGCCCAGCGGCCACATCGTCCTGAATGTTCCCGGCGCGGACGGCAGCGTCACCCCGCGCGAAGTGCTGCCCTTCACGATGACCCTCTGGCCCTTCACGGCCCTGCTGTTCCTGGTCGGGGTGGCGATGGGCGTCGGCAAGGCCGCCGTGTTCAAGCACATTCCCGAATACTTCCCCCGCGACGTGGGCGCGGTCGGCGGGCTGGTGGGCACGCTCGGCGGCCTGGGCGGCTTCTTTCTGCCGCCGCTCTTCGCCGCGACCCGGACGATCTTCGGCTTTCCGCAGACCACCTTCTTCGTGGTGTTCCTGATCACGCTGGTCGCGCTGGTCTGGATGCAGGCCACCATCACCGCCATGCTGCACCGCGCCGCGCCCTCCCTCAGCGGACAGATCGAGGGACCCGCCGGGCCGTCTGCCCCCACCGCCTGAGCCTTCTTTTCCCTTTCCCGAGGACCTCCCATGACCCTGACTCTGCCTGCGGCCCCCGGCCTCCCCGACTCCCTCGAACCCCTGCTCCAGCAAAGCGCGGCCCTGCACGGCCACCTCTGTCCCCGCCAGATTCTCGGCGTGAGAATGGGCCTGCTGGCCGGACAGGTCCTGGGCCTGCCCTTTCCCCGCAGCGACAAACGGGTGATGGTCCTGATCGAGACCGACGGCTGCTTTGCCGACGGCGTCTCGGTGGCGAGCGGCTGCTGGCTGGGACGGCGAACGCTGCGCCTGCTGGACTATGGGCGGGTCGCGGCCACCTTTGTGGATGTGAAGACCCGCCAGGCCGTGCGGCTGGCCCCACAGGTAGACCTGCGACAGCGCGTGCGGGATGCCCGCGCCCACGGCGAGCGGCGCTGGGACGCTTATCACGCCGCCTACCGCACGCTTCCCGACGAGGCTCTGTTCAGCGTCACACCGGCCGAACTGACCCTCGACCTGACGGCCCTGATCAGCCTGCCCGGCAAACGGGTGATCTGTGAGGCGTGTCAGGAAGAGGTCATCAACGGGCGCGAACTCAGCGAGCAGGGCCGGGTGCTCTGCCGGGCCTGTGCGGGGGACGCGGCCTACCTGGGCTGACGCCGGCAGTCAGGCCGCCGCTCTCACCCGGTACCGGCCCTGTCCGGTCCGCTCGGCCTCCCGGGCAGATCCAGGGCAGAAAGGCAACGCGGACGGCTCCCCACAACCGTCCACGTCGAGAAAGCAAGCGCCCGCGTCAGTCCCTGATCTTGAGGGTGTCCCCCTGCCACTCCAGCGACATCACCTGCGGGGTCGCCTGGCCTCCCTGCAACTCGCCGCCCACCAGAATCACCTCATCGCCGTATGGCACGGCCAGGCCGTAGCCCTGCGCCTGGGGCAATGCCCCGACGTTCTTCCACTGCCCGCCGACCAGGGCGTACACGTCCTTACGCCAGGTCTTGGTCAGGCCCTCGTGGGCGTAGTTCACGCCGCCGGCGAGCTTGGCCCGCGCGCCGGGAAAGTTGGCCCCGCCCGTCACCAGCAGCGTGCCGTGGCTGTAGCCGGCGTAGGCCCCGGCCAGCCCCTCCTGGGCTTCACCCGCCGCCGGGCCGACCAGGTCGGGCAGCGAGCGCCAGGTGAGGCCCGACGGACCCACCTGACCCTGGCGCACGGCGGGGGTCCGCACGCCGGGCTTGATCTCGCCGTTCAGCAGGGTCAGCGTGTTGCCGCGCGCCACCAGCGCCGAACCGGCGGTGCCCCCGAAGGGCAGGATGTCCACCTGTTTCCAGCGGTTGTCGGCGGGCGCAAAGCTCATCACCTCGCGGCCCAGGAAGTAGTCCTGGGGGCGCTGGTCGAAGTAGGCGCGGCTGACCTGGTCCTGCTCCGCCTTGTTGCCCTCGCTGGCGGCCAGGTCCCTGAAGTAGCCGTCGAAGATGTTCCTGTTCACGCCGCCGAACATCAGCACCGCGCCGCCCTGGCTGACGGCCACGCCGCCCGCGATGTCCCGGGGCGCGCGGGTGGGCAGCTGGCTCCAGGCATTCTTTGCCGGGTCGTAGACGAAGACCTGATTGAAGACCGCCGTCGTGGCCGCCGGCGTGGCCTTGCCGATGCCCCCGAACACGTAGAGCTTGCCGTCCACCGCAGCACTGACCGCCTGATCGCGCGGCATGTCGGGAAAGGGGGCGATGGGCACCCATTGCCGCACGGGCTGCGAGAGGTCCAGGGCAAACCACGCGTTGCCCGCCGTGCCCAGACCCACGTAAATGGTCTGGCCGATCAGCGTGCCGGTCCCGTTCTTGATGGGGGTGGGCAGATCCGGGTAGACCTGCGTCTGGGCCTGCGCTGAACCCAGAGTGGCAGCGGCGAGGAGGGCAAAGGCAAGACCTGTTCTGTACATGGTTCTCCTTGCTGGACCCTGACGCGGGACGCGCCAGCCCCCAGAAACGCCTCGACACCAGATATTAGATATCTGACATCTGATTTGAAAGTGAGACCGATCGTAGCTGGCCCGACATTTTCTGTCAAGACAGGTCGGCTGTGGCCCGTGCAGGGCAGGTCCGTGGTTCACGCCCGAGGATGCAGCGCCCCGCGCAAGGCGGCATTGCGCTCGTGTTCGAATTGCCGTGAGAGGTCCGCCCCGGGAACCAGCCGGTCGAAGCCGTGGTAGGCCCCCGGGTAACACCGGAACACGGTGGGCACGCCGGCCCGGGCCAGGCGCGCGGCATAGTGCCGGTTCTCGGCGTAGAAGAGGTCCAGGTCCCCCACACCGACCCAGGCCGGGGGCAGGGCCGTGAGGTCGGGGACGTGGACCGGTGAGGCATAGGGCGCGTCTGCGGGGTCCGCGAGATGGCCGGTGTACGCCTGCCAGGCCAGGCGGTTGTGGTGGTGCGGCCAGAGGGGATGTTCGCCCACCCCCGAGACCAGCGCCGGGTCGCGGGAGGTGTCCCGGTCCAGCATGGGATAGCTCAGCAGCTGGAGGCAGGGCCTGGGGCCGCCCCGGTCCCGCGTCAGGAGGGCCAGCGAGGCCGCCAGCCCCGCCCCGGCACTCGCCCCGCCGATAGCGATCCGGCCGGGATCGATCCCCAGTGCCCTGGCCTGGGCCGCGACCCAGCCAAGGGCCGCGAACGCATCCTCCAGGGCCGCCGGGTAGGGGTTCTCGGGTGCGAGGCGGTATTCGGCGGACACCACCACGCACCGCACGTCGCGGGCCAGGTCCTCGCAGAGGGCGTCGTCCATCACCACCGTGCCGCCCACATAGCCCCCGCCGTGGAACCAGAGCATTGCGGGCAGCACCCCGGGCACGTCGGCAGGCCGGTACAGCTTGAGCGAAAGTTCGCCCTCCCCGTCCGGACAGGGGAGCGGATGTTCTTCAGTCTGGATGTCCGGGCGGGGCAGGGGGGCCTGTGTCCGGTAGCGGCGCAACTGTTCGGCCCGTCGGGCGGACAGCCCCGCGAGGGTGAACGGCAGCGGCTCGACCAGCGCCAGGGCGGGTTCGAGCTGGGGATCGGTGGGGCTGAAGGGAAGCAAGGAAACCTCCTGATGGGATTAAAGTGGCGGGTAATCTATCAGACATCTGATGGGCGGGAGCAGAGCAGCGGCTTCCTCTCGCCCATCCGGCGCGTCCCCGTAGAGCGCATAGGTGCAATCCCACCTCTCCCCCTTGACGCCAGCTCTACAGCTCCCTATGCTTCCTTATCAGACATCTGATATGAAGGAGGCGAAATGGCCGCTCGAGTTCCGGCGTACCGACAGGCGCAGATTGCCATCAAGCGCTATATCGAAGAACACCATCTCAAGCCCGGCGACCTGCTGCCCCCCGAGACGCAGCTGGCCCGCGACATGGGCATGAGCCGCCTTTCCCTGCGCGAGGGCGTCAAGAGCCTGGAGGCGGTCGGGATTCTGGAAGCCCGGCAGGGCGAGGGCATCTACGTCAAGGCCTTTACGTTCGACAGCATCTTCGAGAACCTGCCCTACTCCTTTGCCGTGGGTGGCAAGTCCCTGCGGGACCTCCTGCAGGTGCGCACCGCACTCGAAGAAGGGCTGATCGGCATGGTGGCCCACCGGGCGACCCCCGAGCAACTCGACCATCTCGAACGGCTGGCCCGGCAGATGCTCCAGAAGGCCCAGGCCGGCGAGACCTTCGAGGACGAGGACCGCGAGTTTCACCTGGCCCTCTACGGGCCGCTCCAGAATCCCTTTCTGAACCGGCTGGTCGAACTGTTCTGGGAAGTGTTTCGCCGCCTGCACGGCAGCGCGAACGTCACCCACTGGAACCTGGAGCAGACCGCGCAAGACCACCTCGCCATCCTGAACGCCCTGCGGGCCGGGGACCCTCACCGCATCACCGAGGCGATGCACGCCCACTTCCAGCAGATTCGCGAGCGGCTGGGACCCGAACTGGAAACCCCGCCCACCGTCACCGATATCCTCCCGCCCCCGGCCCAGACCCCCACTTCTTGAAGGAGAGTTCTATGCTGAAACGTTCTCTGCTTGGCCTGACCCTCGCCTGCGCCTCGCTCGGCACGGCCGCCGCCGACAAGGTCATCACCGGCGCTTTTGATGTCGGCCCCGGTGGCGCCCCGCAGGCCTTCAATCCTCTGACCAACTCGGCGGGCTTCACCTGGCTGAACAAGTACTTCGGCACGCTGGTCCTGTACGACGTGAACTTCAAGAAGATCAGCGGGGACCTGGCGTCGTCGTGGACGGTCGCGGACGGCGGCAAGAAGTACACCTTCGTGCTGCGCCCGGGCGTGAAGTGGCACGACGGCCAGCCCTTTACGTCCAGGGACGTGAAGTTCTCCATCGATCTGGCGATGAATCCCGACTCGGGCAGCCCCTTCGCCTCCAAGTTCGCCAACATCAAAAACGTCCAGACGCCCAACGACCGCACGGTGATCCTGACCCTCAGCAAGCCGAATGCGGCGCTGCTCGACGGCCTGACCAACTTCATGATCCTGCCGCAGCATGAGCTGGCGAAGATTCCGGCCAAGGAACTGCGGAACTCGGCGTGGTGGCGCACGAACCCCGTCGGCACCGGCCCTTTCATGTGGAGCAAGTACGTGCCCGACCAGTACGTGGAACTCAAGGCCAACCCGGGCTACTACCGGGGCAGGCCGAAGGTGGACCGACTGGTCAACCGCTACTTCAAGGAACCCGCCGCCGCCGTGCTGGCCCTCAAGTCCGGCGACATCCACTTCACGTACCTCAGCCTGGACGACACCAAGACGGTGGGCAACAACGCGACCATCATCGCCGGGCCGTCGCAGGTGGTGAACTACATCGGCTTCAACGGCACCGACCCGCGCTTCAAGGATCCCCGCATCCGGCAGGCCGTGATGTACGCCATCGACCGCGCGACCATCGTCAAGCAGCTCTACGGCGGCGGGGCGGAACTCGCGGGCTGCGTGGTCACGAACGCCAAATATGTTCCCAAGGGCCTGAACGCCTATGGGTACGACCCCGCCAAGGCGCGGCAACTGCTCCAGGCCGCAAAGTGGAACCCGAACGAGAATGTCGAGCTGCTGACCTACTACGGCGACCAGCTCAGCAAGGACGTGCTGGTGACCATCCAGCAGATGCTGGCGCAGGTCGGCATGAAGGTCACGCCCCGTTTCGTGGACGCGCCCACCTTCGGCCAGACGACCGACAAGGCCAAGCCCACCTTCGACCTGGTATACGCGGGCAGCGCCAACGGCCCCGACCCCGACGTGATGTATGCCAACCTGCACTCGGACTTCACGCCGCCCAACGGCACCAACCGCATGCGCGTGAACATCCCGGCCATCGACAAGGCCTTCGAGGCGGGCCAGGCGGAAACCAGCCCGGCCAGGCGCGCCACCATCTACCAGGACCTGTGCAAGGCCAGCAACGCCCAATTGCCCTGGGACACGCTGTGGGTCGCCAAGCGGTTTGGCGGGGCCAGCAAGAACCTGGTGAACTTCGTGTGGACGCCCGCGCCCGGCGGTGGCCGCTACGACGACCACGCCGAGGACTGGGACATCCGGTAAGCCGCTCCGGGCGGGAGGCCCGGGGCAACCCGGCTCCCGCCCCATCCACAGGTGACCTATGGGAATCTACGCACTGCGGCGTCTGCTGATCAGTATCCCGCTGCTGCTGGTCATTACCGCCATCATCTTCACGCTGCTGCAATTCACGCCCGGCGATCCGCTGGACGCCTACATCCCGCCGGATCAGGTCGTGACCGCCGAGCAGCGCGCCATCATCCGGCATGAGCTGGGCCTCGACCAGCCCAAGGCCGTGCAGTATGCCCGCTGGCTTCAGCACGCCGTGCAGGGCGACCTGGGCTACCGCATCAAGAACGGCGAACCCGTGGCCGCCGAGATCGCCCGGCGGCTCCCTCCCACGCTGCTGCTGATGGGGGCGGGGATGGGCCTGGGCGTGGTGCTGGGCGTCCTGTTCGGCGTGATGGCCGCCGTGAGGCGCTACACGGCCCTCGACAACGTGCTGACCGTGTTCGCGTTCCTGGGCATCTCCACCCCCGCCTTCCTGGCCGGGCTGCTGGGCCTGTACGTCTTCGCGCTGAAACTGAAGTGGTTTCCCGCCGGGGGCTACCAGACGCCGGGCGACGGCGGCGTGCTGGACATCCTGTCGCACCTCGCCCTGCCCGCCCTGATCCTGTCCGTGACCTACGTCGCGGTCTTGATGCGCTACACGCGGTCGAGCATTCTGGAAGTCATTCACCAGGATTACGTCCGCACCGCCAGCGCCAAGGGCGTCGCGTACCCGCGGGTGGTGAGCAAGCACGTGTTGCGCAACGCACTGATTCCGGTCGTGACCGTGATCGGGGCCAACGTCGCCAACCTGATCGGCGGGGCGGTCTTTCTGGAATCCATCTTTTCCTGGCCGGGGACCGGGCAACTGTACCTCGACGCCATCGACGCCCGCGACTACCCGATGATCATGGGCACCACGCTGGTGCTGGCCGGGACCATCCTGCTGGCGAACCTGATCACCGACCTGATGTACGGCCTGATCGACCCCCGCATTCGTTACACGTGATACAGGTTTGGCTTCATTCCACAACAATCGGGAAAGGGCCGCTTGTTGTTCCATTCTGCGAAACCTGTACTTTCTCCTTCTCCCTCCGGTCGGATTTTCAGGTTGACCAGTCAACCTTTCAATCGGAGTGGTTATGAGGCTCCCGATGACCACTGCCGCTCCTGCTCCTACCGCCGTCCGCACCCCCGCCCGGATGGCCACCACCCGCTTCCTGCGTCACCGGCTCGCGGTGGCCGGGCTGGTCCTGCTGGGCCTGATCGTGCTGCTGGTCGTGTTCGGCCCCGCCGCTTCCCGCTTTACCCCCGAACAGATCGACCTGCTGGCGCGCAACCAGCCGCCAGGTGCCATCCACTGGCTGGGCACCGACCAGACTGGGCGCGACATCTTCGCGCGCACCCTGTCGGCGGGGCGGGTGTCGCTGCTGGTGGGCCTGCTCAGCACCCTGATCTCGGTCGTGGTCGGCACCACGCTGGGCGCGCTCGCCGGGTATTTCGGCGGCTGGGTGGACAACCTGATCATGCGCTTCGTGGACGTGGTGATGACCTTTCCCAGCATCATCGTGCTGCTCACGCTGGCCGCCATCGTCGGCCCCGGCATCGACAAGACCATCCTGATCATCGGGCTGCTGGGTTGGCCGCTGGCCTGCCGCCTGGTGCGCGCCAAGCTGCTCTCGGTCCGCGAACTGGAATTCATCGCGGCGGCGACGGCGCTGGGTGCCCCCGACCGCCGCATTCTCCTGAAACATGCGCTGCCCAACGTGGTGGACGTGCTGGTGGTGTTCGTCAGCCTGGGCGTGGCGAGCGCCATCCTGCTGGAAGCGGGCCTGAGCTTCCTGGGCCTGGGCGTGCAGCCGCCGCAGGCGAGCTGGGGCAACCTCCTGACCGCCGCCCGCGAACTCACCGTGCTCGAAGCCTACCCCTGGCAGTGGATGCCCGCCGGCGCGTTGATCGTCCTGACCGTGCTGGCGACCAACTTCGTCGGGGACGGCCTGCGCGACGCCCTCGACCCCAAGGCCAAGGCCTGATCCCCCTTCCCCCCCACGCTCCTCCGAGGTTTTCCATGCAACTCCACGGCATCATTCCCCCCGTCGTCACCCCCCTTACGCCCGATTTCCAGGTGGACGAACCCGCCCTGCGGCGCGTCCTCCGGCACCTGCTGGACGGCGGCGTCCACGGCCTCTTTCTCCTCGGCTCCAGCAGCGAGGTCGTCTTCATGGACGCCCCCCAGCGCCGCGAGGTGCTGCGCATCGCGGTGGACGAGGTGGCGGGGCGGGTGCCGCTGCTGGCCGGCGTGATCGACCCCACCACCGACCGCGTGATCGCGCACGCCCGGGACGCGCAGGCGGCGGGTGTGGACGGCCTGGTGGTCACCGCGCCCTTCTACACCCGCACCAGCCAGGCCGAGATCGTCGAGCACTTCCGGGCGGTCCGGCAGGCCGTGCCGCTGCCGATCATGGCCTACGACATTCCCGTGTGCGTCCACGTGAAGCTGGAACGTGCCACCCTGCGGCAGCTGCGCGCCCAGGGCCTGATCGAGGGCCTCAAGGACAGCAGCGGCGACGACACCAACTTCCGCCTGTTGGCGCTGGAGTGCCAGGGTGACCCCGACTTCCGCCTGTTCACCGGCTCGGAACTGATGGTGGACACGGCGCTGATGATCGGCGCGCACGGCTGCGTGCCGGGTCTGGGGAACGTGGACCCGGCGGGGTACGTAGCCCTGTACGACGCCGCGCGGCGGGAAGACTGGCGGGAGGCGCGCCACATCCAGGAACGCCTGATCCGCCTGTTCGCGATCGCCCTCCAGGGGACGCCCCGCACCAGCCCGAACGCCTCGGGTGTGGGCGGCTTTAAGACGGCGCTGCGGCTGCTGGGCCTGATCCCCCAGCACCACATGCACCGCCCGAACGCCCCCCTGAATGCCGACGAGACCCGCCGCGTCGAGGCTATCCTGGCCGCCGAGGGCCTGCTCGCCCATGCCTGAGGGGCGCGTGCCGGAGCATGCCGTGCTGGAGCGGCTGCGTGGGCGTCTGGTGGTGTCCTGCCAGGCGAATCCGGACAGCCCCCTGCGCGACCCCTACATCATCAGCCGCCTGGCCCTGGCGGCGGAACGCGGGGGGGCGGCGGGGCTGCGTCTCCAGGGCTTCGGGGACATGCAGGCGGTGCGGGCCGTGACCGACCTGCCGATCATCGGCCTGACGAAGACCGACCGCGAGGACACCGAGATCTACATCACGCCGACCGCTGCGGAGGCCGTGCGGCTGGCAGAGCTGGGGGCAGAGATCGTCGCGCTGGACGCCACGCTGCGTCCCCGCCCGGAACCGCTGGCGGAGATGTTCGCTGCCGTTCACGCTGCGGGTGCGCTGGTGATGGCGGACATCAGCACCCTGGAGGAAGCCCGCGCCGCGCTGGCCCTGGGGGCCGACATCGTGAGCACCACCATGAGCGGGTATACACCCTACAGCCGCCAGCTCAGTCAGCCGGACTGGGCACTGCTGGACGAACTCCGTGAGACGGGGCTTCCTTTCGTGGCGGAGGGCCGGCTGAATACGCCCGCCGACGCGGCCCGGGCGCTGGCGCAGGGGGCCAGTTTCGTCGTAGTGGGCAGCGCGATCACCCGGCCCGACGTGGTGACCCGCTGGTTCGCCGAGGCCCTGCAGGGCTGAAACTGTGCTCGCGGTAGATGGCCACTGGGTGGCTATGGCCGGGAGGACCGCCCTGATCCGGCGGCTCGACCTGCTCGGAGGTCTGGCCCCGGCCCGCAAGCGTGAGCGTGGCTCGCACCGGACAGGTTCACGGCAGGCACGTGATGGTGGTGAATCCGGCGACCATGCCGGACTGAAACACGATTCCCCTTCAAACTGCGCTGTGTGCCGCGATCGGCGTTCCTGTCCGGGCGATCAACGCCGCCCGAGCCGCCACCCTGGGGAGTGGCAGACCCGGGCGGGAGCACCGGACGGAAACTTCAGCGCCCGGGGAAGTCGTTGAAGCCCCGCCTGCAACAGTCTGTGTAACGTCTTCGGATGTTCCAGTCCCCTATCGCTCGGGGAAGTCGTTGAAGAGCAGGATGGCGGTCTGGAGGCTCACTTCATCGCCGGTTTCAGTCCCCTATCGCTCGGGGAAGTCGTTGAAGGAAGAAGGTCGCCATGTCTGGGAGTTCAACAGTAAGGTTTCAGTCCCCTATCGCTCGGGGAAGTCGTTGAAGATCTTCACACTCCCACTCCCGCGCACGGCCCCGGAGTTTCAGTCCCCTATCGCTCGGGGAAGTCGTTGAAGGCCGCCAGGAAGGGCGCGGTCTACGCGCGTGAGGGCGTTTCAGTCCCCTATCGCTCGGGGAAGTCGTTGAAGTTTCTGTAGGTTCAGAGCAGTGCCCCCAGCCAAGCGCTGTTTCAGTCCCCTATCGCTCGGGGAAGTCGTTGAAGTCGATCAGCGAGCTGTAGGCGCGCTTGAAGGCACGTTTCAGTCCCCTATCGCTCGGGGAAGTCGTTGAAGCGGGTCGCGGTTGCTGGCGGAGGCTCACTCCAGCCGTTTCAGTCCCCTATCGCTCGGGGAAGTCGTTGAAGGGTGTCCAGACAGAGGAAGAAGCGGCGGCCAGCAAGTTTCAGTCCCCTATCGCTCGGGGAAGTCGTTGAAGCCCCGGCCCGCAGCCCATCCGTCTCGGCCGATGCCGGTTTCAGTCCCCTATCGCTCGGGGAAGTCGTTGAAGTCGACCACCGTGCTTACCTCGGTTCTCTCGGTGTGGTTTCAGTCCCCTATCGCTCGGGGAAGTCGTTGAAGTCGGTCGCTAACCCCCGTCCTTTCGGGACGCCCGTAGTTTCAGTCCCCTATCGCTCGGGGAAGTCGTTGAAGACACCAGCCCTCGCGACGCACAAGCGGCACTCTCAGTTTCAGTCCCCTATCGCTCGGGGAAGTCGTTGAAGGTGGCTCAAAATCGGGTGGCGTGAAATTCTCCAGGTTTCAGTCCCCTATCGCTCGGGGAAGTCGTTGAAGTCGCAATTCATTTCGACGTGTACAACGCGCGGAAAATGTTTCAGTCCCCTATCGCTCGGGGAAGTCGTTGAAGGGGAGACACGTGCGCCTGGAGATCGCCGAACACCTGTTTCAGTCCCCTATCGCTCGGGGAAGTCGTTGAAGCCCGCACCCGCGCGCCGCGACCCCCCAGGAGATCGAGTTTCAGTCCCCTATCGCTCGGGGAAGTCGTTGAAGTCACACTCCACACCCCCGGCGTCGTGTCGATCTCAAGTTTCAGTCCCCTATCGCTCGGGGAAGTCGTTGAAGCGCGCTGTCCCTGGACTGCCGCACGCTGGGCAGCCAGTTTCAGTCCCCTATCGCTCGGGGAAGTCGTTGAAGTTCACCGAAGGCAACGCCCTTGACAGCTTCAAGGCGTGTTTCAGTCCCCTATCGCTCGGGGAAGTCGTTGAAGGCCCTTCCCAGTGATGGTGTCGATCTTGCTTTGCAGTTTCAGTCCCCTATCGCTCGGGGAAGTCGTTGAAGCTGGCTCGACCGCCCCGACCAGCCCGAGCAGCAGCGCGGTTTCAGTCCCCTATCGCTCGGGGAAGTCGTTGAAGTTACTACCGTGCCGACGGCACTCCCGACTTTGAGGGTTTCAGTCCCCTATCGCTCGGGGAAGTCGTTGAAGTGGCTCGACCGCGCCGACCAGCCAGAGCGCCAGCGCGTTTCAGTCCCCTATCGCTCGGGGAAGTCGTTGAAGGACGCGGCGGGGCGGGCGGCCATTGCCGTTTACACGTTTCAGTCCCCTATCGCTCGGGGAAGTCGTTGAAGGCGCGCTGGTGTTCGTGCGGGCCTATCACCCGCTGGTGTTTCAGTCCCCTATCGCTCGGGGAAGTCGTTGAAGGCGCCTCGCTGCCCAGCGTCTCCACCAGGGCCGCGCGTTTCAGTCCCCTATCGCTCGGGGAAGTCGTTGAAGATTGGCCTTTGAACTTGTTCAGCTTGAAGACCAGTTTCAGTCCCCTATCGCTCGGGGAAGTCGTTGAAGCCCTCGGCGCGGCTCTGATCTGCGCGGTCACGCTGAGTTTCAGTCCCCTATCGCTCGGGGAAGTCGTTGAAGGAGGCTAAGATGAGGGTACAGAGAAGTCTGCAAGAAGTTTCAGTCCCCTATCGCTCGGGGAAGTCGTTGAAGCTGCTGGAGACGGAACCGGCGAGACCGCTGGGAGTGCAGTTTCAGTCCCCTATCGCTCGGGGAAGTCGTTGAAGAGGTGGCCGCGTGAGGCCCGCTCTGCGGCTGCGGGCGTTTCAGTCCCCTATAGCTCGGGGAAGTCGTTGAAGCAGGCGGAGCGCGGGGAGGTCCTGCCGATAGTTGGGGTTTCAGTCCCCTATCGCTCGGGGAAGTCGTTGAAGGGCGCAGCGGCGGCGGGGCAGGGACGGGGGACTTCTGGTTTCAGTCCCCTATCGCTCGGGGAAGTCGTTGAAGGCGGTAGGCCAGAGCCAGATCTACCGCGCTCACGTTGTTTCAGTCCCCTATCGCTCGGGGAAGTCGTTGAAGTCGGGCGACATTAAGACGGCAGTCCTGACTATCCTGTTTCAGTCCCCTATCGCTCGGGGAAGTCGTTGAAGCTCAACCTCGAAGCGCAAGAGCGCATGTACAACACGTTTCAGTCCCCTATCGCTCGGGGAAGTCGTTGAAGTCAACGGCGGGCGAGTCCACCAGCGCGGCCAGCACGGTTTCAGTCCCCTATCGCTCGGGGAAGTCGTTGAAGCTGCTGCTGTCTCAGCGCGGCCCCGGCCAGTTCCAGTTTCAGTCCCCTATCGCTCGGGGAAGTCGTTGAAGGGACCCGGCGACGATCCTCGACCCGACGGCCATTGCGTTTCAGTCCCCTATCGCTCGGGGAAGTCGTTGAAGTCGCAATTTGCGCGGCTCACACGCCAAAAAACCGGAGTTTCAGTCCCCTATCGCTCGGGGAAGTCGTTGAAGCTGCAACGTGCGGGATTCGACGGTGACGTTTTCGGTTTCAGTCCCCTATCGCTCGGGGAAGTCGTTGAAGGCCTGCCCGTACAGCAGGCTCCCCGCGCAGTAGCGTTTCAGTCCCCTATCGCTCGGGGAAGTCGTTGAAGCGCGGCCCTCGCCCTGTGGTCCCTGGGTGGTGACGTTTCAGTCCCCTATCGCTCGGGGAAGTCGTTGAAGGGCTACCCCGCCGAGCGGGGGCAGCAGCGCAAGGGGTTTCAGTCCCCTATCGCTCGGGGAAGTCGTTGAAGTTGGCAAGCGCACCTTTGACGTAGAAGTTGCGGCTGTTTCAGTCCCCTATCGCTCGGGGAAGTCGTTGAAGTCGGTCACGCGGTCGTCCATCAGCAGTACGCGGTAGCGTTTCAGTCCCCTATCGCTCGGGGAAGTCGTTGAAGAGGTCAATTATCACGGCTGGCGTGATGTGTGGTGGCGTTTCAGTCCCCTATCGCTCGGGGAAGTCGTTGAAGCCCGCCGATCTGGATAACACGAGTATCGGAACCACGTTTCAGTCCCCTATCGCTCGGGGAAGTCGTTGAAGGCCCTGCACGTTTGCCGCGTGCAGGTTTTCTTTTGCGTTTCAGTCCCCTATCGCTCGGGGAAGTCGTTGAAGATGGTCCATTCCTCCGCAGGTCGAGAGGATTCGCGCGTTTCAGTCCCCTATCGCTCGGGGAAGTCGTTGAAGGGTGGACGGTCGGCAGGCGGAGAAGCGGTGCAAGCGTTTCAGTCCCCTATCGCTCGGGGAAGTCGTTGAAGCACCCGCTGCACGTCTGCGGACAGCCCCTTACCCCAGTTTCAGTCCCCTATCGCTCGGGGAAGTCGTTGAAGCTCGTAACGGTCACGGCAGGCCAGCACCAGGCGGAGTTTCAGTCCCCTATCGCTCGGGGAAGTCGTTGAAGGATGCCCCAGCGGGAGAGAAGGCCCTTCTTCTTCTGCTGTTTCAGTCCCCTATCGCTCGGGGAAGTCGTTGAAGTTGCCCGCCTGCCCGTGCAGGGCCTCCGTGAACTGCTGTTTCAGTCCCCTATCGCTCGGGGAAGTCGTTGAAGTTGATCCCGGCCGTGTCCGCCGCACCGCGCAGGGTGTTTCAGTCCCCTATCGCTCGGGGAAGTCGTTGAAGGCGGGCACTCCCCCGCCTCACGTCGCGCGCTGGCAGTTTCAGTCCCCTATCGCTCGGGGAAGTCGTTGAAGATGGTGATTACCTGCATCAAGGCTATGACCCTGAGCAGTTTCAGTCCCCTATCGCTCGGGGAAGTCGTTGAAGCTTAACGCAGAGTGGAAGGTGCGTGCTCGGTTCGTGTTTCAGTCCCCTATCGCTCGGGGAAGTCGTTGAAGACGGCCAGCCCCTCGCTTTGGAGGTACTGAATGATGTTTCAGTCCCCTATCGCTCGGGGAAGTCGTTGAAGGCCACCTCGACGCCGGGAACCTCGCGGAAGTCGTGGCGTTTCAGTCCCCTATCGCTCGGGGAAGTCGTTGAAGCTGCGCCTCGGTCGCCAGGACCGCGCTGCTGGCCCCGAGCGTTTCAGTCCCCTATCGCTCGGGGAAGTCGTTGAAGAAGTCGTGATCTGCGCGGTCCCGCCGTAGAGCTGGCGTTTCAGTCCCCTATCGCTCGGGGAAGTCGTTGAAGACTTCAGCGCCCGGCTGCTGACCAGCTTCTCAAAGAGTTTCAGTCCCCTATCGCTCGGGGAAGTCGTTGAAGAGGCGCTTCATGAAGTTCTTTCAGCCCGGAAGCTGGTTTCAGTCCCCTATCGCTCGGGGAAGTCGTTGAAGGAGCGGCCCACGCTGGGGGACTTCGCCATGTGGCGGGGTTTCAGTCCCCTATCGCTCGGGGAAGTCGTTGAAGGCACCTGGCTTGCGCCCCACGCGGCGGCGGTGTTCGTGTTTCAGTCCCCTATCGCTCGGGGAAGTCGTTGAAGGCGGCGTGGCCTATCTGGTGGACCGGCGAAAGCACAAGTTTCAGTCCCCTATCGCTCGGGGAAGTCGTTGAAGCAGGACCAGTTCATAGGTCCCGTCCCCCAGCGCCCTGTTTCAGTCCCCTATCGCTCGGGGAAGTCGTTGAAGGAGCTGATTCCGGACGCCGGGGTCCTGTTCCAGCCGTTTCAGTCCCCTATCGCTCGGGGAAGTCGTTGAAGACCCCCGGTACACCTCGCAAGCCTGCAATCAATGCGTTTCAGTCCCCTATCGCTCGGGGAAGTCGTTGAAGGGCTTATTCCACGTGCTCGGCCATTCGCTATCTCGGCTGTCATGGAACACGCAGCGCGATAGCTGCGGCATCGAGCATAGCTCATCGGGTGGCTCCGCAAATTGCTGGTCTCGGCGGCAGCACCCCGAATTGCGGACCGCACTCAACGCCTCTTCCTCCCCCACGCGGTGGACCCACAGCCACCGCCAGTCGGAAAACCCCGGAAACTCTGTCCTGTACGTCTCGCAAATTGGCGGCCATTCGGAGCAGCCCAGGCTCTTGCGGCGTCACAGGGTATCGCCGCAGAAGTTCCGCAGCTCGCATTCCAGACATTTGACCGGCTGGGACGTGGGCGGCGGGCAGCGTTCGGCCAGGATGAAGCCGCGCACCGTCTCGATGGCCGCCCGCGTGCGGTTTCGCAGCCGGGTGTCGAAAGGGATGGTGTGCGTCTGGCGCGTGCGGCTGCTATGCCAGTATCCGTGCGGGCAGGTGAGGTCCAGTTCGGCCTCGACCAGCAGGGCGTAGGCGCACAGTTGCAGCTTGTGGCCGGGGTCGGGTGGGCGCGAGGTGTGCTTGAACTCGACCGGAAAGGCCCGCGTGCCGTCCACGATGAGGAGGTCCAGCTCGCCGGTCAGGCCAAGTGCGGGACTGGTGAGGCGCAGGTCGTAGCGGCGCTCACCTTCAGTCAGTTCGTAGCGGGAAAGGGTGCGTCGCCGCTCCCGCAGCAGTTCGGTCTGGTGCTTCTCGCGCCCGTGGGTCATCAGCACGGTCTCGCGCCGCCGCACGGGTGTGCAGCGTTCGAAGAAGACCACGCGGGGGCAGTAGTGGTGCTGCCGCAGTTCGGTGGGCGTGATGAGGAGCGGTTCAGTCATCTTCCGCCTCCTGGTGGAGAATGGTGGCGTCATCGATCTGCCACTGTTCAAGCTGGAGGACGGCGATCAATCCGGGGCTGTCCCCCATTGCCTTTTCCAGCCGCGTTTCCAGTTCGCGGCGAGCCGCTCCCGTCAGCCGCCCGTGATAGGCGCTGTACTGCCAGCGGGCGAGGCCGTAATCCTTGCAGGCGTTCATCACTTTCGTGCGGCGCCTGTCGTCCTGCACGTCGTACAGCACCAGGGTGGGCTGTCCGGCCTTGCGGGGGTCTTGCAGCAGCTTCGGCACGGCTCACCAACTGGCGACGTAGACGGGATAGTCGCCCTCCCCGCGCAGGAAGCCAGCGAGGCGGCGGGCCTGCATCACCATGATGTTCTGGAGGCGGAAGCGTTTGCCGCCCACCACGTCGCGCGTGTCCAGCCGGTCGTTGACAGCGGTGGCAATTCGCTGGCGCGTCTCTGGCGTCAGCTTGCCGTGCTCGTCCGTCTCGGGCCGCCAGCCGCGCCCCAGCAGGGCGAGGACGGGACGGTCCACGCAGGCGGCGCGGAAGCCTTCCACGAAATCCAGCACCAGGCTGGGTTTGCCGGGCCGGTCGGTGTGCAGGAAGCCCGCGAAGGGTTCCAGGCCCGCCGTCGCCAGCACCCCCGCCACCCGCGCGTAGAGGATGCCGTACCCGTAATTCAGCGTCATGTTGGCGGGGTCGGACGCGCCGCGTCCCAGGCGGCCCGGAAAGGCGAGGTCGGCGGGCAGCAGCGCCGCTACCGCCCCCCAGTACACCACGCCCCCGCGCCCCTCGATGCCCAGCAGCACGTCACGCAGGTCGTCGATACATGCACCCTGCTGCGCGTCCAGCTCGGCCTCCAGCGCGGTCAGGCCGGGGAGGGCACGCTGGATCGCCGCATACGCGGTGGGGTCGGCCTCCTTGCGGTACTTGCCGAAGTATTTGAGCAGGCTGGCTTGATTCCTCAGCCGGGCGCGGATGGCGTGCCGGGCGACCTCCACGCCTGCCGGGGTCAGGTAAGCCTGCATCTGCGCGCGGCGGGTACTGACGGTACCCACGAGGTACGGACTGCTGAACTTGGCGTAGGGTGCGCCCAGACCATCTACCAGATCGATCTGCACCCCGAACTTCGCGCAGGCACGGATAGCCTCAGCGCTGAGGGTGCAGGCGGTGGTCGTCACCGTGACCGTTTCGAGGTCGCGCAGGGCCACTTCCTGCGTCTCCTGCTGCGGGTGCCGCAGTTGTAGCCTTTCACTCCGCAGGGCCAGGAAGGTGCCACGCTCCGAGATGACGAGGTTCATGCCGGGAGCGTGGCACAGGGGGGCGTCATTGGGTGACGTTGAGAAGCTTGGTCCTGTCCCCCTTCCAGAGCTGGATGTCGCTGTTCTTCTCTGCCAGCACCTTCAGGGCTTGTTTGGCCCGCTTCTTGACCTGCGCTCCCCCCATACCCGGGTTACGCCAGTAGCCCCAGGCCATCGGCATCAGGCCCTTGACCACCGCAATGACACCTGCCGGAAGCTGCTCGGCGAGGTCGCACACGGCGTAAAACCCCGCCGGAGCCTCATAGACGCGGCGAAAATCCACCCCGTTTCCACGCACCCGCACCAGTGGCCCCTTGACCTGGAGTTCGTACACCCTGCGGGGGCGGTCTTCCAGACTGCGGTAGCGGGACAGGGCGGGCCAGTGGGCGCGGTTGTCCGCCGAGGCGACCCTGACCACCTCCAGATCAATCCCTCGCGCCCCTGCCAGGGCCAGAATGCGCTCGCCCAGGCCCATGAAAGCGGCTCCCTGCCCATGTCTTCCCGTGAGGGCATGAATCACGAAAGGATTGTCCACGTGGAGCCGCAGCGGCAGGTGGGCGAGAGCGTGCAGCACGGCGAGTTCGGCGGCCAGCAGCTCCGCCTCGGCAATCGAAGTGACCGGAGCTTCCTGCACGACGCTCTTCTCGTGGAGCACCGCCGCGAGAACCGCATGCCGGGCGTAGGGTTGCATACTCGCGTCGCTGTACGCCCAGTTGATGTACGGCTCATCGGGCAGCGGGAGGCGCAGAGCTTCACTCATGCGGGCAATGTGTCATGAGGAGGCGTCACTGGATGACGTTCAGAATTCTCCCCACTCGTCACTGTTCCTCGGCTTTTCCTGCGGCTTTTGCAGAAGCAGGCCCAGAGTGTCGTCGTAAGGCAAATCCGCCACCCACAGCTTCAGCTCGTCGTCCCAGCGGATATGCTGCCTGAAACGGCCCTTTTGCTGTGCGCTCATGGACACCAGCAGGGAGCGGGCCTGAATGGGAGAAACGTCCTTCTCAGCCACGTACTGATCGTAAAATTGCTTCGGCAGGACTTCTACACCGTCGAACAAGTCTTCAAAGCTCTGGCGCAGGTCAGCGTCACTGCAAAACGGCTTAAGGTCGCGCATGAAGAGGGACACCTCGCGGTCGCCCTGGTCATACTGCCGCTGCAACTCGGCCAGATATTCGCCCGCGTAGATGCGCTCCAGCCAGCCGCTCAGCAGGTCGTCGTGGAGCAGGCCGCCCGCCGCCGCGCACTCATGCAGGATTTCCAGCGTGCGCTCAACCAGCGTGTCCTCGTAAACGTGCTGTCCGCTGGCGGGCTGGGTCAGGACGGTGACGGGGACGACGCACACTCCGTGGCCTTCCAAGCACATTTTTTCGCCCTTCTCCCCCCGGCGGTTCACCCGCCCGAACCGCTGAATGAGGGCTTCCAGCGGGGCGGGTTCGGTCACGATGCCGTCAAAATCCAAATCCAGCGAGACTTCGATGACCTGCGTGGCGACGACGGCGAGAGGTTGGCCGTCCGTGCCCGCTTTGAGGGCCTTCAAAACCTCATCTTCCACCCTGCGGCGACCTCGCCCGTTCAGGCGGCTGTGGAGAAGGCGCACCTGCTCCGGCCCCAGACGGCCTTGCAATTCGCCCATCACCCACTGCGCCTTCCGCACCGTATTCACAGCCACCAGCACGCTCCCACCCGCCTTCACATGGGCAGCGATGTCGTCCAGCACGGCGGGGTCTTCCAGGCTACTCTCCCGCAGTTCCAGGCGGTGACGGCAGTTTTGCAGCGCGATTTCACGCGGGGCGCTGAGGGTTTCCACGTTCAGCAAGCCTTCCAGTTTTCCACGCAACCACCCAGGCATGGTCGCCGTAATCACGCAGGCCCGCACGCCCCAGCGATTCACGAGGTCTCCCAGCAGCGCCACGAACATCCCCAGACGGCGCGGCTCGTAGGCGTGAATCTCGTCCAGAATCAGCGCACTGCCCGCGACGCTGGCGATGATCGTTTCATAGCCGGGGAGCCGGTAAGCGGCCCGCAGGAGTTGGTAGGGCGTGACCACAGCGACGGCGGGGCCATGCAGGCGGGCATGGTCGTTGACGCGCCGCGCTTCGCGGGTGAGGTCGGCCAGCGTG
>NZ_JHAC01000043.1 GCF_000599865.1 Deinococcus phoenicis | reverse complement strand
CACCACAAACTGCTTCCGCCGTCCCATACACCCATTTTAGACCTGCCCTCACCTGTGGTCATCCACTAGTGCAGCGCGACTGGCGTCGGGCGCGTCCGTTCATGACGGCTGCGCGGCAGAGTGGGGGGGAGCCGTTGGAGGTGCTTTCGCCAGTCCGGCCGTCCCCACGCTATGCTCCAGGTCATGTCCCCGGTTCTCCCGCCGTTCCCTTCCCTGGGTGACCACCTTCAAGACGTAACCGAAGCCCTCGCCGCCGCACGGACCCAGGCCGATGTCTTCGGGATCGTTTTGCGGCCTGCCCTGGAGGCCCTCGGTGCTCTGGCGGGCGCGGTGCTGCTGGTCGGCGGGACGGGCGAGACGCTGAGCCTCGCCGCCACCCAGGGCCACCCGGACGGCGCGCCGCCCTTCTGGCAGGCTGGCCCGCTGGACCGCCGGTTTCCCGCCGGGGACGCCCTGGCCCGGCACGAGGCGCTGTTTTTTGAGCATGCCGGGGCTATGACGCAGGCATACCCGGAGCTGAGCAGCAGGAGCGGCGGCACCCCGCCCGTTGCCAGTGCGGTGCTGCCCATGTTCCTGGACGGGGCACCGCTGGGGGTGCTCGTGCTGGACTTCCGCGAACCGCACGAGTTCACGGTGGACGAGCGGCGCTTCCTGCGGATTCTGACCGCGCAGTGCGCCGTGGCGCTGGGGCGGGCGCAGCTGCTCGGCACGCTCTCGGCGGAACTCCGGCAGCGCCGCCACACCGAGGAGAACCTGCGCGTCAGTGAGGCCCGCTTCCGGCGGCTGGTCGAGTCCAGCCCGGTCAGCATCGCGGCGGGCGACCTCACGGGCACCCTGTTCCTGGTAAACGGCACGTACCTGAAGCTGCTGGGCTATACCCGCGCCGAGTTCGAGGCGGGCCTGATCGACTGGGCGGCCCTGACCCCCCCCGAGTACCGCGAGGCCGACGAGCGTGCCTTCGCGCAGGCCTTCGAGCACGGCGCGTCGGACCGCTACGAGAAGGAGATGCTGACCCGGACCGGGGAGCGGGTGCCGCTGACCGTGCTCCTGCTGCGCTACGAGGAGCATGGGCAGCAGTACGTGGTGGGCTACTTGCAGGACCTGCGCCCCTTCCGCGCCGCCGAGCGCGTGCTGCGCGAACACGGGGCCGAGCTGGCACGGCAGGTGGAGGCCCGCACCGCCAAACTGGAGGAACGCACCGCCGCCCTGGACGCCTTTGTGGCCTTTACCGAGGCGATCGGCAGCGAAACCGACGTCCTGGCCCTGGCGCGGCAGGCGACGCAGGTGGTGCGCGCCAACCTCGACCACGTGAGCGCGGCCTCCTACGAACTGGAGGAGGGCCGCTGGAAGGCCCGGGTCTGGTCCGAGGACGTTCTGCCGGATGTGGCCGCGCAGATGCAGGTGGGCGTCCCGCAGGACGCGCCGAACTATGCGGAGGCGGTGCAGTCCAGGGCCGCGGTGTTCGTGGACGGCTGGGATGCCGAGGCCAACCATCTGCCCAGCGCGGCCGTCTACGGCGCGGCGGCCTTTATTCCCATCTTTGTGGGGGGAGAGGTGCGCCGCATCTTCGCGGTGGGCACCCGTGACGCCCGGGCCTGGACCGAGCGCGAAAAAGCGGTGGTGCGCGCGGTGGGCCGCAGCCTGGGCCTGGCGCTGGAACGCACCGAGGCGGCGCGGCGGCTCAAGGAGCAGAACGCGGAACTCGCGGCGCGGACCCGGGCGCTGGAGGGCTTCGCGGCCCTGACGCGTGACCTCAGCCTGCACAGCGACCCGACCCTGCTCGTCCGGCTCGCGCAGGAAGTCGTGCTGCCCCTGCTCCCCGAGGGCTACGCGGCCTACTACGAGCCGGACGGCGGGCGCTGGCGGCTGCGCAGCCAGGTCGGGGACCGGCAGGACGCGGACTTCCAGACCCTGGTGGAAGGCGGCCTGCCGCTGGACAGCACCCACAGCCTCCTGACCCCCTGGACGACCCGCCAGGCGTACTACCTGGACGAGTACGACCAGCACGCCGACGGGCTGGAGGCGTACCGGGAACGGCGCGGGGGGCTGGCGGCGCTGCCGGTTCTGGTGAACGGGCAGCCTCACGGGGTGTTCGGCGTGGCGCTGAGGCAGCGCCAGCCCTGGGGCGCGGCGGAGCGGGCGGTGCTGGAAACGGTGGTGCACAGTCTGGGTCTGGCCCTGGAACGGGCCGAGGCCGCGCGGAAACTGCAAGCGCAGAACGCCGAACTCGAGGCGCGGAGCCGGGCGCTGGAGAGCTTTTCGGACCTGCTGGGCGACCTCACCCTTCAGAGCGAGCCGAACAAGCTGATCGGGCGCGCCCTGGACCGGGTGATGACCCTGCTTCCGGAGGGCTACGGCGCCTTCTGGGAGCTGCGGGGAGAGCGCTGGTACGCCACGGCCCAGGCGCGCGACGTGGGCAGCGCGGCCCTTCAGGCCACCATCGACGCGGGCCTGCCCGCCGGACAGACGCCCACGCTGGACATTCCCTACCGGACCCGCGCGCCCTACTTTCAGGACGTGTACGCCCAGGGCGCCGACACCGCCCCCGAGGTGGTGAGCCACGTGAACGCGGTCGCCACGCTGCCCGTTCTGGTGCGCGGAGAGGTGCTGGGCATCTTCAACGTGCCGCTGTTTCACCAGCGGCGCTGGAGTGCGGAGGACCGGGCGGTGCTGGAAACCACCGTCCGTAGCCTGGGCCTGGCGCTGGAGCGTGCCGAGGGCGTCGCGGACCTGGCCCGGCGCACCGAGGAACTCGCGCGCAGCAACGCCGAGCTGGAGCAGTTCGCCTACATCGCCTCGCATGACCTCCAGGCCCCCATCCGGGCCGTGACCAGCTTCGCGGGCATGATCGAGCGCAAGTACGGCGGGCAGCTCGACGAGCGCGGGCGGCTGTATCTGCGGCAGATCGTGGACAGCGGCGAGCATATGAAGCGGCTGGTGGACGACCTGCTGGCCTTTTCCCGGGTGCATACCCAGCAACGCGACCTGCGGCCCACCGACAGCGGCGCCGTCTTCGATCACGTGGTGCGCCGCTTGCAGCCGGACATCGAAGCGCTGGGGGCCGTCGTCACCCGCACGGCGCTGCCCAGCGTCCTGGCCGACCCCCAGCAACTCGATCAGCTGCTCCAGAACCTGATCTCGAACGCGCTGAAATACCGCCGGGAGGGGGTGCCCCCGCGCGTCCAGGTGACGGCGGAGCGGGACGGAGAGTGGCAGCGCTTCGCCGTGACGGACAACGGCATCGGCATCGAGCCGGAATACTTCGAGCGGATCTTCGTGATCTTCCAGCGGCTGCACGGCCGGGAAGCCTACGAGGGCACCGGCATCGGTCTGGCCGTCTGCAAGAAGATCGTGGAGCGGCACGGCGGCCAGCTGTGGCTGGAGAGCACGCCGGGCCAGGGCAGCACCTTTTTCTTTACCCTGCCCGCCGAATGAAGCGGGCCGGGGCCTGCGGCATGGGCAATGGCATCATGCGGTCCGATGACCACTCCGGGCCAGAACAGAGACGACAGGGACAGCACACACCGCGCGCCGGGTGACCGCGCGGCCCCCGCCCCAGCCGCCCCGCAAAAAGCAGCGCAGGAGGAATGGTCGGGGCCGCAGGTGGGGCGCGCGCTGATCGCGGAGGCGTTCGGGACGTTTCTGCTGACCTTCGCGGGTCTCGGGGCGCTGGTGCTGGCGCGCCTGGGCCTGCTGCCCGAGGTCGCAGCGGCGGCCCTCACACCCGGCCTGGTGGTCCTGACGATGATCTATGCGCTGGGCGACGTATCGGGTGCCCACATCAACCCGGTGGTGACGCTGGCCTTTGCGCTGCGCGGGGCGTTCCCCTGGCGACTGGTGCTGCTGTACTGGGGCGCTCAGTTCGCGGCGGCGGTCGTGGCGGGCCTGCTGATCCTGTCCTTCGCGCACATCCCGCAGCCGACCGAGCGCCTGCCCGCTGCCGGAGCGACCCTGCTGGACGCCGCCTGCACCGCCGTGCTGCTGGTGGTGATCCTGGGAGCTGCCCACCAGAACGCGAAGCTGAAACCGGCAGCGGGCCTGGCCGTGGGGGCGGCCGTCACGCTCGACCACTTCCTGACGAGCAGCGTCTCGGGCGTGGCGATGAATCCGGCCAAGGTTTTCGGGCCGGCGCTGGTGTCGGGCCGGCTGGCGGACGCCTGGCCGCACCTGCTGGGGCCGGTCGCGGGGAGCCTCGCCGCGCTGCTCCTGACCTGGGCCATCCGTGGCCCTCTGAACCGGGAAGAACAGGAGGCCGCCAGTGGGAACCACGGCCAGGGATGACGCGCGAACGGGGTCAGCGCCGGCTGGTCCGTCTCAGAAGTCCTCGACCTCCCCGGCGACGTCGTCGTCCTGCACGGCGACGTAGCGGCGGGTGGTGTCCACGCTGGCGTGCCCCAGGAAGAGGCCCACCCGGGTAAAGTCCTTCGTGGCGCGGTAGAGCCGGGTACCGGAGTGCTTTCTGGCCGCGTGGAAGCCGCGCCAGGTGTCCCCGTGTCCCGCCGCCCGGAAGGCTTTCCGCATCCGGTAGGTGGCCTGCGCGTAGGTCCAGCCAAACAGCGACCCATCCGGGCGAACGGGGGGGAGGCCGCCGAGGGCGGCCCGGACGCGTTTGCCCAGCGGCACCCGCCGGACCTTCCCGCCTTTCCCGTGAACCGTCACCCGCGTGCCCTGAAGGTCCACGGCTTTGACCTGGAGGGCCTCACTGATCCGCAGACCCGCGTGGGCGCACAGGAGCAGCAGCGCGGCGAGTCTCGGTTCGCAGTGTTCCAGCACGTCGTCGATCTCCGCCATGTAGGGCGGGTTCTTGACGATGCCGGGGGTGGGGTCGGGCGGGACATGGGCATCCTCGAACGGCTGGACCTCTGTGGCGCCTGCCCAGCGCAGGGCGCGGTAGAGCGCGCGGGTCCCCGCCACGTACTGGGCGACCGTGGCGGCCGACAGCGTGCCGGTCTTTCCCCGGCCCTGGGAAGGCCGGGTCTGGAGCTGCGCCACATAACGCCCACCATCGCGCCGACCCGGGCGCAGAAGTTGGACCCCATGCCGATGCGCCCAGGGGACGAAATCACGGACGGCGAGGGCGTAAGCCTCCAGCGTTTTCCGGCTCGTCCTCGCCCCCTTGCGGCTGGCGCCGGTCATATACGCCAGCGTGATCTGCACCAGGGCCTCCACGTCATAGGTGGCGGCGGCCTCCACCGCCCGGACGCGCAGGGCCTGGTCGGTGAGGTTGACCAGGGACAGCGTGTCCTGCGAGCGGACGAGCGTCATCTGGTGTCTCCCTGCAAGCGCCGGACGGGCATCAGGTGTTCCCGCTTCCCAGGCCGGACGGCGGAGGGCACGGGCAAAGATGGCCCCCAGCGAAGAACACCTCGCCGCTCACGCCGTCCCGGATCACCCGGCCCTCTCCACAGTCCCTCCGAACCCGCGCCACCCTGTTCATCACTCCTGTCGGTGGCCCCCACCGCAAGCGGTGGTGCCTGGACCGATGATACTGCCCGTCTCCGGCCATCTTCATCAGCCGGGCCTTCAAGTTGCGGGATGGGCTTTGCTTGCCGCTTCCGGCCATTCGGGTTGTCCCCTGAGGAGCCAGAGCTTCGACTCACGCTGTCTTCCAATAGTAGACGGAGCGGGAGGCAGCTCCAGGGGGGGAACCCCTGATGGAGAAGCAACCTGCTCCCTGGTCCTTTTTCACACTAATTGACGTTAGTACCAAAAGTGTACGGACAGCTCTCGGCGTGGATAGCCGCTCAACTGCTGGAGCTAGGCGCTGTTCCACGCCTGCGCCGGTCGCAGAGCTTCTGGCCATGACCCGGGGTACGGCTCAGTTGAACATGCGGCTCAAGGCGGCGGTGTATTTTGCCAGCTCGTGCGGGGGCGCAAAGACCTCCGCCGCTTTGAGCCGCGCTTCCAGCACCTCAGGGTCATGGGGGTCGACCCGCAAATACTGGTTGGCGATCAACACCACCCGCCGGAAGTCTCCCCCGGCCTGATACTGCGCCATCTGCTTGCGGAGTTCGAGCGTCAGGGACAGCAAGGTTTCGTCACGCAGCTGCTGCGCCCACTCGCTGTCTTCCAGCTCGGGCAGGAAGGGGCCACGGTAAAGGGCGAGCGCGCGGGCCACCTCGCCCCGCTCCAGGGCTTCGCGGAAATGCTGAAGGTCCAGATCTACGTGTACCTCCCGCCCCAGGGCGTACCAGGGAGCCTGGTGCGGCCCCTCGAAGCGGACGATCTCAGGTCCCAGCCGGTCGCGCAGTTCCTTGAGACACTGGCGCATGTACGCCGCCCCGCTTTTGGCGTCCTTTTCGGGAAACAGTTCGAGCTGCATTTCTGCCCGCGTCCTTCCCGGCTTGAGGGCGATGTAGACCAGGATGGGCAGGGTGCCCGCGTAGGTGAACTTCACCTCCTGACCGTCCTGGCGAACCGCCGCCCACCCCAGGGTCGTGACCTGTACGGAGATCGCCCCATCCTCGGGAAGCCGGGGCGCCCCGGCCAGATGGGCGAGATTGTCCAGCAGCGGTTCCATGTACGGAGCGGTCTCCGGCTCCAGCACCGCGTAGTGTAGCAGTTCGTTCAGTTCCTCCAGGTCCGGGCGGAACTCCGTCAGTTGGCGCAGCCGCAACATGTGCGTCAGGGCTTCCTTGAGCGCCGAAATCACGGTGGCCTCCTCTCTGAGCGGAAGCGCCGCTGCAGCCAGGTGGAGCTGCGCCCGCACCAGTTCCGGGACATTGCCCGCGTCCCGGAACATCTGGGCGGCCTTTCCCAGATCCACGGCTGCGCCCAGCAGGTCACCCCGGCGCCGGGCCAGCACGCCGCTGGTGGCCCACAGTTCGGCGGGCCATTCGGCGGGGACACGCTCGAAGCCCAGCAGGGTATAGAGGGCCTGACTGTGCTGGCCAATCAGGCTCTGGTGTTCCGCGAGGCGCGAGATGGACCAGACCCGCAGGTTATGGTCCTGCAACCCCTCGGCGTGCAGGCGCAAATCTTCGAGAAGAGACAGGTAGCCGGCGTAGTCCCCGCTGAGGCGCAGCAGTTCGGCTTCACTGGTCATCAGCAGTGCCCGTAACCGCAGGGAATCTGCCTGAGCAAGTGTTGATTTGGCGTCTGCCAATATCTCGCGGGCCTTCCCGAATTCACCGTGCGCGATCTGGAGTTCCAGCAGGGCCTTGAGGGCGCCAAGACGTGGGGCGGGATCAGGCAGGGAAGGCAGGATCTCGACCGCCTCGGAGAGCAGCAGCCGGGCACGCCGGTGGTTCCCCAGCCAGATGTACATCTGCGCCAGGGAGACGGTGACGCGGCCCGTCCATTCCTCATTGCCCAGGGCAATGTAGCCGTGCCAGGCGCGTTCCACCCGCTTGAGGCCCTCCTGCGTCTGCCCGGCCTGAAATTCTGCGACACCCCACCAGCGCAGGCAGCGCAGTTGTAACTCACCAGTCAGATCGGGCGCAAGAGCCTGCAGATGCGTGATGGCTTCCTCGAAGCGCCCCAGGAGCCGGAGCGCGTTGCCAAGCTCCACCTGACCCTCTGCGTCGCCCAGCAGACTGGCTCTGGTCAGCGAGAGTTCGGCTTCTTCCAGCCGCCCGGTGTACAGGAGGGACAGCCCCAGCAGCGTGTGTTCGCGCGCTGTCCTGGCTTTTCCTTCCAACAGCGTGACCAACGCCGTGAACTGCCCCGCCTCGAATTGGCCCTCTAGATCGTCCACAACGTGCCTCCCGGTTGCTTTACGTCTGCCCACCTAATGTTAACGGCATGAAAAGCAAAACAGGACGCAAAGTCGGCCTCATGCTGATGGTCATGCTCACGGGCACCCTTACGGTGGCGCAAGCCGGCGGGGCGAAGGACTTCGGGCAACGTGTGGTGACTCAGCCCGACAGCCAGATGCAGCCTCAGGGTGGAGCGAAGGACTTCGGGCAGATATGACGCGGCCTCACCTCCCCCGGCCCAAAGATAAGCCGGTCCCTCCAGTCCAGCCCATCCAGCTGCCCTCGCGCCCACCGCTGCCCGTCATTCCTGGCGGTGCTGTGGATTTCGGCCAGCGCTGAAGCACAGAACAGGTTCAAGGAAGGCGGCCCAACCGCAGGTCGGCCGCCTTCCTTTTGGTCCTTCCGCGCCGTGATTCAGGGGGGACAGGCAACGCATAGGACACCACAGCACCACACCTTCCCGGTCCGGAAAAGGTCCTACAAAGCGGAGACCGGTGAATTCGCCCGGAAGCTGCCTTTCCCTGACGCCTCCCTGATGGCCTGATCCCCGTCTGACGCCAGCATGACCGAACGCTTCACGTGGGGGTGACCCTCCGGGGCGCGGCACCTCGCAGACTGGGGACATGAAAAAACATGTCGGGCTGCTTGTGCTGGGCGCGCTGCTGGTGGGCTGCGGTTCACCCTCGGCCCCCGGACCGTCTACCTCCACCATCAGCGGCAACGTCCTGTTGCCCAGCGGCGCGGCAACGTCGGCAGATAGCCCGGGGCTGGAGGCGCAGGCGCTGCCTTCGCTGGACAGCGCGGACCTCGGTGCCCTATGGCAACAGCCGCATGTGCGCGGGGAGGTGCTGGTGGAGGCCGGACCTGGGGCCAGTCTGGGGTCGCAGGCGCTGAGTGTCCTCTCCGGCGTGCAGCTTCAGGCCGTGCCGGGAACGGACCTCCAGCTGGCCGCCACACCCGCAGGCGAGCAGGACGAGGCCTTTGCCCGGCGGCTGGCAGAGGCCGGGGTGCGGGTTCAGCCCAACTTCATCTATCAGGCGCTCTCCACGCCCAACGATCCGGGCTTTCCGGGGGGAAACCGCCCCGGGGTCAAGGTCGGCGGCGTGGCCTACGACCAGGATTACCTGCTGCGCATTGGCGCGCCGGAGGGCTGGGACCGGCTGGAGGCGCTCGGCAAGTCCGTTTCGGGCGCTCTGACGGCGGTCCTCGATACCGGGGTGGACCGCAGTCATCCCGAGCTGGCCGGCCGGCTGCGGCCCGGCTTCGACTTCTGCTCCCGGCTGGTGGGAGAAACCTGCCAGGGCACCGACGATGATCCCAGCGAGGTCACGGCGGGGGACGTGGGGCACGGCACCAGTTCGGCGGGCCTGATCGCGGCCAACACCAACAATGGGACCGGCCTCGCCAGCCTGACCTGGCGCGGCACCGTGATTCCCGTCAAGGTGTTCGGCGTGGCCGGCTCCAGCTCCAGCGCCACCAGCGCCAGCCTGGTGGCGGGCCTGCGCTATGCCGTCAGCGAGAAGGCCAGGGTCGTCAACATGAGCCTGGGCTTCGCGGGCCAGAACGGGCGGCCGGCACAGGCAGACCCCGCCCTCGCCAGCGCCATCCGCGACGCGGCCAATGCCGACATCGTGCTGGTGGCGGCGGCGGGCAACACGCCGAACGCCGGTCTGTACTATCCCGCCAGCGACCCGAACGTGCTGGCGGTGGGGGCCGTGTCCAGGGACGACAACGTGCTGTCCTGCTTCAGCGCGCGCCCCCTGCCGGGGCAGAAGGGCCTGGACCTGGTGGCTCCGGGCGGGCAGGCGGGCACCGGCACCTCGAACTGCTACGTGAGCAGCCCCTACGACATTCTCACGCTCGCGCCGGTCGCCAACGGCAGCTACACGCTGCGGGCCGGGACGAGCGAGGCCGCCCCACAGGTGAGCGGCACGGCGGCCCTGCTGCGCGCCGCCTTCCCGGACCTCAGTGCCGGCCAGATCCGGCAGGCACTAAAGGAGGGTGCGAAGACTACCGGAGCCGGGGCCATGCTGAATGTCCTGGGGGCGGTCAACCGGGCGGCCAGCATGACCGGCACGACGCCCCCGCCCACGGGGAACGCCTACACCCTGAACGTGCAGGCGCGGCTCGGGGGCCAGCAGGTGGCGGCCAAGACCTTCACGGGCACCCTGGCCAGCGGACAGCGGTCCGTCCCCTACAGCCTGAATGGCCTCCCGGCAGGAACGTACGAGTTGCAGGCCACCCTCAAGGTGTCGGGCCAGACCTACAGCGGCAGCGCACAGGCGACGGTCCCTTCCGGCAGCGACGTCAGGAAGGACATCCAGACGCAGCGCTGACACCGGAGAACCGCGCAGGAGGGGAACCGAAGGTAATCAACGGTTCCCCTCCTGCCTGCGGCGCTCAGTTCAGGCGCAGGACGCCCGCCCAGCCGCGCGCCGCCACGAGCCGCCGCGCCCGGCGGGTGGCCTCGCGGTACGCCGCTGTCAGGCCCGACTCGTTCCGCAGGGCGAGCAAGGTATTGAGCTTCGCCTCCGGCACGTGCTCCAGCCCGGTGGCGGTCTGGGGGTCGCGTGCAGCCTCCCCGCTGAAGAGGCGGGCGAGGCCCTCGGCCAGCCAGCGGGGGAGGGCGCGCGGCTGGGCGGCGTGAAAGGCCTCGTGGCGCACGGTGAAGCGGAGCCTGTTCGCGGCGGCGAGCGCGCCGAGCCGTTGCGTATGAATGACGCCGTTCCGGGTGGTCGCGGCGACAAACCACGGCTCACCCGTGCGGCGGGCAAAGTCGTCGGCACTGCTCGCGGCCTCCAGACGCACCCCCGGCAGGGTCAGGCCCAGGTCCCGCAGGTCGCGCCCGGCTTCCCGCCATGCCCCGTACAGGGCGGACAGGTGGGCGCGGTCGCGCGGGTCGCTCAGGGTCACGCCGAGCGGCCCTGCCCGCGCCGGGAGAGCGGCGGCAACACCCAGCAGCAGCGCGAGCAGGACCGCCGGGCCGCGCACCGCTACTGCCCCCGGTCCCGCACCGTGAGGGTCGCGGCGGGCGCGTAGCCCTGCACGTCCGGGTCGTACATCAGGAAGGCGTGGGTGGGCAGGGCCGTGAAGGTGCCGGGGGTGCGGGCGCGCAGCACGTAGGTCATCTTCTGCGTGCCGCTGAGGAAGTCGGCGTAGAGGTCCACCCGGTCGTCGAGCAGGTCGCGCCCCGCGTACCAGAAATTCCAGGCCGACCAGTCGTCCTCCTGCGCGCCGTTCTCCAGACCGCTGATGGCGAGGGAACGGTCGTCGAGGGCCTGCATCCCCGCCGGGATGGGGTCACTGACCAGGACGTAGCGCGCGCCGTTGTGCTGGGGCCGGACCGTCAGCGTGACCAGAAGCAGGTCACCGACCGTGACGGGCTGGAGCTGCCCGCCCTTCAGCAGCGGCGTGCGCCGGAAGGTGTAGCGCTGCCTGGCCGCGTCCCACACGGGGTCGAGCTTCTGGTAGGTGCGGGCCAGCGTGAAGCCGCGTGAGGCGTCGCCCGGCAGGGTGCGGGGTTCGCGGGCGAAGGTCAGTTCGGCC
Organism: Deinococcus phoenicis; assembly: GCF_000599865.1. Classification (GTDB taxonomy): domain Bacteria; phylum Deinococcota; class Deinococci; order Deinococcales; family Deinococcaceae; genus Deinococcus; species Deinococcus phoenicis. The sequence goes on along the minus strand of NZ_JHAC01000043.1, from coordinate 11,283 downwards.
GCGAAGGACGCGCCGCGTGCACCGTCCACACGCAACGTGTTCTCGCCGCGCGTGAGGCCGGCCAGTTCCGCCCCCGTGAGGTCGAGTCCGGCGGTTCCGGCGACCTGCCCGACCGGCTGGCCGTTGAGGTGGACCCGGCTGGAGGCGGCGCGGTTCTGGCCCGGCTTCTGCTTAAGCGCGAGGGCGACGGTCACGACGCTGGTGGTGTCCTGGGTGCTGAGCCAGCGCGGTCCCCGGCGGTTGGCGAGCAGCCACTGGCTCGCGCGCGGGATGAGGGGACTTTCGGGGTCGAGCCGCGCGAGGGCTTCGAGGGCGGCGGCGGTCGTCTGGATGCCGTTGTCCTCCCAGTACCACAGCCAGTCGCCGTGCCTCGGGGCGTCCCAGCGGACCAGGGCACCGTTCTGCACGCCCACCCGCCGCGCCTTGAGCCGGTCGAGCAGGTCGCGCGCCGCCTGGGCCTGCCCGGTCCGCTCCAGGGCCAGCGCCAGGTGTGCCAGCGCATAGGGCGCGAGGTCCGTGCGGCGGGCGAAGGCGGCGAGTGGGGCGGGGTCGGCGCGGCCTGCCTCCGCCAGGGCGCGGTAAGCTGTGGCACGCGCGCCCTGCGGTTCCTTCCCGTCCTTCACGTGGCGCGCGAGGTACACCAGGGCGCGGTCGAGGACGCGGTTGTCCACCTTCACCCCGAGCTGCCGGGCACGCAGCAGGCCGCGCGTGACGTAGGCGGTCATCTCCAGGGTGCTGGCGTCGTACTGCCAGAAGCCCCAGCCACCGTCGTCGTGCTGGAAGTTGGAGAGGCGTGCGAGGCCCAGGTCGGTGATCTTGGGGAGATCGCGGCGCACCCCGGCGGGGATGGCCCCGGGTCCCAGCGCCTCGCGGGCGAGCAGGGCGGGCAGGAAGCGGCTCATGGTCTGCTCGGTGCAGCCGTAGGGGTACCCCACCAGGTACTCCAGGGCGGGCGCAACGGCGTCGAGCAGGGACGGCGTCACGAAGACGCGCAGCCGGGCGGTGGTCAGGTTGGCGTCGGCGGGAACGCGCAGCGGAACGCTCTGGCCCGCCGCCCCGACCGCCGTGAGGGCCGCGTCATAGCCGCGCGCCTTGATGGGCAGGGGAAGCCGGAGGCTGTCGCTCGCACCCGGCGTGCGCGCACCGAAGGTCACGCGGGCGGTCCCGGCGGTGTCGGCCCGCACCGCGAAGTCCTGCCGGACACGCCCGCCCGCCGGCACGCTGATCGGTGCACCGGGCTGCCCGAACACGGTTCCGCCGAGGGGCGTCAGCCCCTGCACCTGCGCCGTGGCGAAGCCTCCCACGCTGCGCGGCAACGTGTTGTTCACCACGCCCGCGAGCGTGGCCGTGTCGCCACGGACCAGGAAGGGCGGCACGCTCAGGCGGGCCACCACGTCCTTCGTCGTCAGGGTGGTGGCGGTGGTCTGGCCGAAGCGCGCCGAGACGGTCTGGGCACGCGCGGTCGTCACCCAGGTCGTGAGGTTGTCGGGAAAACGCACGCTGAGTTCGGCGCGGCCCTGGTCGTCGGTCACGAGGTTCGGCACCCACAGGATGGTGTCGCGGAAATCCTCACGCGGCGCGTCCGTCTGTGCGGCGTCCCCGGTCTTGCCCTGGCCGAAGGCGGCCTCGCTCCGCGCGGCGGTGGGGGCGGGCAGGCGGCCCGTCTCGAAGTAGAAGTTCACGCTGGAATCCGTGCCCACCACGTTCTCGCGCGGCGCGTGGAAGACGCTCAGCAGCGGCGTGCTGGTGTCGGGGCGAACCAGATAGATGGCCTGGTCCACCACGCCGAGGGTCAGCTCGGCGGGCACGCCGCGTCCCGCCGCGTCGCGCACCTGCACCGCGAGGTGGCCCGTCTGACCGGGGCGGTACTTCGCCTGGCCGGGCGTGACCTCTACCTTCAGTTCCGCGTCCCTGACGGGCACGCGCACGCGCGCCTGACTGCTGTAGAAGTTGCCGTCCCCCAGGGCTGCCGCCGCCACGAACACGTCCCCGCCCATGTCGGGCGTCACCCGGAACGTGTACGTGAGGGCCGCGCCGCGTCCGCGCAGCACCGCCGAGCGCCGCAACCGGTCGCCCTCCAGCGTCACCAGCACGGGCGAGCCGGGACGCGGATTGCCGATCAACACGGTCGCGGTGTCGCCCGGCGCGTAGGAACGCTGGTCGGGCCGCAGCGTGAGGTCACGGTAATTCCAGCCCCAGTCCTCCCCGGGCTTCAGCACCCATGCGAAGTTCTCGAAGGTGGAGACGCGCCCGCGCTCGTCGCGCACGGTGGCGCGCAGCAGGTAGCCGCCGCCGCGCCGGGCCGTGAGGGTGGCGGCGCCCTCGCCCCGAGCATTCGTGCGGGTGGTGGTCCGCGCCACCCGCGTCTCGCGCAGGGTGTACTCTCCCCGGATCTTTACCCATTCCTGCCGCACCAGATCGAGCGTGACCGGGTCCGCCTGCCCGGCCCCCGCCAGATTCCGGGTGTCCAGGGTGACCTGAATCGGCTTTCCGGCGTCGTACACGTAGGCGTCGGTGCGGGCCTCGACGTTCACGCTGGCGGGAAAGGCCAGGACACGCGCGAAGCCGCTCACGGGCCGGCGCGACTCGTCCTCGACCTCGGCCTCGATGCGGTAACTCAGCGGGCGGCCCTGCGCGTCCCGCTCCAGCGGCAGGGTGAGGTCGAGGTCGCCCCGCGCGTTCAGGCGGGTTTCCTCGCGCACCACCAGGTCCGAGCCGTACTCCTGGCCCTCGGGGTCGGGGGGCAGGTCCTGCTCGGTGTCGAAGCCGGGCGGGTAATAGGGCGCGCGGGTGACATTGTAGGTGACGCGTGCGCCCCCCACGTTCCCGCCGAACAGGTAGCGGGCGCTGACCCGCACGCTGAGCTTGTCGCCCTGCACGGCCCGCGCCTTGCCAGGCGTGACCGTCACGGCATACTCGGGCTTCTGGTACGCCTCCACCGCGAAGGTGCCGCCCACGTCAGAGGTCTGTTCCCCCGCGCCGGACGCCCGCACCTCGAAGCGGTACTCCCCGAGCTTCGCCCCCGCCGGCAGAACGAGATCGGCACTGAAGGAGCCGTAGCCGTTGGTGGTCAGGGTCTTCTGGAAGACGCTCTCGTCGAAGGGCGAGAAGACCGTGACGCGCACGCTCTGCTTCGCCAGGGGCCGCAGGGTCTGCCCGCTGCGGAGGACCCCCTTGAAGGCCACCCGCTGGCCGGGGCGGTACACCGGGCGGTCGGTGTATACGAAGCCCCGGACCTTCGGCGCGGCGTAGCTGTTCCAGTTCGCCCCCGACACCGCCCACTGGTTGCCGAAGCGGGCCAGGAAGAACTCGCCGTCCCGCGCCGGGGCCGTGAACTTCGCCACGCCGTCCGGGCTGGCGAGCGCGTTCGAGCCGCCCGCCGGCCCCAGCCGCCAGACCCGCGCCGCGCGGGTGACGCCGCTGCCCCGGTCGGCGGCATACAGCAGCGCCGCATTCCGGTCACGCTTCACCACCAGCCCGAGGTCGCTGACCAGGATCAGCGTGCCTGCACGGCCTGCGCGCAGCACGTACAGCCCGGCGGAAAGTGGCCCCACGTTCACATCGCCGTAATTCTGGCCGCCCGTCCGGAGTGTCCGCACCAGGGTGGTCGGCGTACCAGGGGGCAGGTGGGGCTGGTGCGGGTCGGGCGTACCCCCGAAGACCGCCAGCGGGTCGGTCACGCGCTCCAGCCGCAGCGCCGTGCGGGGCGGGGCATTCACGCCGACGCGCACGGCCTGGCCGGGGCGAAAGACACCCCCGTACAGGCTGACGGGGGGCTGGGCGGGCGCGAGGCCCACGGTGAGCAGGGCGGCGAGGAGACCAGCGCGGGCAAGGGGTCCCTTCATGCATCCTCCAGAGATGTGCCCCCAGCGTAGCGCAGCCGTACCCTGCCCGGCGAGACCGGGGCTACCGCAGAATCTGCCAGCGGTACACGCCCAGAAAGTTCGGGTTGCCCGGCGTGGGGTGAAAGGCCGGGTCAGGGTGGCGCATCAGGGTGGCGAGGGTGACCAGGCGCACCTCGCCGCCCTCGCCGGGACCCGCACCGGTGTGGTACACGGCACGCCCGCCGCCCAGGTACACCATGCTGTGATAGGCCCCCAGCGTGGGCCGCAGGAAGAACAGCAGGTCGCCGCGCTGCGCCCGCGCCGGGTCACGCGTCACGAACGCCGCCGAGAAGTTGGCGAGGAAGCGGGCGGAGGTGCGGCCTACCAGCTTTCCGGCGTCCACGTCGCCTGCGCGGTAGGGACCGGGCGCGACCCGGAACACCGAGCGCGACACCAGCGGCGCGGGGTACGAAAAGCCCCGCACCTCGGGCAGGCGGGGGCGCGGCAGAAAGCGGAACTTGGCCCACCACGCCGCGTCATGCTTCGCCAGGGCGTTCACGAAGGCGTAGCGCAGCAGGCCCGCGCAGTCCTGATCTGCTGCCTTCCAGTCGGGAGCCAGCCCGTAATACTGGCTTTCTGCCACGGCCGCGAACCAGTCCGCGAAAGCGGCGCGGTCCAGCCCCACGAGTTCCAGCGCGTCCGGGTACCCGTCGCGGTCGGTGTCGGCGGCGCTCGCCGCGAGGGCACCCCCGGCCAGCAGTGCGGCCAGCACGAGGGCACGGGCGGCGAACATGCCCCCAGTATGCGCCGGAGGATGAACCCTCCCCTACTCGCCGCGTCCCGGCGGCTCTGCCGGACCTTCGATAGGGCGGCGATGGCCCACGACCGGTGCCGTGGATGTGACTTCCGGGAGTTCAACAGGTCTGGCTAACCTCACTAAACATGTGAAACCGGTAAACCTTCCTTCATCGCATTCATGCAGGGGCAACAGCTTAGGCGGGAAGAGATTCACAGCTTTCTCCTGCGCCACGGTTGAGCTGGACCCGAGAATCCGGGGGTCAGGGCAGTTGATGGGAACAGTTCAAGATCACCGATGAAAAGGAGGCCGGCTCATGACGGCGACCAACAGAAACGGCAGCAAGCGGCGGGGCTTCGCGGCGATGGACCCGGTCCGGCAGCGCGAGATCGCCAGCCAGGGGGGACAGGCAGCGCACCGCAGCGGCAACGCCCACCAGTTCACCTCGGAAGAAGCGCGGGCGGCGGGCCGCAAGGGTGGGCAAGCCGCTCACAAGGGAAGCGCACGGAGAACCGGCGAGGGCTGAGGCCCAGGGGGTCCGCTTGACTTTCCCCGCACCTTATCCAGCCGCGTGGAGCGGGCCGGAGAACGGCCCTCCACGCCGCTTCTGTCGTCAGGCGACGCACTTCAAGTTCTGAAGTCGCCCGGGATGCCGCCGCTCAGGAGGAACAGAGGGCGCCTCCTGAGCGGCGGCATCCTGCTCCCGGCGGTCCGCACGTGGGCGGGTTGGTGCTTTGTGCGAAACGCGGCTGTTCGGCCTCGCCTACACGGCCCGCGCCCGCAGCACCCTCCTGACGACGGGCGTCTTCGACGTGCTGTCAGGCACCCTCTGCCGGCCGGATGAGGCCATGACCCCTGGGGAACTTTAGCGAACTGGAAACAAACCTGCGGCGGTGGGCCACGACACTCGCAGGCAGGAGGACGGCATGGTGAAACTCAAACCCCTGGCGGAACAGGTGATGGTCCTGACGGGCGCGTCCAGCGGTATCGGTCTGACGACTGCGCGGATGGCCGCGAAACAGGGCGTGCGGCTGGTGCTGGCCGCGCGCAGCGGGAACGCCCTGCGGCAACTGACGCAGGAAATCGTGGACGGCGGGGGCCAGGCCGTTTTCGCGGTGGCAGACGTGAGCCGCGAGGAGGACGTGGAGCGCGTCGCGGAGCTGGCGCGGGCGACCTACGGCGGCTTCGACACCTGGGTGAACAACGCGGGCGTCGGCCTGTACGGCGAGCTGATGGAGTTCTCGGTGGAGGACATGCGCCGCCTGTTCGACATCAATTTCTGGGGGCTGGTGTACGGCTCGCGCGCGGCCGTGCGGGACCTGCGGGAGCGGGGCGGGGCGCTGATCAATATGGGCAGCGTGACTTCCGAGCAGACCATTCCGCTGCAAAGCCTGTATTCCGCCTCGAAAGAGGTAGACATTCCTGGGCTTCATCCCCTTCACCCCCTCTTCACCCACCCGCCTACCCCCCTCTCCTCTCCCCTAGCCTGAGCGCACGCGGAAGCGGGGGACGCCCAGAGTGCGGACGCGAAGAGGCCCACCGGGGGAAGGTGGGCCTCTCTATTATTGGGGTGTTTCCTTATCCATCTTGAAAAGAAGGTGCCCCTCCACAAGTTCAACAGGGCGTGGTCCCGGCTCAAGCGATAAGAGTTTGCCGAGCTTGTAAGTACTCACATTGCCACTCTTTCCTCTCACCGCCTTTGCCCCTACTTCTGCGGGATCACAGGCCCTTATAGCCACAACTCGTTCCTTCTTATTAAACAGGATCACAACATAGGCTGGATGCCGCAGGCGGTCTTGCGCGTTAGCGTTGATGTGAAGCGTGTTGCCTTCTTTACCCAAGGTAACGGCTGCGGGTTTTCTAATCCATGAGTTTCTTGCTGGACGTTCAAAGAGGACAAAACTGGACATGTCAATACTCATGATTAGCCTCCACCTCCATCATGGTCAGACCACTTGTCCGGGCCTGCTGCACCATGTCTGCCGTGCCTTTGCCCCCCGGCAGCGCGAGGCACCCGCCGCGTACCCCATCACAGGCATAGCGGGCCATCTCCGCATTTCTGAGCGGCCCGGCCTTCTTGCCCCACCGCTCCCACTCAGCGGGGACTCCCCTATGCGGGATGCCGTTTTCCAGCGCCCACGCTTTCCCCATCGTGTCCGCCCCACTGGCCCCGCCTGTCACGACCTCGTCCGGCCAGCCGTACACCTCAATCCAGCGGGCAATGGCGGTGTGGAAGAGTTCGTAGTCAGAGAAGTGGCGGCCCCCGCAAACGATAAGCCTCACTGCTGCGCCTCCAATGCCTGAATAGTGTCTCTGAGGCGCTGGGCCACATCAGCGGGCGTACGGTCCCGGCGTCCCGGCCACCGCCCCTCTAGTACGTCTAAATTGAATTGGCAGATACGGGCCTGCCGCTTCCGTTCGCTTTTGCTGGTGCGGGAGAGCGTGGCGTAATACCCCGCTGTGGCTGCCTGCATGTCGGCCAGTTGCGCGATGACGCTCAGCCAGTAGGCGTCATTCCGTGCCCGCTCCGCCTCCACGGCCACTTGTAGCTCTTCGGGGCTGATGAGGTCAGGGGTCAGGTTCATGGTCGGGCTTCCCGATCAGGCTTCCAGGTGAAGACCTCGCCCAGAGCGAAAGTTTTACCCGTCACGTCAACCAGAGCGTGCATCACCTGTTCGACGGTGCGGGCGTCTGGCATCCCGTTCTCACCGTTCACCACCTTGTAGAGCGTGGGTTGACTGATGGCTTTATCGCCGTATCGGGTCTGAATCGCGCGGAGCAGGACGGCGGTTTTCACACCGTTTCCCTCCAGCACGGTTTTCAGGTGGCTCTGAATCACTGTGGTCATCATGCGGTCTGTCGTACCCCCTTGCATAGTTTTATATCTAGAGTATAATTCTACTGTAGATATAAAACAAGGCGCGAAAGAGGCGGCCCTCCCGCAAGAAGTGACCGCCCGACGCCCCAACAGGAGGACGCATGAACACCCTAGCACCCACCCCCATCACCCGCACCTACGCCACCGTCACCTACGACGGCTGGGGCGACAGCCTGAGCGCCACCGTCCGCACCGAGGCCACCATCACCCTGCACGGCCACCGGGACGGGGAGGGCAGGGGCACCGTGACCAGCGCGACCGTGAACGGGCAGGCGGTCGCGCCCGAGCTGGCCGTGCGCCTCCTGAACCGGGCGGAACGGGTCGGCACCGTGACCCTGCTGGGCGAGTGCGTGGAACCTGTCATGCCCACGGACGGCCCCGCCATCGGCAACCGGGCGGCGTGGACGCTGCACCGTGAGTTGGGACGACTGGGGCACCGGAACCACTACGCAGTCGCTGGGGAGGCGCTGGGGCGGGACGTGGGCAGCCTCGCGGCGCTGACGGGGGTGGAGGCGGTCACGGTGCGGAGCTACGCCTACGGGCAGTTCGGGATGGTCGGCTGACGCACACGCTGGGGCGGGGAAGCTCGCCCCCTCTCAACATTTGAGGAGGCACCATGAATGAACTGACCGCAGAGCAGATTCGGGAGCTGCTGGAAGGTGCGACACCGGGAGTCTGGGAAGTTGAGCCTGACACCGATATATGGTGGTTGATAACGCGCCGGGGCCGACCCGCCACCCTGAGTCTCGCGGAGGGCATTGACCGTGCGGATGCCCATCTGATGGCTGCGTCTCCTACCCTCGCCCACACCGCCCTCTCTGCCCTGGCCCGCGCTGAGGCGGCAGAACGGCGCTCAGCCCTGCTGGAATACGACAACGACGGACACCAGCAGTATCTGGCCGCACTGCTGAGCGACCTCCCCGAAGGCAACGCGCGGGACAGGCTGGCGCGTTTGCTGGCTGCCTGGGGGCAGGAGCCGGGCCAGTCGGCGTATGTCCCGCGCGGGGAGTTGGACGCGGCGCTGGAGCGGGAGCGGGGGCTGAGGGAGGAACTGGCGTGGTACGGCGAGCAGGCCCGGTTGTGCCGCCTGATCCATAGCGAGGGGGATGCTGGCCGACACGCCCTGGCCGCCGATGGAGGCCAGCGTGCCCGCATCGCTCTCGCCCCTGCCCAGGCCGGGGAGACGGACGCAGCGGGGAGGGGGGAGACGTGACCCTCGTCCATGTCCCCCTGCTGCGCTCTGGTGCCGTGCTGAGCGGTGATGCACGTCACCGCTTCGCCCAGGCCCGTGCCGTGCAGATACTCAATGCCGATGCCGTCATCCTGCGTGCCCGGCGGGTGGCCCTACGCGGCCTGCCCGAGGTGGCGACCCTCCCCTGCGGCTGCCACCACGACCGCCTCTGCCCCGAGGCCGCCAATCTGTACCAGGGTCTCGCGCATTCGGGCGGCCAGCAGTGGAAACCCTACGCCGCCGACTTTGTTGAGCATCGCCGGGCACTCGCCCCACGTGCGATATCTATTCGTCCTCGCCTGACCGCCGAGGGGCTATGGCACGCGGCGCAGGCACTCACCCCCCAGGAGGCCCCCGCCCATGCCGACCGATAACCCTGCTCCCGCCCCCGCTGCTGCCCCCTGCCCCACCTGCCAGCGCCCCATCGACGACCCCCAGACCTGCCAGGACTGCGGGAAGGTCACCTGCACCGACTGCGCCGAATACAGCGAGGACGGGGAGCAGGTGTGGTGCGCGGCCTGCGGAGAGATTGCCCTGCTCAGCAGTGCCGCGCACCACCTGTCGCTGCTGCGGGAGTTTGTGGAGGCGTCGGCACAGCTTGACCGGGTGGAAGCGGCGACACGGCGCGGTGCGTTCAGATACGACGACCTGAAAGAGGCCATCGCGCGGCGCTATCTGGCCTCTCAGGCGCTGGAAGCGCTGAATCTCGCCGATCTCACCGCCCTGATTGACGCTCTGAACCCGGAGGTGTCCGATGAGTAGCCCCGCTGCTGCTGAGATGTACAAACGCCTGCGCCGCCTCGCCCTGCGCCGGTCTCAGACCGGCAGCGTCTCCTGCCTGATCTGTGGCGGCAACGACTGGGAGGATGGCGCGCTGCGGCACTGCGGGGAGTGCCCTGTGGCCCTCGCCCAGCCTGCGCCCCCGGCATCGGCTGAGGCGGATGGACTGCGGGCCGGGGTGGAGCGGCTGGTGCAGGAGTGGCGGCAGACGAGTAACCGCTACCAGGACCAATATGGCATCGGCCTCAGTGCCGCCGCTGCTGACCTCACCGCCCTCCTCCGCCAGTCCCCCGCGCCCGCGCAGGCTGAGGCGGGAGTGGATAGCGTGAGTGTGCCGATAGCGCAACTCCGTGCTACTGGCTGGCGCACGATGCGCGAATGGCATGAAGAGGCTGCTGGATACGGCCTGGCGGAGATGTTCTTTACCTTCAACGGGATTGACCCCAACGCCTACGCGCCGCCTGAGGCAGAACTCAGAGAGAAGGCAGCCCTCTGGGACGCACTGATCGGCTGCGCCCGAGTCCGCCCGCTCGGCTGGGCCGGTATGGACCGGGAAGGTCAGCCCACGGACCTCCCCAGTGGACCTGCCAACGGTTACGCCCACCTCGGTCTGGAACTCTGGAGCATCTATCCCGGCATCAAGCCAGAGGACAGCAAGACGGGCCGCGACCTCCTGACAGGGTTCGCGCGGATTGCCCAGGCCCAGGCGGGCGGGGAGGGGCAGTGACCGGCGCAGCAGCCCTCCGCCTGCTGGCCGCATGGGTTAAGGCGCAGGCCGACTATGCCGCCCTCACGGCGGGCAACGCTCCCGACGATGAGAGGGGCGAAGCGGCCCTGCGGTTTCTGGAGGTGGACGCCCAGCTGCGGGCGCTCAACAGCAAGGACGTGACGCGCTGGGCAACAGAACAAGCGCAGGCGGAGATGGAGGCAGGGGCACCCTCCCGCCGTCCCTCCGAGCCTGCCACCCATTACCCGCATTGCCGGGAGGGGCTGCGGCTCCAGGCCCAGGCGGGCGGGGAGGGCTGCTGATGACACGAGCAGGAGGCCGGGTCCCGACCCAGGAGCAGGTTGAGGAGTTCAACCGCCGGGTGGCCGAACTGGGGGCCTATGCCGACGAGATCGGTATTTTCGTGGACCTGTTCGCTACAGTCCGCACAACCCCGACGGCTGCGTACATCGCGCACCACCTGAATCACTACGAGCTGCGCGTTGAACGCGGCGTCCTGAACTACGTCCAGCGGGTCGTGCGCTCCGGCAAGATGCCGGCGGGGAGCAACTGATGACCGCCCCCACCCTCCCCGAAACCCTTGAGCGCCTGCACGAGCTGGTGCCCGACCGCGTCACGAATGTTGGTTACACCACCGCCCGCGTCATGGTGCACGACCGTCTTATCTACCTGGACCTTGAAGACCCGGCGCAGTTCGGGCCGTGGCTTGAATACGCCCTGCGCGAGGAATGCGCCGCTCGTGGCCTGCGAATGAGTTACCACCAGACGCCGCTGGTGGGGGGCGGATACGGCTGGCTGGTCGGCCTAGGTGACCCCCTGGAAGCGCCACATCTCGGAGCTGCCGATACCCCCGCCGAAGCCCTGGGGCTGGCGTTGCTGAAGGCGCTGACGGCGCAAGTTGACCGATAGTCCCAAACGCGAGAAGCCCCGCACCCGGCCCCGGAAGGCAAGGTGCGGGGCTTTCCCGTGCCGCTAGACCACCCCGCCCGGCCAGCGCACCCGCAGCACGCCACGCGGCCCCCCTGCCCGCTCGATGGTCCAGCCGGA
>NZ_JHAC01000042.1 GCF_000599865.1 Deinococcus phoenicis | reverse complement strand
AAAAAAAAACCCCGCCACAGCGGCGGGTTTTTTCTTTGTTCCTGGCCCCCTGTCCTCAGCGGCGCACCAGGGTCGGGAACTCGGGCTGCGCCACCAGCGGCGTGAGGGCGGGGACGTTCACCGGGAGGGTGAGGCTCCGCTCCCCGAGGGTCAGGACGACACCAGCGGGGGCGCGGCGGGCGGCGAGAGACACGCCGGGCAGGTCCGCCAGGGCAGCCAGCGGGACGAACGCGGCGCGGTCGATGTACCGCACCGGCACCGCCTGTGGGCCGCCCGGCACCGTGCCCCGGGCCGGGAAGGCGAGGGTCGCCGTGCGCGGCGTGAGCAGCCCGACGGGTGTGCCCAACGCCCCCGCCACCTCCGTCAGCGGCAGGTACACCTGTCCGCCCAGCGCGCGCGCCCCCTCGCCGGCGGCCTGCGCATACTGCTCGGGTGTGCGCGCCGGGGCGGGCGGGGTGACGGTGGGCTGCGGCACAGGACGGGGCGTGGCCGGGGCCGTGGGGACCGGGCGGCCCCCCGGCTGCCGCGCCAGCACGGCGGACGCGGCGGCCCGCTTGGCGGCGGTGCGGGCCTGGGCCTCCTGCGCGTTCAGGACGCGGCCCCACCCGGCAGGCACGCTGCGGAAACTGGTCCAGGGACCGTCGGCCAGCGGGGCCTGCTTCTGGATGGCGTTCAGACCCCCGCCCTCCGTGGCGAAATACAGGACGCCCTGGTCACTCACGGCGACGTTGGTGTCGATCTTCTTGCCGCTGCTGATCTTCCAGAGCGCTTGCCCCGCCGTGCCGATGGCGTGGACCGTGCCGCTCAGGTCGGGCACCACCACGCTGCCGTCACTGAGTTCCGCCGCCGCCGCCGCGACCGGCGCGCCCGCCGGGTAGGTCCACTCATCCTCGCCGCTGGTGTTGATGGCATACACGTTGCCGTCGTAGCTGCCGACCACCACCAGCCCGCCGCTGGTCACGATGGGGCTGGCGTTCACGAACAAGCCGGTGGGCCGCACCCAGCGCTGTTTGCCGTCGGGCGCGACCGAGTAGATGCGGCGGTCGCTGGACCCGAAATACACGTTCCCCTGCGCGTCCAGGGCGGGGCTGCTGAACACCAGCGAACCCGCCCGGAAGGTCCACTTCAGTTTCCCGTCGGGCGTGAGGGCGTGCAACTGGCTGTCCTGTCCACCGAAATAGATGCTGCCGTCCGCCGCGACGGCAGGACTGCTGAAGACGGGCGCACCCACCTTGAAGGTCCACAGCACCTGCCCCTGCGGCGAGAGCGCGGACACGCTCCCCCCCGCCGTGGCGACGATCACGCTGCCGTCCGGCCTCAGCGCGGGGCTGGCGAACACGTCGCCGTCGAGTTTGGTCTTCCACAGCAGCTTGCCCGAGGCGTCGAGGGCATACACCTGATCGTCGTAGGAGGCCGCGATCACGGTTCCCTGCGGGGTCACGATGGGATGGGCGCGGCCGATGTCTCCGGCCGCGTAGTTCCACTTCTCGGCCCCACTGGCGTCCGTGCGGTGAATCCGCGCGTCCGAGCCGACAAAGACCAGGTCGCCACTGTCGGTGATCGCCACGCTGGACAGCACCTTCAGGTCTCTGGTCCAACTGACCTGCGGCGTGGACTGCGCGCTGGCCTGGATGAGAGTGAATGGCAGAAAAATGAATGAGAAGGCGAGGGTTTTCCTCATGTGAAGGTAAGCTCCTTTACAGTCCCTTTACAGGGTGTGGGGGCGAATGGACGGCTGTCAGGGTAGCGTCCTAAGATGCATTTCGTTATGAAAAAGATTCTCATGCTGACCGCGTTCGCGCTCGCTGGCCTCGCCGCCGCGCAGGACACCACCACGCCCACCACGCCGCCGGCCGAGACGACGACCCCCGCCGACACGGGCACGACCACGACCGACACCAGCACGACGGAAACCAGCACCACGACGACCAGCACCGGCACGGCCGGCACCACCATGCAGGACATGAACATGGCGAACCCGGCCAGCATGAGCGCGACCGACAACTTCGCCCGCGCCCAGGAGTTCGCGGTGCAGGCCGACGTAGCCTACCCGGTCCCCTTCTACGACCGCACGCTCTGGAAGGCCGCCGTGGATTCGGCCTACTACGCCGCCAGCATGGACGCGGGTAACCGCGACTACCAGGCGTACCTGGCGCAGCTCTACACCAAGACCCAGTGGTGGATCAACGCCTACAACGCCTGGAACCGCCTGGGCACCCTGAACGACACCGAGAAGCAGTGGGCGTCCCTCAGCGCCGCCAAGCTCGCCTACATCGCGCTCCAGCGCGGCGACAAGCAGATGGCCCGCATGTACGTGGAAAAGGGCATGAGCTGGGCCGACAGCGCCAGCCTCCAGGCCATCATGAAGCGCCTCTGAGCGACCCTCTTTGCCTGGACCGCGCCCCCTTCACCGGGGCGCGGTTCTCATGGTCCTGGTGGCCTTTACACTCGGTCCATGCGCGCCCTGGTGATCTCGGATACACACGGCCTGCTGCGGCCCGAAGTGCTGGCGCTGGCGCGGGAGGCCGGCGCCGTGCTGCACGCGGGCGATGTGGGCCAGCCGGAAGTCCTGACGGCCCTGGGGGCGGCCACGCCCGCTCCCGTCTACGCCATTCGCGGCAATGTGGACCGCACCCCTCCCCTGTCCGGGCTGCCGGAAACGCTGCTGCTGGAACTGGGCGGCGTCTGGGTGTACCTCCTGCATGACCTGCACGCCCTCGACCTCTCCCCGGAGGCGGCGGGCATCGGGGTGGTGATCTCGGGGCACACGCACGCGCCGAGGCTGGAGCAGCGCGGCGGCGTGACCTTTCTGAATCCCGGCTCGGTCGGCCCGCGCCGGTTCCGGCTGCCGGTCGCGTGCGCCTGGCTGCACCTCCATGAAGGGCAGGTCCAGGCCCAGCCGGTCACCCTGCTGCCCTGAAGCCCCCCGCCGGCGGTGGTAGCCTTCCGGGCATGACCGCCTCCGACCTCGCCCCGACCCGCGTCCACGGCACGCTGCACGCCCTCCAAGTGCCTATCCCCTACCCGATGAAGACCGTCACTGTGCTGATCGACACGGGCGGTCCCGTGACGCTGATCGACACGGCGCTCGACACGCCCGAGGCCAGAGCCGCCATCGAGGACGGCCTCGCGGCGCTGGGCCTGCACTGGCCGGATATCGAGCGGGTGATCATCACGCACCACCACCCCGACCACTACGGGCTGGCGGGCGTGGTGGAGGAACGCAGCGGCGCGGCGGTGCAGATGCTCGACGTGGAGATCGGGCGCGGCGAACGCTACTGGCACATGTGGGAAGAATGGCTGCCCGGCCACATCAAGCACATGCAGGACCACGGCCTGCCGCCCGAACTGCTGGAGACGCTGGAACTCGACAGCCGCCGGGGCCGCGCCCGTGTTCACCCGGCCAGCCTCGTGCAGCCGCTGCGCGAGGGCCAACACGTGCCGCTGGCGGGGACCGAGTGGGAGGTGCTGTGGCTGCCCGGCCACGCCGACGGACACCTGGGCCTCTGGAACGAGGCCGAGAGTCTGCTGATCGCCGGGGACGCCATCCTGCCCCGGATCAGCCCGAACGTGGGCCTGTACGCCTACACCCGCCCCGACCCGCTGGGCGACTACCTCCAGACCCTCGGGAAGCTCGAGGCGCTGAACCCGGCCCGCGCGGTGGTCGGGCACCACGGCCCGGTGATGGAGGGCGTGCAGGCCCGCGCGCGGGAACTGCGGGGGCACCACCACGAGCGGCTGGACTTTATCCGGGCGGAGGCGGCCCGGCAGCCCCGCAGCGCGTATGACCTGAGCCTCGCCATGTTCAACCGCGACCTGAACACGGCGGGGCGGCGCTTCGCGCTGGCCGAGACGCTGGCGCACGCCGAACACCTGCACCTGCTGGGACAACTGGCCCGGACCTGGCAGGGGGACCGCTGGGTCTATCACGGCTGAGACGGACTCCGATGGAACCGTTGACGGAGTGATTCCATCCGAGCGGGAGGCGCAGCGTCCTGATGGGCGTCTGTTCGCGACGACGCGAGAAGGAGAGAATACGGGTTCTGGGAGATGGATGGACTTCCGGTGTTGTCCCGGCAGGAAAGCATCGGACGGAATCCGTATGAGGACCACGGCTGGGGGCGGGCCGGAAATGGCGTTCGGTCACCCGTCTGTCCCCGGCCCACGCTCTATACTCGCCCGCATGACGGAACTCCAGCGCATCGTGAGTGCCCTCCAGGCGAGCGGCATGACCGTCGAGCCGGTCGAGGACGGCGCGCTTGTCCGCAACGGCGAAAGCCGCGTGGCCCTGTTTGCCGACGCCGACCACCAGGGGGGCGTGATCGTGCGGCTGCACCTCGACCTCGACCTGTACGTCGAGGAAGACGCCCTGCCGGACATCCTGATGGGCATGAACCTGCTGAACCAGGGCCTGGACTACGGCGCCCTGAACCTCGACCCGGTGGACGAGGAGGACACGGAGGAGGACGCGCCCCTGACCTTTGCCGTGCTGGGCCGCGCCGTGCTGTGGCTGCGCGACCTCGGCCCCGCCGAACTCGACCGCCTGCGCGAGCACCTGCGCCGCTTCGAGGCCGAGGTCACGGAAGCGGTCGAGCGGACGCTGCACGGCAGCAAGGGCATGAGTGCCTGAGGGCGGGCAGGGGGCAGCAGAGAGGCCGGGGCGTGATGCCCCGGCCTTCTGCTTTGCGCCCCCTTCCCGGTAAGCCTTACGCCCGGTCCTTCAGCGGCACATACTGCTGGTCCACTTTGCCGGTGTACACGGCGTCGGGACGCAACAGGCGGTTGTCGCGGGTGTACTCGATCACGCTGGCGCACCAGCCGCTGATGCGGGCCAGCGCGAAGATCGGCGTGAAGTACGCCTTCTTGATGCCCAGGTCGCTGTAGACGGTGCCGCTGTAAAAATCCACGTTGGGGTAGATGCCCTTGGCCCCCATGCGGTCCACCACGATCTTCTCGATGGTTTCGAGAATCTGGTAATAGTTGCTCTTGCCTTCCTTGTTGGCGACGTGTTCGGCGTAGTCGCGCAGCACCCGCGAGCGGGGGTCGAAGTACTTGTAGACGCGGTGCCCGACACCCATGATCTTTTCCTTGTTGTCGAGCTTGCGGGTGATGTAGGCCCCCGCCTGGTCGGGCGTGCCGACCTCGTCGAGCATGTCCATCACGGCCTCGTTGGCTCCGCCGTGCAGCGGCCCCTTCAGCGCGCCGATGGCGCTGGTCATGCAGGAGTACATGTCGCTGAGGGTGCTGGCGGTGGCGATCGCGGTGAAGGTGCTGGCGTTCATGCCGTGATCGGCGTGCAGGACGAGTGCGATGTCGAAGAGGCGGGCCTGTTCGCCGGTGGGTTCCTTGCCGGTCAGCATGTACAGGAAGTTCCCGGCGTGGGTGAGGTCCATGCGCGGCGCGATGATCTCCTGGCCTTCCTGCGCGCGGTTGATCGCCGCGATGATGGTGGCGAACTGCGCGATCAGGCGGATGGAGATGGCCCGGCGGCCTTCTTCGCTGGTGTCCTCGGCCTGCGCGTCGAGCAGCCCCAGGTAAGAGACGGCGGTGCGGAGCGCCTGCATGGGGTGGATGCCGCGGGGCATCGCGGCGATCACGTCGAGCAGCGCCTGCGGCACGGCGCGGTTGGCCTTGAGGTCGGCGTCGAACTTCGCCAGTTCCTCGGCGGTGGGCAGCTCGCCGTCGAGCAGGGCGAGCGAGAGTTCCTCGAAGCTGCTTTTCTCGGCCCACTCCTGGATCGGAATGCCGAGGTGCGTCAGGATGCCTTCCGAGCCGTTGATGAAGGTCAGCTTGGTCTCGGTGAAAAGAACGCCTTCCAGCCCTTTGGCGATGTTGGCGGTGTCAGTCATGGTGCGCTCACCATACCACCGGGCTGTCACGCACCAAATCCGGCGGCGGCGACGTTCCCATGCCGGTGACAGCGGGCCGGGGCCAGCGGCCTACAATGCCCGGCGATGACCGCCCAGCCTCCGTTTGCCTCCCCCGCGCCCGGTGCCCCCGTCACCCTGGCCCTGGACACCGCCACCCCCTTCCTGACCCTGGCCCTGGCCTGGGCGGGCGGGGAGGCCACCTTCTCGGAGGAGGTGGGCCGCGCCCACGCCGAACGCCTCGCGGACGCGGTGCGGGGGCTGCTTAACCAGGCTGGTCTGCCCTTTCGCGCCGACCGGATCGTGATCGGGACTGGGCCGGGGTCGTACACCGGGGTCCGGGTCGGGGCGAGCTATGCCCTGGGCCTGGGGCGGGCCTGGGGGGCCGAGGTGCGCGGCGTGCCCACCCTGGAAGCCCTGGTGCGCGGCGGGGACGGGAACTTGCCGGAAGGTCAGGTGGCCGTCTCGCTCGACGCCCGGCGCGGCAATGTCTACGGTGCGGTGTACGAGGTGCGCGGGGGCGTGGTCACACGGGTCATCCACCCCCCCGAAAAACGGCCGCTGGAGGAGTTCGAGGCCCTCGCAGTGGGGCTGCCCCACCACCGGGACGTGGCCCCGGACGGCCTCGCGCTGCTGCGGGCCGGGCTGGACCACGGCAAGACGGACTGGGCGCTGGCGTACCTGTAGGCGCAGGACCCGCAGGCACGGGGGCGCGTCGGCGGCCAGCAAAAGACGGCGAGCAAAAAAACAGGGGAAGCGCCTGCCTGCGCCTCCCCCGCTTCTTCCGGTCAGTGAATGCCCGCAGTTACAACGTTCCGCCGATCCCGGTCAGGTTCTGACCCGCCGTGACCGACAACGCCGCGAGGGTTTCGAGCACATTGTCCTGGGCCTGCAGGCGGGCGAACTGCGCCTGTTTCAGTGCCAGTTGCGACTGTTGCAGGTCCACGGCGCTGATCGTGCCGCTTCTCAGGCGGGCGGCGTCCTGGTTGTAGGTTTTCAGGGCGGCGGCCTCCCGGCTCGCGGCGACCTTGAGTTGCTCGGCGGCGTTCTGGGCGGTCTGGTACGCGGCAGAGAGGGCCGTGTTCGCATTCTTCTGCGCGGCGTCCAGGGTGCGCTGGGCGTTGGCGAGCGCGGTGCGGGCGTCACTCAAGGTGCGGGCGGGCGTGAAGTCGTTGTCGTAGAGCTTGACGTTCAGTTGCGCTGCCGTTACGTCGTTCCCCGCGCTCACCACGCTGGTGAGGTTGTTGTTCAGGCCCGTTTTCAACTGCGCCAGGGTGCTTTTGAGGGTGGGCAGCGTGCCCAGGCCCGCCGCGCGAACCCCGGTGGGCAACCCGGTCAGGCTCGCCAGCCGCGCCGAGGCGAGGTTCACCTGAGCGCGGGCGTCCGCGAGGTCCTGGATGCTGCCCGAGAGGGTGTTCTGCGCCTTCTGCACGTCGAGCGCGGTGGCGTTGCTCACGCTGAGCTTGACCTGCGCGACCTGCACGGCCTTCTGGTCCACCTGGGTCTGGAGCGTCTGGAGTTCCACGTTCTCCTGCGCCTCCAGCAGCGCGGTATAGGCGTTCACGGCGCTTTGCAGCGTCGAGAGCCGCGCGGCGCGCAGTTGCAGCGTGGCGAGCGTCTGCCCCTGCTGGGCGGCGAGCTTCGCGGCGGCGAGCGTGCTGGGGTCGGCCTGGGCGGCCTTGCTGCCAGCGGTGGCCTTGTCCAGATTCGCCTGCGCGGTCCGCACGTCCGTGCCGTTGGTCAGCGCGGCCTGCACGGCCTGGGTAACGGTGACGCTGGACTGCGCGGCGGCGGTGGGCAGGAGCAGGGTCAGACCGAGCGCGAGGGTGAGGGTGGGGATGCGGTTCAAGGGGTGCCTCCGGCGGTACTCACGAGTCGAATGAGGGCGAGCTGGGCGGTGACGCGGGCCTGCACGAGGTTGCGTCCGGCCTGGTCCAGGCTGAGCTGGGCCGCCGTCACGTCCTCGGCGGTGCCTGTTCCAGCCTGAAGGCGGGCCTGGGCCGTGCCGAGGGCCACGCGGGCGACCTCCACTTGGGTGCTGCTGGCCTGCAACGCCGTGAGGCTGGTCTGGGCCGCAGAGTAGAGCGTGCGGACGTTCAACTCGGCGTTCTGCTGGGCGACCTGCAAGGTGAGCTGCGCCTGGGTCACGTTCGCCTGCGCCGCCGCGAGCTGGGCGCGCAGGGCGGGCGAGTACACCACGTAGCTGCCGCTCACGCTGGCGACCACCCGGTTGCTGCTCGCGCTCCCCGAGGACGATCCCAGCGGCACCGCGTAGCCCACGCCCGCCGTGCCCGCCTTGATATCCACGTTGGCACTCAGGCCGCCGCTCCCCGCCGGGCCGTAGCGCAGGCTGGCGGTGAGGTCGGGCAGGCGCTGGTCCCGCTGCTGCTCCTCCAGCGTCTCCTGGGCGGCGGCCAGGTTGTTCTGCGCCGTGACCACGTCTACCGTGTTCGTGCGCGCGCGGGCCACCAGAGTGTTCAGGTCCGGCAGGGTGAAGGCTCCGGGGGGCAGCGTGGAGAAGGTCACTCCGGCCAGATTCTGATTGAGGACCGCCGCCAGGTTCAGCCGGGCGCTCTCCAGGTTGCTCTGCGCCTCCGTCAACGCGCCCTGGGCGAGTTGCACATTCGCCTGGGTCGTGAGGACGCCCTCCTCGGTGGCGTTGTTCTGCGCGCGCTGCGTGCGGGCGATTTCCAGCTGGCGCTGGCGCAGCGTCAGGGTCTGCCCCGCCAGCGTCACGTCCTGCTGGGCCACCGCCGCCGCGAGGTACTGCTGGTACACGTTCAGCCGGGTACTCGCCTGCGCCGCCGCCAGGTTGGCCTGGGCCAGCGCCAGGCTGCGCTGTGCGGCCCGCAGGCTGGCCTGTCCGCTCGACCAGGGCAGCAGCCCCAGGCTGGCCTGCACGCCCGCGCTCCCGCCCAGGCTGCTCGCGGTGGTGGTTGTCGTGCCGTCCGCAGCGGTCGCGGTCGAGGCCCCCGCATAGCTGGCGTTCCCGGTCACGCTGACACTCAGCCCCAGGGCCTTCTGCGCCGCCTCCAGGTTCTGCCGCGCGACCTGCACGCTGAGCTGCGCCTGCGTGACGTTGGGTGCCTGTGCGAGCCGGGCCAGGGCGGCGTCCAGGGTCAGGGTGCTGGCCGGGGCACTGGCGGACGCTGCCTGCGCCGGTGCGGTTGCTCCGGGCTGAGCCGCTCCGGTCTGGGCCTGCACGCTGCCCGTACCCAGCAGCAGCGCGAGCGTCAGCGCCCTGGGAACCGGCCGGCGGGGGGGAGGACTGGTCATGGTGTTCACCCTGCCGCGCGTCCGCGAACGCCCGGCGAACCTTTCTTGAAGATTTGTCGAAGACGGCCGGGTGGCCGCGCGGGCCGCACCCAGACGTCCGGAAGGCGGCGCAGCACCCGGACGCGGCGCGGCGGGCACGTTCGCAGAACCTTCGCCGCCGCTGCCTACCATAGAGGCATGAGCGCCCTGATCCTGATCGTCGAGGACGAACCGCAACTCGCGGAGGTGCTGGAAGCCTACGCGCGGCAGGAGGGCTACCGCACCGAGCGCGCCGGGGACGGAATCGCGGCGCTGACCGCCTACCGCGCCGCCCACCCCGACCTGATCCTGCTCGACGTGATGCTGCCGGGGCGCAGCGGCCTGGACGTGCTCAAGACCGTGCGCGCCGACGGCCCCACCCCCGTGATCCTGGTGACGGCCCGCGCCGAGGAAAGCGACCAGATCGTCGGGCTGGAACTCGGCGCGGACGACTACGTGGTCAAGCCCTTCCGTCCGCGTGAGGTGATGGCGCGCGTGAAAGCCGTGCTGCGCCGCGTCCAGGCGTCCCAGGGGGACCCCGAACGTCCGCTGCGGGTCGGCCCGCTGGAGGTGGACCGCCGCGCCGCCCGCGCCCGCGTGAACGGCCAGCCGCTCAGCCTGACCCCCGCCGAATTCCGGCTGCTCGCGCACCTCGCGCAGGTGCCGGGGCGGGCCTGCACGCGCGAGGAACTGCTGGCGGCCGCCCTGCCCGAGAGTGACGCCCTGGAGCGGGTGGTGGACGCCCACCTGGCGAGCGTGCGCCGCAAGCTCGACGCCGCGCGGGCGGGCGAGCTGCTGCACACGGTGCGCGGCGTGGGCTACCGCCTGGAGGCCCCGGCTTGACCCGGCCCACGCCCCGGGGGGCCGCCCGCTGGCACGGGCCGAGCCTGGCGGTGACGCTGCTGCTCTCCATGCTGCTGGTCGTGGGCCTGGCGGTGGGGGGCATGTTCCTGTTCTCTAATCTCGCCGTCCGGCAGGAGGTGGCGCGGCTTCCGCCCGAGGTGCAAGCCTACCTGCGTGCCCGCCAGGAAGCCGAGCGGCGGGGCGAGCAGCCCCCGCCCCCGCCCTACCGCGCGCCCAGGTCGGCGGAGACTGGTCCCCCGGCTGTGGCGGGGAGCGCCAGCGCCGAACCGCCCTCCGGCACAGACGTGGACCGTCCTCCGGGGGGCGGCATCCCGGCGGTGCTGCGGCCGAGCGCGCAGGGCTTTGTGCGCAACGTGCAGACCAGCCTGGTGCAGGGCGGGCTGATGGCGGCGGCGGCGGCGGCCTCCCTCAGCCTGCTGCTCGCGCGCCGGGTGGCTCGGCCCATCACGGCGGTGTCGCGCGCGGCGGCGGGGCTGGCGAGCGGCGACCTGACCTCGCGCGCGCCGGTCCTGAAGGGGGACCGGGAGGTGGCCGACCTCGCGCGCACCTTCAACGAGATGGCCGGGAATCTGGAGGCGCTGGAGCGCGAGCGGCAGCAGGCCGTGGCCGACATCGCGCACGAGCTGCGCACGCCCATCGCCATCATGCAGGCGCGGCTGGACGCGCTGGAAGACGGCGTCTATCCGCTGGACGCGGGCCAGATCGCGCTGCTGAGCGGACAGACGCAGCTCCTCACGCGCCTGGTCGGCGACCTGCGGACCCTCACGCTGGCCGACGCGGGGCGGCTGGGCCTGTACGCCGAGAGCGTGGACCTGGCCGAGGTGGCGGGGCAGGTGGTCCGCGACCTGACCGACCGCGCCGGGGCACGCGGCATCCGGCTGAGCCTGACGGCGGACCCGGCCCCCCTCACCGCCGACCGGGACCGGGTGCGGCAGGTCACCGCCAATCTGGTCGAGAACGCCCTGCGGCACGCCCGCAGCCAGGTGACCGTGCGCGTCGAGGTCAGCCCGGAGTGCGCCCGGCTGCACGTGGACGACGATGGCCCCGGCATCCCCGAGGGCCTGCGCGACACGGTCTTCACGCGCTTTACCCGCCTCGACGAGAGCCGGACGCGCGACACGGGCGGCAGCGGCCTGGGCCTCGCCATCGTGCGGGCGCTGGCGAGCGCCCACGGCGGGCAGGCCAGCGCCGCCGCCTCGCCCCTGGGCGGCGCCCGCTTCACGGTCGTCTTGCCCCGCGAGGCCCACTGACGGCCGGGCGCCTCTCTACCCCCGCACCCGCAGCCCCACCAGCAGCCCCGCCGTAAAGGCCCCGGCAAAGGGCAGGTTCGCCGTCAGGACGCGGCCCAGCCACGCGCCGCCCACCTCGCCGCCCTGCCGCAGCCAGGGGTCCGCGAGGGCCTGCACGCGCGGCCAGTTCACCGTCAGGAAGCCGAAATACGCCAGCACCTGCACGCTGACGAACAGCAGGCCCAGCGCCACCAGGGCGGCGCGCCCCACCTTCCTGAGCGCGAGGCCGGTCGCAAACCCCAGCAGCGCGCCCACGCTCAGGTCGGGGAGCAGGGGCCGCAGGGCAGCGGTGATGGAGGCGGACGAAAGGGGATCGGGGGGCAAGGACAGCGCATGCTAGCGCCGAATGGGGCTTGCGGGGGTCTTGCAGCCTCGCACAGACGGCTTCCGCCAAAGGGCTGACGCGCGGGGGCCGGGCAGGCGGTATGGTGGGAGCGACGTGACTCCCGAGCCGGACATCCTCACGCCCGAGCTGCTCGCCCGCCTGACCGCCGGGGAAGAGGCCGCGTGGCACGCCTTCGTCAGCGCCTATGAGGGCCGCATGTACGCCTACCTGTACCGTCTGGAAGGCAACGCGGAGGACGCGCTGGACCTGACGCAGGAGGTCTTCTACCGCGCCTGGCGCAGTATCCGGACCTTCCGGGAGGGTGAGCGGGTGCTGCCCTGGCTGTATCAGGTGGCGCGCAACACCCAGATCGAGTCGCACCGCCGCAAGCAGCTCCAGCGCTTCAGCCTGGAAGAGGCCCGCGAGGACGTGGGCTTCGAGGTCACCAGCGGCGCCCGCTCGCCCGTCCAGGCCGCCGAGAGTGCCGACGCGCAGGACCGCGTGCAGCGCGCCCTGATGCGCCTGCCGGGGGAGTACCGCGAGGCGGTCGTGCTGCGCTTCGTCGAGGACCTGCCCTACGACGAGATTGCCCGGATTCAGGGTGTGGCTGTCGGCACCGCCAAGAGCCGCGTCTTCCGGGCCAAGGAACAATTGGCCGAGTTGCTGGCCGACGTGGCCGACGTGCATTGAGGGGCCGGGCGCGTGGCTTCCCTCACGGCGCGTGGCCCGCAGGACCCGCTAGCCTGAGGGGGTGAGAGAAGTTCGGAACGCCCGGGACTGGATGAGGAGCGGCGTGCTGGCGCTGCTGCTGGCGGGCGTGCCCTCGGCGGCGCTGCTGGGGGCCTGTGCCGCGCCGCCGGTGGAGTTCCGGGTGGGCTTCTCGATGAACGAGGAGCGCCGCGCGCCGCTGCCGGTGGCCTTCACGGCGCAGGCCCCTGCCGGATACCGCGTCGAGTGGGACTTCGGGGACGGGGGCAGCGGCCAGGGAACCTCGGCGGCACACACCTACTACCGGGCGGGCACATACACGGTGCGGGCGCGGCTGCTGGACGAACGCGGGCAGCCGCGCGCCACCGCCAGCGGCCCGGTCACAGTGCTCAGCGGCGGCCCCGAACACGCCGAGCTGGTCGTGCTGCTGGGGCGCGGCGAGGTGCGGCTCTCGGCGGCGGGTAGCGTGGCCTACCGGCCCGGCACGCCGGCTTTCACCCTGGATGGCCGTCCGGTGGGTGCTGGCCCGGTCCCGGTGGCGGCCGGAGCCTACCGGGCGACCGTGCGCCTGCCCGGCGAAAGCGGCGTGCTGGAGCGGAGCGTGGCTTTCCGCGTCGCGCCACTGCCCGGCAGCGTGCCTTTCGAGACCGAGGTGCTGCGCCTGACCAATCAGGCACGGGCACGCGGCTGGAACTGCACCACCCTGCGTGAGGGCGGTCCGGCCCTCCCCCCTCTGGCCCGCGACCCTCAGCTGGAGGTGGCGGCGCTGGCCCAGTCGGCGGGCATGGCCCTGAACGGGTACTTCGACCACAGGAGCGCCCTGGACGGCAGCACCCCGGCGCAGCGCGTGCAGGCGACCGGCCTGCGCGTCCGGGCCAGCGCGGAGAACATCGCCGCAGGCCAGGAGACGCCCGAGGAGGTCGTGCGGGGCTGGCTGCGCAGCCCCGGTCACTGCCGGAACATCATGGGCGATTTCACGCGGCTGGGGGTGGCCTATGTCAACCGCCCGGACAGCCCGTATGGGCGCTACTGGACCCAGGTGTTCGCTACCCCGGCCCAGTAACCCCGTGACGCTGCCCGGTGGCCCGGCGCGCCGGCCGAACAGGCTTCAGCCTCCGCGCCTGACCCTGGCCTGACCGGCCTGCTCCACCAGGGGAGGCTCGCCCAGCGTCAGGCGGACCAGCGTGCCGCCGCCTGGGGCGTCTTCCAGCGTCACGTCGCCGCCGTGCGCGCGGGCATAGCGGCGCACCAGCGACAGGCCGAGGCCCTGGCCCTCGGTCAGGCCGCGCGGGCCGCGCTCGTAGGGCAGGAAGGCCCGTTCGCGCAGCTCGGCGGGCATGCCGGGGCCGTGGTCCCGGACCGTGATCTCGGGCTGGCCGCCCGGCATATCCAGGGTCAGCTCGACCGGGCCGGAGGTGTACTTCACCGCGTTCTCGACCAGGTTCTCGAGAATCTGCCGCAGGCGGTCGGCGTCCACCGCCCAGGGGACAGGCGACCCCGGCACCCGGGCCGTGACGCGCCCCCCGGCGACCCGCTGCACCAGCACGCGCAGGTCGGGGCGGGACAGCCGCAGGGTCACGTCGAGATACAGGTCTTGCAGCCGCGTCAGGTCGGCGCGGCTGGCGAGCTGCGTGGCGCTGTCCTCGATCAGGCCCAGCAGGTGCTGGCGCTGCTCGGGCGTGTCGGCGTGGCGCAGCAGGTCGCTGGCGAGCAGCAGGGACTGGAGGGGGCGGCGCAGCTCATGGCTCGCCAGGCTCAGGGCCTCGCGCTGGCGGGCCTCGCGGCGGGCACGGCGTTCGCGTTCCGTGCGCCACAGCAGCAATGCCCGCACTGTCAGCAGCATGCTCAGGATGCCGGTGGCGAGCGCGGTGGCGATCAAGGCGCGGCGCATCGCCTCCAGCGCCTGCACGTACTGCACCTTCGTCTCGTTGGCGAGGTCGCCCGCCTGGGCGGTCAGCCGGATGGCCTCGCGGGACGCCGCCGCGACGCTGGTGGGCGTGTCCCGGCGCAGCAGCGCCGCCACGCGCTCCAGCCGGGCGTCACCGCGCGCCTCCACGGCCGCCAGCATCGTGAACTGGGCTGGATTGCCGGCGCTGGAGAGGGCCACCTCGCGGCGCATCTGCCGCTCGGCCGCGCTCAGGGCCGGGTCCAGGCGGGCCACCTGATAGGACTGCACGTCCTGGGTGAGGCCCTGATAGGCGTAGGGCGTCCAGCCGTTCCCGTTCTCGATCAGCGTCCGGTAGGCGGGCTGCGTGGCGAGCAGCAGCAGCGCCACCGTCAGCAGGGCGGGCAGGGCCGCGAGAATCACTTCCCGCACCCCCACAGCCGGAGAGACGCGGTGAACGGGGCGCGCGTCCGGGAAGGCCGGCGTCACGGCGCGGGCGTTATCCGCTCGACGAACCACACCCAGGCCGCCCCGTAGAGCCGGGCGGGAAAACGCTGCGGATCGGGCGGCAACACCACGGCCAGCGGGCCTTTTTCCAGCACCGGAATCGGGCGGCCATCGGCGGTGTGCGCGAGCATGATGGGCGCCTGCATGTAGTCCCGCGCGCGGATGGTGGTCACGAAACCGTTGGTGGCATACAGGCGCAGGTCCTGCCCGGCGAAGCCGCCCCGCACCGCCAGGTCCCGCAGGGGCACGCCTTCATAGGTGAAGGTGCGGTGCAGCTGCGCGTGTTCGGTCGCGTAGCGCACGGTCGGCAGGGCCAGGAGCTGCGCGCGCGTGAAGACCTGCGTCCGGCCCCGGCCCTCCAGGGTCAGCAGCACCTGTTCCCCGGGCTTCAGGGGGGGAAGGGGACGCGCCAGGTGGCTGTAGGGAAAGGGCGTGAGCTTTCCGGGCTTTCCCGCGCCGTCCTGCGCCCCCAGGGCCAGGCCGGACGCGAGAAACAGCAGAGGCAGCAGGGCACGGACTTGTGGGCGCACACCCCAATCTAGTGTGGATGCGGGGGTCACCTCAAGCTGACGGGGTGGGCAGCAACCGGGTTCGGCCGCGCGGGGAAGTCTCTGGCCCGGGCCGCAGACATGAAATCGCCGTGAGGGGGCCACCACCGCTTCTGAAGAAGGGGTCAGGCTGGGGTCATCTGGCCCAGGCACAGTGAGGCCATGAAAGCCTTCCTCTCTGTTACGGCCCTGAGCGCCCTCCTGATCGGCACGGCGGGGGCCGCCCCCGTCATCAGCGCGCAGAGCATCATCGTGAACCCCGTTCAGAGCAGCCTGAACGTCAAGGTCTGGACCGACCGGGGCAGCGGGCAGCAGGTGCCCAGCTACGCGCCCGGCGAGCGCATCCGCCTCTACACCAGCGTGAACCAGGACGCCTACGTCTACCTGTTCAACGTGGACCCGCAGGGCCGGGTGGACCTGATCCTGCCCAACCGCTACCAGGGCGGCGCGAACTTCCAGAAGGCGAACACCACCCGCGCCTTTCCCGCGTCCGGTGACCCCTTCACCTTCGATATCGCCGCGCCTTACGGCCTGAACAAGGTGCTGGCCCTGGCGAGCCGCACCCCGCTGAACCTGGACCAGATCGCCACCTTCAAGACGCAGCAGAACAGCTTCGCCACCGTGAACGTGCAGGGCCAGGAGCGGCTGGCGCAGGCGCTGAGCATCGTGGTCAACCCGGTGGATCAGGGAAGCTGGGTCAGTGACACGGCGTATTACAACGTGGCAGGCCGCACGGCCAGCGCGCAGTCCGTCACCGTGCAGCCCGCGCCCAGCCAGCCCGCGCCGGTGCGCCCCGCGCCCATTCAGCCCGTCCGCCCCGCTCCGGTCTGGACCAGCGGCGACTGGCAGGGCCGCGACTGGCAGACCAGCTTCGAGCGCCGCAGCAGCCTGGAAAGCGTGTATGCCGAGTACGCAGGCCGCCTGCGGGCCGAGGGCTACACCCAGGTTTCGGCCCGTCAGAACGGCAACCATCTCCGGGGCGAGTTCCGCCAGGGAGGCCGCCGCGCCACGCTGGAAGTGAAGCAGAAGGGCAGCCGCTTCGAGGTGCAGATCACCCGCCGCTGAATACACCGAAACACATCAGAAGCGCGCCGCCCCAGTTCTCCGGGGCGGCGCGCTTCTGATGTGGGCTTACCTGCCGTGGGTGGCCTTCCAGGCGAGCGCAAAGTCCTCGTAGGAGGTCCGCGCGTTCTCGGCGGCCGCGCTTGCCAGGGCGCTCACCCCGGGCAGGCTGCCATAGGCGGCGGTGGACCAGAGTTGCAGGTGGCTGGCCGTCAGCGTCCGGGTCCCGAGGGTGATCCGGGCGTCCTTCAGCAGTTCCAGGCTGAAGCTCAGCGAGTACAGCACGCGGCCGTCCTCCGCCCTGAAAGCGTCCACGTTGTAGAGCTGCGCCACCGTGCAGGTTTTGGGATCCCCGAAGGGAACGGCGTAGAGCGTGGCGTAGCGAATGAGCTGCTCGTCGACCTTCAGTTCCAGGTCTTCCTGTTCCTGATCGTCCAGGTACACGTAGGAGGTGGGCGGGCACAGGTCGGCGGCGGTCAGGGGCCGCAGGTTGCCCTGCTGGTGGTCGGCGTGGGCCGTGCCGGTCAGGGTCAGCAGGGCCGGCAGCAGGAGCAGCGCAGGTCGCATAGGGCAGTGTACACACCGCAGGCAGGACCCGGGAGGCCAGACGACGCCCACCGGGCATCTGCTACCCTGGGCCTACTTCCCCTTCCGGGTGGCCCCTGCCAGGGGGCTGTCCCCGCTCCTGCTCTGCTTTTCTGCGCCCTATGCCGATGCCTCCGCGCCCCTCCCCCGTTCCCGGCCTCCTCGGCGGGCACCGTCCGGCGCGGCTGCTGAACCAGCGCCGAGCGCCGTAGCGTTCGCCCGGCCCGGCTGCGACCTTTTTCCCCTCCTGGCTTTCCCTTCCGGCTCTCCTTTCTGGTGCTGGCCGGCGCGGCCCGCGTTCTGTCCTCTCCCCTGCCTGTGGAGGCTCTCCCCATGTCCAAGCCCACCGCCAAGTCCAAGTCCAAAACACCGCCGAAGTCCGCTGCGGTGCCTGCCCCCTCGGACCCCACCGCCGCCGGGGCTGCCGCCTACGCCGACGCGCAGGGCGAGATGATTCAACTGATCGCGCCCGACGGCACGGTGACCCAGCCGGAGCGGCTGCCCGACGTGTCCATCCGGCTGCGGCTCTACCACCTGATGCGCCGCGCCCGGCACTTCGACGAACGGGCCTGGGTGCTGTACCGCACCGGGCGCATGGGCGTCTTTCCGCCCTATGGCGGCATGGAGGCCAGCCAGGTCGGCACCGCCGCCGCGCTCACCCCGGACGACTGGCTGTTTCCCACCTACCGCGACACGGGTGCGGCGCTGACCTACGGCCTGCCCCTGGCACAGACCATCGCCTACTGGCGCACCAGCCCGCACGGCTGGGCCATGCCGGAGAACCTGAAGGTGCTGCCCTTTTACATCCCCATTGCCACCCAGTACCCCCACGCGGTCGGCGCGGCCCTGGCCGAGCGGCGCCGGGGCACAAGGAACGTGGCGATGGCCTACATCGGGGACGGCGGCAGTTCCGAGGGCGACTTTCACGAGGCCCTGAACTTCGCCGGTGCCCTGAATGCCCCGTGCGTGTTCATCCTCCAGAACAACGGCTGGGCCATCAGCGTGCCGACCCGCTCGCAGACGCGGGCCACCAACCTCTCGCGCCGCGCCGAAGGCTACGGGATTCCGGGCGTGCGGGTGGACGGCAACGACGTGCTGGCGACCTA
Source organism: Deinococcus phoenicis (assembly GCF_000599865.1). Taxonomy (GTDB): domain Bacteria; phylum Deinococcota; class Deinococci; order Deinococcales; family Deinococcaceae; genus Deinococcus; species Deinococcus phoenicis. The sequence continues at coordinate 59,027 of NZ_JHAC01000042.1, read as the reverse complement.
CAGGGTCACTGCCGAGGCCGTGCAACGTGCCCGCGACGGCGAAGGCCCCACCCTGATCGAGACCGTCACCTACCGCGTCAAACCGCACACCGTGGCCGACGATCCCAGCCGCTACCGCACGGCAGAGGACACGGCGGGCTGGGACGCCCGTGACCCGGTGCTGCGCCTGCGGGCACACCTGCTCGCGGAAGGGCACCTCACCGAGGAAGCCGACGCTGAGATTACGCGCGAGATCGAGGCCGAGTTCGAGGAAGCGCTGCGGGTGGCCGACGCCTACCCCGAGCCGACCCCCGCCGAGATTCTCGACCACGTCTTCGCCGAGCCGACACCGCAGCTCGTGCGTCAGCGCGCGCAGATTCTGGCGGAGGAGGGGGCGTGAGGGTTGTCGGACGGAGGGCGTGGGTCGTAGGAACCCCACAACGCCTTGCCCCCACAACCCACAGCCCACATCCCACAGCCCAAGAGGTTTCCGCATGACCGCCACCCCCTCCCCCACCCAGACCAAGACCCTGACGACCAAGACCATGACGATGGTCGCCGCCATCAACGACGCCCTGGCCCTCGCGCTGGAGCGTGACCCCGCCGTCCACATCTTCGGGGAGGACGTGGGCGTGATGGGGGGCGTGTTCCGCGCGACCGACGGCCTGCAAGCCCGCTTCGGGGCCGAGCGCGTGTTCGATACGCCGCTGGCCGAGGCCGGAATCGTGGGCATGGGCATCGGCATGGGGCTGGCGGGGCTGAAGCCGGTCGCGGAGATTCAGTTCGCGGGGTTCCTGTACCCGGCGCTCGATCAGGTGCTCTCGCACCTGGGCCGTTACCGCCACCGCACCCGCAGCCGCTACCACCTGCCGATGGTCGTGCGTGCCCCCTACGGCGGCGGCGTCCACACCCCCGAGCAGCACGCCGACAGCCCCGAGGCGATCCTGGCCCACACCCCCGGCGTGAAGGTCGTGATCCCCTCCACCCCCGCCGACGCCAAAGGCCTGCTTCTGGCCGCCATTGAGGACCCCGATCCGGTCTTCTTCTTCGAGGCCATCAAGCTCTACCGTTCCCTGAAGGAGGAGGTGCCGGAGGGGCACTACACCATCCCGCTGGGCAAAGCGCGCGTGGTCACGGCGGGGGACGACGTGACGGTGATCACGTACGGCGGCATGGTGGAGGTCGCGCAGAAAGCCGCCGACGCCGCCCGTGCCCACGGCATCGGCGTGGAGGTCATCGACCTGCGGACGCTGGTGCCGCTGGACACTGAAACCATCCTCGCCTCGGTCCAGAAGACGGGCCGCGTGGTGATCGTCACCGAGGCCCCGCGCACGAACGGCTTCCACAGCGAGATCAGCGCCACCATCGCGGAAGAAGCCATCGAATATCTGCGCTCGCCCATCGTGCGCGTGACGGGCTTCGACGCGCCCTACCCGCCCTTCACCTCCATCGAGGACGTGTACCGCCCCAATCCGGTGCGGGTGGCGAAGGCGATCCGGCAGGTCATGGCGTACTGAAGGGAGGGGCGCGGGCAGCGGCGACCGGCCCCACTGCCCTTCCCGCGCCCCCCGTCCCACCTCCCACCGCGTCCAGGCGCACGTTTCCACCTCAGCGGCAGATCATGAAGGCTGGCGAGGATGGGAAGCGATGCGCCTCTCTGCCCTGCTGCTGACGGCTGGCCTGTTCGTGGGCGCGGCGACGTTCGTGCTGAACCGGTTGCCGGACAGGAGCGCAAGCGAGTTGGTGGCGGCCCCCATCACCCCTTCTCCACCGGCGGAAGCTCCGGCAGAGGCCGCGCCGACCGCAACCCAGGCACCCCAGGTGGGGGCCAGGACGGAAACGGTGCCGCTGCCCGTGCTCGTCACGCCCGCCATCCCGAAAAATACCCCGGCCCCGTTGCCCGCCTCCGCCCACATTCCCGGCATCCGGCACGAGTACCAGCGGCTCAACAACTGCGGCCCGGTCACGGTCGGCATGGCGCTGAGCCGCTGGGGGGGCAACCTCGGCCAGGACGCCATCGCCCCGAAACTGAAGGCCAACCCGGGAGACGTGAACGTGTCGCCGGAGGAACTGGCCGCCTTTGCGCGGTCGCAGGGGATGGCCGTTCACCTCGCGCGGAACGGGGACCGGCGGCTGCTCAGGCGCCTGCTGGCGGCAGGTTATCCGGTCATTGTGGAGACCTGGTTCGTGACCGAGCACGGGGGAATGGGCCATTACCGCCTGCTGACCGGCTACGACGACGCGGCGCAGAAGTTCAGCGCCCTCGATTCGTACCTGGGCCGTCTGAGCCTGCCTTACACCCAGTTCGACGAGCTATGGCGGCCTTTCGGGCGCACCTTTCTGGTCGTCTCGCCGCCGGGGCGGGAAGCCGAAGTGCGTGGCCTGCTGGGCTTCCGCGCCGTGCCCGGAGCCGCCCGGCAGGAGGCGTTGCGGGTCGCGCTGGCCGAGGCCGGACGGCGCGGCGACGCGGTGGGCTGGCTGAACGTGGGCCAGGCGAAGCTTTCCCTGGGGGACGCGCGGGGGGCGGCGCGGGCCTTCGATCAGGCGTTCGCCGCCCGGCCCGATCCGGCGCTCGACCCCACCCGGCCGGCGCGGGTGGTGGGCGGCCTGCCCTGGCGGACGCTGTGGTACGCCTCTGGGCCGCTGGAGGCGTACACCCGCACCGGGCGTTACGCGGACGTGCTGCGGCTGACGGGCGCCGTCCTGCGCGACGCGCCCGCCCACGAGGAGGCGCACTACTGGCGGGGCCGTGCCCTGGCGGGTCTGGGACGTGGGGCGCAGGCACAGGCCGCCTACCGCGAGGCGCTGCGGCTGCGGCCCGGCTACGGGGCGGCGCGGACCGCCCTGGGGAGGCTCTGACGGGTCTGCCGCTTGTGCTCACGGCCCCGTTTGTTCCCGGTGTTACGCTCCTCCCATGACTCTCCCCACCGCCCGCCTGACCCCGGAGGCCTTCGCCCGTGCCCGCGCGTTTTTGCTGGAGCGGGGCAGGCCGCTGGAGGTGGCCCGCTTTCGCCGGGCCTTCGAGGACGGGGAGGCCGGGGCCGTGCTGGCCGCCCTGCGCGCCTACCGGAACCCGGACGGCGGTTTCGGGCAGGCGCTGGAACCGGACGTGCGTGCCCCGGAGAGCAGCGTGCTGGCGACCTCGCTGGCGCTGCGGATACTGCACGACCTGGACGTGCCCGCTGCTGAACCCCTGCTGGGAGAGGCGGTGGAATGGCTCCGTTCGCAGCTGCACGCGGAGGAGGGCGGCACCGTCTGGCCCTTCCTACCCCCCGAAGCCGCGACCTCTCCGCACGCGCCCTGGTGGAGTCAGCAGGAGCCGGACCAACTCGCGCGGACCTTCGGCGGCTTCCGCGTGAACCCCCGCGCGGAGATCGTGGCGCAGCTCTGGCACTGGCCGGCCCTGCTTCCCGAAGGGCTGCTCGCCCAGCTCACGGTCGAGGTGCGCGACGCTGTCCTGGCGGGCCTGGACGCCGGCGACGTGAACGGCCACCACGTCGCGGCGGTGTTCGCCCAGCAGGCGGAGGTGCCGGAGGTCTACCGCGAACCCGTGCGGGAATACCTCCACGACGTGCTGCCCGGGCGGGTGGGCCGCACCCCAGAGGACTTCGCCGGGTACGCCCTCAGTGCCCTGTCGGTCGCGCCGACTCCCGCCTCACCTCTGGCGCACGCGCTGGAAGAACCGCTGGCCGCCGCGCTGGCCCACCTCCTGAGCACCCAGGCGGGGGACGGCTCGTGGGGGCCGACCTGGTCGTGGGCCGGCCAGTTCCCCGAAACCTGGCCGCAGGCGGAGGCCGAGTGGCGCAGCGTCCTGACGCTGGAGGCGCTGCTGACGCTGCGGGCGTGGGGCCGGCTGTAGGTTGGCAGTGGCGGGCGCAAAGGCCAGAGCTTTTGCCCCTGCTGCTCTTTACCTCCAACCCACAGCCCAACAAAAAACCGCCCCACCTCCACGGCAGGGCGGCCCTTCTTGCGCCTTTACTTCTTGGGCGCTTCGATGGTTTTGACGGGTTTGCCGGGCGCGCGGGCCGGGGCCTTCTGCACGTTTTGCCCGATGGTGGCCGTTTCCTTTTCCACCTGCTTGTTGATCAGGATCTGCTGGCCGATGCCGATCAGGGTGGACAGGATGATGTAGATGGTCACGCCCGCCGGGAAGGTCAGCGCAAAATACAGGAAGATCAGGTAGATGAACGCCTGCTGGCGGAACATATCCGGGTTCTTGCGCGTCATCACGTAGAGCTGCCCGATGTTCACGATCAGGTAGATGACCGCCAGGATGTAGAAGGGGTCGGGAATGGCGAGGTCGGGGAGCCACAGGAAGCCGCTGTCGAACTCGAAGTTGCGGATGGTGGACCACAGCGCGATCAAGACCGGGAAGGGCAGGAAGGTGGAAAAGCACCCCGCCGGGTTGAAGTTGTAGTCCCGGTAGAGCTGCTGCATCTCCTGCTGCATGGCCCGCTGCGACTCCATGTCCTTGCGTTCCTTGTACTTGTCCTGGATTTCCTTGATCTTGGGCTGCATCACCTGCATGCGCGCGGTGGTGCGGCCCTGCGCCTGCATCAGCGGCCACATGATCAGCCGCAGCAGCACGGTCAGCAGCATGATGACCAGGCCCCAGTTGCCGACGAACTTGTACAGCCATTCCATCAGCTTCACAATCACCAGGCTGATCTTGCCGAAGACGTTCGGCTCGAACAGGCCGGGCAGGCTGGTATAGCCGCTCTGGTACAGGTGAACGAGTTCGTTCTTGCCGCCGTAGACTTCCAGGCTGCTGGGGCCGCTGAGTTGCAGCGCCAGCAGGCCCTGGGCGCCGCCGGTCAGGGTGGCGTCAGCGGCGGTTCCCGCCTGGGGCCGCACGATCAGCGCATGGGCGACCTGGCTGGGTTTTTCCTGAAGCGCGGCGTACTGGACATTCTTGACTTCCAGCGTCCCGCTGCCCTGCACGGCGGCCAGTTGCCCGCCCACCGGCACGGCCTTCACGCTGGGGTTGTCCGCCTTGCCCAGGCCGGGAAACAGCATGGTGTAGTTCTGCGGGCCGCCCTCGACGGTGGTTTTCACGTCCACCTTGAAGTTGCGCGGGTGCAGGGTAATGGTCTTGGTGACGGTCGCGCCGTTCTGGGTGTAGCGGAACACGGCGTCCTGACGGTTCTGCGCGAGGTTGGTCGGCGTGAGCTGCGGGGCCACCGTCTCGGCGGGCTGGGCCGGGTCGAGGACACCCGCCGCCGTCACCGCCAGCGCCTTGCGGTCCCCGACCATGTTCACGATGGTCTTGGAGGTCTTCAGCGCGCTGAAGTCGTAGGTGCCGTCTGCCCGTTTCTTGATGAACGGCGTGCCCGCGTAGCTCTTGACGTACCAGCCGATCACCTCGCCGCGCGCGTTGAACACCACGTCCTGGAGGTTGCTGGTGGCGATGTACTCGTCGCCGGGCTGGCCGTCGAAGTCGGCGGTGATCCACTCGGGCGTGATCGCCTTGCCGAAGGTGGGAAGGGGGCCGGAGGTGCCGCACCCCGTGAGGAGCAGTGCCCCGAGGGCCGTGAGGGGAAGCAGGGTTCTGGTCTTCATCAAGGTGTCTTTCTGGGGGGAGCCGCTCGGCGGGGGAAGTGTTCGGGCACGGGGTCGAACCCGCCCGGCACCAGGGGATTGCAGCGCAGCACGCGCCACGCGGCCAGCCAGCCGCCCCGCAGCGCGCCGTGCCGCTCGACAGCCTCCACAGCATACTGAGAGCAGGTGGGGGTAAAGCGGCAGGTGGGCGCAGGCTTGCGCGGCGAGAGATGCTGCTGGTACGCCCGCACGATCCGCACCAGCCCGCGTGCGGCGAGGCTCATGGGGTTTCCCCACTGGGAGGGCTGGTGGGAAGGTCGGCGGGAGCCACGGCAGCAGATACGGGGGCGGCGGGGCGAGCGTTCCCGCCCTTGCCGCCTCCCCTGCCGCCTGGACCCCGCTTGATCCGGCCCGGCACCTGCGCCAGCACCCGGCTCAAGGCCGCCTGCAACTCGGAAAAGGGCACCGCCAGCACGCCGGGATTCGGCATCAGGATGGCGCGGCAGGGGGGCAGGCCACCGGGCAGCGTCCGCAGCGCCTCGCGCACACGGCGGCGGGCGCGGTTGCGGTCCACCGCGCGGCGCAGGGTCTTTTTCGGAACCACGATGCCGATGATGGCGCGGGGCCGCCACGCTTCACCGTGCCGGGGGCGATAATCGGTGACCCGCAGCGTGAAGAGGGGGTCGCGCAGGGCCGTTCCCTGCTGCCGCACCCGCCGGAACTCGCGATCGGTCTTCAATGACGCGAGCGCCACCGGGCGGCGGGGCCGCTCCTGCGTGGCGCTGCTTGCATCGGGGGTCGAAATAACCCGCTCCTGCTTGGCTTTACTCGTCGCTGACGGTGAGCTGGTGGCGGCCCTTCGCGCGGCGGCGCGCGAGGATGTTGCGGCCCGCTTTGGTCTTCATGCGGGCGCGGAAGCCGTGGGTCTTGGCCCGTTTGCGGACGTTCGGCTGGTAGGTACGCTTCATGTTCTTCTGCTCCTTCTCGCGGCGGCCCCGGCCCTGTTCCCTTTGCAGGTCATGCGGCCTGCCGTGCCTTGTTGCGCGAAACTCGCCCCCCTGGGAGGGCAAACTCCGGGAGTGTATCACGCCGGTGGGCGGGGCGGGAAGGGCGGGCAGCGGCCAGCTCCCGGGAGCCGGGACCGGGGCCGGGCGTAGACTGGAGCGGTCCCGCTCGCGCGGCCCACTTCGCGGCCCTGTCCGGTCCGCCTCAGTCCCAGGAGGCCAGGCCCAGGAGGAACAGTGACGACTCCAGAAGTTCTGATCGCCGGGGCCGGACCCACCGGGCTGCTGCTGGCCTGCGAGTTGCAGCGGCGGGGCGTGCGGGTGCTGGTGGCAGACCCCAAGAGCGGCCCCACGCGCGAGTCCAGGGCCATTTTTGTGCAGGCCCGCAGCCTGGAAATCTACGACCAGCTCGGCACCGGGCAGGCGGCCGTGCGGCAGGGGCACCCGGCGGAGGGCCTCAGCGCCTGGAGCGGGCACCGGCGGCTGGGAGGGTTCAAGTTCGGCCCGCTGGGGAGGGGCCGCACCCCCTATCCCTTCATCCTGTCCCTGGAGCAGAGCCGGAATGAGGCCCTGCTCGACCGGCACCTGCACACGCTGGGCGGTGCGGTGCAGTGGGGGTGGAGGCTGGAGGCGTTCACCCAGGACGCACAGGGGGTCAGGGCGACTTTGGTCGGCCCAACCGGGCAGCGCCGTGAGGTGAATGCGGCCTATCTCTGCGGTGCCGACGGCGCGCACAGCCTGGTCCGGCATGCCCTGGGCACCCCCTTTCCGGGGACGAGCAGCCCGCGCGCCCTCTTCGTGGCCGATGTCACCGCGACCGGCGAACTGGACGGGGCCGACGTGACGCTCAAGCTGGGTGCCGCCTCTCTGCTGCTGGCCTTTCCGATGGCCGGCCCCCAGCACGCCTCCGGGCACTTCCGGCTGATCGGGATGCCGCCGGGGCAGGAACTGGCCGGGGAAACGCCCCGTTTCGAGGACGTGCGTGCCCTGGTGCAAGGCTTCGGCGTGCAGGTCAGCGAGGTGCGCTGGTTTTCGCACTACCGGGTCAGCCACCGGGTCGCGCGGCACTTCCAGGTGGGCCGGGTCTTCCTGCTGGGTGACGCCGCCCACGTCCACAGTCCGGTCGGCGGGCAGGGCATGAACACCGGGCTGGGCGACGCCCACAACCTCGCCTGGAAACTGGCGGCGGTGGTGCAGGGGCAGGCGGACCCGGAACTGCTGTCCAGCTATGAGCGGGAGCGGCGGCCCTTTGCCCGGTCGCTGGTCAGGACCACCGACCGGATCTTCGGCCTGATCTCGGGCGGCGGCCCGCTGGCCGGGTTCCTGCGCGCCCGGCTCCTTCCCGCCGTGCTGGCACGCCTGCTGGGCGGCACCGAACCGGCCGCCCCGCTGCCCGGGCGCCCCAGCCGGTTGGGCCGCCTCGCATTCGGCCTGCTGTCGCAGACACGCCTGAGCTATCCGGACAGTCCCCTCAGCGTGGGACGGGCCGGAGCCGTGCGCGGCGGGCAGCGCCTGCCTTACGTGCGTGGCAGCGGCAATTTCAGCGCCCTGAAGGAACCGGGCGCGCAACTCCACATCTACGGCGCGGCCTCGCCGGGGGCGGTGGCCTGGGCGGCGCGGCGGGAACAGGTGGCCCTCCGGGTCTTTCCCTTCGGCGAGGCGGCCCGCCGGGCCGGGCTGCGCGAGGACGCGGGCTACCTCGTGCGCCCGGACGGCTACGTCAGCGTGGCGCAACCCGAGTTCAGCGGCCCGGCACTGGACGAGGTGCTGCGGTCACGCTGGCACTGGCGGCTCCCGGCCGCCGGCCGCCCACTGTGACCCTGTGGCTTGCCCCTCCCCCCCTCCCCGCGCTACTAATGGCGGGAAATGCGTGACGCTCTGTGGACTGCCCTGAAGACCGTGAACGACCCGGAGCTGCACCGCGATCTGGTGTCGCTGGGCATGATCGAGCGGGCGGAGATCGAGGGGAACGTGGCCCACGTGAAGGTCAACCTCACCACGCCCGCCTGCCCGCTGAAGGGCCAGATCGAGGGCGACGTGCGCGCGGCGGTGCTGCGGGTGCCGGGCCTTCAGGACGTGGTCGTGACCTTCGGGGCGATGGTGCGCCCGCCCGCACAGCCCGCCCTGCCCGGCGTGAAACACGTGTTGCTGGTGGGCAGCGGCAAGGGCGGCGTGGGCAAAAGCAGCGTGGCCGTGAACATCGCCGCGAGCCTGGCGCGCGACGGGGCGCGGGTCGGGCTGATGGACGCCGACGTCTACGGCCCCAGCGTGGCGCACATGCTGGGCCAGGGGGCGGCGCGCGTGACCGCCAACGCCGAGCGCAAGATGCAGCCCATCGAAGCCCACGGCGTGCGCTTCCTGAGCATGGCGAACCTGTCGCCCGCCGGACAGGCGCTGGTGTGGCGCGGGCCGATGCTGCACAGCGCCGTCCAGCAGTTCCTGAAGGACGCGGCGTGGGGCGACCTCGATTACCTGATCGTGGACCTGCCGCCGGGCACCGGGGACGTGCAACTGTCCCTCACGCAGACCATTCAGGTCACGGGCGCGGTGCTGGTCACCACCCCGCAGGACGTGGCCCTGATCGACGCGGCGCGGGCGCTGGACATGTTCCGCAAGGCCAGCGTGCCGGTGCTGGGCGTGGTGGAGAACATGAGCTACTTCGTCGCCCCCGATACCGGCCTGACCTACGACATCTTCGGGCGGGGCGGGTCACGCAAGCTGGGAGGGTTGCCCCTGCTGGGCGAGGTGCCGCTGGACGTGGAGGTGCGTCAGGACGCCGATGCAGGCCTGCCCGCCGTGCTGGCCCACCCGGAGTCGCCCGCTGCGCAGGCGTTGACGCAGATCGCCCGCAACCTCGCGGGGCGCGTGAGCGTGCAGGCCCTGAGCCATCTGCCCGAACAGTTGCCGGTGGTCTGAATGACGGCCGCGCCTCTTCTCGCTGCGCCGCCCCTGCCGGTGCCGGAGCGCACCAAGCACCGGTTGCTGGAACTGCTCAAGCGGCACGGCCCGCAGACGGTGCAGGACCTCGCCGCGCACCTGGGCATGAGTGTGCCGGGGGCGCGGCGGCACCTGGGCGACCTTCAGGAGCAGGGGCTGATCGAGGCGCGCACCGAACGGCCCGGCGGGCGCGGGCGGCCCCAGTATGTCTTTCTGCTCACCGACCGGGGCGAGGCGGCCTTTCCCAAGACGTACTCGACGCTGTGCGTGGACGTGCTGCGTCACCTGGAGGCGCTGTTCGGCGAGGGGGCCGTGCTTCAGGTTCTGGATGCCCGCAGCGTGGAGCTGGCCGGACGGCTCCAGGCGGACCTGCCCGCCACGCTCCCGCTGGAAGAACGCCTGCGCGGCCTCGCGGCGTGGCTGACGGAGGCCGGCTTCGACGCGGTGGTGGAAGGCGGCGAGGACGGCGTGTGGTTCATCGTGGAGCGCAACTGCCCGAACCTGACGGTCGCGCGCCAGTACCCGCAGCTGTGCAGGAGCGAGCTGGGCCTGTTCGTGCAGGTGCTGGGGCTGCCGGTCACGCGTGAGACGCGCATCGCCTGCGGCCAGGGCAGTTGCCGCTACCGGATCGGCCCCTGAGCATGGCCGCCTCCGAACCCGCGCCCGCCGCGAGCAGCCATCCGGGTGCCCCGCCCGGACCGCTGTTCAGCCTGGTCGCGTGGCCCCCGCAGGCGCTCGACACCTGGCTGCGGCGCACGCAGGAGCGCCTGAACGTGCGCGGCTTCGGGGCACCCCACCTCAACCTGCGCGCCCCCTTCCAGACGGGGCTGAGCGCCCCCGAACTGGTCGCCGCCTTCCGGGAGGCCCTGCGCGGCGAGGCGGCCTTCGAGGTGCGTGTGAAGGGCTGGAAGCGCCTGCCCCACGTCTTTTTTCTGGAGTGCGAACCCAGCCCCCACCTGCTGGACCTGCATGCCCGCGCCCTGGGCGTCGGCCCGTCGAGCCGCGCTCCCCACGACGGCGCGGGCTACACGCCGCACCTCACGCTGGCGCTGGGGGTCCTGCCCTGGGCCGAGGAGGAGCTGTGGGCGCAGGTGCAGGCCATAAAGCCGCCCCTGGACCGCTTCACCGTGAATGTCCTGAGCCTGACCCGCGAGGAACGCGGCGAGGTGCAGGAGATGCATACCTTTCCGCTGGAAGGCGGCGGCCGGCCCGGCGAGCCGGAAGCGCCCAGCCAGGAAGTGGAACCCGACCTCGCGCCCGACCTCTGAGTGCCTGTTTCAAAAGGGTCCTCATAGACGGCGAAGTGCGCTGGGAAGTCGTGCCCGTTCCCCCCCTCTGCTTCGCCGCTTTACAAGTCCCAGCGTCCCCCGCAAGGGGGAGGAGTAAAAAGTGCGTGTTCTACAGCGAGATGAGGGCACCCGCCAGACTTTTTAAATACGCTCTGAGCGCAGGCGCACCCCCGGCATGCCGGGAAGCCAGCGGAAAGCCCGCCCCTGAAGACCAGGAGGCGGGCTGCCGACTGGAGGGCCGGCTCAGGCGAGCAGTTCGCCATCCTTGAAGAACAGGGCCAGTTCGCGCGCGGCGCTCTCGGGAGAGTCGCTGCCGTGCGTGACGTTCTCGCCGGTGGTGGTGGCGAAGTCGGCGCGGACGGTGCCGGGGGCGGCGTTGGCGGGGTTGGTGGCCCCCATCATCGCGCGCCAGCCGGTGATGGCGTTCTCGCCTTCCAGGGCGATGGCGACGACCGGGCCGCCGGTGATGAAGTCCACCAGTTCCCCGAAGAAGGGGCGCTCGCGGTGTTCGCCGTAGTGGTTCTCGGCCACCTCGCGGGGAATCAGCATCTGCTTGAGGCCGACCACGCGGTAGCCTTTCTTCTGAATGCGGGCGAGAATCTCGGGGGTCAGGCCCCGGCGGACGCCGTCGGGCTTGATCATGGCAAAGGTGCGTTCCATACCGCCCGCGAGCATAGCAGGGTAGGGGCTGAGGCGTTCATGTGAGGGGCCTTCAGACTCGTACAATGGCCGCGTGACGCAAGTTTCTGATTCTCGCCCCTCGCCGACGGCGGCCCGGATCGCCCTGACGGCGAGCGCTGTCGCGGCGGCGGGGCTGCTGCTGTTTCCTCTGGCGACGTTGGGGCGCGGCTTTGACGCGGACGGCGTGCTGCTGCACCTCAGCGGCGCGGTCCACAACTTCAGCGCCAGCCGTGAACTGCCGCTGCCTCCGACCACCAGTGTCCTGGGCCTGGCCTGGGCCACCCTCGCGCTGCTGATCGCCAGCATCGTGGGGGCTGTCCGCCGCGCCCACTGGTTCTGGATCACCGGTCTGCTGGCCTTTGTGACGGCGGTGGCCGCCGTGTGGCTGCTCGCCTCGGGCCTCCAGACCGAGACGGCCCGCATCGCCGCCGACACCACGCTGCGCGCAGGGGCCAAACGGCAGCTCCGCAATTTCTATGCGGGCGGCGGCATGAACCTGGGCCTGTTCCTGCCCATTCTGGCGGGCCTGATCACGGCGGGCGCGGGGCTGAGTGCGCGCCCCGCGTGGTGGGAACGGCTCAACCGGCTGCGGGGCCTGCTGGTGCCCACCGTCGCCATCGGGCTGGCGGTGCTGGTCGGCGCACTGGTGGTGCTGGTCGTGCAGCCTGCCGTGAACACCAGCGGCGTACCGTTCACGCTGTGGGGCGGCTGGCTCGCCAAGAGCGACCTGGTGTATTTCGTGTATTCCACGCTGTTCGCGCCCATCACGGCGCTGAACCCCTTTCTGGACAGCCTCAAGCTCGCCACGCCGCTGATCTTCACGGGCCTCTCGGTGGCCTTCGCCTTCCGCACCGGCCTCTTTAACATCGGCGCGCCGGGGCAGCTCACCATCGGGGCCATCGCGGCAATGCTGGTCGGCGTGTACGGCCCGGCCAGCCTCGGCTGGCTGCTGCTGCCGCTCTCGGTGATCGCGGCGGGGCTGGGCGGCGCACTCTGGGGCGCGATTCCGGGGCTGCTCAAGGCCCGCTTCGGCTCTAGCGAAGTGATCAACACCATCATGCTGAACTACGTGGCGTCGGCCATCTTCGTCTTCATGATCGGCAGCGACACATTCCCGTTCCTGGGCCGGGAGTACCACCTGCCCTTCAAGGCCCCGGGCTACGAACCCGCCAGCTACGACCTGCAACCCGGCGCGCGCCTGCCCACGCTGCTGGGCATGTTCAACGTGGGCCAGAACGGCGCGCTGGCCCTGACCATCGCGCCGCTGGTGGCCCTGGTCGGCTTTTTCGCGGTGCGCTGGGCGCTGCGCCGCGTGGCCCGGAGCAGCCTGATCGCGCTGGCCGCCGCCCTGGTGCTGGGGCTGCTGACCTGGCGCGTGGGCATTCCGGTGCAGATCGCGGGCAGCCAGCTCAACGCCAGCTTCCTGATCGCGCTGGCCTGCGTGGGGCTGTTCGGCGTGCTGATGTGGCGCACGGCCACCGGGTACGCGCTGCGGGCGGTGGGCCTCTCGCCCCGCGCCGCCGAATACGGCGGGATCAGCGTGGCGCGCGGCACCGTCCTGGCGATGACCCTGGCGGGCATGTTCGCGGGGCTGGCGGGCACCCACTACGTGAACGGCGGCGCGCTGGACGAGTACCGCCTGAAGGGCAACATCCCCGTGAACGTCGGGTTCGACGGCATCGCGGTGGCGCTGATGGGTCAGAACACCCCGGTCGGCGTGGTGGCCGCGAGCGTGCTGTTCGGGACCATCGACACCGGCGGCGTGGACGTGCAGCAGAAACTGAACAAGGTGGACCGCAACATCGTGACGGTTCTCAAGGCGCTGATCGTGCTGTTCATCGCGGCGGGCGGCTTCCTCAGCCGCCGCGTGACCGATCCCCCGCCCCCGCAACTGGTGAAGGCCGCCGACCGGGCGGGCAGCGCCGAGGCAGGGCACCTCAGCCCCGCCGGGGCTGCCGCCGAACGCGCCACGCCGGTTCCCAACGTCGGCCGCAGCAGCGAAGTGAACGCCCAGGTCGAGCGGGACCACGAAGGGAGCAAGTAGATGCGTCCTGCTTCCGGTTTTCCGGGCCGCGCGGGGGGAGCGCCCCTCCAGGCCTGCACCTCGCGCTGTCTCCGACTTCCCTTTTTGCTCAACGTGGAGGTGTTGTAAATGGACGGCCTGTTCGTGCAACTGCTGACGACCGCCTTCCTGGCGACCTTTATCCGCAGCGTGGTGCCGCTGCTGCTGACCGCGCTGGGCGGCTTGTTCAGCGAGCGCAGCGGCGTGGTGAATATCGCGCTCGACGGCCTGATCATCTTCGGGGCGCTGGCGGGGGCCATCGTGACCTACACCCTCGACCCCACGCTGGGCGCACTGGCCCCCTGGGTGGGCTGGCTGGCGGGCGCCGTGGTCGGCGGGCTGATCGCCTGGGTCCACGCGGTGATCAGCATCAAGTACCGCGCCGATCAGGTCATCAGCGGCACGGCCATCAACCTGCTCGCCACCGGCGTGCCCTCCGTGATCCTGACGGCGCTGTACGGCACCAGCACCGAGAGTCCCAAGGTGCCGCACGCGCTGCCGCTGTGGGGCATCGGCGAGCTGCGCTTCAGCCCGCCCGTCTACTTCGCGGTGCTGGCGGTCGCGGTCACCTGGTACGTGCTGTACCGCACCCCCTACGGGTTGAGGCTGCGCGCGACCGGCGAGCATCCCGGCGCGGCGGCCAGCATGGGCGTGAACGTCCGGCGGATGCGCTACAGCGGCGTGATTCTCTCGGGCCTGCTGGCGGGCACGGCGGGCGTGTTCCTGAGCATCGGCAACCTGGATTCCTACGTGCGCAACATCAGCGCGGGCCTGGGCTTCATCTCGCTGGCGGCGCTGATCTTCGGGCAGTGGAAGCCGCTGGGCGTGCTGGGCGCGACCGTGCTGTTCGGGTTCCTCCAGGCGCTCGCCATCTCGCTGGGCGGCACCGATCTGCTGCCCCCCACGCTGGTCAGCGCGCTGCCGTACCTGATCACCATCATCGCCCTGATCTTCACGGGCCGCAGCGCCGCGCCCCGGGCACTCGGCAAACCGTTCGAGGGCTGAGCGAGATTTCTATCAGGCAGGTCAGCCACGCGGCTGGCCTGCTTTTTCGTGGATTCTGGCCCGTTGGGGTGCGGGCCAGTCGGGGTGCAGGTCAGTTGGGAGCGGCCCGCTGCGGGAGGGGGGCGGACGGCTCCCGGACCTCCGGGGCCTTGTGCGGCGTCCCGAGCCGCTCGACACTTTCCAGCACGGTCGCGGTAAAGGCCCGCAGCAGGGGGAGGGCGGCCCGGTGGGGCAGCACCGCGAGCGCGAGCGGCCGGGTGAGGGGGTCCGGCAGGGGCAGGGCGATCAGGCCGGGCGGCAGCGGCAACAGCGCCAGCCGGGGCATGATCGTGACGCCCAGACCGTGCCCCACCATCGAGAGCGTCACGCTGTCCTGCTCGACCTCGGTGATGTGGGTCAGGGGCACGCCGCGCGCCGTGAGGTAGCGGCGCACCCGCTGGTGGCAGGAGTCGCGCTGCGGCGGCAGGATCAGCGGCTGGGCGCTGAGATCCGCGAGCGTGACGGGCTGCGGGCCGCGCGTGACGGGCGCGGCGAACAGGTACTCGTCGAGCACCAGCGGGGTGAGCCGCAGGTCGGGGGCCTCGTCGGCCAGGATCAACCCGGCATCCACCCGGCCCGCGCGCACCGCTTCCGCGCCCCCGCCGCAACTCTCGGCGTCCAGCAGGATCACGCCCACGCCGGGATGTTTCGCCCGGAACGCGGCCAGCGCGGGCGGCAGCAGGTGGGTGGCCGTGGACCGGAAGGACGCGACCCGCAGTGTCCCCGCCAGGGTGCCCTCCTCCTGCGCGGCCAGCAGGGCGTCGCTGGCCGCCTGCACGGCGCTGCGGGCATGCACCAGTGCCCGCAGCCCCGCCTCGGTCGGGACCGTCCCGGCGGACGTGCGGCGCAGCAGCGGGCGGCCCGCCAGCGCCTCCAGCCTGGCGACGGCCTCGCTCAGGGTGGACTGCGAGACGCCGTGTTCCGCCGCCGCCTCTCCGAACCCGCCCGCGTCCGCCACGGCCACCAGCGCCCGGAGCTGCGCCAGGGAGGGAGCCAGCGGCGGGGCCATCGACGGGGCCAGTAACGGGGAAAGCGGGGCGCGGTCGGCCATACCTCCGATTCTAGGCGCGGGCCGGGGCGACACCATCGGTTTTCCCGATACCCGGGGCAGGAGACACCGCCCGCAGCCGATGTCCCGCCGGACCTTCCCAGGCGCACCCTGGGGCCAGAGGAGGTCCCCATGACCCGCGCCCCGTTCCTTTCCCCGCCCCCGCTGCCCCTGCCCGCGCCACACGGCCCCGAGCTGTTCGGTACCCTCACGGTGGAGGTTCTCACGCCGGACGGCCAGGTCACGGTCCCCGGCCTGGCCGACTGGGAACTGCGCGCCTGGCCGGTGGCGCGGCTGGGCGACGCGACGCTGGAAGCCCGCCCGCGCCACCCGCACCTGGGGGCCGCTGCTCTGGACAGTGACCTGCGTCGCGCCGGATACACGCCGCTCGGCCCCTTTCACCCGGCGCGGGGTCGGGCAGGCTAGACCACCCAGGGCCAAGCCGACCGGATAAACCCGCGCGTCAGCTTCAGCTCATCTTCAGGCGGGGCGGACATGCTCCCTTGAGCGGCGATGCTCCACCGCGCCGCCCTGCTGATCCTGCTTTCGCCTTTGCTGCTTGGCCCGGGCGCACTCGCGGCCAGCGGGACGGTCAAGGTCCAGCAGGGCGACACCCTCTACGGCATCGCCCGCCGCAGCGGCGTCAGCGTGAGCCAGCTCAAGGCCCTGAACGGGCTGAAGACCAACACCATCCGGCCCGGACAGACCCTGCGGGTGAGCGGGAAAGCAGCGGTCCCCGCCTCTGCCGCGCCCCCGCCGCGCAGGGCAGCGGTTTCCTCCGCCTTCAGCACCTACACGGTGCGCGCCGGGGATACGCTGGGGGGCATCGCCGGACGCGCCGGGGTCAGCGTGGCGGCCCTGCGCGCGGCCAACGGCCTGAGCGGCAGCCTGATCAAACCCGGCCAGCGCCTGCGCGTGCCCCCACGCGGGACGACCACGGCCCCCCGCAGCGCACCTCCCCCGCGCCCCACAACCGAAGTCCGGGTGATTCACGGCTACGTGCGGGTCCAGCCCCATGAGACGCTGGCCGCGCTGGCACGGACCTACCGCACCACCGCCGACCACCTCGCCAAGCTCAACGGCCTGAGCCGCGCGGGGCGGCAGCTGTATCCCGGCCAGCGGGTGCTGGTGCCCCGGCGGATTCCGGTGCCCATTCCGCCCCGGCCCGTGCGCCCTCCCCTGAGCGTCCGGCAGCTGCGGGCGCTGGACGTTCCGGTGCAGGTGCTGCGGGTGGACCTGCGCTGGCGTGACGTGCTGGTCGCGCCGGTGCTGCCCCGGGCGGGCCTGGGGGTGGGCGTGGGCGCGCGGGTCAGCAGCCTCGTGCGGACCAGCGGGGCGCGGGCAGTCGTGAACGGCAGCTACTTTCACCCGCGCAGCTACGTGCCCGCCGGGGACCTGGTGATGCAGGGCCGCCTGCTGGCCTGGGGCCGCATCCCCGCCGCGCTGGCGATTACCCCCGACAACCGCGCGGCGATCATGCCCAGCACCACGCCGCTGCTGGGGCGGCCCCTCGACGTGAGCTGGCGCGGCATGGAAACCGTGATCGCCACCGGACCGCGCATCCTGAACGGGGGCGCCGTGGTGCGGCAGTACGCCAGCGCCTTCCGCGACCCGGCGCTGTTTGGCCGCGCGGCCCGCAGCGCCGTCGGGCTGGGCAGCAACCGCGACCTGGTGTTCGTGACCACCCACGCCAAACTCACCACCACCGAGATGGGCAAGGTGATGGCGAGATTGGGCCTGCGTGACGCCCTGCTGCTTGACGGGGGCAGCAGCGCGGGCCTCGCCTGGAACGGCCAGCCGGTGCTGGACAGCGTCCGCCAGGTCGCTTACGGGATCGGCGTGTTCACCGGGTACACCGGGCGGCGGTACGCGCGCTGAAGCCGGGGGCGCTCCTTCTTCCCGTACCATGCCCCCATGCTGGACTTTCTTTCCGACTCCCGTTGCCCCCAGGTGGGCGCGTGAAGCCCGCGCAGGTGGAAGCGCAGCTCTCGCGGGTGCTGAGCGAGGCCATCGCCGGGCTGCGCGATCCCCGCGTGCCCCTGATCGTGACGGTCGAGCGGGTCAGCGTCACGCCCGACTACGGGCTGGCGCGGGTGTACGTGAGCGCGATGGGTGCGGACATGCCCGCGCTGCTCGACGCGCTGACGCACGCACGCGGGTACCTGCAACGCGAAATCTCGGCCCAGGTCCGGATGCGGCGCACCCCCACCCTGGAGTTCCGCTCGGCCAGCGAGGGCGCGCCGCTGTGACCGCCCCCGCCGAACAGCGCAGCCTCATCCGCGTGCGCTACGCCGAGACGGACGCGATGGGCGTGGCCCACCACGCGGGCTACCCGGTCTGGTTCGAGGTGGGGCGCGGCGACCTGATGCACGCCCTGGGGCTGCCCTACGCGCAGGTCGAGGCCCGCGGCTACTACCTGATGCTGTCGGGCCTGAGCGTCGAGTACCGCCGCGCCGCCCGCTACGACGACCACCTCACCCTGGTCACGCGCGTGGGCAGCGTCCGCTCACGCACCCTGACATTCACCTACGAACTGTGGCGGCCCACGCCTGAAGGCGGTGAAGAACTGCTGGCGACCGGCGAGACACGCCACATCGCCACCGACCAGAGTTACCGCCCGGCCCGCCTGCCGGAAGACGTGCTGACCCTGCTGACCGGCGGCGTGGCCGAAAGCTGACCCCTGCGGGCCGCTTTTCCACACCCGCCCGCACGCCGGGACCGCTAGACTGCCGGGCACATGAGTCACCTGTCGCGCACCCTGCCCATCAAGCGCGCCGCGCACGTCTACCTCGTCCGGGACGGAGAACTGCTGCTCGTCGAGGAACGCATGGACGACGGCAGCATCTTTTATGGCCTGCCCGGCGGCAAGGCCAACCCCGGCGAGAGCCTCGCGGACGCCGCCGTGCGTCAGGTGCTCGTCGAGACGGGGCTGACCGTCACGGACCTGCAATTCGTCAGCCTGCTCGAAGGCGAGATGCTGACCGGCACCCGCAACGAGTGCTACGCGAACTTCGGCCGCTTTACTGCCACCTTCCATGGCGAACTCGACCCCACCGACCCCGAGGTGGTGGGCGTGAAATGGGTGCCCTTCGCGCAGGTCGAGGGCCTGATCCGCTACGGCCCGCCCCCCGAGTGCGAGGAGCGCAACCCCCTGATCTGGGTCCCCACCCGCGATTTCCTGCGCGGCGGGGCCAGGACCTACTACCCGATCTAGGGGAAGGCGGCGGAGGTGGTGCGTTCGGTGAAGAGACTGACCCTGCTCCTGAGCGCCGTCCTGCTGGGCGGTCCGCCTGCCGCCGCGCAGCCGCTGCCCCCGACCTCTGCCCTGGCCGCCGAGGCCGCCCGCACCCTGAACGACCCGATCTTCCCCGGCCTGGGGCAGCTCGGGCTGGACGTGCGGCACTACGACGTGGCCCTGACCGTGGCGGAACCCGGCACACCCGGCCTGAGCGGCAGCGTAACGCTGACCCTGACGGCGACGCGCCCGCTGGCCGAGGTGCGCCTGGACTTCTTCGGGCCGACGGTGACCGCCGTGCGCTGGAACGGGCAGGCCGTCCCGTTCCGGGTCGATGGAGCCGCCCAGAAACTGATCGTGATGCCGCCCACGCCCCTCCTGCCGGGGCAGGAAGCGAGGCTCAGCGCCGAGTATCAGGGCACGCCCGGCGTGATCCTCGACCCCGACCTCGACCTTCCGGTGCCGCTGGGCTGGCAGAGTGTGCCCGGGGAAGGGCCGCGGGCCGGGGCGAACTTCACCCTCAGCGAGCCGAATGGTACCCATACCTTCCTGCCCTCCAACGATCACCCCAGCGACAAGGCCACCTTCACCACGCGCGTCACCGTCCCGCAGGGGTATGCGGCGGCGGCCAGCGGGCTGGAAGGGCCGGTGGTCGGGGGCAACGGGCCGCAGACCTTCGTGTTCACGCAGGCGCAGCCGATTCCCACCTATGCCCTGGCCGTCCACGTGAACCGCTTCGAGCGGGTGACGGCACCCTCGGTCCCAGTCGGTGTGAACGGGTCGCCGGTGGTGCGGCGCGATTATTTCCCGGTCGGCACGCCGCAGGGCGTCCGCACGGTCTATGCCCGCACCGATGAGATGCTGCGCGTGCTGTCGGAGTGGTTCGGGCCGTACCCCTTCGGCGCTTACGGCGTGGCGGTCGTGACGCCCCGGCTGCCCGCACTGGAAACCGCGACCCTCAGCACCATGCCGCCCACGGCGAGTGAGCGCACCGCCGTCCACGAACTCGCGCACCAGTGGTTCGGCAATGCCGTGACGCCCGCCGGCTGGGCCGACGTGTGGCTGAGCGAGGGTTTCGCCACCTATGCGGAACTGCTGTGGACCGAGAGCCAGGGGGGCGACGGGCAGGCGGTCGCCGCGCGCTGGCACGACACGCTGGCGCGGGGCGGAACGCGGCCCCTGGTGGCGGTGCAGGCCGGGCAACTGTTTGACCGCAGCGCCTATCAGCGCGGTGCCCTGGCCCTGCACGCCCTGCGCGCGGCCACCGGCGACGTGGCGTTCCGGGCCTTTCTGCACGCCTACACCGCCCGCTTCTCGGGCAGCACCCTGACCACCGCCGACTTTCTCACCTTTGCCCGTGCCCGAACCGGCCCGGCGGGTGAGGCGGCGCTGCGGCCCTGGGCCGAGTCGCCGGGCCTCCCGCCGCTGCCGCCCTCCTCATCCTCACGCTGACGTTCCCTTTAGCAAAGGGGAAACGGTTCACGCTTGCGGCTGAGCTGGGGTACGCTCGCCCCATGTGGCCTTTCGGAAAGAATACCGCCGACCGCGTCAGAGACGCCCTGAACGCGCAAAACCACCTCAAGGACCTGGGCCTTCAGGTGCAGGAGCGCGGCGGGAACGTCACGCTGACCGGCATGGTGCCGTCCCAGGCGCACGCGAACCTCGCCCAGAGCGTCGCCTCGGGCATAAGCGGCGTCAAGAACGTGGACGTGAGCGGCCTGGTCGTGCAGCCGCAGGCCAGCGCGCCCCAAACGACGGCAGCGCAGACCACGGCAACGCAGACCAGCGGGAACGCTCAACCCGCCGCGCAGACGTCTTCCTCCAGCGCCCCCGTGCAACTGCCCGACATCGTGCAGCAGAGCGCCGGGGCCGCCGAGCTGGACATGAGCGTCTTCGAGGACCAGAGCCGCATCGCCAAGGCCGTCCTGAGCGCCATTCGCAGCAATGGCGAGCTGAAGGACGACCCCATCGACGTGTTGCAAAGCGGCAAGTCGGTGATTCTGCGCGGCGTGGTGGACAGCGACCACGAGCAGCGCCTCGCCGAGAAGCTCGCCCGCGAGGTGGACGGCGTGGCCGGCGTGGACATCAGCGGCCTGCGTGTGGCCGCCGGAGCCAAGGAACTGACGAAGGAAAAGGACGAGGGCAGCGGCGACACCGTCTACACCGTCAAGGCGGGCGATTCCCTCAGCAAGATCGCCCAGCAGTACTACGGCGACGCGATGGAGTACAAGAAGATTGCCCACTACAACAACATCAGCAACCCGGACCTGATCCAGCCCGGGCAGAAGCTCCGTATTCCCGGCTGAGCTGCCGGGACAGTGGGCCGCCCTCCGCGCAGGGGGCGGCCTTTTTCCTTTCACCGCCGGATGGTGGATGCCACGGTGCAGCCCTCCACCTTTCCGAAGCTGGGGACGGTCCACGCTTGCTGTTGAGGGGTGGGCCGGGGTGCGTGAATGATCTGGACCCCGTGGCGGCGTTGCTGCCGGAGTTCCGCTGCCTGCGGCCCGACCCGCGCGGCACCGGGGGCAGCACGGGCGGCGCACAGAGCTGGGCAGGGCGCTGGCCGACCTGGAGGCCCTGCGGAACGCCCTGAACGCCTGATCCCTCCCCCTCCCTCTTTGGGCGGACGCTGAGGCTGGCCGCTGCGCCTACCCTGCGGGCATGATGGAGCTGATGAGCGTCTCCCCCTCTCCCCCGGCCCCACCCCAGCCGGAGCCTGCCCGCCGGGAAGGGCCGCTGGCCGATCTGCTGACCGCCCGCACCTACCGGACGGCGCTGTATGTGGGCCTGGCGCTGCCCCTGGGGGGCCTGGTGTTCGGGCTGCTGGTGGGCGGGGCGGTGGCGGGCGTGTTGACGTTGCCGCTGCTGGTGGGCGCGGCGCTGCTGCTGGGCACGCTGTGGCTGGTGCCGGGTCTGGCGGACGTGCAGCGCTGGCTGGCGGGGCTGCTGGGGGTGCGCTTCTCGCGGCGGGTGCCGCCCCCGGCCTATGCGGGCGTGCTGCCCTGGCTGCGCGCGACCCTGGCCGACAGCGCGACGTACCGGGCGCTGATGTTCCACCTGGTGCAGCTGCCCCTGGCCGCCGTGTGCTGGACGCTGCTGGCGGCGCTGCTGGGGCTGTCGCTGGGGGCACTCGGCGCGCCGTGGTGGGCCACCCGGCCCGAGCTGCTCCCCGTGACCTGGGACGGCGGGCAGGTGACCCTGACGGGGCCGGGCGTGGCAGGCGTGGCGCTGGCCGGGGTGGGGGGCCTGCTGGTCACGGCGGGCGTGCTGAACCTGCTGGGCCGCATGTGGGCCTGGCTGGCCTTCGCCCTCCTTTCTGACCGGGTGGACGAGGCCGGGGCGCGGCGGGAAGTCGTGGCGCTGCGCCGCGCGGCGGGCCGGGTGGCCCTGGGCGACGACCTGGGGGCCACCCTCACCGATCTGGCGGGGCAGGCGCGGGCGGCGAGTACGGCGCGGGCGGTGGCCCTGACCGCCCCGGACGGCACGATCCGCGCGGCGAGCGGCCCGCTCGACCCGGCGCTGCACGGCCCCGGCGCGTCTCCCCCGGCGGGCGGCGCGGACGTGCGCTATGTGGAGGGCGGCACCCTGGCGACCCTCCCGGTGGTGACGGGCGGCGCGGACGGCGGGACCCTGCGCGCCCTCTACGCGCCCGGCACGCAACCCGGCCCCGAGGAACTGGCCTTTCTGCTCAGCATCGCGGACCACGCGGGAACGGCGCTGCACGCCGCCGAGCTGATCGAGCGGGCGGGCGAGCGGGCCGGGGAACAGGAACGGGCGCGGCTGGCCCGCGAACTGCACGACAGCGTCGCCCAGGCGCTCTACGGCATCACGCTGGGGGCCAAGACGGCGCGGGCCACCCTGGGCCGCGATCCTGGCAAGACGCAGGCCAGCCTGGACTACACCATCCGCCTGGCAGAGGGGGGCGTCAGCGAGATGAAGGCGCTGCTGTTCAGCCTGCGCCCCGACGCGCTGGAGGAAGGCGGGCTGGTCGCGGCCCTCACGCAAAACGCGCACGCCCTGGGGGCCAGACACGGCCTGACGGTCCACGCGGACCTCCGGCGCGAGCCGCACCTCTCGCCACCCGCCCAGGCCGCCGCCTACCGCGTCGCGCAGGAGGCGCTGCACAACGTGGTCAAACATGCCCGCGCCACGCAGGTCTGGCTGAGCGTGCGGGAGGAAGAAGGCCGGGTGACGGTCGAGGTCCGCGACGACGGGCGCGGCTTCGACCCGGCGGCCCTGCCCGGCGGCACCCTGGGGCAGCGCTCCATGCGCGAGCGGGCGCAGGGCGCGGGCGGCACCCTGGCGGTCCAGAGCGCGCCGGGCACCGGCACGGCCGTCACGCTGACCCTCCCCGCCGCCCCGGACGGCCCCCAGGTGGAGGCGAACGCATGACCGTGGCCGAGCGGACCCCTCCCCGGCCCCTCGCGCCCGTGCTGGCCCGCATCGCGCTGGGGCTGGGGCTGGTGGCGGCGGGGGCGGCCCTGGGCTGGCAGGGCCAGCGCGTCACCCCCACCCCCGGCCTGAACGCCGTGCAGACGCCGCTGGCCTTTCCCCTGAACGGCGCAGAGGCCCTGAACGTCCGGCTGGAGGGCGACCGCTCCGACCTCAGCGTGGGCGGGCTGGCGTGGCCGGGCCGGGCGGCCCTGAGCGGGCAGGCGGTGCGGCGCGAACGCAACCCGCTGCGGGCACAGGCCACGCGCGAGGGAGGCACGCTGAACCTGGACCTGAGGCTGAACGTGCAGCCCCTCAAAGAAGGGGTGATCCGCGTCAGCACGCGGCCCCTCCAGCACCGGCTGGACACGCAGCTCTCGCGGGCGGTGCCGATCACCCTGACCACCGACACGTACAGCGGGGACACCCGGCTCGACCTGCACGCCCTGCGGGTCAGGACACTGAATGTCCGCAGCGGGTTCGGCAAGGTCGTGGCGACCCTGCCCGAACGGCAGAGCGGTCCCCTCACCTTCGTCACGCTGGGCGGCCCGGTCACGCTGCATGCCCGGCCCACCTGGCGCGCGCCCGCGCTGCGCGTGAACACCGAGAGCGGCGACGTGCGGCTCGACCTCGCGGCGGCGCGGGTGGAGTCACTCAGCGTGGGCGTGCTGAGCGGCGACGTGACCGGCGACCTGCCCCGCACCGACCGCACCAGCGTGGCGTCCGGACACGGCGACGTAGCCCTGAACCTGCCCGACGGCGCGGCGGGCACCTTTGATCTGCGCTCGGAAGGCGGGCACGTCGCGCTGACGGTGCCGCGTGACGTGCCCCTGCGCGTGCGTTTCACCGACCGCACGGCCCTTCAACTGCCGCCCGGCCTCAAGCGCCAGGGCAACACCGCCGCCACCGATGCGGAGGCGCTCAACGACCCCGACCTCGACCTCTTTATCGACGCGCCCAGCGCCGACCTCACGCTGCGCGGCCCCGGCGACGCCCCCGAAGGAGACACGCCCTCATGACCGAACCTGCCCCCACCCCATCCGTCCGCGTCTTGCTGGTGGACGACCACGCCGTCGTCCGCCAGGGCCTGCGCCTCTTCCTGGGCCTCGACCCCGCTATCGACGTGGTGGGCGAGGCCGCCAACGGCGAGGAAGCCCTCGCGGAAGCCGCCCGCCTGACGCCCGACGTGGTGGTCATGGACCTGATGATGCCCGTGATGGACGGCATCCAGGCCACCCGGCTGCTGCGCCGCGCCCTCCCCGACACCGAGGTCATCGCCCTGACCTCCACCCTGGAAGAACACAAGGTCAACGGGGCCATCGAGGCCGGGGCAATCAGCTACATGCTCAAGGACGCCTCCTCGGACACGCTGGCCGACGCCATCCACGCCGCCGCGCGCGGCGAGGTGCGCCTCCATTCCGAAGCCGCCCGCCGCCTGGTGCGCGACTTCCGCTCCCCCGACATGCGCGAGACGCTGACGCCCAAGGAGGTGATCGTGCTGCAACTGATCGCGCGGGGCTGCTCCAACCGCGACATTGCCCGCGACCAGAACGTGACCGAGGCGACCGTGAAAACGCACGTCAGCCGCCTGCTGGGCAAGCTGGGGCTGGAAAGCCGCACCCAGGCGGCGCTGTACGCGCTGCGGCACGGGCTGGCGAGTCTGGAATGAGGCGGCCAGCTTCCCGCCGCCCGCAGCCAGCGCCGGGCGGCTTCGGGCTGCCCCTGCTGATGCTGGGCATTGCCGGTCTGGGCATTGCGGCGGGCACGGTGCGGGCGGTGCTGCTGGAAGGGGCAGGGGGCTGGAGCTGGCTCCTCTCCGCCGTCTGGCTGCTCCTGCCCGTCGCGGTGATCGCGGCGTTCTGCCTGGGCCTGAGCCGCAGGAGTCCCGTCGCGGCGCTGGGGGGTGGAGTGGCGACTGCCCTCGTGGCCGCCCTGTACACCTTCGAGCTGCTGCACCCGAAGTACAACGGGGACGCGAATATCGGGCTGGGCCTCTACCTGACGTTCGGCTGGCTGTTTCCCCTCGGCCCCGCCGCGTTGCTGGGCAGTCTGGTGGGGGCGGGTGTGGAACGGCTGCGCGGCGGCCCTCCCACACCCGCCGCGCCCGCAGACGCCCCGCCCCTGCCCCCGCTGCGGCCCTGGCTGTGGCCGCTGCTGGTGCCGGGAGTGGTGTCGCTGGCGGTGTCGTTGCGGCCTCTCTTCCCTCTGTGGAGGCAGGAACAGCTGGGCGCACAGGAGGCGTTCGGCTTGCTCCTCAGTTTCGGCATGACGGCGCTCGGCGTCCTGGCCGTCAGCCTCTCCCCCGCCCTGATGGCCCTCCCCCTGCTGCGAAGCCGCGCCGCCCGCGACGGCGTGTTGCGGCCCCGGCTCGCCGCGTTCCGGGGACTGTGCCTGGGCCTCGCGGTGACGCTGGGGCTGTTCGGGTTCGGCCAGGGACTGCTTCGAGCCGTGCCCCTGGGGATATTCCTGCTGCTGTGCGCCGCGTTCCCCTTCCTCGGGTATGCGGTGGGCCGCCACCCCAAAGGCTGAGGCAGAGGGCCACCGCTCGCGCCCTCTGCCTGCCGCTTTCAGCCTTGGACTTCAGCCCAGATCGTCCAGCACGCCGTCCAGGTCCTTTTTCACGCAGGTGAACATGGGCGTATCACTCAGGGTGTAATTGCTCGCCTCAGTGTAGCGCAGGCGGTGAACGAGGTCCACGAACTCCTGGGGATGGTCGCTGTCAAACGACACCACGAATTCCTGATCGTCGATGCCGTAGGAATAGCTGGTATTGATCCGCACGCCCTTGAAGGGACCGGAGGCGTAGATATGCTCGTCCATCATGCCCTGGCGCGAGTGGGGCGTCAGGTCGTACCAGGCGCGCGTCTTGACGAAGGGATAGATGAACAGGAACTGCCCCTGCCCCGGCAGGATTTCCAGGCCGTGCCCGCTGCCCTCCACGCGGTTCACGTACTGGCTGCGCTTATTCATGCTGACGAAGTTGTAGGGCTGCGAGAGAAAGCCCATCAGCCGGGTGCGGTTCAGGCGGGCCTGGGCCTCCTGAAACTCGCGCACGTCGAACGCGATGCGCCACAGCATGAAGTCCACGTCGGCGCGCACCCCGACCAGCGAGTAGGTGCGCTGGATCAGGCCCTTCTCGGCGGGCGCGTCGGTGACCCAGCCCTCGGCGGCGGCCAGGAACTCGGCCTTCAACTCGTCGCGCTCGGCCTGGGGCAGACGGCGGAAGGCGGGATCGAGCTTGAAAAAGGCATAGTTCAGGAACTGCCGCTGGGCGCGGTCGGGTTCCCTCTGCGTCACCTGTCCGCTGGGGTCGAGGTCCACCATCAGCTTGGGACGCCCAGCGGGACGGCCCCCACCGGCAGCGGGCGGCGTCTGGGCGGCCTGCGCCGGCTTCTGCTCGTCGGTCACTGCGCCACCGCCTGGCCGCGCAGATCATGGGTCAACCCGAAGTTGTTCCGGTACAGCGCCTGAATGGCGTCGTATTCGCTGTCCGTCAGCGGCGCGGCGCCGAAGGTGGCGGCGTATTCCTCCAGCCCTTTCTGGTCGTAGATGTTGGGAATGACGCTCGCCATCGCGGGCGAACGCAGCGCGAACTGGAGGGCGAGCTGGCCGATGGTGCGCCCACCCAGGAACTGGGCATCCAGCTGCTCGACCTTATTCAGGCCGTCTTCCATCCAGGCCTTGCGGCGGGCATTGGTAGTCAGCCGCCAGTTGCGGTGGTCGCCCGGCTCGAACTCGGTATCAAGCGTCATGTAGCCTTCCAGCAGCCCCGAGGCGTGCGGCACGCGGGCCATCACGCCGACGCCCTCCTGCTCGGCCACCGGCAGAATCTGTTCCCCCAGCACCTGTTCCAGCAGGTTATAGATGATCTGGGTGGGCGCGCGCCGCAGCCGGATCGTCTCCAGGCCTTCCTCGATCTGGCGCTCGTTCAGCGCGGGACCGAGCGCCGTGCCGTAGGCGCGGATCAGCCCTTCGGCCCTGAGCTGTTCGAGTTCGGCCCACAGGTCGTCTTTCTGAATGGCGTCGAGGCGCGGGTTGTGGAGCTGGTAATAGTCCAGATAATCGGTGCCCAGGCGCTTCAGGCTGCCTTCCAGCGCCTTGCGGAGGTACGCGGGGGTCCAGTCGTGCGGGCGCTCCTGCTGGCCGGGGCGTTCGGGGTGGGTGTAGATGTCGTAACCGAACTTGCTGGCGATCACGATCTGGTCACGCACGTCCCCCAGCACGCGACGCTGAATCTCCTCCGCGCGGCCCGAGGCGTAGGTGTCCGCGTTGTCGAAGAAGGTGATGCCCAGGTCGAAGGCGCGGCGCAGCAGGCGGTCCGCCATTGCCTCGTCCTTGACGCCCCACCACGTCGTGCCGACCGTCCACACGCCGAAGCCGACCGCGCTGACGGTGAGGTCGGTGCCGAGTAACTTCCGGTATTCCATGCCCGCACTATTCCACCGCGCCGCGGGGACAATGCACCCCGAACGAGCGGTCAGGTGGGGGCAGTTCAGGGAAGGAGGCAGGAACGTCTGCCCGACTGGGAACGTACCGGAACATATGGGCTTCTTTGCATCCACACCTCCCGAACCCCACCCCGTCACCCGCGTGGGCAAGGGCCTGACCTGCGCCCATTGCCAACACGACCTCTTTCACAGGGGTGAGGCTCAGCTCAACACGCAGGGAATGACGCTGCTGGGCCTGGACTGGATGAACCGGAGCGCCTCCTACTTCGCCTGCGCGAACTGCGGACACCTGCACTGGTTTCTGGACGTGGCCTGAACGCCGCCGGGCCGCGTTCTGCCATGAGGAACGCGCACTCTATCCATGCGCCTTTTTGAACCCCCTCCGCTCCGGCACGGGAAACACCAGCCGGAACTCCGGCACCCCCAGCGTCAGGCGCGGGCGGGTGTGGCGCAGGGGCAAATACAGGCCGTCCGTGTGCAGGACGGTCAGGCGGGCCAGACCTGCGTATCCGCTCCCCCCCACCCGCGTGAGGCACCAGGCTTCTTCCCCGTCCAGCGGCGGCTGCGCCAGTGTCCGCCAGGCCGGGGGCAACAGGGCCGCCGTCACGGGCAGACGTAAGGCCCGGGTCTGGAAGGCGAGGTGGGCCACCTCCCGCCCGTCCTCGCCGGTCACGCGCACCTGCCCGCACCGCAGGTCGCCCGTCCACTCGAACTGGGCGAGCCGCTTGGGAAGACCCCAGTTGCGCCGACCCCACACCACACTTTGCGGCGTACTCACCACGATGGACCGCACGCGCGGACGCGGCCCAGCGGGACTGGCCCGGCCACCTTCCACCCACAGCAGCTCGTCATAGGGGCCGACCAGGGAGGAGCCGTAGCGGACCAGCATCAGCGCCCCCAGGACGGCGCCGGGTGCGGGGGCGTACACGGCGATCAGACCACGGCCCGTGAGCGTCCAGGGAGGCGGAGGCATGACCCCCAGGCTACGCGCTACCCTCGCCCTGATGCTGAAGCATGTGTCCTTTGTGACGGGCGACCTGAAGGCGGCCCTGGCCTTTTACACGCGGCTGGGCGGGGTGATCGAAAAAGACCTCACGACCTCCGAGGGCTACCGCCGGGGTGTGCTCCTGCTGGGAGAAGGCCGCCTGCAATTCTTCGAGGTTCCCGGTGAGGCCCCCGCCACGCACCCCCACTGGGCCGAACACGTCGCCCTGCACGTTCCGGACCTCCGCGCCCTGCTGCCCGAGCTGCGCGCGGCGGGTGTGACCGTGACGCGCGACCTCCAGCCCAGCCCCGGCGGGCGCGACATGGCCTTCGTGCTGGACCCGGACGGGCGGCAGGTGGAGCTGTTGGCAGAAGGCTGAAAGCAGAAGGCAGATGGCGGGAGCGTCCCGAAGCCATCTGCCTTCTACCTTCCGCCTTCTGCGCCGCGCCTACGGCCCTTCCGTATAGACCCGGCTGGGAAAGTAGTACTTGTCCAGCAGCAGCTTGCCCAGGGCGACGGCGGGCACCGAGAGCAGCGCGCCGGTAAAGCCCAGCAGCGACGCGCCGACCAGGATGGCGAGCAGCACGGTTACGGGATGCAGGTCGGTGGTCTTGCTGAGGATGTAGGGACTCAGGAAGTTGCCCTCGATCTGGTTGGCGGCCACGAACACCACGATCACCAGCAGCATCTTGACCCAGCCGAAGGGCAGGGCCAGCAGCAGGGCGGGCGTCGCGCCGATCACCGGCCCCAGGTACGGCACGATGTTGAAGGCCCCGGCCAGAAAGCCGATGGCGGCGGCGCTGGGGATGCCCAGCAGCGTGAGGCCCAGCCACACGAACACGCCGATAAAGAGGGCGATCAGCAGTTGCCCCCGGACATAGCCGCCGACCGCCGTGCCGACCAGCTCGCTGAACTCCAGCACGCGCGGCTGCCAGGGCCGGGGAAAGGCGCGCAGCAACGAGGCGTTCACCCGGCTGTAGTCCAGCATCAGGTAGATGCTCAGCAGCAGCATCAGCACCACCTGGCCCAGCACGCCGCCGATGGACACCAGGCCGCTGAAGATGGTGCCGCTGGAACTCAGCACATTTTGCAGGAGCGGGACGATATTGCGCCCCAGGTTCTGAAGCGCCGTTTGCACCGCCTCGGTGAGCCGCACGCGCACGGCGTCCGTTCCTGGAATGTTGTGCGCGCCCAGCCAGTTGAAGACGTTGTCCAGCACCTCGTTCAGGCGACCGACCTGTGCGGGCAGGCTGGTGATCAGGGCGATGAGCTGGGTCGAGACGGTCACGATCAGGGCCGCCGCCAGCGCAAAGATGCCCACAAAAAGCAGCAGCACGAAAAACACGCCCAGGCCCCGTTTGACCCGGCCCCGTTCCAGCCAGTTGAGCAGGGGATTGGCCAGGTAGGCGATCAGGTACCCCACCGCGAACACCACCACCACCGTCCTGACCTGTCCGAACAGGCGGTAGGCGAGATAAAAGACCAGCAGGAACACGGCGGCGCGGATCCAGGGGCTGCGCCAGATGTACTGGAAGGCATTCGGGGCTTTCGGGGGCGAGATCACGCTGCCCATGATACGGAGGGGAATGCCCCCGGGCGCGTGGAAGGACGCCGCGTGAACCCCGCGCCTTGCCCGGCTCTGTCACCTCCGGCTTTGCTACAGTGGAGGCATGACGTTCCTGTGTTGCCTTCCCCCGCGGTAAGCAGCGCACCCCGCCCTGCCGCCGCGCCCCTTCTGTGAGTGGCGCGGCGGCCTTTTTTGGTGTCTCTCAAGCTTTGGCCCCAGGCTTCGTTCTCCGCAGGAGTCCCCATGACGCACCCCGAACCCGCCCCACCCTCCACCCGCCAGCCAGACCCCGGCATCGTCCTCTATGACACCATGCAGCGCCAGAAGGTGCCCTTCGTGCCGGGCGTGCCGGGACGCGTGGGCATGTACCTGTGCGGGCCGACCGTGTACAGCGACGCGCACCTGGGCCACGCGAAAAAGGAGGTGGCCTTCGACGTGGTTCGCCGCACGCTGCTGCACTTCGGCTATCAGGTGCGCTACGTGACCAACGTGACCGACGTGGGCCACCTCCAGAACGACAGTGACGATGGAGAGGACAAGCTGCTGGCCCGCGCGCGGCTGGAGCAGCTCGAACCGATGGAGGTCGCCGACAAGTATTTCTGGTCCTTCGTGCGCGACATGGACGCCCTGAACGTCCTGAAGCCCAGCATCAACCCGCGCGCCACCGGGCACATCCCCGAGCAGATCGAACTGATCGAGGAACTGATCCGCCGGGGCCACGCCTACGAATCCGGCGGCAGCGTGTATTTCGACGTGCGGAGCTGGCCCGAGTACGGCAAGCTCTCGGGCCGGAGGCTCGACGATCAGGAGGAAGGTACCCGCGAGGCGGTGCGCGAGGACAAGCGCGACCCGCGTGACTTCGCGCTGTGGAAGCAGGCCGAGCCGGGGCACATCATGCGCTGGGAATCGCCCTGGGGCGAGGGCTTCCCCGGCTGGCACATCGAGTGCAGCGCCATGAGCCTGAAGTATCTGGGCGAGGGCTTCGACATCCACGGGGGCGGCATCGACCTGGAATTCCCGCACCACGAGGCCGAGATCGCGCAATCGGAGGCCGCCGGGCACCCCTTCGCCCGCTACTGGATGCACAACAACATGCTGACCATCGGCGGCGAGAAGATGAGCAAGAGCAAGGGCAACTTCACCACCCTGCGCGACCTGCTCGCCGTCCACGACCCGATGGTGGTCCGCTTCCTGCTGGTGGGCAGCCACTACCGCTCCATCACCGAGTTCAGTGACGCCGCCTTCGAGAGCGCCCGCAGCGGCTACCGCCGCCTGACCGAGGCCCTGCACGAGGTCGAGCGCCGTCTGCCCACGGCACCCGGCAAAAGTGACCCGGCCCTGCTGGAGAACATCGGCGGACACGTCCGCGCCTTCGAGGACGCCATGCGCGACGACTTCAACACGCCCCGGGCCGTCGCCGCGCTGTTCGGCCTGACCACCGACGTGAACGCCGCGCTGGCCGCCGGGGAGGTCGGGCGGGAGGCGCTGGAGGCGGCCCGGACCGCCTACCGCACGCTGGGCGGGGACGTGCTGGGCCTGTTCGCGGGGGGCACCGCCGAGCGCGGGGACGACGCCCAGGTGGTCGGTGCCCTGATGGACCTGGTGCTTCAGGCACGGCAGCACTACCGGCTGAACAAACAGTACGCCCAGGCCGACGATTTGCGCGACACCCTCGCGTCGGTCGGCGTCACCGTAGAGGACACCAAGGACGGCCCGCGCTGGCGGCGCTGAGGCCCACCACGCTTCGGCCCGGGTCCCCGGAAGCACCGGGGGGAGCACTTCACGCGCATGTCAGAAAGCTGTCATTCCGGCCGTTTACCCTGGGGTTGAGCGGTGGCTGACACCCCTCATCCTTCCCTCCAACCGGACGCGCCGACCCCCCTGGGCGCGTCCTTTTTTGGCGCTGCCCGCCCACCTTTCGTAGCCCCGCCGCAGCCAGATCAATGGGCGCTGAGCTGGCCCTCACGTGTCCGCCGGGGCCAGCGGTAGACTCGCGTCATGTTGCCGCCCCTCGTCAAGCAGGTACTCGATAACTTCAATTTCGACGTGGACCCGGACCTGACCCCCGAGGAGAATGTCGAAGAGGTCATCAAGAGTGCGGCGCTGCTGTCGGGCGCGATCGCGGTGGAACCCATCCCCTTTGCGGACATCCTGCTGATCACGCCCGTGCAGGCCAAGATGGTCCTTCACATCGGCAAGATCTACGGCTTCGACATCACGCCCGACCGGGCCAGAGAAATCGTGCAGGAACTCGGCGCGACCGTCGCCTACGGGATGCTGGCCCGCCAGGTCATGCGCGGCCTCGCCAAGCTGGCCTTGCCGGTGATCGGCGGCCTGATCACGGCGCCCGCCGTGTACGGCTGGACCTTCGCGCTGGGGCGCGTCGCGCAGAACCACTTCGAGCGCAAGCACCAGGGGCTGCCGGTGGGGAAAAGCGAGCAGGTGAAGGTGATTCAGGAGGCCAAGGGCCAGGCCCGCCGCGCCCTGCCCAGCGCGCAGGATTTCAGTGACCTGGCCGCCGAACTGCGCCGCCGCGCCGACGAGAAGCAGAAGGGCCAGGGCCGGAGCGACCTGAACTGAAGGGGACAGCGGGCGGCCGGTGCCCTTGACCCCTTCCCCCGTTCTGCGTCAGACTGCCCGCAGCGTTGATCCGCAGGAGTACCGCGCAGAGCAGTCCGGAGCGAGCCTGAGACGGTGAGAGTCAGGCGGCCAGCAGCGTCGGGAAGGGCGGCGGGGAGCTGACGGGCCTCTAGACAGGGCCTCATACAAAAGTGCCCGATTGCCGGCAGACCGCCGGGCGGGAACTGGGGTGGAACCGCGCACCGTGCTGACCTTGATCGGCTTCTGCGTCCCCAGACGAGCTGAGAAAAGCCGTCTGGGG
This sequence comes from Deinococcus phoenicis, assembly GCF_000599865.1. GTDB lineage: Bacteria > Deinococcota > Deinococci > Deinococcales > Deinococcaceae > Deinococcus > Deinococcus phoenicis. The sequence continues at coordinate 25,898 of NZ_JHAC01000042.1, read as the reverse complement.
ACGTTCTTTTCCGGCTCAGGAAAGGAGACGACCGTGCCCGCGAACTCGATGGAAGAACTCGTCAGCCTGTGCAAGCGCCGGGGCTTTATTTTCCAGGGGTCGGAGATTTACGGCGGCCTGCAAGGCTTCTACGATTACGGCCCCCTGGGCGTGGAGCTGAAGAACAACCTCAAGGCGGCGTGGTGGCGCACCAACGTCTACGAGCGCGACGACATGGAGGGCCTGGACGCCAGCATCATCATGCACCGGCAGGTCCTGCGCCACTCCGGCCACGAGGCGACCTTCAGCGACCCGATGGTGGACAACCGCAAGACCAAGAAGCGGTATCGCCTCGACCATCTGGTGAAGGACCAGAAGGCGGACGTGGTGGCGAAGGTGGCCGAAGGCATCGGCGAAAGCGTGGAGAACTTCCCCGCCGTCGTGGCGGCGCTGGTGGCGAATCCAGCGCGGGCCTCCGAGGCCCTGATCGCGGCGGGCGTGCGTGACCCCTTTTCCGGCGAGGTGGGCGACTGGACCGAGCCGAAGCCCTTCAACATGATGTTCCGCACGACCATCGGCCCCACCGCCGACGAGGACTCCTTCGGCTACCTGCGGCCGGAAACCGCGCAGGGCATCTTCACCAACTTCAAGAACGTGGTGGACTCCACGTCACGCCGCCTGCCCTTCGGCATCGCGCAGATCGGCAAGGCCTTTCGCAACGAGATCACGCCGCGCAACTTCATCTTCCGCGTGCGCGAGCTGGAGCAGATGGAAATCGAGTTCTTCTGCGCACCCGGCACCGACGAGGAGTGGCACCAGCACTGGCTGGAGGCCCGGTTGAGCTGGTGGGAGGCGCAGGGCGTGCCGCGTGAAAAGATCCAGATTCTGGACGTGCCCAAAGAAGACCTGGCGCACTACTCCAAACGCACCTACGACCTGATGTACGACTACCCCACGCTGGGGTACGAGGAGATCGAGGGGATCGCCAACCGCAGCGACTACGACCTGGGGAGCCACACGAAAGCGCAGGGCGAACTGGGGCTGGTGGCGAAGGTCGAGGAAAACCTCGACTCCATCGCCAAGCTGACCATTCCGCACCCGGAAACGAACAAGCCCGTCGTGCCCTTCGTGATCGAACCCTCGGCGGGCGTGGACCGCGCGATGCTGGCCGTGCTGAGTGAGGCGTTCACGAAAGAGACGCTGGAAAACGGCTCGGAGCGCATCGTGCTGAAGCTCCGGCCCCACCTCGCGCCGATCAAGGTGGCGGTGATCCCGCTGGCGCGCAACCGTGAGGAAATCACGACAGTGGCCCGGCGGATCAAGGCCGACCTCCAGAAACTCGGCCTGGGCCGCGTGCTGTACGAGGACAGCGGCAACATCGGCAAGGCGTACCGCCGCCACGACGAGGTGGGCACGCCCTACTGCGTCACGGTGGACTTCGACACGGTGGGCAAGGGCGAGGACGCCACGCTGACCGACACCGTGACCGTCCGCGACCGCGACACGCTGGCGCAGGAGCGGGTGAGGATCAGCGAACTGGCGAACTGGATGCGGGAACGGCTGCGGTAAGGGGAAGCGGTCAGCGTTCAGCCATCAGCCAGAGAAGCAGAAGCCCCCGCCGAGGCGCGGGGGTTTTTCTGTTCTGGTCCGGTGTTCTCACCCTGGGCCGAAATCCTGACGCTGGTGCTGGCACTGCTGCTGGTCCGGGCGCTGTGGCGGCGGCAAGAGGCCGTTGCGGTCTGCTTCTGTGGGCCTGGGCGAAATGCCGGAGCGCAGTGGGAACGGCGCTGTGGCTCCTGCTGGCAGCCCGCGCGGCTTCAGGCGTGATGGCCACGGCAGCTAGACGCCGCAACCCCCTTCCAGGCGGGTCTTCCAGCCGCCGGGCGTCCACTCCAGCACGCCCAGGCCGTAGCCCTCGTAGTACGCGCCGAAGGTCACGAGTTCCATCCGCCCGTCACCGTTCAGGTCGGCCACACCCGCCAGGCGGTACAGGAGCGCCATCGGCATCGGCTCCGCATCGCCCGGGGTCCAGGGCTTCTGGGGCGCGACGTGTTCGCCCAGCACGGTGGTCACCACCTGGCCCTTGACCACCTCGCGCAGCAGCAGCAGGCTGTAATCACCGGGCTGGCCGACGGACGGCGGGTACAACCCGGAGCGTTCGGCAAAATGCGCCGCCTCCACGATGACTTCCTCGCTGCCGTTGCCGTCCAGGTCCACGCGGGTCAGGCCCAGAAGGTTCACGTGGGGGTTCTTCAGGCCGCGCTTCACGAGTTCGGCGCGGACGATCTCCCGGTAGACGGCGTTCGAGTTGGGCAGGCTCCGGACGGGCCGGGGCCGCGCGTTCAACTTGCCATCAGTGAACAGGCGAAAGGTGTTCCTACTGGCCGCCGGGGTCAGCGCCACCTCGAACGCCTGCTCACAGGGTTCCCCAAAGGAGGCCGCCCGCCCCCCTTTTACTGCGGCACCCGGCCCGGACGGGAGCAGCGGACGGTACACCTCGCCCCCCTGCAAGCGGGGAGCGGTGCGGGGCGCGTCCAGCCAACTGCCCGCCGTCCATGCCCCCAGCAGTTCCGGCCTGGCCTCGCCGGGAAGCTGCACCAGGACCGGGTGAAAGGCCGCCGGTGCCGCCAGCGCGGCGGGAGCGGACAGGAACGCCAGCAGCGCGAAAGGCTTCACGCTTCAGCCCTCCTCCGCCCCGTACTTGCTTTCCAGGTAGCGGCGCTGAGCTTCCAGGACGCGGGTCTGGCGGGCCTGATGCTCACGGGCGACCGCGCGCATGCGGGTGCCGATCAGGTTCAACTGGTCCAGCAAGAGCCGCTCGTTCTCGGGGGTGCGCGGGGCGGCCTGGTAGGTCCGCAGCAACTCGGGGAGGTCCTCGCGGGCGGCCTGGCGGACATCGAACGCGTCGCGGCCCAGGGCCGTCTCGTCGGCGGTCGCGCGCAGGGCGTCGCGGGTGGCGATGACTGTGGCGTGCAGGGCGCTGCGGCCGGGCGTGGGCAGGGCGCGTTCACCGGCGCGCAGCAGGGCCAGCAGGTCCGCCTCGGCGTCAGCGGTGGAGGCCGGCGGGGCGGGCACACCGGGCCGCGCGGCCGCGTCCGGCAGTGGCCCGGCCGACAGCAGCCGTGCCCCCTGGACCGCCGTGCGAATCAGGCCCAGCAGCGCCAGCAGCAGCGTGATGCCCAGCAGCCAGCCCGCCGGCTCAATGCCCAGGGCGAACAGCACACCGAAGATCAGGAGCAGCGGCACCACCACCACCGCGCCCAGCACCCCCCGCAGCGCCAGCCCGCCCAGACCCAGGGCGCGGCGGCCCACATCGGGGGGCAGTAGCGGACGCCGGGCGGCACCCGGAGGCAAGGCCCAGGGGTCCGCACCGGGCTGCCAGGGAGCGGGGGAAGGGCGGGTGGCCCGCCAGGCAGGCCGGATCAGATGCCGCGTCACGCGTGAGCCGAGACGGGCCGCAGAGATCAGGGTGGTGAGGCGCGGGGCCATATCTTCAGGGTACGCGGTCAGGATGAACGGCGTTCCCGCGCTGAACACCTTCCCGCAGTTCGCTCACCCGGTCCGCGAGCGCCTGCCACGGCTCCAGCCGGAAGTGATTGTGCCCCAGCGGACTGGTGGAAGGCATCACCCAGACCTCTGCACCCTCCAGCCGCTCGGCCTGCGGGCCGTAAGGCAGCCGACCCGTGGGTACGCCGAGTGTCTCGGATGCGCCGCGCTTGGAGGTGAAGGCCACGAGGGCAGGCCGGTACGTCTGAAGCTTTGCGCGCAGCTCGAAGGGTGCCCAGGCCTCCTGCGGCAGGGCCGCGTCCACGCCGCTGTGCCGTTTGGCCACATCCGTCAGGCCGATGCCGTACTGCGGAAGGGTCGGGTACTCGCGCGGGGCGAGCTGGCGCGGGGTCAATCCCACTTCCGCCAGCACCCACCAGAACTTGTTGTGGGGATTGGCGTAGTAGGCCCGTGCCCGTGCGCTGATGCGGCTGGGGGCGGTGCCGACCAGCACCAGCGTGAGGCCGGGTTGCAACACGTCCGGGACGAGGTAATCCGCCGCGAGTTCGGCCAGATCGGCTTGCGGCTCAGTCATCGTCGTACCGCTGCTCCCGGAAGGGGTCGCCGCGCATGTGGTAGCCGTTGCGCTCCCAGAAACCGGGCGCGTCGGCGGCCATGAACTCCAGCCCGGTCAGCCACTTGGCACTCTTCCAGAAGTAGAGGTGGGGCACGACCAGCCGCAGCGGGCCGCCGTGTTCGGGCGCGAGCGGCTCATGGCCGAAGGTGTGGGCCAGCAGATTCTCGGGCCGGGTGAAGTCCTCCAACGAGAGGTTGGTGGTGTAGCCGCCGACGCTGTGCTGCATCACGTACCGGGCCGCCGGGTCGAGCCTGAGGTGCTCCATCAGGTCCACGACCCGCACGCCCGTCCAGGTGGTGTCGAGCTTGCTCCAGTGGGTGACGCAGTGGATGTCGTAGGTCAGCGTGGTTTGCGGGAGGGCCAGCAACTCGGCCCAGGTGAAGGTCTTTTCCTCCGCCAGCCCGTAAATCCGCACCACCACCTCGTCCGGCGCGTAGTGCTGCGAGGGGCCGTAGGTCAGCACCGGAAAACGGGTGGTGAGGGTCTGGCCGGGGGGAACCCGCCCGCCCATGTCGTCTGCGGGTTTCTTGAAGAACTTGCCGAGCATGCCGGTATTCCACCGCTCAGGCGGCGCGGATGGTATGGGAGGAGGCACCTTTGGCGACGTTCGTAAAGGTTTTCGTTAGACCTGCCCGCCAGGCCAGACCCGCATCAGAATCCCGGAAGGCGAGCAGGTGTATTCTGGACACCAAGCCCGGGGCGTTTTCCTTCCCCGGTGAAGCCTGTCCCGGCCTGTGCGCCCCCTGGGCGCGAGGAGACCGCCGCATGAGCAACCACGACCAACGCGACCAAGCCCGCCACGAGGTGGAACGGGCGCGCCTTATCGGCGATGTGCGCGACCTGCTCGCCGTGCTGCGGCGCGAACCGAACGAGCTGCTCCCTTTCGACTGGGTGCGGCACCTCGCGCCGCAAGGGGAGCATTCGCTGGGTGTCCAGGTCATTCCGGTCGAGCAGATCATCGGCTCGGTGGACCGTTACCGCGAATTTGACCGCCACTACCTGCCCCGCGAGCGCCACCTCGACGAACGCTGGATCGGCGTGCGCGCCGCGCAGCTCCAGGGCAAGGAGCTGCCGCCGATCCAGGTGTACAAGGTCGGCGACCTGTATTTCGTCAAGGACGGCAACCACCGCGTCTCGGTCGCGCGCCGCCAGGGCCAGCACTACATCGACGCACACGTGACCCTGTTGAACGTCACCGTGCCGCCGGGCGAACGCGACACGCTGCGCGACCTGATCATCAAGGGCGAGTACGCGCGCTTTCTGAGGGAAACGAACCTCGACCGCGTGGTGCCGGGGCACCGCGAGATCCTGTTCACCACGCCGGGCCGCTATGACCGGCTGCTGGACCACATCCGCACCCGGCAATATTTCCTCGACCGCAAGCCGGAGCGCGCGGGCCTGCCGCCCGTCCGCTGGGAGGAGGCGGTGGAAAGCTGGTACCGCCGCCTCTACCTGCGGATCGTGGAGAACCTGGAAAAGCACGACGTGATGTTCCGCTTCCCGGGCCGCACCGAGGCCGACCTGTACCTCTGGATCATGGACCACCGCTACTTCCTGACCGAGAAGTACGGCCACGACGTGGGCAGCGAGGAAGCCACCCGCGACTACCGCGCCCACTACGCCCCGCCGCTGTACAAACGGGTCGGGCAGCGGATGCGGCTGCTGTGGCACGGGCGCCTGCACCCGGCGAGGTAGGGGCGTGGGCTGTGGGTTGTGGGAGGAGCTTGTTCCTACACCCGACAGCCCACAGCCTACACCCCTTCCAGCACGTACCCCACCAGCGTCCCCACGCCCCACCCGGTCGCCTGGCCGTCCTTCTGCGCGTTCCCGGCGATGTCGAGGTGCGCCCAGGGCCGGGTGACGAACTCGCGCAGGAAAAGGGCCGCCTTGATGCTGCCGCCCGCAGGCACCATGTCGGCGTTGCGCAGGTCGGCCAGGGTCTCTTTCTGGAAGGCTTTCAGGTACGGGGCGTGCAGGGGCAGTTCCCACACGAACTCGCCGGACGCCTCGGCGCTGGCCTTCAGGCGGGCGGTGAGGTCCGCGTCGGTGCTGAAGAGGGCGGCCACGTCGCTGCCCAGGGCGACCATCTTCGCGCCGGTCAGGGTCGCCACGTCCACGATCTCGGTCGCGCCCTCGTCGCAGGCGACGGCCAGGGCGTCGGCCAGGATCAGGCGGCCCTCGGCGTCGGTGTTCACGACTTCCACCGTCTTGCCGTTCGCGGCGCGGTAGATGTCACCGGGGCGCATGGCGCCCGGGCCGACCATGTTCTCGGCGGCGGGCACGTAGGCGCGGACCTCCACGCCCTCCGGCAGCAGGTCGCGCGCTTCGGCCAGGGCACGCATGGCCCCCAGCACGGCCGCCGCGCCGCCCATGTCGTTTTTCATGGTGGTCATGCCGGCGGCGGGCTTGATGGAGTAGCCGCCGGTATCGAAGGTCACGCCCTTGCCGACCAGGGCGATGACGCGCGTCCTCTCGCCCCGGGACGGCAGGGTCACGCGGATCAGGCGCGGGCCGGTCGCACTGCCCGCCGCCACGGCCACCAGCAGGCCCATGCCGCGCGCCTCGATCTCGGTGCCGTCCCACACGTCCACGTCAGCGCCCAGGGCTTCCAGGCTGCGGGCCTCGCGGGCCAGGGTCACGGGATTGAGGACGTTGGCGGGCGCATTCACCAGATCGCGGGCAAAGCGCACCCCCGCCGCGAGGGCTTCCACGCGGGCGCGGCCCTCACCGGCCAGGCCCTCCACCGAGAACCCGGTGGGGCCGGGACGGGCCTCGGCCCGGTAGCGGCTGTCGCGGTAGCCGGCGGCCAGGGCCGCGAGGGTCAGGGCGCCGGCATGGGGCGTCTGCTCCACGCGCACGGTCTGTGCGCCCAGATCGGTCGCCAACTTCACCAGCGCGGTGCCCAGCTCACGGGCCTCCGCCGCGTTCGAGGGGGGCAGGGCGACGGCCACATCTCCGGCCTCGCCGCGCGAAAGCAGCCGGACTGCCCCCGCGTTCAGCTTCTGCGTGACCTGGGTTGGCACGTCCGCCTGCGCCTCCCCGAGAAACGTCAGTGTCAGGTCCGCCCGCTCCAGCCTGTCCATGAGGTGCATGACCGGCAGTAGACCATGCCCGGCCCACCGCTGGCGTAGGCGTAATCACTTAACAAACAGGATAGTTGACTGTAGTGAACTATTGACGTAAGGTATCTCAGTGATTCCCGGACCCCTTCCCCCCCCCACGCAGGAGCAGGTGGGCCGGTTCCTCGCCAGCATGTGGCACTTCAACCGCAGGCTGAAGCAGGAACTCGATCCCCTGCTGGCCTCCAAACACGGCATCGATTCGCGCAAGTTCTTCATTCTGCGCAGCATCCAGGAAGGCCATCAGTACCCCAAGGTGCTGGCCGAACAGCTCCAGATTCCCGCCACGCTGCTGAGCCGTTATCTGGACCAGCTCGTCAAGCAGGGCCTGATCGAGCGCCACATCGACGAGCAGGATTCGCGCCGCACGCGCCTCACCGTCACCGAGGCGGGCGCCCACGCGACCGCTGACACGCTCGACACGGTCCAGTCGCTCACGGGCGCGCGGCTGGCCCGTCTCGACCCCCGCACCCTCCCCACCCTGCTCGACGCCCTTGAACTCCTGACGCACGAGGACCACACATGACCGCACCCACCGCCCAACCCTCCCTTTTCAACTTCACCGAGCAGGAGAAGCGCACGACCCTGATCGGCCTGCTGGTGGTCTTCCTGCTGGCCGCACTCAGCCAGACGATCGTCAGCACGGCCATGCCGCGCATCATCGCGGACCTCCAGGGCTTCAACCTGTACACCTGGGTCACGACCGCCTACCTGCTTGCCAGCACGGTGATGGTGCCGATCTACGGCAAGCTCTCGGACCTGTACGGGCGCAAGCCCATTCTGGTGTTCGGCATCGTGGTCTTTTTGCTCGGCTCGGCCCTCAGCGGCCTGGCGGGCGAGCCGTTCCTGGGGAACTTCCTGGGCGGCGGCATGAACCAGCTGATTGCCTTCCGCGCCGTGGCGGGCTTCGGCGGGGCGGCGCTCTTCACGACGGCCTTCGCCATTCTGGCCGACATGTTCCCGCCGGCCGAGCGGGCCAAGTTCGGCGGCCTGTTCGGCGCGATCTTCGGCCTCGCCAGCGTGATCGGCCCCGCCGTGGGCGGCTTCCTGACCGACAACCTCAGCTGGCGCTGGGTGTTCTACGTGAACCTGCCCCTCGGCCTGCTGGCGCTCTTTCTGATTCTCGCCAAGATGCCCAAGCTGACGCACCGCTCGGGCGGCAAGATCGACTACCCCGGCGCGGCGCTGATCCTCCTGACCACCATTCCGCTGCTGCTGGCCCTGACCTGGGGCGGCACCACCTACCCCTGGGACAGCGCCCGCATCATCACGCTGTTCGCCGTCAGCGTGGTCAGCCTGATCGCTTTCCTGTTCGTGGAATCCCGCACCCCGGACGCGATCATCCCGCTGTCTCTTTTCCGCATCCGGATGTTCTCGCTGGGCAACCTGGCGTCGTTCATCATGGGGATGGCGTTTCTGGGCGTGATCCTGTTCCTGCCGCTGTATATGCAGATGGTGCTGGGCGTGTCGCCCACCAACAGCGGCTTTTCGATGCTGCCGCTGATGGGCGGCCTGATCCTGTCGAGCATCCTGAGCGGCAACATCGTGGGCCGGACCGGCAAGTACAAGCCCTGGATGATCGGCGGCGGAGTGATCCTGATGCTGGGCGTGTACCTGCTGACCCAGATCGGTACCGACACCACCATCGCGGACCTGGGCTGGCGCATGTTCGTGGTGGGCCTGGGCCTGGGGCCGAGCCAGAGCCTCTTCACGCTCGCTATCCAGAACGCCGTGCCGATGACCCAGATGGGCATCGCGACCTCCAGCTCGCAGTTTTTCCGCCAGATCGGCAGCACCATCGGCGCGGCGCTCTTCGGCACGCTGCTGCTGAACAACCTGCACACCGAGCTGCCCAAGCACCTGCCCCAGATGCCCGGGATGCAGATGAACGCCAACAACTTCGACCTGGGCGCGCTGCGGGCCAGCGGCAGCGGCAACGGCCCCGAGAAGAAGATTCAGGAAGCCTTCGACGCCCAGTACGCCCAGATCGAGCAGGCGCTGAACGGCGATAAGAGCGCGGCGCAGGCCATCGCGCAGAACCCGCAGGTGCCGAACGAGCTGAAGGCGCTGGTCACGGGCGGCGGGATTCAGGCCCAGGTGCATCAGAAGCTGGCGGCGCAGGCGTCGCAAATCGGCGACATCCTGATTCAGGGCGAATCCGGTCGGCAGGCCCTGCTGAACAGCGCCGAAACTCCGGGCGCACTCAAGGCGCAGCTTCGCGCCCTGCCCGCCCAGGCGTTTGCTACCCCGGAAGCCACCATCGCGACCGCCACCCGGGTTCAACAGGGCATCCTGGCGCAGGAACCCGCCGCCGTGAAGCAGGCCACCCAGACCACCCTGACGCAGCTCAAGAGCAGGCTGAACGAGCAGGCCAGGACGCTGGCCGCGCAGCTCACCAGCGGAATGAAGGAAGGCTTCACCGCCGCCATGACCCGGATGTTCGGCACCAGTATCTGGATCATCCTGCTGGGCTTCCTGGTCACGCTGTTCGTCCCGGCCATCCCCCTGCGGGGCCGGGCCGAGCGGGTGGACAGCGCCCAGGCGGAGAACGCGGCCGGTCAGGCGACCGAAGCCCAGATGGGCGACTGAGCACCCAGCTTTCCAGCAGGAGCGGCAGACAGGGAAACCCGTCTGCCGCTCCTGCTGGTCCTGCCTTGCCGATCCTGGCCGTGCTGCCGCTGCCCCGCCTTTGCCCCCTCGCGTATACTCCCCTTTACTGTGACTGGTTCCATCGTTATTTCCGAGGCGGCGCTCGCCTCGCTGATCGGGCTGACTGCGCACGAGATTCCGGGCGTGGTCGGCATGGCTCCGGCCAACCTGAAAGAAGGCATCTCGCGCGTGCTGGGCCGCGCCAACGCCCGCGAAGGCGTGGTCGTGGTCCGCGAGGAGGGGGGCTACGCGGCCGACCTGTACGTGGTTGTTGCCTACGGCGTGAGCATCCCGACCGTGGCGCGCAATATCACCGAGCGGGTCGAACACCTCGTGAAGACGCAGGCGGGCATCGAACTCAGGGCCACCCGGGTCCATGCGGTGGGGGTGCAGCGTGCCTGAGCATGTCGCCTCCCTCAAACCCGCCGACCTGGCAAAGATGATGCGGACGGCGACCGACTGGCTGGGCGTGTACCGCGAACAGGTGAATGCCCTGAACGTGTACCCGGTGCCCGACGGCGACACCGGCACCAACATGCACCTGACGATGCAGTCGGTCCGGCGCGAACTCGACACCTGCGACGAGAACAGCATGGCGTCGGTTGCGCGGGCGATCAGCTACGGCGCGCTGCTGGGGGCGCGCGGCAACAGCGGCGTGATTCTCTCGCAGCTCCTGAAGGGCTTTGCCGAGGTCGTGCGCGACCGGTCCCAGGTGGACGCCGACACGCTGGCCGCCGCCTTCCGCGCCGCCCAGAAGGCCGGGTACGGCGCGGTGATGAAGCCGGTGGAAGGCACCATCCTGACCGTCGCGCGCGGTGTGGCCGACGGCGCGAATGGCCCACGCGACCGCGACACGGTAGACTCGGTGCTGGAGGCGGCGCTGTTCGGCGGGCAGGCGCTGCTGGACAAGACGCCCGAGATGCTCCCGGCCCTCAAGCAGGCGGGCGTGATCGACTCGGGCGGCCAGGGCTACCTGTACGTGGTCCAGGGGATGCTGGCGGCCCTGCGCGGCGACGAGCTGCCCGAGGCCCCCGAAATCACCTCCTATGCGCAGGAAGGCTTCGAGACCGAGGAATTCGGCTACTGCACCGAGTTCCTGATGTCGGAGGCCCAGAAACCCATCGAGGAAATCCGCGAGCTGGTCAGTCCCTTCGGGGACAGCCTGCTGGTGGTGGGGGCCGAGGGGTACGTGAAGGGCCACATCCACACCAACGAACCCGACGCGCTGCTGGCGACGGTGGGCCGCTACGGCAAGATGCTGAAGACCAAGGTCGAGGACATGGCCGAGCAGCACACCGAGATCCTGGGTATGGCGGGCGCGGCGGCGCGGGCCGAGGAGGAGATCGCCCCCTCCGGCCTGGTCGCGGTGGCGAGCGGGTACGGCCTGGTCAAGCTGTTCCGCTCCCTCGGCGCGCGCATCGTCTCGGGCGGTCAGACGGCCAACCCCAGCGTGCAGGACATCGTGGACGCGGTGCGGTCGGTCAGCGCCGAGAAGGTGCTGATTCTGCCCAACAACAAGAACGTGCTGATGGCCGCCGAGAAGGCGATGGAACTGATGGAAGGCCGCGCCGTGGTGGTGCCCACCCGCACCCTCGGGCAGGGCATCGGCGCGGCGCTGGCCTTCCAGCCTGACGCCGACGCGGAGAGCCTGAGGGCCGAGATGGAGGCCGCCGCCGCCCGCGTGACCACCTTCGAGGTGACCCGCGCCAGCCGCACGACCAACATCACCACGAAGGAAGGCGTGACCCTCGCCATCGCGGAAGGCGACGTGATCGGGCTGAGGGACGATGAACTGGTGCAGGCGGGTGGCACGCCGGAAGACAGCGTGCTGCACATGCTCAACCGCAACTACGGGGGCCAGGAGGTCATCACGGTGTTCGGCGGCCCCCAGAAGACCGGGGAGGACCTGGACGCCCTCGCCGCGCGCATTGGCCAGGAGTTCCCGATGGCGGAGGTCGAGGCGCACGCCGGGGGGCCGGACCTGTACGACTATCTGGTGACCATCGAGTAAGACGGATTCCGTCCGATTCCTTGACTTCCGGAACAGCGCCGGAAGTCCATCCATCTCCCGGAACCCGTCTGTTCTCCTTCTCGCGTCGTCGCGAACAGACGCCCATAAGGACGCTGCTCCTCCCGCTCGGATGGAATCACTCCGTCAACGATTCAATCGGAGTTCGTATCAGACCGGGAAAGGCGGGGCGAGAGCCGGAAGTGCAGAGCTGAAAGCTGAAGCGCTTCCGGCTCTCCGCGTCTGGCCCCCGGCCCTCTGCTACCTTCCCCCCATGCTCGACCCGCACGCCGCCCTCCCCTTCGCCCCCCACGTTCACCCGGACGCCCGCCCCGCCACGCGCCTGACCTGGGATTCGCGGGAAGCTTCGCCGGAGGTGGCGTTCGTGGCCCTGCCCGGCGAGCAGATGCACGGAAACCGCTTCGTGGAGGCGGCGCTGGCGGCGGGTGCCCCCTTCGTGCTGACAGACCTGAATGTGGAACGTGCGGTGCGCGTACCGGACGCGCGCGAGGCGCTGTTCGCCTGGGCACGAGCCGAGCGGGCGCGGAACTCGTTGGTGGTGGGCATCACCGGCAGCGTGGGCAAGACCACCGCCAAGAGCTACGCGGCGGCGGCGCTGGGGGCGCACTTCATGCCGGTCTACAACACCATGCCCGCCATCGCCTGCTTCCTGACCGAGTTCGGGGGAAGCGGCGTGCCCCTGGTGGTGGAAATGGGCATCGACCGCGTGGGCGAGATGGCCGAACTGGTGGACCTGGTGCGGCCCGACGTGGGCGTGGTGACCAGCATCGGGGCCGCGCACCTGGAGCAACTGGGCAGCGTGGAGGGCGTGGCGCGCGAGAAGGGGGTGATTCTGCGGGGGCGGCGCGGCCTGGTGGGCACCCAGGCCGCGCCCTTCTACCCCGGCGCGGCCACCTACGGCTTTGGCGAGGGGGTGACCTTCGCGGGCGAGGGCCTGGAGGTCACGCCGCAGGGCGCGCGCTTCACCTTCCGGGGTGTGCCCGTCACCCTGCCGCTGGCCTCGCGCGTGCAGGCGGAGGCGGCGGTGCTGGGCCTCACGCTGGCGCTGGAGGCGGGGGCGCCGCTGGCAGAGGCGGCGGCGCGGCTCTCACGGGTGCAGGTGCCGGGGGGCCGCTACCGCGTGCATCCGGGCCGCTTCACTGTGATCGACGACGCCTACAACGCCTCGCCTCTTGCGGTCACGGCGGCGCTGGACGCCCTCGCGGCCTTTCCGGGCCGCCGTATCAGCGTGCTGGGGCGCATGCTGGAACTGGGCGACACGGAACGCGAACTGCACGTACAGGTCGGCAAGGACGCGCGGGAGCGGGCGGACCTGACCTACGGCGTCGGCGCCTTTGCCCCGGAGCTGGGCGAGCGCGCCTACGCCACCGTCCCCGACCTCCTCGCGGCCCTGCTCTGCGAGGTGCGGGACGGGGACGTGGTGCTGGTGAAGGCCAGCCGGGGCATCTCGTGGACGCCCGAACAGCGGGCGCAGGAGGGCGTGGGACTGGACGGGGTGGTGGCGGCGCTGCTTCAGGCGCGGGACGGTGGCTCCGGGAACTGAGCGAGATAGGCTCTGGCCCGTGCCCACACGCCGGGCGGAAAGTCCCACGGGGCGCGGTGGTTGTTCGCCGCGCAGAACCCGGCCAGGGGAACGGTCACGGGCCGCACGGCGGCCTGCCAGCTGGGTATGGCGGCCTGATAGGCGGCGCGGTGCAGCGCCAGCAGTTCCGCTTCCGGCACATACCCCTGCGCGTCGAAGGCCAGGAGGCCGTCCGTCACGTAGATGTGTGCGCCGCCATGCTCCCCGACCGGGCGGATGAACCTCGGCCGGAAACCCGCCTGCGGATACAGCTCCAGAAAAGCGAAGGCCAGCACGTGGCAGGCCCCGGCGGCAAAGAAGTTCAGGTCGGGGCGCTGCCAGCTCAGGGCCACGTCCCGCTTCTCTTCCGGCGTGCGCCGCAGGGCCGTCAGGGGAAGCCTCATGCCCCTCAGCGTACCCTCCGGAACAATGGCCGGAATGCGCCGCGCCCTGCTCCCGATCCTCGGCCCCCTGCTTCTCGCCGCCTGTGCTCCGGCGGCCACGTCGCGAACGCCTGTTCCTGCCTTCAGCGCCGCCTTCGCCCCTGAGGGGGTCGCCTGGGTGGACGCGGGGCGGGCCTGCGTGGCCCGTGCGCCGTCCTACCGGCCCAGCTGTCCGGCCCTGCCGGGCGGGGCGGTGGCCGTGGCCTGGAACGGCGGAGATGCCTGGGCGGCGCTGCCGGGCGCGGGGCTGCTGGTCACCCTGGACCGGGCGGCCCGGTCGGTCCCGGTCGGACGGGTGGTGGCCCTCTCGGACACCCGCGCGTACCGGGAGGACGGCAGCGCCGTGACGTTCGGGGGCGAGGCGGCGGCGGTGGGCGTGGCGGGCGCCCCCTCGGCCGTCGTCACCGGTGGCGACGGGCAGGACTACGTGATTCTGGCGGGTGTCCTGCGGCGCGTGGCGGACGGCCTGGTGATCGAGACGGCCCCGGAACCCCTGTTGCAGGCCACGCCCACCGGCGCGCGCTCGACCAGTCTGCCGGGCGTGGTGACCCCGGCGGGCACCTACCGGCTGACGGGGACGGCGCTGCAACGGCTGGACCTCTCGGGCCGGGTCCTGGCCAGTGTCCCGCATGGGCCGGGCCGTGTGGGTGTGGTGGGCGCGGACGTGGTGACCGTCTCGCCGGGGGGGGCGGTGCGGGTGTTCGGCACGGACCTTCGCCCCGTGATGCGCTGATCCCGGGCCGCAGCGGGGGCGGGCAGACCCTGGCCCGCGCCTTCATCTTTCGGGGGTAATCGCCGCTGCGGATCGGGCGCATGCCGGCGGGAATCGGCGCAGTCCCAGACGCCTTCTGCGGGCTGTCAGAGTTCGGTAAGTGGGCGGGTGGTTGCATGAGACGTTCATGCAGCCCCCTTTACCCTTTCGCCCCTTTCAGCCTCTCCCCTGCCTCCCGGAGCGGTCCTACCCCCTGAAGAGTCAACGCTAAACTCCACCGGTTTCTGACCGCTGGTTTCTGGAGGGAGAATGTCGAGCCTGCTACAACGCCTCACCAGCCCACGCACGAGTGCCATCGGCGTGGAGATCGGCACCAGCACCATCAAGGTGGTGTCGCTGCGCCCCGGCTCGCCCCCGGTGCTTCAGCACGCCGTCATGGTGCCCACGCCCATCGGCAGCATGCGGGACGGTCTGGTGGTCGAGCCGCAAGCGGTGGCCACCGAACTGAAGAACCTGCTGGCCGAACACCACATCACCGCCCGCCACGCCGTGACCGCCGTGCCCAACCAGTCGGCGGTCACGCGCAACATCATGGTGCCCCGCATGGACCGCAAGGACCTCCAGGAGGCCATCAAGTGGGAAGCGGAGCGCTACATTCCCTATCCCATCGACGAGGTCAACCTGGATTTCGACCTGCTCGACGACCCCGCGTCGGTGCCCGAGGACGGACAGATGGAGGCCGTGATCGCCGCCGCCCCCAGCGAGGCGGTCGCGCGGCAGGTGGAGGTGCTGCGTCTGGCCGGGCTGGAACCGACCATCGTGGACCTCAAGAGTTTCGCGGCGCTGCGTGCCCTGCGCGGCAACCTGCTGGGTGAACATCTCAACAAGAACACCCTGGCGGGGCTGAACTACACCGAGTCGGGCGAGGTGGCGCTGGTGCTGGAGATCGGCGCGAGCAGCAGCGTGATCAGCCTGGTGCGCGGCGACCGGATTCTGATGGCGCGCAACATCGCCGTGGCCGCCGACGACTTCACCACCGCGCTGCAAAAGGCCTTCGACCTGGACTTCAGCGCCGCCGAGGAAGTCAAGCTGGGGTACGCGACCGCCACCACCCCCACCGAGGACGAGGAAGACCTGCTGAACTTCGACCTCTCGCGCGAGCAGTACAGCCCCGCGCGCGTGTTCGAGGTGGTGCGCCCGGTCCTGGGGGACCTGATCACCGAGATTCGCCGCTCGCTGGAGTTCTACCGGGTGCAGTCGGGCGACGTGGTGATCGACCGGACCTTTATCGCGGGCGGCGGGGCCAAGCTGCGCGGTCTGGCGTCCGCCATCAGCGACGCGCTGGGCTTCCGGGTGGAAGTCGCCAGCCCCTGGCTGACCGTGCAGACCGACCAGGCCAACGTGGACACCGGGTATCTCCAGACCAACGCTGCCGAATTCACCGTGCCGCTGGGCCTGGCCCTGCGGGGAGTGCAGAGCCATGGTTGAAATCAACCTGCTTCCCCAGCAGGAGCGCCGGAGCACCCAGCCGGACGCCTGGCGCTACGCGACCTACGCCCTGCTGCCTCTGACCGCCGCCGCCATCCTGATTCCCGAGTTGCTGGTCGGCTCGCAACTGGGCAGCCTGCACCGCGAACAAGACCGCCTGACCGGCGAGATCGCCGCCCTGACCCCCGCCAAGCAGGAGTTCGACCGGCTGCGGGGCACCCAGAACACGCTCGAAGAGGTCACGGCGGTCGCGGGGCAGCTGCGTGACAGCAAAACCTACTGGACCAACGACGTGGCCGCCTTCTCCGCGCAGCTTCCCAGCGGGGGCGGCGTGGCGATCACCTCCATGAACGTCAAGGCCCTCGACGCGGGCGCGCTGACCAGCCTGCAACAGGGCGGCATCTACGCCGGAAAGAACGTGGTGCGCGAGTTCGACCTGGCGGGGACCGCGCGCAGCCAGCAGTCGGTCGTGAACTTCCTGAACGCCTACGAGAACAGCCCGAACTTCGCCGTGAACTTCCGCAGCCTGCAACAGGAAGGCGAGACGGGCCGCTACACCTTCGCCGCGTCCGTGGGCCTGGTGGGCCAGCCCGGAACAGCGGCGACGGGCGCGGCGGCAGCCACGCCGGGGGACGCCGCAGCCGCCGCGTCCGCACCGCCAGCCGCCCCGGCGGGAGGCGCCAATGTCCGTTAAGCTCGCCCCGCGTTCGCTGTTCCTGACCGTCCTGGCGGCCTGCCTGCTGCTGCTGCTGGGGTGGTACTTCATGCGCTTCCAGCCCCGCCAGCAGGAGATCAGCCTGTTGAAAAGCGAGCTGGACACCACCCGCCTGACGGCCGAGACGTACCGCGCCGCCCAGCGCAACCTCCCCGAGCTGCGCTCGACCGTGGCCCGCCTCCAGGTCGAGCAGGACCAGTTCCTGCGCGCACTCCCGGCCACCGCACAGTTCGGCACCGTCCTCGACGAGGTGCGGCGCAACGTCAGTGCCGCCGGAGCGAAGATGACCACCTTCACCGTGCAAAACGGGGCGGCCTCGGGCCTCCCGGGCGGCGTGCGGCCCATCAAACTGAGCCTGGGCGTGAGCGGGCAGTTTGCGGAAGTGTTCCGGGCGCTGCGCTCCATCGAGACCATGAACCGCTTCACGACCGTCGGTGGCATGACCCTGCAACTGCCGCAGGCCAATTCCTTTAACCCGAACCTGGAGGGCACGCTGAACCTGACCGTGTATACCTTCGATCAGACGCAGGCGGCGGGGAGTGCCGGCCCGGGGGCCACCCCCGAAGCCCCCGCCGCGCCCCCCGCCGCACCCCAGGGAGGTGCCCAGTGACGCCGACCCCCGTCAAGCCCAGGGCCGCGTCCCTGAAGCTCTCCCGCGAGATGAAGGTGCTGCTGATCCTGCTGCTGATGGTGGCCCTGATCGGCGGATGGTACGTCTGGACCAGTGGCCGCGCCGCCGACGCCCCGGCCCCGACGCCCCCCGCCACACCCACCGGCGACCCTCCCACTGCCGATCCGCAGGGAAACAGCGGCGCGGGAACCCCTTCCGCCGGAACGCCCGACAGCGGCGTGACCGTGCAACCCGACGGTCAGGTGGACGTGCCGTCGCTTCCCGCCTTTGGCGCCGTGGACGGCAGCGGCGCGGCCACCCAGGCGGAACAACCCCCCACCCCCGGCGGCATCAACCCGGACACCGCCCTGGCGGCCCTGCCCAGCGCCAACCCCTTCCGGCCCCTGTCCGTGGATGCGGGCGCGAACGGCACGAACGGCGCGGTTCAGGCGAACGCACCCGCCCCCTCCTCGCCGGACACCGGGAGCGCGCCCGCCGCCCCCATGAACGACCCGCGCAATTCTGCCCCAGTGGTCAACGACGTTCCGGCCAGCAGCGGCGGTGTTCTCGCGATCTCCCCGATTCCGGGCACCCGGGACCCGGTGACGGTGACAACCCCGCCCGTGGCGGGCGGCGCGTTCCCGCCGCCGAGCCTGCCCGGCGCGAGCAGCAGCGGTCCTGAACCGAGGACAGTCACGCTGGCGCCTGTGCCCGCCCCGACGCCGCTGCCGCGTTCTCAGCCCACCCCGACGGCCACCCCAACGTCCCCCGTCCCAACGCCTCCCGCGCGGACAGCTCCGGTGCGGCCTCCCGTCGCCGGGGTCAGCGTGCCCCAGGACAACATCGACCTGGGCGGCCTGCTGGCCCAGGCCCCCAGCCAGGGCGGGAACGTGGCCAACGGCGGGACCGCTGCGGGCAGCCCCTCCCCTGCGGGCGCAGGCACGCCGAGCGGCCAGACCGCCACGGCCCTGCCCACACCCGGCACGCCCCAGCCCATCACGCAACTGGGTGGAGACAGCTCCGAAACCGAACCCTCCACCGCGCCGCAAAGCGCCCTCGATCAGCTGGTGCAGAGCCGCGACCTCGCGTTCAACGCCGCCGTGCTCGGCCCGGTGAACACCGCGATCTTCCACACCCGGGACGGCTTCCTGGTCGTGTCGGTCGGCCAGCCCCTCCCCGATTCGGCCGTGGTCGTCCGCGAAGTGACCGCTACCAGCGTCACCCTCGCCCTCGGCAACGACACCAAGACCCTGGAACTCGACAAAAGGTGAGCCATGAAGAGATATGCCCTCCTGCTGACCGCCGCGCTCGGCATGGCCGCCGCGCAGACCGCCCCCGCTCCAGTGCTGAATGCTGCTCCTGCTGTGCAGGCGCGAGTCGACCCCCAACTGACTTCCTTGCCCGTCAGCGTGAATACGGGCAGCTACCGTGGCCCCCTCTCCATGCTGCTGGCCGCGCTGGCAAAGAGCGCCGGCTATGAGGTCGTGTTCAACTTCAATGTCGACGCGCTGGCCCTGATCGACGGTGCCCTGACGACCAGCTCTTCCACGACCACGACCAGCACGGCCGGCGGCAGCAGCACACAGAGCGTCTCGACCACCGGCGGCCTGGGGTACGCCTCTGCCATAGGACGCCCCCAGGAGCTGAGCGCCAAGCCCATCGCCTACAGCTTCGTCAACAAGCCCTTCAACGAGGTCTGGCCCCTCCTGATGGACGTGTACGAACTGCAATACAGCGTGGTCCGCGTGGGAAATGGCCAGGTGCTGCGCATCAGCCAGCGGCCTGCACAGCTCGCAGTGCCCCTCAGCAACATCAACGCTCAATACGCGTACCAGCGGGCGCTGGAATTTTTCGGGGAGCGCACCTACACCGAGCTGCCTATTCGGGATACCAGCGGCGCGATTGTGGACAAGGTGCGCCAGTTCGATGGCTACGCCTTGGCAGGTACCCTCAAGATTGTCACCGACACCGAGAACAATCGCCTGATCGTGGGTGGGACAGCCGAAGATACGGCAAAGGTCCGGAGTTTCATCTCTACAATTGACGTTCCTAAAGCCCAGGTGGCAGCGATCCCGCAGAGCCAGGTGATCTACACGGCTAAGGGGACTCCAGCGGACGTCGTCAACCTCCTGAAGTCGCGCTATCCGAATCTGAGTCTGACCCAGTACGGCGCGTCGTCGCAGCTTATCGTCAGCGGCATCAAGAATGACGTGGACGCGGCCCTCACCCTGCTCGCCCAGGTGGACCGCCCCACCCCCGCCGCCCAGGCCGGGCCGCAGACCGTCCAGCGCGTCTTCCAGCTGGTCAATGCCAGCGCCGAGGAGGTCAAGGCGACGCTGGAAGGCACGCTGGCCCGCGACCTCACCCAGGACAGCAGCACGCCGCAGAAGCTGGCGAACGTGCCCGTGAATGCCACCGATGCCAACGGGAACGCAGTCACCGTGACGGTGCCCACCACCGGCACCAGCGCGGCACAGACCGCGGCCCAGAACACGCCCAAGCCGGACCAGTCCGCGCCCAGCACCGACAGCGCGACGATCATCGCGGACAAGCGCACCAATACGCTGATTGTGCGGGGCACGCCGACCCAGGTGGCGCAGATCGCCGAACTGGTGCCGCAGCTCGACCAAGTGGTGCCGCAGATCAACGTGCAGGTGCGGATTCAGGAGATCACCGAGACGGCCGCCCGTACCCTGGGCATGGACTGGAAGGTGAACTTCGGGGGCTTCAACGTCAGCGTGGGCGGCAGCGGCCTGGGGGCGACCTTCGACCCGACCCGCAGCCTGGTCGGCTTCAACGTCTTCCCGACCCTCCAGGCGCTGGAGAGCCAGGGCTTTACCAAGCGCGTGTACGACGGCAACATCACCATGCAGAGCGGGCAGCGGTCGCTGGGCACCGGGACCAGCTCGCAGAACGCCTCCGCGAATGCCGCCGCGAGCATCAAGAGCGGCGGGCGGCTGGAGATCAACATTCCGTCCAGCGCGGGCAACATCGAAAAGCAGATCGACTACGGCCTGAACCTCGACTTCTTCAACCCGCAGGTCGCGCCGGACGGCACGGTCACGCTGCGGGTGCGTGGGCAGGTCAACAACATCGCCGGGGCGCTGCCCACCACCGAACTCCCCAGCCTGCTCAACTTCACCAACAGCGAGGCCCAGAGCAGCATCACCTTCAAGAGCGGGCAGACGGTGCTGATGAGCGGCCTGCTCGGCACGTCCGAGTCGCGCACGAACGACGGCGTGCCCTTCCTGAGCAGCCTGCCGGTGATCGGCCCGGCCTTCAGCAAGCAGCGGACCGACCGCACGCAAACGCAGCTGCTGGTCATCATCACCGGCACCGTCGTCAAGTAAGCGCCGGTTCTGGCCGGAAGCGTCCCCCATGTGGGGGCGCTTTTGTTTGGTCAGGCCGCCCTGCGGGGCGCGGGCCGGGCGCTACAGTCGGCCCCATGAGGTATCTCACCGCCGGGGAGTCGCATGGGCCGCAATTGACGGCCATCATCGAGGGGCTGCCGTCGCAGTTGCCGCTGGGGCAGGGCGACATCAATCCCTGGCTGAAAAAGCGGCAGGGTGGCTACGGGCGCGGACGGCGCATGGTGATCGAGACGGACGAGGCGCAGATCCTGAGCGGCGTGCGCGCGGGCCGGACGACCGGCGCGCCCGTCACACTGGTCATCGAGAACAAGGACCACCGCAACTGGACCGAGATCATGTCGCCGGAGCCGGGGAATGAACCGCGTAAAAAGGCCCTGACCGACGCCCGCCCCGGCCACGCCGACCTGACCGGCGGCATCAAGTACCGCCACAAGGACCTGCGCGACGTGCTGGAACGCGCCAGCGCCCGCGAGACGGCCGCCAGGGTCGCGGTCGGCGCGGCAGCCCTGAAGCTCCTCTCCGAACTGGGCGTGGAGGGCGCGAACTATGTGGCGAGTCTGGCGGGGATCGAGACGCGCCAGCCGTTCTCCTGGGACACGCTGGACGCCATCGAGGACTCGGACCTGCGGACCCCCGACGCGGACGCGGCGGCCCAGATGCGGGAGCGGATCGACCAGGCCAAGAAGGACGGCGACACCCTGGGCGGCATTCTGGAAGTGCGCTTCCGGGGCCTCCCGGTCGGCCTGGGCAGCTACGTCCACTGGGACCGCAAGCTGGACGGCCGGATCGCCCAGGCCTGCCTCAGCGTGCAGGCGATGAAGGGCGTGGAGATCGGGCGGGCCTTCGAGAATGCGGTGAAACCCGGCAGCGGCGTGCATGACGCCGTGTACTACCGGGACGGCACTTACGCGCGCGACAGCAACGGTGCGGGCGGCCTGGAAGCGGGCATGACCAACGGCGAGGAGCTGATCGTGCGCGTCGCCATGAAACCGATCGCCACGCTGATGAAGCCGCTCCCGACCGTCAATGTGGTCACGCACGAGGCCTCCGACGCGGCCCGCGAGCGCAGCGACACGACCGCCGTGCCCGCCGCCGGGGTGATCCTGCAAACCGTGATCGGCTGGGTGCTGGCCGAAGCCCTGCTGGAAAAGTTCGGCGGCGACACCCTGCCCGAGTTGAGGGAACGGGTCCAGGCGGCGCGGGCCTACGCGCATGACTACTGACCCGGTGGAAAGCCTCTCGCAGCGGGTGGCAATGGCCCTGCGCGCGGCCCTCCTCCAGCCGGACAGGCCGGAGGGCGCGGCCCCAGAGAGTGTGGGCGTCACGCTGGCGGACGGGGTTTCCTCTAGACTGTCCCCCATGAACGGGTCCGGCCTGATCGAGCGTCCCGTCACCTGGGTGGCGCTGGCAGGCTTCATGGGCACCGGCAAGAGCCGCATCGGCTGGGAACTCTCGCGGGCGCTGGCGCTGCATTTCGTGGACACCGACAAGCTGATTACCCGTGTGGTCGGCAAGAGCATCCCCGAAGTCTTTGCCGAGGAGGGTGAGGGCTACTTCCGCGCCTGCGAGGCCGAGGTCGTGCGGCGCGTGACCCGCCTCGACCACGCAGTCGTGAGCCTGGGCGGGGGCACCTTTATCCACGAGGCGAACCGCCGCTCACTGCTGGAACGCGGCCCGGTCGTGGTGCTGTGGGCCACCCCCGAAACGGTCTATCAGCGCACCCGGCACAGTGACCGGCCCCTGCTGAGGAGCGCCGACCCCCTCTCGCGCATCCGCACCCTGATGGATGAACGCGAGGCGGATTACCGCCAGGGCACCATTCACGTCCACAGCGACGGCCGCCCCGCCGAGGAGATCGTGGAAGAGGTCGTGGAGCGCCTGTGGGACTGGGCCGATGTGGGCGCGACCTGGGAACCCCAGGCCGAACCCGTGGGCGAACGTGCCTCAGATTAACGGGCGGCGGATTGAGGTCGGCGGCCCTCAGCCCTACGCGGTGGAGGTCGGCCCCGGCCTGCTCTCACAGGTGCGGGTGCCAGAACGCCAGGTTGCCCTGATTCACCCGGTGGACCTGCCCCCCGCCCTCGTCAGGGCGGCGCAGGCGGCCCTCTCGCCTGCCGTGACCGTGGAGGTACCCGCCCGCGACGACTGCAAGACGCTGGAGGTGTTTTCCGGGGTGCTGTCGCGGCTGGCCCAGGCCAACCTCCCGCGTGACGGGGCGGTGGTGGGCCTGGGCGGCGGCGCGGCGACCGACCTCGCGGGCTTCGTGGCGGCCAGTTATCTGCGCGGCGTGGCCTTTTACACCCTGCCCACCACGCTGCTCGGCATGGTGGACGCGGCGGTGGGCGGCAAGACCGGCGTCAACCTGCCCGAGGGCAAGAATCTGGTGGGTGCCTTCTGGCCCCCGAAAGCCGTCTGGTGCGACACGGACACCCTCACCACGCTGCGGCCCGCCGTCTTCGCGGAGGGCGCCGCCGAGGCCTTCAAGCACGGCCTGATCGCGGACCCGTCCCTGCTGCCCCGCGTCCTGTCCCCCGAGTTCCGCCCCGGCGGGTTGGGCCTGGAAGACACCCTGGCCGACGCCATCGCCGTGAAGGCCGGGGTGGTCGCCCGTGACCTGACGGAGCAGGGCGAGCGTGCCTACCTGAACTTCGGTCACACCCTGGCCCACGCCCTGGAAGCCGTGACGGACCACGCGGTCACGCACGGCGAGGCGGTCGGGTACGGGATGCACTACGCGGCGCTCCTGAGTCGGGCGCTCGGCGGCGCGGACCTGACCGGGCAGACGCTCGCTTTCCTGCGCTGGCAGCGGCCCCGGCCCCTTCCGCCGCTGACCTTCGAGGGTGTGTGGCCCTATATGGCCCGCGACAAGAAAGCCGACTCGGACGGCGTGCGCTTCGTGCTGCTGCATGATCTGGCACAGCCATATCTGGCGCGGGTGCCTTCAGCGGTGCTGCGGCGCGAGTTTGACCGCTGGCAGGCAACAGGAAGTGGGCAGGGGTAAGGGGGCTGCAACTTTGCCCACCCTGTTCCGCTTCCCCTGTTACGCTGCCCCCATGATTCTCGTCCTGAACGGCCCGAATCTGAACCGCCTCGGCCTGCGCGAACCGGGAGTGTACGGCTCGCAGACGCTCGAAGACCTCGAACGCCTCTGCGAGACGTGGGGCGCGGAACTCGGCGTCCCCGTCACCTGCCGCCAGAGCAACTACGAGGGGCAACTGCTGGAATGGATTCAGGACGCCGAGGCCCACGGTTTTAGCGGCATCGTCATCAATCCCGGAGCACTGACGCATTACAGCTACGCCCTGCGGGACGCGATTTCCGGGCAACCCCTCCCCGTTGTGGAAGTGCATATCAGCAATGTGGACGCCCGTGAGGAATTCCGCCACAGGTCGGTGACGGCGGCGGTGTGCAAGGGCAAGATCAGCGGCCTGGGGTTCCTGGGGTACCGGCTGGCGATGGAGGCGCTGGTGGAGGGGAATGGGTGAAACGGGCGAGGGCGTTGGTCTTGCTGGCGGTGAGTTGCCTCGCAAGCTGCGCGCCAACGCTGCGGCAGGCTCCGCAGTCTTTTGCTGCGACGACCAGCCTGCAAGAAGACCGCGTGATCGTGACGGTGACGAACTTAGGACCTTCCACCGTCTGGCTTGATCCAAACATCTGCCCAGGAAAGTTTGAGGTCGGGGTACAAGAACGCCTGCCTTTTGTAAGCACTGCGCCCGACGGTGGGTGGTATGGCGATACCTGCTTGACCATTCTGCATCCGCCGGAGCTATGGCAGGTCGGGGAAACGAAGGTGGGGATGCTGGCGAACCCCCGCCTTCCCCCCGGCACCTACACCGTCACAGCCTGGGCCGCACCCAAGGTCGCCCCAGACGGTCAGGGCAAGCCGTCCGCCCCTTTCCAGCCGGTCAGGGTCCAGGCCCCCACCGTCGTCCTGACCGTCCCCTGAAGTCGCCGTCTGCCCTCTGGCGACCTCTCCCGCCCTTGCCCCTCCCCCCCTCCCTCTGATACCTTTACCTTTAGTGTCTCGCGCTTGGTAGGGTGCGGGGCGACCGGGAGGCACCCGGAGGCGCACGTTCCTTTCTCCCCCGAAGGACGGGGCGCACTCGCAGCCAAATCCCCCTCTTACGGAGTTCCGACGGTGAAAACCTACATCCCCAAAAACGACGAGCAGAACTGGGTCGTGGTGGACGCGGCGAACGTGCCCCTGGGCCGCCTCGCCACCCTGATCGCCAGCCGCATCCGTGGCAAGCACCGCCCCGACTTCACGCCCAACATGATCCAGGGCGACTTCGTGGTCGTGCTGAATGCCGCCCAGGTCGCGCTGACCGGCAACAAGCTGGACGGCAAGGTGTACACCCGCTACACCGGCTACCAGGGCGGTCTCAAGACCGAAACGGCGCGCCAGGCGCTCGCCAAGCACCCCGAGCGCGTGATCGAGCACGCCGTGTTCGGCATGCTGCCCAAGGGCCGCCAGGGCCGCGCGATGCACAGCCGCCTGAAGGTCTACGCCGGCGAGACGCACCCGCACGCCGCCCAGAAGCCCCAGACGCTCGAGGTCAAATAATCATGGCGATTGAACAGTTCTACGGCACCGGCCGCCGCAAGGCCGCCATCGCGCGCGTGTTCCTGCGCCCTGGCGAAGGCAAGATCATCGTGAACGGCAAGGAGTTCCAGACCTACTTCCGTGGTCTGCTGCGCGCCGTCCACGCCCTCCAGGCCTTCCGCGAGACCGGCACCGCTGGCCGCTACGACGCCGTCATCACCGTGACCGGCGGCGGCCCCAGCGGCCAGGCCGACGCGATCAAGCTCGGCATCGCCCGCGCGCTGCTGAAAGTCAACCCCGACTTCCGCGCGCAGATGAAGCCCAAGGGCCTGCTGACCCGCGACCCCCGCGAGGTCGAGCGCAAGAAGTACGGCCTGAAAAAGGCCCGCCGCGCTCCCCAGTTTAGTAAGCGCTGATCAGCAAGCGCTGAGCGGACACAGCAAAGAAAAGCCCCCTCCACCAGGAAGGGGGCTTTCTGTTGGTGTGCACTTGCGCTAGGGCGGGGCGCAGAAAGGTTGCCGGAGGCGTAAGGTGGGGTATGAGGCCGTACTCCCAA
>NZ_JHAC01000041.1 GCF_000599865.1 Deinococcus phoenicis | reverse complement strand
CTCACCCCCCGCCCCCCCCCCCCGAAGCCCTTCCCCCCCCCCCCCCCCCGCCGGTCCGCCGCGAGGCAGGCGAGGACCGCCGCCTGCGCGCCCTCGGGCCGGAGCCGGGGTTCGCCCACCGCCGCCATCCGGCTGAGCTGCGCGCCCGCCGGGTCCTGTAGCCGCCAGTACCAGCCGGCCTTGTTCTGGTGCGGCACGTACAGCGTGACGCCCGCCCCCAACGCGAGCTTGCGCAGCGGCAGCAGCACCCGCTCTGGCCCGACGATCAGTGTTTGCAGCCCCGCGACCTCCGGGTGGGCGAGAAGCTGCCGCGCCGCGTCCCGCGCCCGCACGAAGTTGGGGTGGTGCCCGTGTGGCGGCAGCGGATAGGTCACGGCCCGCGTGCCCGCCAGCCGGTCCCACAGCTGCTCCCGGAACGCGCCGACGCTGAGAGCGGTGGAAGGTTCAGTCACGGGAAGCCCAGTCAGGAAGGCCAGTCAGACGGAAGCCGGGTCAGTGTTCGCCCGTCTCTTCCAGGGTCGGCTTGCGGGTCTGGTTGGGCGTGGGGTCGGGGAAGTGGGGGTTGGCCTTGCGGCCCGGGTCGTGGGGATGGCTGCGGGCGTCCACGCTGTACTCGGCGGGTTCCCGCAGCTTGTAGCGGGTGACCCGGGCGGGCACGCCCATCGCGATGCCGTGCGGCGGAATGTCGCCGCGCAGCAGGGCGTGGGTGGCGAGCATGGCGTCGTCGCTGATCACGCTGCCCGCCAGCACCGTCGAGTGGTAGGTGATGCGTGCGCCCCGCCCGATCACCGTGCGGCGCAGGGTCACGTCGGGGCCGTCGAGCACCGAGTGGGTGTGGCTGTAGATGTTCACGTAATCGCTGACGGAGGCGCCATCCTGCAACTCGATCCCGCCGATGTCGTCGAGCAGGACGTAGCGGTGAACCACCACGTCATCCCCGACCTCCATGTTGTAGCCGACGGAAAATTCCACGTTCGGCCAGCACTTGAAGTCGCGCCCCACCCGTTTGAAGATCCGTTCGGCCAGCAGCCGCCGCACCGGGATCCCCGTCACCGGGTTCTGGCCGACGGGCGTGAGGTCGAGGTTCTTCCACAGCCACAGCAGCGGCTTGACCGACGCGAACTTCCCGGCGTCGGTCGCCATGTAGTACTCGGCCTCGAAGGTCACGTTGCGCGCGTCGAGGTTCAGGGCGGCCAGCGGCGCGTCGGCCAGGAGCTGCCCGTACTCGCGCCCGTACATCGCCTGCGCCAGCACCTCGCGGGCCAGCACGAAGCGGTCCGTCTGCGGGTCCGCGAGGCGGGCTTCCAGATCGCGCAGAAACTCGCCATACGCGGCCTGCGCGCTGGGGTCGATGCTCACCGGCTTCAGCCAAGTCACGCCCGCCACTGTAGCGCGCACGTCGCCTGCTGCCCTGGAGTTTAAAGCAGTTTTCAAAAACGTCCGGGGTCCTCCCGGGCGGGCCACCCCGGAAAACACTGTGCCAGCGGGAACGGCCCGCTAGCCCAAGGTTCTAGACAGGCGTACCGGCACACCCGCTCAGGGCGTGGGCAGCGGCCCCGGCAGGCCCTCCAGCACCTCGACCCGGTAGCCCAGCGCGCGGGCGGTCTGTGCCGTGGCCGCCAGCACGTCCGACCCCGGCAGCGCCAGCAGGTGCAGCTCGCGGACCGCGCGGCCCCGCAGCTCGGCGTCCAGGCCCGACCCCGCGAAGGCGTCGGGTTCCGTGGCCCGCACCGGCAGGTCGGTCGCCTCTGCGCGGAAGTCGGGGTGCAGCACCCATCCGCGCGAGAAGGTCTCGCCCGCCGTGCCCGCCGCGCCGTCCCACTGCACATGCACGATCAGGTGTCCGGCGGCCCGCGCAGAGCGCACCCGCGCCTGCCAGGCCTGCGACACGGCCTGCTCGGAGGGCACCTCTTCCAGGTGATGTCGCTGGGCGGTGAGCAGGACGAGGGCAGTGGGCGTGAGGGTCATGGGGGGGATGATAGCGGGGGAGAGTACGTGGGAGGCCGTGAGAAACAGCCTTTCCCGCGTCCCGCGCCCGGCTTACTCCACCTTCATGCTCATGATGCTGGCCCCGGCGTCCACGTACACCGTCTGCCCGGTGACGCCGCTGCCCAGGTCGCTGAGCAGGAACAGGGCCAGCTTGCCGACCTCCTCCGGGGTGGCGTTGCGGCCCAGCGGGGCACTCGCGGCGGCCTTCTCGTACATGCTGCCGAAGCCGGGAATGGAGCGGGCGGCGATGGTCCGCATCGGTCCGGCGCTGATGGTGTTCACGCGCACGCCCGCCGCGCCCATCTCGGAGGCCAGATAGCGGGTGGCGGCCTCCAGCGCCGCTTTCGCCACGCCCATCACGTTGTACTTGGGCACCACCTGCTGCGAGGCGTGGTAGGTGAGGCTCACAATGCTGCCGCCCCCCCGCAGCAGCGGTTCGGCGTGCCGCGCGGTGCTGACCAGCGTGTACGCGCTGACGTTCAGGGCCGTGTTCCAGTCTTCCGGCGTGGTGTCGATGAACCGCCCGTCCATCGCTGTGCGCGGCGCGAAGCCGATGGAATGCACGAGGTAGTCCAGCCCACCGAACTCCTGCTGCACGCGGGCAAAGAGGGCCGTCAGGTCTTCCTCGCTGGTGGCGTCGGCCTGCTGGGACCACACGCCTTCCCGGCCCGCCAGCAGCTTGTCGAGTTCGGGCTTGAGCCGCTCGCCCTGATAGGAAAAGCCCACGCGGCACCCCGCCGCGAGCAGCTGCTCCGCGATGGCCCAGCCCAGGCTGCGGGCGTTGGCGACGCCCATCACCAGGGCGGTCTTGCTGGAGAGATCTACGGTCACGCTCATGGGGGCGACTGTAGCAATGCGGGGAGGGTGACTGCTGAAGCGGGTGCAAAAGGGGCCGGTCGCACGTGGCCCGTCGCGTGTGGAGGCTGGAGGTCCGGCCTCCAGCTCTCGCTCCTGACCGGAGACACGGGACAGGACAGGCCACAAGCCTCATGCGCCGCTGCCCCCGCCGGGGGATTGACGCGTCAGAATCCGGTGAGAGATGACGCGAGATACTGATGCCCTGATGCTCCTGCGGTCCCCCGTGCTGCCCCTGCCCCATGCGTTCACCACCCGCGCGGGGGGCGTCAGCCTGGGTGCCTATGCCGGACAATACAGCGCCGGGCTGAACCTGGATGACCGCGAGGACGATCCGCAGGCGGTCGCGGAAAACCGCCGCCAGGTGGCCGCCGCGCTGGGCTTCGACGCCGCCCGTATTGCCCGCCTGAACCAGATCCACGGCACCGACGTGCGCGAGGCCCGCGCCGGTGTGCAGGAGGGAGACGCGCTGGTGACCACTGAGCCGGGTCTGCTCCTCGCCATCGGCACCGCCGACTGCTACCCGGTCTTGCTGGCTGATGAGGAGGCGGGCGTGGTGGGCGCGGCGCACGCGGGCTGGCGCGGCACGCTGGGCCGGATCGCGGCGCGCACCGTCGAGGCGATGGTGGCGCGCGGGGCTTCCCCCGCCCACCTCCGCGCGGCGGTCGGTCCCGGCATCTGCGGCGAGCGGTACCCGGTCGGGGCCGACGTGGCCCGGCAGTTCCGGGAAGCGGGGCTGGGGGAGTTCGTGACCACGGTTAGGGAAGGGCCGCACCTCGACCTCGCGGGGGCGAACCGGGCGGTGCTGCTGGCGGCGGGCCTGCGGCCGGAGAACATCTGGGTCAGCGGGCGGTGCAGCACCGAGGCCGACTTCTACTCCTACCGCCGCGACGCCGGCCGGACTGGGCGGATGTGGGCCGTGATCGGGTTGCCGTCCGGTCAGGAGGCGCGCGCATGAGCCTGCTGCGCCCCCGCGACGTGCTGGATCATGTCCACGACATCACGCCCGAGTTTCTGGCGGCGCGCGGGCTGCGCGGGCTGCTGCTGGACCTCGACAACACCCTGATTCCCTACGGCAGCTACGAGGACCGCGCGGACGTGATGCGCTGGGCCGCCGAACTGCGCCGCCTGGGCATCCGGCTGTATCTGCTCAGCAACGCCACCGGCAGGCGGGCGCGCTTCTGGGTGGAGAAACTCGGCTTCGAGGGGGTGGGCATGGCCGGGAAACCCAACCCGCGCGCCTTTCGCCGGGCGCTGGACAGCCTGGGCCTGCCCGCGCGGCAGGTGGGCATGGTGGGCGATCAGCTGTTCACCGACGTGCTGGGCGGCAACCTGACGGGGATGCACACCATTCTGGTGCGGCCCCTGGCCGTGAACGCCCTGCCGCACACCCGCATGACCCGCAAGCTGGAGCGCGCGGTGCTCAGACGCTACGGACACGACTGGAAGGCCTGACCACAGGCCCGCACAGGGAGGCACGACCCATGGAGATTTCACAAATGCAGACCCCACACCTGGAAACCGGACCTATGGAGGCAACGCGTGGCACTTTCGATTGGTGACCGGCGGCTGGGCGCGATCCTGCTCGAACAGGGCTACGTCAACGACACCGACCTGCAAAAGGCGCTGGTGCGCCACGCGGAGGTCGGGGGCCGCCTGGCCGACATCCTGATCGACTCCGGACAGGTGGGCGAGAAACGCATCGCGCGCGCCATCGAGGAGGCGCTGGGCATTCCGCTGGTCAACCTGCTGGTCGTGACCCCCGATGCGGAAGCCGTGTCGGCGGTGCGGGCGCAGACGGCGCAGCAGGCGCAGGCGTTTCCCTTCGCGCTTGAGGGGCAGACGCTGCGGGTCGCGCTGGTGGACCCCCTTTCCAGCGTGGCGCTGGAGGCGCTGGAGGACGACAGCGGCCTGAACATCGAGCCGTATCAGGCGCTGCGCGAGCAGGTGCACTGGTCCATCGCCACCTATTATCCGGAACTCGGCCTGACGCCCGTGCTGCCCGAGGGGGCGGGAAGTGGCCCGGCGGGGGGCGGGATGCTGGGAGAACGCCTGATCAGCCGCGGCCTGCTGACCCACGCGCAGCTTCAGGTGGCCCTCGACGCGCAGCAGCAGACCGGGGAGGCGCTGGGCAACACGCTGGTGGCGCAGGGCGTCCTGACCGAAGACCAGCTGTACGAGGTGCTGGCCGAGCAGGCGGGCGCGGTGTACCTGCGCAACCCCCGCGACTTTCACCCCGGCGAGGAGGTGCTGGGCAGCCTGCTGCGCGCCGACGCGCTGCGCCTCTCGGCCGTGCCGGTGGACGAGACGGCGCAGGGCGTGACGGTGGTCGTCACCGACCCGCGCCGCCGCGACGAGGTCGAGGCGCTGATCGGGCGGCCCGTGCAACTCGTTCTCGCCAAGCCGCGTGACGTGGAAGCCCTGATCGAGCGCTATTACCCGCAGCGGGGCCGTCTGGGCGAGCAGATGGTCCAGCAGGGCAGCCTGTCGCGCGCGCAGTTGCGCGAGGCCCTCCAGGTCCAGGCGCGCGGCGGCAAGGTCAAGCCGCTGGGCGAGGTGATCGTGGAACTGGGCTTCGCGGGGGCCGAGGAGATCGACACCGCCCTTCAGAAGCAGAACGCGGGCGGGGGCCGCCTGGAAGACACCCTGGTGCAGTCCGGCAAGATCAGCCCCGAGATGCTGGCCCGTTCGCTGGCCGCGCAGCTGGGCTACGAGTACCTCGACCCGGTGCAGAACCCGCCCGACGCGCAGGTGGCCCTGATGATCCCCGAGGCGACCGCGCGGCGCTACGCGGTGGTGCCCGTCCGCCTCCAGGGCGAGGCGCTGGTCATCGCCATGAAGGACCCGCGCAACGTGTTCGCGCTCGACGACCTCAAGCTGATCACCGGGCGCGAGATCGTCCCCGCCGTGATGGCCGAAAAGGACATCGTCCGGCTGATCGAGCGCTACTTCGGCAACCAGGACATGGCGAATCTCAACCAGCGCCTGGTCGCCGAGAGCAAGAGCCGCGAGGCGAAAAAGGAAGCTGACCTTGACCTCTCGGCGGGTCTGGACGACAACGCAGTCGTGCGCGTGGTGGACAACCTGATCCGCGAGGCGGCCTTGCAGGAAGCGTCCGACATCCATATCGAGCCGACCGAGAGCAGCCTGCGGGTGCGCTACCGCGTGGACGGCGTGCTGCGCGAGCAACCCGAACTCCCCAGGGGCAGCGCCCAGAGCATCCTCGCGCGCATCAAGATCATGGGCAACCTCGATATCGCGGAAAGGCGCATTCCGCAGGACGGACGCGTGCGCTTCCGCAAGGGCAGCATCGACATCGACCTGCGTCTCTCGACGCTGCCCACCGTCTACGGCGAGAAGGCCGTGATGCGCCTCTTGCAAAAGGCCGCCAATATCCCGGAAGTCGAGCAGCTGGGTTTTTCCGAACACAACTTCCAGCGCTATCTGGACGTGATCGAAAAGCCCAACGGCATCTTTCTGATCACCGGGCCGACGGGGTCGGGCAAGTCCTTTACCAGCTTTTCCACCCTCAAGCGCATCGCCCGGCCCGAGAAGAACACCACGACCATCGAGGACCCCATCGAGTACGAGATTCCGGGCATCGTGCAGTCGCAGGTGAACACCATGGCGGGCATGACCTTCGCCCGCGCGCTGCGCGCTTTTTTGCGCCAGGACCCCGACATCATCTTCGTGGGCGAGATCCGCGACACCGAGACGGCCAAGATCGCCACCGAGGCGGCATTGACCGGTCACCTGGTGCTGGCGACCCTGCACACCAACGACGCGCCGGGCGCGATCACCCGCCTCGACGAGATGGGCGTGGAGCCGTTCAACATCTCGGCCTCGGTGGTGGGCGTGCTGGCCCAGCGGCTGGTGCGCCGCGTCTGTACCGAATGCCGCCAGTCCACCAACGCCGACCCCGACGTGCTGCGCCGCCTGGGCCTGAGCGAGTCGGAGGTGCGCGGCGCGGGGCTGATGCGCGGCACCGGCTGCCCCCGCTGCGGCGGCACCGGCTACAAGGGCCGCATGGGCATTCACGAACTGATGGTGATCGACGACCCCCTGCGCCGCGCCATCGGGGCCGGGCAGACCGCCGCCGAGATCCGCGACGTGGCGATGCAGGAGAGCGGCATGCGGACCCTGCGCCAGGACGGCATCGAAAAGGCGCTGGCCGGCATCACCACCCTGGAAGAAGTGCTGGCGGTGACGAGCAGCTAGGGCATTCTCCGCCCGGCAACAGCGGCCCCTTTCGTCCCCACCCCTCTCTGTTCCCCCACCCCGAGGTTTCCCCCATGACCCAGCCCCCCGCCGACATCACCGACATCCTGCGTCTGGCCGCCGAGAAGGGCGCGTCCGACGTGATCCTGACCGTGGGCCTGGCCCCACAGTTCAAGCTGCACGGCACCTACGAGACGCACGGCTTCGCGGTCCTGGCCGCGACCGATACCCGCAAGCTGATGTACTCGATGATGAACGAGCGCCAGCAGCGCATCTTCGAGGAAAAGCGCGAGCTGGACTTCTCCTTCGCGCTGGGGGAAAAGGCGCGCTTCCGCGTGAACGCCTTCATGCAGCGCAGCTTCGTGGGGGGCGTGCTGCGCCTGATTCCCACCCAGATCAGGAGCGCGCAGGAAATGGGCCTGCCGCAGAACATCACCGATATCGCCAGCTCGCCGCGCGGCCTGGTGCTGGTGACGGGGCCGACCGGCAGCGGCAAGAGCACCACGCTCGCCGCGATGATCGACCACATCAACACCACCCGCAAGCTGCACATCGTGACCATCGAGGACCCCATCGAGTTCATGCACACGCACAAGCAGAGCATCGTGAACCAGCGCGAGGTCGGGTCGGACACCATGACCTTCAACGACGCGTTGCGGGCCGCGCTGCGTCAGGCCCCCGACGTGATCCTGGTGGGCGAAATGCGCGACTACGAGACCATCAAGGCCGCCGTGACCGCCGCCGAAACCGGCCACCTGGTGATGGGCACCCTGCACACCAACTCCGCGCCCGAGTCCATCGACCGCATCGTGGACGTGTTCCCCGAAGAGCAGCAGGAGCAGATTCGCGTGCAGCTGGCGAACAACCTGGTGGCCGTGATGACCCAGCAGCTGCTCCCGCGCGCCGACGGGCCGGGCCGCGTGCTGGCCTACGAACTGCTGATCGCCAATCCCGCCGTGCGGTCCCTGATCCGCGAGGGCAAGACCTACCAGATCGTCTCCACCATGCAGACCGGCGCGCGTGAGGGCATGGTCACGATGGACGCCTTCCTGGCGAACCTCTACCGCCGCCGCGTCATCAGTTACGACACCGGCGTCGAGCGCGCGGTGGACCCCAAGGAGTTCGCGCGCCTCGCCAACGACCCGAACGCGGGAACCGGGGGGGCAACCTACACCGCTCCGGCGGGTGGGGGCTACGCGGCCCAGCCCCAGGGCGCCGGCTCCAGCGTGGGGCGTGACGGCACCGGGCGCGGCGGCGACCTGGGCCGCACCGCCACGAGCGTGACGCCTCCGGCTGGAGGGACCTCCTTCGGGCGGCGCTGAGGCTGCCCCAGGGGTTGCAAGCGGCGCGGGGTCAGCTCCCGCGCCGCTTGGTGTTCCCGCTGCTACCGCACCGCCCCCGCGTCCACCGTCGCCCGCAGTTGCCCGCTGGCCGCTGCCGTGACGACCAGGGCGTCCGGCTGCACGGTCAGGGCCGTGAGCTTCAGGGCGCCGACCGTGCCTGCCAATCCCACGCCGGGAGCGGGCGTGAAGGGAAGCCGGGACTGGACCTGCCCTCTGGCCTGTTCCAGCTGCGGGGTCAGGTCGAAGCGGGCGGCGCGGGTCAGATACGCCCGCGCCTGCTCGTCCGCCAGTCAGCCGATGACGCGCCCGGTCAGACCCTCGCGGCGGGTGGTGACGGTCACGCCGCTCAGGGTCACGACCCGGCCCGAGGGGTCCAGGGCAGGCGTGCCCGTCACGTCGGCGGTGGCCTGGACCCTCAGGCCCAGGGGACCGGACACCACCACGCGGACGGCGGCGCTGAGCTTGCCCCCCTGCGGGGTGACCGTGACCTGCTGCACGCGCAGGGTGGGGGAGAGGGGCACCGGCAGCGCAAAGGTCCGCCCACCCGCCGCACGGGTAGCGGCCCGGGACAGTTCGGGATAGGGCAGGCGCACGGGCACGCTCAGCTCGACGCCAGGGGCGGGCGGCGCGGCGACCTTCAGGGGCGGCAGCGGCGTGGGGGAGACGGCGGGTGCCCGTCCCAGCCCGGCGTTCAGGTCGAAGGTCGCGCCCACCGTCAGCTTCAGCGCCCCTTCCGTGAAGCGCGGGGGGCTGACGCTCAGGCTGCGCGGTGTGACGCGGGCGTAGGCGGGGTCGGGCGTGGGGAGGGTCCAGGGCTGCTGGGCGCGTGCCCACAGCGTTCCCGCGCGGGTGCGGAGGTTGGCGCCCTCGCGCACCGCCTTCGCCACATCCGCCGCCACCCGGTCCAGCCCCGCGCGCACCTGCCCGTCCACCAGCGCCTGCACGCTGATCTTCACGCCCTGCGCCAGTTCCACGCTGAGGGGGTCGGTCCAGACGGCGTCGCCCGTCACCTTCGCGCCTGCCTCCCACTCGGGCGTGACATAGGGCGCGACGCGCAGGCTGACGGTCGCCGCCCCGCCGAAATCCCGCGCCAGCAGCGATCCCAGGCCCGCCGGTTCGGCCCGGAAGTCGGCGCGGATCGGCACGCTGACGATCAGGGCGTCTCCCTCCGGCGCCGGCTTCACGCTGACGTGTCCGGCGCGCGTCACGGTTCCGGTCAATTTCACGCTCAGCAGGCCGCCCAGGAAGGTCCGCGTCTCGTCCAGCCGTGCGAACTCGCCCGGCACGCGGCTATTCGCGGCCTCCTGCACCCCCATGAGCGGCACGTTCAGCGGGAGCGTGACGGACGAGGCGGCCTCGGCGGGCATGCTGGTCATCAGGACAGTCAACAGGGCAGGGATGAGAAGGCGTCGCATGGCGTGGGGATCAGGCTACCGGGTGCGGATGATAAGGATTCCGGTTAATCAGTGATGAAAGAACTGGTTAACCCGACCGGAGGGAGAAGGAAAAACGGTGACGGATAGGAGTGAAGGCACCGCAGCGGAGCGGAGGGGCCGTAACGGATTATCCGGAATCCGTGTGAGACGGCGGCGGGAGGCGGGGGCAGAGCGCGGGACCATCCGCCCCGCTACCCTGTCCCCATGTGGGCACAACACGACCTGCGGCTGCGGCCCTATCCGCGCGGCTTTCACCTGATCACCCGGGAGGTGGTGGCCGCCGTCCCGGAACTCGCGCGCTTGAGGGTGGGCCTGCTGCACGTCTTCATTCAGCACACTTCCGCCAGCCTCGCCCTGAACGAGAACGCCTCGCCCGACGTGCGGCGCGACTTCGGGCGCTTCTTCGATCATCTGGTGCCCGACGGCTGGCCGGAGTTCGAACACACCCTGGAGGGGCCGGACGACATGGCCGCCCACATCAAGGCCAGCTTGCTCGGCCCCAGCCTGACGCTGCCGGTGCGGGACGGAAGGCTGGCGCTGGGCACCTGGCAGGGCCTTTACCTGTGCGAACACCGCGGTGAGGGCGGCGCGCGGCGGCTGGTGCTGACGCTTCAGGGGGAAGCGCGGAGCCGTGAGGGATGAAAAAGAAGCCGGGGCGAGGGCCTCAGCTTCTTTTCTCCCCCTGGTTCACGGCTTCAGCGTCAGCGTCCGCGTCTTGCCCCAGTCCTTTGCCTGCGTGCTCATCGGGAGGTACTCACCGGCCGCCCAGCGCTTCTGCTGGTCGGTGACGTGGTTGCCCAGGGGGCTGCCGCTCTGGCCCAGGCTGCCCACGTACACGCTGCGGTTCATGTCCGAGAGGTCCACGATCTGGCGGTAGCTGGGGCCGTGGGTCTGCTGCATGGTGTCGGGATCGGGGCGGGCGACGTTCACGGTGTTGGTGCCGCCGTTCGTGGGCGCAGAGTGGTTAAAGAGCCACGCCAGCGCCTTGACGCCCCCGAAGGCGCGGTGGTTGCTGGCGACAGTGTGGACCTTGCCATACGTCCACCCGGCGGGGTCGGAGCCGAGCTGAGCAGCGAGGCGGTCCACGGCCTGTTTCAGGCTGGCCCGCAGTTCGGCGGCGCAGTCCGGTTGTTCGGCGGTTTCATTGCGGCACAGCTCGCCGCCCGCCCGGAGCTGGTTGAGCACCGCCAGGCTGTTGACGCGCGTCCCGTCTCCCAGTTCGTCCTGCGCCATCGCCTGAAGCTCCGAGAGCCACGCCTCGAAGATGGTCGGCTGGACGCTGCCAGTCCGCTCGTTGCCGTCCCAGCCGCGCAGCAGCTCCAGCGCCTGACGGCTGAGGTCCCCTTCAGGCTGGGTGGCGAGCAAAAAAGGCTTCAGGTCGCGCCACACCAGGCTGACCGTGTCCAGTTGCACGGCCTTCACGTCGTCCAGTGTCAGGCCGCCCGGCTTTTGCGTGAGCAACTGCGTGATGCGCTCGGCGCGGTACGGCTCGGCCCAGTTGCGGATGTTGGCGAGGTCGAAGGCGTAGGCGTCGGGCACTGGCTTGTTGTTCGCGGTGACCACCAGGCCGTCGGCGGGATTGTAGGTGTGCGGGAGTTGCGCGAAGGGGATATAACCCGCCCACTCGCGGTTGCCGTCACCGGAGACCGGCAGCGAGCCGTCCCAGCCCCGCCGGATCGGCACCCGGCCCGGCGCGTAATACCCGGTGTTGCCGTCCACATCGGCATAGACGAAGTTCTGGCTGGGGGCCACGTACTTTTCCAGCGCCGCTCGGAAGTCCTGCCAGTTCTGCGCGTAGTTCAGGCCCAGGAAGGCGTCCAGGGTGGTGTCGCCGGGTTGCAGCGCCGTCCACTTCAGCGCCACGCGCGGTCCCACGTCGCCCGCGCCCACATCGCTGATGATCGGGCCGTGTGTGCTCTCGCGGACGGTCAGGCGCACGTCCGGCTGCCCCTTGACCTTGATGATCTCGGTGCGCCCCGTCAGCCGCGCGCCTTCCGGCTCCACATAGAGGTCCTGCACGTCGGGATTCACGTTGGTCACGCCCCAGGCCACGCGGTCGTTGCGCCCGATCACGATGCCGGGGAGGCCGGGAATGCTCGCGCCGATGGCCCGCAGCTTCGGCCCCTGCACGTCGGCCAGATACCACAGCATCGGGCTGGTGAGGGCCAGGTGGGGATCGTCGGCCAGGATCGGCTTGCCGCTGGCGGTGCGGCGGCCGCCGATCACCCAGTCGTTGCTGCCCTTGCCGGGCACCCGCTCCATGCCCAGCGAACGGGCGGCGTCCAGATGCGCTTGCAGGGCCTTCAGGGTCGCCTCGGGAAGGGCGGCAACCTCGCGCCCGGTCAGGGGGGCCTTTCCGGTCAGGCCCAGTTCGTCGCGGCTGAGGATGGTGGGGGCGTTCTGTGGATACGGCGGCAACACCTCGCTCAGTCCGGCCTCGCCCAGACGTTTCACGACCCGCGTGCCCAGAATCTCGTCGTCGGCGTTGCCGCCCAGATCGTAGGCCATCAGTTTGCTCCAGGCGATGGAATCCACGTCGGTCCAGGGTTCGGGCGTGTAGCCCAGGATGCGGAACTCGGGCGCGTGCTGGCCCTGCGCCATGCCTGTGTTCACGCCTGCGGTGTAGGCGCGCACCATGCGCCGCGTCGGCGCCGAGAGGGCGGGCAGGGCGTTCTCTGCCGCGCGGTAAAAGCCCCAGGTCCGCAGAAACTTATCCTGCGGGAGGGCGGCCTCACCCAGCACCTCGGCCAGCCGCCCCTGCGAGACGCGGCGCTGGAAGTCCATCTGCCAGGCGCGGTCCTGCGCGTGGACGAAGCCCAGCGCGTACATCGCGTCCTCGTCCGACGCCTGCGCGCGGATATGGGGCACGCCCCACTCGTCGCGCGTCACCGTCACGGGTCCCGAGAGGCCCGGCAGCGTCACGGTCCCGCTCACGCGCGGGCTGGAGGTCACCTTCAGCCACACCACCACCGCCAGGGCCACCGCCAGCACCAGCAAGATCAACCACAGCAAGCCACGTCCCGCCCGACCGAGTCCCCTCATTCCGCCTCCTTTTTGAACGGAGTCCAGAATACGGCGGGAAGGTGGGGAGGGAGCGCAGAGAGCTGCTGGCTCAACTCCCCCGCCGCTGCGCCAGCACCGCCCCCGTCAGGATGAAGGCCCCACCCAGCAGCACAGCGGGCCGCAACGGTTCGGCCAGCACCACGAAAGCGAGCAGCACGGTAAAGAGCGGCTCCAGCGTGCCCAGCAGACTCGCGCGGGCCGCGCCCAGCCGGGCCACCGCGCCGTAGAGGGCCGGGACGGCGATCAGGGTGGCGACCACGCCCATGCCCAGGATCACGCCCCACTGCGCCGCCGTACCGGGGACGTGCAGGGTGCCCCGGCCTGCCGCGAGGGCCGCGAAGTAAAGGCCGCCCACCAGCGCCATGTGCCCGGTGGAGGCCAGCGCGGGAACCCCCCCCAGCCAGCGTTCGGAGGCGAGCAGGTAGGCGGCGTAGAACGCGCCCGCGCCCGCCCCCAGCGCCAGACCCAGGGGGTCACGGTCGCCCGCGCCGGGAATCCCCACGACCAGCCCCAGCCCGAGGGCGGCGAGCGCCACCGCGCCCAGCCGGGCCGCGTCCGGCCGCCGGCCCGCCAGCCACGCGAACAGGATCACGAAGGCGGGCGCGAGGTACAGCAGCAGGCCGGTCGCGCCCGCCGTGATGCGGTCCAGCGCCCCGAAATAACAGGTGGTCGCCAGCGCGTAGATCAGGCCCACGCCCAGCAGAGGTGCGCGCTGCCGCCACGTCAGCCCCCGGCCCGCCAGCGGCAGCAGCACCAGCGCGACCAGTCCGAACCGCCAGGCCAGCACATTGAAACTGTCCAGCCCCACCTGCCCCGCGAGCTTGCCCCAGATGCCCAGGGTGGAAAAACTCAGCGCCGCCACCAGCGCCAGCCCCACACCGGCGCGGACGGGGGGCGCGGCTCCGGGGGCAGCGGTCATGGTCACGGGGGCCAGCGTAGCGCGTCCTGTGCGGGGCCATAGAGCGGTGTCCAGAAAAGTTACCGAACCTTGGGCAGCGCGAAGGGGAGGTGCCGCCCAGGACACGCGGCAACGACTGGGGTGCGCCGCCCTGGCATCTGGGCACCGCCGAGTTTGGCACACGCCCCACCCCGCCGCCCCTCCCCCGTGCGCTAGCTTCGGGCGCGTGACTCTGCCCGCCGCCACCCGCCCGCCCGTGCCCTGGCAGGTGGTGGTGCCCCTCCCGGTTCCGGCGCTGGACTACGCCGCGCCGCACGGTTTCGGGGGCGCGGTGCCGGTGGGCTGCCGGGTGCTGGTGCCCTGGCGGGGCGACCTGGCGGTGGGCCTGGTGGTGGGGGAAGGGGCGGGCGTCGGTGCCCACCGCCTGCGCGAGGCCGTCCATCTTCTGGACGACGAGGAAGGCCCCTGGGTGCCCCCCGCCACGGTGCGGGCCGTGTGCGCCTGGGCACGCGACGCGAGATTGCCCGCCGGGCTGGTCTGGAGCGACCTGCTGGGGGTGGGCTGGGAGGCGAACTGCGACCACCGCGTGCGGGCGGTGCCGGGGGCCGACCTCAGCGTCTTTGCGCGTCACGCCCCGGCCGCCCGCTGGACGGACGCGGCGGGCTTCGCCCCGGCCCTGCTGGACGCCATCCGCGAACAGGGGTTGCTGGAAGAGGCGTTCCGGCCCACGGTCCGCACGCGCGGCGTGGTGCGTGCCCG
Organism: Deinococcus phoenicis; assembly: GCF_000599865.1. GTDB lineage: Bacteria > Deinococcota > Deinococci > Deinococcales > Deinococcaceae > Deinococcus > Deinococcus phoenicis. Next base: position 22,219 of record NZ_JHAC01000041.1, on the reverse strand, counting down.
CCCGCTGATCGCCGTCCCCATCGCCGCCCGCACGGTGACTGTGCTGCGCGCCGCCCCGGAAGCCCCCGCCGCCCTCACGCCGAAGGGCCGGTTGGCCTGGGCCTGGCTGGTTGAACATCCCCCGCAGGACAGCCTGAGCGCCTGGGCACGCGGCGCGGGTGTCAGCGCCGGAGTGGTGTCGGGCGTGCTGAACGCGGGTGGGGCGGGGTACGTGCAGGAGGAAGCCCCGCCGCCTCCCGCCTGGGCGTGGCTGACCCAGCATGGCCCGCTGGACTCCCTGAGCGCCTGGGCGAACGGGGCCACGGCGGACGGCGTGCCGCTCTCGCCCACGCTGGCGGGCACCCTCGCCGCGCGGGGCTGGGCGGACACGGTGCAGGAACCCGCCCCGCCCCCGCCTCTGCCCGACCCCGCTGCCGCCTGGACGACGGCCGATCCCGACCGCCTGCCGGAAGCGCCCGCGTGGCGGCTGCACGGGGGGCGGGCAGGTTCGCGCTTCCGCACGCTCGCGCCGCGCGTGGCCCGCTTGCTCTCGCAGGGGCGCGGCGTGCTGGTCCTCGCGCCCGACCACGCTACGCTGCGCCGCGCCTGGGAGGGGCTGTCCGGGCTGGCGGCGGGGGCCGGCACGCGGGCGGTGCAGGTCAGCGGCAACCTGCAAGGCGTGCAGCGGAGCCACGCCTGGAACCTGCTCCGCGTGGGCGCAGCGCGGCTGGTGATCGGCAGTTACCTCGCCCTGACCGCGCCGCTGGAGGACCCCGCCCTGGTCGTGGTGCTGGAGGAAGGCAGCGACGCCTATAAGCTCCCGGCGGGATCGCACGCCTTTATCCCGGACGTGGCCGCCCGGGTGGCCGCCGCGCATGACGCCGCCCTGGCCCTGGTGGGCAGTGCCCCCGCCGCCGAGAGTGTGCCGCTGCCCGGCGCGGTGCTGCCGCCCCCCCGGACCCGCGTGCATGTGGTGGACTATGCCAACCCGCCAGAGCAGCCCGAACTGGGACCGCTCTCCAGCGTTCACCTCACGCCCGGCGACCTGGGCTATCCGGTCAGCCACGACCTCGCCCGGCTGCTGCGGCAGGTGCAGGAACGTGGGCGGCAGGCGGCGCTGTTGGCCCCCCGGCGGGGCTACTCCGCCCTGCTGCGTTGCCCGAGCTGCGAACACACGCCCCAGTGCCGCAACTGTGACGTGCCGCTGCGCTTTCATCAGGAAACCCGCCAGCTCACCTGCCACCAGTGCGGCTACCACCAGGCCATCCCCGACCGCTGCGACGAGTGCGGCGAGCGGATGTGGAAGGCGCGCGGTCCCGGCACCGAGTGGATCGCGGCGGAGGTGGCCAAACTCGCCCCCGGCCTCCCGGTCTACCGCTGCGACCGCGACCGCCAGGACGACCTCGCGCCCCTGTACGCGGGGGGGAGCGGCGTGGTGGTGGGCACCCAACTGCTGCTCTCGCAGGACGCCCCGCCCAACCTCGCATTGATCGGCGTGACGCTGGCCGACACCTGGCTGAACGTCTCGGACTTCCGCGCCTCCGAGCGGTATCACCGCCTGCTGCGGCAACTGGCCGAGTGGCACCCGGACCGCGCGCCGCTGCTGGTCGTGCAGACCTTCCAGGCCGACCACCCGGCGCTGAAGGTGCTGGTGGAAGGCCGCGATGCCCTGGCCTACCCCGCTGCCGAGGAACGCGCCCGCGCGGCCCTGGGCTACCCCCCGCACGCCCGCCTCGCCCAGGTGGAGGTGGCCGCCCGCGACCCTCAGAAAGCGAAAATCGCCGCTCAGGAAGTGTTCGACGCTCTGCACGGCGCCGGGGCCACCGCCGGGGAAGTCCTCGGCCCGGCGCCCAGCCCGGTCGCCCGGCTGCGCGGCGTGTACCCCTATCACCTGCTGCTGCGCGCCCGTGACGATACGCGGCTGGCGCAACTCCTCGCCACCCTGGACCGCAGCTGGAAGGCGCGGGTGCGAGTGGACGTGAATCCGAGGGGGGGGCTTTGAGCGCTTACGAGGTCACCAGTTTGGCAGCTACCCAGAGTTCTGGTACTCGGTGCATCATCATTTCGTCCAACCGTTCAGCAACACGCCTGAACTCTTGGGCACAAGGCTCGTCGGTTTCCGCATAGACAAAGACAGGTGAGGCGTCACCCAGTTCGGCAGGAACAAAGAGCAGGCTGTAGCCCTGGTGAAAGAGCAGAACAAAGGCATCGTCGGGCAGGTTACGAAGACAGGGGTTCTCCCTGACGAGGTCATGCGCTTCTCGCTGGATGTCATACAGGTCCGCTCCTGTCCAGTCTGTGCCAATCCACTCGGGAATAGCGTTGGGGTTGTTCCCTACGAGCCGAAGCAGGACACGGTAGGTGGGAGGAATGGAGAGCTGAAAGTCGCGTTCTATGGCTTGAAGGACGTTTTCATTCAGGCCCTGCCCTGCGTACTGAAGGCGCTGGAGAGCAGCCTGCTCGTCTGGGTTCATGCTTGAGCGCACCCAGACACCTGCGGCGCGAATTCAGCACACCAGGGCTTGACCGCTCCAACTGGGCTGTTTTGTGCTTCCCTTACGCTTTCCCCAGCCCGCCCCGGCCCCTGGGCTAGACTGCCCGCCATGATCCGTCTCGCCGTTCTCTCGGACCTGCACGCCAATCTGGAGGCGACGCTGGCCGTACATGCGGACGTGCAGCGGAGAGGCATCACCGAACTGTGGGTGCTGGGCGACCTGGTGGGCAAGGGACCGCGCCCGCGCGAGGTCGTCGAGTGGACCCAGGCGCACGCCACGCGCGTCATTCAGGGCAACTGGGACGCCCGCGTGGCCGGGGCCACCAACCGTCCCCAGGACCTCTGGCCGCGCAGCAAGCTCACGCCTGAGCAGCTCGCTTACCTCGCCGGGCTGCCCTACGGCATCGAGGAACAGTTCGGCGGCGCGTGGTGGCGCTTCGTCCACGCCAGCTCCAAGGGCCTCTTTCACCGCCTGTACCCGCACTCCAGTCTCGCCGAGCAGATCGAGGCCTACGCCCCCAATCCACAGTTCGGCCTGGGGGCGCACGCCGACGCTCTGGTCTACGCCGATGTCCACGAGACGTTGATGCTCGACGTGGAGGGCCGTCCCCTGATCAACACGGGTTCGGTCGGCAATCCGCTCGACAGCACCCTGCCCAGTTACCTGATTCTGGAGTTCGATCCCCAGAGTCCCGCCCACAGCGCCACCTTCGTGCGCCTCACCTACAACCGCGACGCGGAGATCGCCGCCGCCGAGGCCAGCGGGATGCCCTTTACGCGGGAGTACATCGCGGAGCTGCTGACCGGGGCCTACCAGAAGCGGCGGGCGCGGACGGGGGAATAGGGGCCGTGGGTTGCCGGAAGATCTTTTCCCACAGCCTGCACCCCACTACACCCTGACTTCGCCGCGCTCCCGCATCGCCGCCGCCAGCTTGGACGGCTCCAGCAGGCTGGCCCCGGCCCCATAGCGGCGCTTCACGGCGGTCTGGACCAGATAGATGGCGAGGCCCACGCCCACCAGACTGATCAGCAGGCCGGGCACGCGCATGATGGCGTTCACCTCGGCCACCTGCGCGTTGAAAGCGTCGCTGCCGAACTTTGCCGTTACGCGCCCATAGTTCACCACGCTGTTCACCACGCCGCCGATCAGGTCCACCACCGCGAAGGCGACCGTTCCCAGCACCAGCCCCCGGTGAACGCCGGGATCACGCATCGCCTGCCCCGTGGCGGCGCGGTCCTCCGGCTTCTCGCCAATGCTGGCGGCGTCCAGAAAGACCCGGAAGAGGGGCACGCTGGTCGCGGCGCTCAGCAGGAACAGCACCCCCGTCAGGTACGACCGCGCGCTGTCCTTGATGGCGTACCAGAAGCCGTCCACGTACCAGAAGGCCAGCGCCCCGCTGACGATGGCCCCCGCCCCGCCGATCAGGGCCACCGGGCTGACGTTGCGGTTCACGAACAGGTCCACCAGCACGTACACGACCGGAATCAGGGCGGCCACCAGATAGGCGCGGATATTTCCGGTGGTGCCGTTCCCCAGCAACTCTGCCACGCTGATGCCGCTGCCCAGCATGTTGGGACTCAGGATCAGGATCGGGATCACCAGCGTGAACACCAGGTCCCAGACAGTTTTGGGAACGCGGGCGCGGGGCTTGGCCGGTGCGGCGGGTTGCGGGGCGGTCATAGGGTGCATTCTCTCACCCCGGGATGTGGGTTGTCGGTGATGGGCTGGAGGAAAGGTGGGCGGGGCTTTCCCACGCCCGACGGCCCACCACCTCCGCCCATCCCTTCCTCAGTCCTCGTGCCCGTGCCCCGCCTGCCCCCGCTTGCCGCTGACCTCCTCGCGCACCTCCGCGATGAAGAAGGTGCAGGCTTCCGGACAGGGAATGGCGCCCGGGACGCCGCCGAAAAAGGTGCTGCCCAGCTTTTCCCCCGCCCACAGCCGGGTCTTGAGGCAACGGCTGCACACGTCCTTCGCCACGTTCTCCACCTGTTCGGGGGTGGCCCGCTGCACCTTGGTGTAGATGCCGGTCTGGCGGCGGGCCGTGGTGGGCCAGGGCGTGGCGCGCAGGGTATGGGTGTGGTGCGCGTAGCCTTCCTCGACGACCGCCGGGTAGAGGTAGCCCATGCCGCGCGGCAGGTCGGCCTCATGCAGCACCGCCCGCCAGCCGCGCAGCAGTGAGCGGAAGGTATGGACCGGGCGGTGATGCCCCCCCTCGTCCCGCCGGGCCAGGTCGCGCAGGCCCTCGGGCGTGACGACGGTGGTCAGGTCGCCGGTGGGGCGGCCCTCGTCCAGCGCGTGCCGGATCTCGAACATGCCCGCGTGGGGGGTCATCAGGACCTCACCGACGCGGGTGCCCCGGCGGGCCAGCGTCAGGAAGGCGGCCCAGGCTTCGGCATGGGTGCGGTCCACGTCGCCGCCCCGTTCCGACGCGCCCCGCGCCTCCTCGGCCAGATGCAGGATCACGTCGGCCACGGCGCTGTGGGTGCCGACGGGCCGCGCGTAATACACCGTCTGCGGGCCGTGGGGGTTGCCGGGAAAGGCCGTCACCTCGCCCGTCAGGCCCATGTCCTCGGGGATGGTTTCCAGCGTGTGCCAGCCCTCGGAGGCGAAGAAGGGCACGACCACCACCCGCGGCGCGCGCACCACCTCGGGCCAGGTGCCCACCTTGGGGTCCTCGTCCAGAAAGAGGGCCTGAACCTCCGCGAAGTGCCCGGACTCGCGCATCAGCTCGGCATTGCGGTAGATCACGCGGCTACTGTTCTCGTTGCGGGTGGTGCCGTGCCCCAGCACGATCAGCGCCGTGTCCTGCGAATTGAGGTCGGGCAGCGCCTCGCGGGCGCGGGCCAGGATCACCTCGGCCATGCCGGGATGCACGCCGTAGGGTAGGGTGTAGCGCACGGTCTTGCCGCCCAGCACGCGGGCCACGCCCCCTTCGGGCACCGGCCCCTGGTGGCCCAGGCCCAGCTCGCGCGGGATCACCGTCTCGGTGAAGTACCCCTCGGAGATGAACATCGGAATCACCGTCACGTCGGTGCTGTGGGTGGTCTTCAGCACCTGCCGCAGCGACGGTTCTTCCTTCCAGTAGCCTTCCACGACCTCGTCGTACAGGCCGCGCGCGCGGAGCAGCTCCGCATACCGGTAGACCGCACCCGCCGACTCGCCGTTCAGGTGAGAGCCGTGGCCGATCAGCACGAGGGAACGCATATGCGGGCAATCTAGCAGCGGCCCGGGAGCGAGATTGTCCCGCCGCACGCTCTCCCCGGGGTCAGGCCATGAACCTTCGTGAAGTGTGGCCTCACGCACGCTGGCCAGCGCTTGCCTAAGGTAAGGGGGTTGTCCCGGTCTGGCCGCCCGGCCAGGTTTCCCCTTTTCCCAGGAGGTTTCGCCGATGTTCTTCGACCAGAAAGACCGCCACGAGCAGATGGCCCGCCTCGACCCGCGCGACAGCAACGGCGACGGCACCGTGACGCCCCAGGAAGCCGCCGCCTACATCCACGACTACCTCCAGAACGCCTCGCCCGAGGAACGCCGCCAGGTGATGCAGGAGTACTTCGGGCAGCTGTCGCCCCAGGACCGCCAGCAGGTCGGCGACGCGATTGTGCGCAGCTCCGCCAACCCGGTCCAGAACGTCCGCGCCGACGACCCCGAAGACCTGGCCGACGCCTACACCCGCACGGCGCAGGCCCCCGCACAGGACAGCCGCAGCCCCCTGGAAGCGGCCTTTGCCCAGGGCGGCGCGCTCAGTAACCCGATGGTCAAGGCGGGTCTGGTCGGCCTGGCCGCCATGATCGGCTCCAAGTTGATGCGCCGCTGAAGCCTGCGGCCACCGCCTTCTGGTGGCCGCCCTCCCCGGACCCTTCGTTCGGGGAGGGTCCTTTTTGCCGCCCTTCATGAAGTCCGGCAGGGGCGCGGCCCCCCGCCCTGCGGAGTCTCAGCCGCTAGAATCGCCCGCAATGCTCCTCTCGGACCTGACGCGCATCGCGCAGACGCCCGCCCCGACCTTCGAGGAGGGGGAGCGGGCCGCCCTGATCGCCGAACTGTGGCGGAACCTCGGGTACGACGTGGTGCGGGATGAGGTGGGCAACGTCCTGACCTGCCTCACGCCCCCCGGCACGGAAGGCCGGCCCGCGCTGCTGCTCGCCGCGCACCTGGACACGGTCTTCGCACGCGGGACCGACGTGACGGTGCGTGAGGAACGCGGGCGGCTGGTGGGGCCGGGCGTGGGCGACAACAGTGCCAGTCTGGCGGTGGTGACGGGGCTGCTGCGTGACCTGCGCGGCCATCAGCACACGCTGCGCCGGCCCCTCTGGGTCGCCGCCAACGTGGGCGAGGAGGGGCTGGGCGACCTGCGCGGCGCGAAACACCTGCTGGCCCGCCACCGCTCGCGGCTGGGGGCCTTTATCGCGGTGGACGGCTATCTGGGCGTGGCGGTCACCCGGGCCGTGGGGGTGCGGCGCTACCGGGCGCAGTTCCTGGGGCCGGGCGGGCATTCCTGGGGCGACCAGGCCCCCAGTGCCCTGCACGCGCTCGGCCTGGCGATCAGCGCCCTGTACGCGCTGCACCGGCCCCTCAGCCCCCGCACCACCCTGAACGTGGGGCTGGCCTCGGGGGGCACCAGCGTGAACAGCATCGCGGGGAGCGCCGAACTGCTGCTCGACCTGCGGTCGCTGGACCCCGGCGCACTCTCGGAACTCGACACCCGGGCACAGGCGGTGCTGCACGCCGCCGCGCGCGAGGCGGGCGTCTCCGTTCGCCTGGAACGGGTGGGCGACCGTCCCGGCGGGGACCTGGGGGCTGACCCGCTGCTCGATCTCGCGCGGGAAGCCGCCCGCGAGGGCCGCACCGACCTGCGGCTGGCCTCCAGCAGCACCGACGCGAACGCCGCCGCCCCCCACGACCTGCCCGCCATCGCCCTGGGCGTGTACCGGGGCGGCAACGCCCACCGCGAGGACGAGTGGGTGCAGGCCAGCAGCCTGGGGCCGGGCCTGCGCTTCTTGCGCCGGGTCGTGGAGCTGTACCAGCAGCGGCCGGTGGCGTAGAGCGGCGAGCCGGGCGGGTCCGCTAGGCTGCGGGCATGGCCCTGAACGACGGTTACACCTACCGCGAGGAACTAGGCGGGCGGGCGCGGGGCCTGACGGTGCTGGCGTACCTCGCCCGCCACTACCGTCACTCTGCGGCGGCAGATTGGCAGGCGCGGCTGGACCGGGGAGAGGTTCACCTGGACGGCCAGCCTGCGCGCGGGGCGGAGAAGCTGCGCGCCGGACAGGTGCTCGAATGGCGGCGGCCCCCCTGGCACGAGGAAGATGTGCCGCTGGGCTACGACCTCGTCTATCAGGATGCGGCGCTGCTGGCGGTCGCCAAGCCCCCGGGCCTGCCGACGCTGCCGGGCGGCGGCTTTCTGAAGCACACGCTCCTGACGCGGGTGCGGGCGGCGTTCCCGGAAGCCAGCCCGCTGCACCGCCTGGGGCGCGGCACCTCCGGGCTGGTGCTGTTCGCCCGCACGCCGCAGGCGGGGTCCGTCCTGGCGCGGGCCTGGCGCGATCACGCGGTCCAGAAACGCTACCGGGCGCTGGCGGCGGGCCTGGCTGCGCGCGAAGAGTACGCCATCACCACGCCCATCGGCCCGGTCCCGCATCCCCGGCTGGGGGACGTGTTCGCGGCGAGTGCGGCGGGCAAGGCGGCCTCCAGTCAGGCCCGGGTGCTGGAACGCCGCGCGGCAACCGCCCAGACCCCCGCCGAAACCCTCTTCGCGGTGGACATCCGGACGGGCCGCCCGCACCAGATTCGCATTCACCTCGCCGCCATCGGGCACCCGCTGGTGGGTGATCCGCTGTACGCGCCCGGCGGGGGGCCGAGGGCCGATCTCCCCGGCCTGCCCGGCGACGGCGGCTACCGGCTGCACGCCGAACGGCTGGTCCTGGCCCACCCGCTGACGGGCGAGCGCCTGAGGCTGGAAGCGCCGTTGCCTCCCGAACTGCGCTGCGCGGACGGGACCTGAGACGAACGCCGATGGAAGTGTTGACGGAGTGATTCCATCCGAGTGGGAGGAGCCGCGTCCTCAGGGGCGTCTGTTCGCGACGACGCGAGAAGGAGAAAGTACGGGTTCCGGGAGCTGGATGGACTTCCGGCGCTGTTCCGGAAGGAAAGGAATCGGACGGAATCCGTCTGAGCAGGGCGGTCCCTTCCCCGGCCCGTGACCTGGCCCCCGGTTGCCGCGCGGCGCGGCGCTACAATCCCCCGGTGACGCTCACCGCCGCCCCCACCGCCCACGTCTGGACCCTAGAGGGCGGCCTGACTGCCGCGTTCGAGCGCCGCAAGGGGCCGGGCTTTGCGCTCGACCTGCGGGTGCCGGTGGGCAGCGCCCATGACCCCGTGGGCCGGGAAGGGTCGGCGGGCGTGCTGGAGGAGTGGCTGTCCAAGGGCGCGGGGGGCAAAGACGCCCGGCAGTTTCAGGACGCGCTCGACGACCTCGGCGTGCGCCGCAGTGGGGGCGTCGGCCCGGAGGCGACCCGCTTCGGCGTGAGCGGGCTGCTGGCCGACCTGCCCGCCGCGCTCGGCCTGCTGGCGGACCTGCTGCGGCGCCCGGCCCTCCCGCCGGAGGACCTGCCTGTCCTGGCCGACCTCGCGCGGCAGGACCTGGAGGGGCTGGAGGACAGCCCGCCCGACCTGCTGGCGGTGGGGGCCAGGCGGCTGGCCTTTCCCCGCGACCCGGCGTCCCCCTTCGCGGGCTACGCCCACCCGGCCAGCGGCACGCCTGAAGGCCTCGCGCGTCTCAGCGTGGACGGCCTGCGCGCCTTCCTGGGCCGCTACGGCACGCGCGGCAGCGTGGTGGGCCTGGTGGCCGACGCCGACCCCGCCGAGATGCGCGCCCTGCTGGAGCGGGCCTTCGCGGGGTGGCAGGCTGGGGAGGCCGGGGTGGTCCCCGCCGACTTCCGCCCCGGCCTGCGCGCCCACCTTTCCCACGCCGAGGCCGAACAGACGCACCTCAGCGTCACCGCGCCGGGCGTCTCGCCCCGCAGCCCCGGGTGGCTGGCGTGGCAGGTGGCCCTGACCGCGCTCTCGGGTGGGAGCGCCAGCCGCCTCTTTCACGCGGTGCGCGAGGAACGCGGCCTGGCCTATCACGTGAGCGCCTCGCCCATCCTGCTGGGCGGCCAGGGCTTTCTGTCGGCCTATGCGGGCAGCACGCCGGGCCGCGCCCCCGAGACGCTGGAGGTGCTGCTGGCCGAACTCGCGCGGCTCCCGCAGGGCCTGACGGGGGCCGAGTTCGAGCGGGCCCGCGCCGGGCTGACCGCCAGCGTGGTGTTCGGGGCCGAGAGCCTGCGCGCCCGTGCGAGCGGCCTCACGCGCGATCTGGCCGTCTTCGGACAGGTCCGCAGCGTCGCGGCCCTGCGCGCGCAGCTCGCGGCCCTCACGCTGGACGGCGTGAATACCGTCCTGGCGGGGTACCGTCCCGCCGATCACGCGACCATCGTCACGCTGGGGCCGGGGGAGCAGTTCGCATGACGCTGCGCCGCACCCTCCCGAACGGCCTGACCCTGCTGCTGGAACCGGACGCGGACGCCCAGACCGTCGCCGCCGGCTATTTCGTGGCGACCGGGGCGCGCGACGAACGCCCCGAGGAGATGGGCGCCTCGCACTTCCTCGAACACCTGATGTTCAAGGGGTCGGCCCGCCTGAGCGCCGCTGAGCTGAACGAGCGCCTCGACGAACTGGGCGGTCAGGCCAACGCCTTTACCAGCGACGAGGCGACCGTCTACCACGCTGCGGCCCTGCCCGAACAGGGCGGCGCGCTGCTGGATACCCTGACCGAGCTGCTGCGCCCCGCCCTGCGCCCGGGGGACATCGAACCCGAGCGCGGCGTGATTCTCGAAGAGATCGCCATGTACGCCGAGCAGCCCGCCGTGCGCGTGGCGGACGAGTTGCGCGCCGCCTACTGGGGCGCGCATCCCCTGGGGTACGCGGTGCTGGGCACGCCGGACACCGTGCGCGCCCTAACCCGTGAGGCGCTGGAGCGCAACCACCGCGAGCGGTACGGCGCGCCGCAGGTGACGCTGGCAGTGGTCGGGGCCTTTGAGCCGGAGGAGGTGCTGGCCTGGGCGCAGCGCGAGCTGTGCGGCTGGCCCATCGGAACCCCGCCCCGGCCGTCTGCCCCGGCCCCCCGGCCTGCGGCTCCGGGCACCCTTCGCACGCTGCGCGACGAGCACCTGACGCGCGTGCAGGTGGCGCTGGCCCTGCCCGGCCTCCCCGCCTCTCACCCGCTGCGCGAGGCGGCGGCGGTCCTGGCCGAAGTGATCGGCGGTGAGAACGGCCTGCTGTACTGGGCGCTCCTCGACACCGGCCTGGCCGACAGCGCCGACTTCGCCCACCTGGACTACCAGGACGCGGGCACCTTCGAGGGCGGATTCTCCTGTGATACGGAGCGCGCCCAGACCGTGCTGGACGCCTACCGTGCGGTGCTGGCGACCGCTCCCGCCGCGCTGACGGACGCCGCCGTGCGCCGCGCCGCCCGCAAGCTCGCTGTGAGTACCCTGCTGCGCGCGGAAACGCCCCAGGGCCGCCTCTTCACGCTGGGCATGGAGTTCCTCGCGCTGGGCCGTCCGCTGACCACCGCCGAACTGGTGGACCGCTACGCCCGCGTCACCCCGCAGGACGTCCGGGCGGTGCTGGCCCTGTGCCCGCTCACGCTGCCGACCGTCGTGGCCCTGGGGCCGGTGGCAGAGCTGGCCTAAGTGCCCAAGAGGACAGCCCGGCAGCACCCCTGGCTACGCCTTTCCGTGAAGGAAAAGCGGGCAGTCTCCCCGGTTACATGAGGACAGGCTGATGGGCGAATGGGAAAAACCTTGCATACGCAACGCCTGGACGCTAGGATGCTCGGCACCGGACCTCGGCAAAACTGAACAGCCTGGCGACGACACGTCGTCTCAGCCGCCTTTTGTTCTATGGCCCTGCTGACCATCCCGTTTGCATCCAAGGAGTTCACATGAAAGCACACCGCAGTTTGTCTCTCGCCCTGCTGACCGGCCTGCTGCTCTCTGCCTGTGGAACGGGCGGAACACCCAAGGACACCCAGGCACCCCAGGTGGCCCTGACGGTGGCTCCCACGTCGCTGACGGCTGCCGGCCAGGCCACCTTCACGGCCACCGCCACGGACAACGTGGGCGTGACGGCCGTGGAGTTCTACGACGGCGACAAGCTGATCGCGACCGACAAGGAAGCGCCCTTCACCGTCAGCCAGAACTATGCGGCGGCTGACAACGGCGCGCACACCATCAAGGCGGTGGCCGTGGACGCGGCGGGGAACCGTGGGAGTGCTTCGGGCACCCTGACGGTGAACATCCAGACGGCGCCCAGCGGGGATACCGAAAAGCCCCAGGTCAGCCTGACCGTGACACCGGCGGAACTGACCGCCAACGGCACGGCGACCTTCAAGGCGACGGCAACCGACAACGTGGGCGTGAAGAGCGTGGCCTTCTACGACGGCGACCAGCTGCTCGACACCGACACGGAAGCGCCCTACGAGTACAGCCAGAACTATTCGGCGGCGGACAACGGCACCCACACCATCCGGGCCGTGGCGGTGGACGCGGCGGGGAACCAGGGTGAAGCGGCGGGGACGTTTACCGTCAAGATTCAGACCACGCCTGGCCAGGACGTCGAAAAGCCCCAGGTCAGCCTGACGGCGACGCCCCAGACGCTGACTGCGGCGGGCAGCGTGAAGCTCGTCGCCACCGCCAGTGACAACGTGGGCGTCACCAAAGTGACCTTCTACCGCGGCGACACCAAGATCGGTGAGGACACGAGCGCCCCCTACGAGGCCACTGACAACCTCACGGCGGCCAACAACGGTACCGTGACTTACCGCGCCGTAGCGATGGACGCCGCCGGGAACAGCGCCACCACCACGACCACCGTGACGGTGAACGTGCCGGTCACGCCGCCCCCCGCAGACACCACCAAGCCCAAGGTCAAGGTCACGGCCCAGCCCGCGCAACTGCTCCTGCCGGGCCAGGTGACCTTCACGGCCGACGTCACTGACGACCGCGGAGTGGTGCGCGTTGATTTCTACGACAACGGCCGCCTGGTCCTGGCTGACACGGCAGCCCCGTACGCCGTCAGCCGGACCTACGGCTACGCCGACAACGGCCAGCACATCATCACGGTCAGGGCTTACGACCAGCAGGGGAACATGGGCGAGACCAGCCTGACCTTTACGGTGGCTATTGGTGAGGCCGACGCTCTCGAGCCGAATGACAGCATCGCCACGCCGGTCTCCCTGAACATCGGTACGCCCCTGCAGGGCACCGTCTTTGGCCAGGACCGCGACTTCGATTACTTCAAGTTCGACGCGGAGGCGGGCGACATGCTCAAGCTGACCGTGAAGAGCGTCAGCGTGAACCCGGCCAGCACCCTCGACCCCTACGTCATGATCCTGATGCCCGACGGCAAGACCGTGCTGGAAAAGGACGACGACAGCGGCACCGGTATGGAGTCGGAAATCCGGTTCAACGTTCCCCAGACCGGGACGTACTACGTGGTCGTGACCAGCTTCGACATCCACGACGAGCCGGACGCCAGCGACAACAAGGCCACCAACACCTACCAGATCGCCCTCACGCGCCGCTAAGCGCGGAATGAAGGAGTCAGCCCGTGAATAAAACTGCCAAGACCCTCGCTCTCCTCAGCCTGTCTTTGGTCCTCGGGGCCTGCGGACAGAACGTCGCAACCCCCACGACGGCCGGCACCGGCCAGGGCGTCACCCTGCCTGACGCCCTGCGCGCGGCCAATATCGCGCCCGGCAAGTGGTTCGTCGAACTCGCAGGCGACCCGACCGCTCTCGGCGCACAGAGCATCGGCGGCCAGCAGGCCAGCTTCCGCGCGCAGGCCCAGAGCCTGGGGATCAAGTACCAGGAAGTCGCCAGCTACAGCACGCTCTTTAACGGCTTTAGCGTCGTGGCGACCCAGGCAGAGATGAACCGCATCTCCCGCATGCCGGGCGTGCTGGGCGTCTACCCGGTGCGGCGTGTCGAGCTGCCCAGGACGGAACTGAACCAGCAGCCCCTGCTGGCCCCCGAGATGTTCTACGCCAAGGGCATGACCGGCGCGGACATCGCCCAGAACGAGCTGGGCCTGACCGGCAAGGGCGTCAAGGTCGGCGTGATCGACTCGGGCATCGACGTGGACCACCCCGCGTTCCGGGGCCGGATCGTGGCCGGATACGACTTCGTGGGTGACGACTACGGCAAGGACGGCAAGTACGTTCCCGTACCAGACGACAACCCCGACGACTGCGGCGGTCACGGGACGCACGTGGCCGGGATCATCGGGGGCAACGATCCCAGCAACACCAGGAACGGGGTGGGCTTCAAGGGCGTGGCGCCCGACGTGAGCTTCGGCGCGTACCGCATCTTCGGGTGCAGCGGCAGCTCCTACGACGACGTGATCCTGGCGGCCATGGAGCGTTCGGTGCAAGACGGGATGCAGGTCGTGAACATGAGCCTGGGGTCCGCCTTCGACGACTGGGCCGAGACGCCGCTCGCCAAGGCGGGGAACCGCATGGTCAAGCGCGGCGTGGTGCTGGTGGCCTCCGCCGGGAACAGTGGTGCGGACGGGCAGTACAGCATGGGCGGCCCCACCATGGGCGACAACGTGATCTCGGTGGCGTCGGTGGACAACGTCAAGATCGAGCTGGACAGCTTCACGCTGACGGGTGGCACCAAGATCGGCTTCTATGCCGCAACTGGCTCACCCGAACCCAAGACGGGCACGACCCTGCCCATTACCAAGGGACCCAACAGCAGCACCACCGTCACCAACGACGGGTGCGATCCTTATGCCGAGAACAGCCTGACCGGCAAGGCCGTGCTGATTCGCCGGGGCACCTGCAGCTTCTACATCAAGGCCAGCAATGCCCAGAAGGCTGGCGCCGCCGCCGTCATCCTGTACAACAACGCCGCCGGGTACATCAACCCCACCGTGGCGGGCGATCCCCCCATCACCATCCCCGTGGTATCGGTCAGTGACACCGACGGGGCCAAGATCGACAGCCTGATTGCCAGTGGCGTGAGCGTGACCTTCGACGGCGGCAAGATCGCGATTGCCAACCCCACCGGCAATGCCAGCAGCAGCTTCAGCTCCTTCGGCATGTCCGCCGAACTGGAACTCAAGCCCGACATCGGTGCGCCCGGCGGGAACATCTACAGCACCTACCCCCTGAACAAGGAAGACGGCAGCGGCTACGCGGTCCTCAGCGGCACCAGCATGGCTTCCCCGCACGTGGCGGGCGCGGCGGCCCTGCTGCTCCAGGCGTACCCCAACACCCAGGCCAAGGACATGCGCGGCGTGCTGATGAACACGGCGAATCTGCGCTGGTACCTCAACGGCAGCACGCTGGTGGAGGGTCTGCCCGACTATGTGCAGCGCCAGGGCGCGGGCATGGTGGATATCGTCAACGCGTACACCAATACAGTGCGCGCCACCCCCAACAAGCTCAGCCTGGGTGAGAGCGACACCTTCACCACCCGCAGCAAGGTTGTCGTGCTGAAGAACACCGGTGCCAAGCGCGAGGTCTACACGGCCTACAACTACCCGGCCCTGACGGTCGGCGGAACGACGCTGGCGCCCAAGCCGGTTCAGAGCTACGCCACCATGACCATCAACGGGCAGGATGCCAATGCTGGTGTGCAGGTGGTCGTGGAGCCTTTCAGCGAGGTGGAGCTGAACGTGGTTGTGACCCCGCCCGCAGGTGCCCCCGACAAGTCGCAGTATGGCGGCTACGTGTACCTGGAAAGCGGCACCAGCCCCAACATCGTGGTGCCCTACAGCGGCTTCAAGGGCGATTACCAGAAGATGGCCTCCTTTGGGGACCTCTACAACAATGGCAAGCTGTACGGTGCTGCGCCGATGCTGGGGGATGACGTAGCTGGTGTTGATTACCCCAAGGGTGTCACACTGTCTGAGATGCCCGACTACACCTTCAAGATGGTGGGCAAGTACATGGACGCCCCCTACCTGATCGCCAACTTCGCGCACCAGATCCGCAAGCTGACCTTCGAGCTGCTGGACGCGAACGGCGCCGTGATCGATACCCTGTCGCAGAACGAGTACCTGGGACGCCACTGCACCAATGACCTCGCCAAGGTCAGCGCGACCTGTGATGCCTACAACCTGTTCGACTGGGACGGCAAGCTCAGCAACGGCAGCGAAGCACCTGCCGGCGTGTACCAGCTGCGCCTCAAGGCCCTCAAGCCCCTGGGCGACGAGAGCAACACGGCCCACACCGAGATCTACACCAGCCAGAAGTTCAAGGTCGTGCGCTGACCTTTTAACAGCCAACCGGAAGGGCAGGGGTGAAACGTACCCCTGCCCTTTTTGCTGTCTGATTTTGCTGTCTGGTCGCGTTGTCTTGCCCTACCCAGGACGCGCCCTACCCCAGCACGGCCACCGCATTCTCCCAGCGCCGGGTCAGGCTGTGGATGCTGCCTTCTGGGGCCAGGGGTGGGCCGAAGCGCACGAACCAGCGCCCCCCCGGCAGCCCCCGGCGCAGCCCGGGGGGACGCTCGTGCCAGACGCGCACCGGTACGGTGGGCACGCGCGCCCGCAGGGCGATCAGGGCGACGCCGCCGTGAAGTTCGTGGCCCCCCCGCGTGCCCTGCGGGAAAATGCCCACGCAGCCGCCCGCCCGCAGCACCCGGATGGCGCGGCGGACGGCGCGCGCGTCATGGGCCGCGCGGTCCACTGGAAAGGCCCCGACCGACCGCAGAACCGGGCCGACCAGGGGCCACCCGAAGGCTTCCTGTTTGGTCATGAACTGCACGCGGGCCACCTGGGGCGGCACGGCGTACCCGATCACGAAGGGATCCAGGGCCAGCCCGTGATTTCCGGCGATCACGGCGGGCGTGCCGGACGGCACATGCTCCAGCCCCTCCACACTCAAGCCCCCCCCGTAGGCGACGGGCAGCGCCACCAGGGCATGAACGAGGGCATAGGCGAGCGGGTGGGGCTGGGGCGTGTTGTCGGCAGGAGAGGAGGGCACCCGGCCGCCTCTACGCGCGGCGGGTGGGCAGGGCGGCCAGCACGGTGCCGACCACCCCGTCCAAGGTCAGGGGGCCGGTGTCGATCACGCGGGCATCCGGCGCGGGGGCGCTCTGAACCGTGTCGCGGCGGTCGCGTTCGACGAGCGCGGCCTCGATGGCGGGCACGTCCTCGGGGCGTTCCTGCGCGCGGCGTTCGGCGCGGACGCGCGGGCTGGCCGTCAGGTAGAACTTGGCGTCCGCGTGCGGGAAGACGTTGGTGCCCATGTCGCGGCCCTCCGCGACGAAGGGTTCGGGGAGCGCGCGCAGCTGGGCGTCCACCCAGGCTCGCACCTCCGGCAGCGCGGCGACCACGCTGACCCCCTGATCGACGCGCGAAGAGTGCAGGTCCCCGGTCAGTTCCCGGTCCCCGAGCCACACGCGGTTGCCTTCCGCCAGGGCTTCCAGCCGCAGAGGCCGTTTCTCCAGGCAGGCGAGGAGGGAAGCCGCATCGCTCAGGTGCAGCCCGGCTTCCAGACCCAGCAGGGTCGCGGTGCGGTACAGCAGCCCGCTGCTCACATAAGGCACGCCCAGCGCCCGCGCGACGCCGGATGCGACGCTCGATTTTCCACTGGCGGCCACGCCGTCTATCGTCACGATCACCCGCCCAGTGTAGAAGATGGCCGCCGCGCAGAGGCCGGACCTCCCTGCCGCGCGGCCCTCACCTGCGCCCGCTAGACTGCTCCCCATGAAACAGGCCGCCCTGCTCCTCAGCACCCTCCTCATCCTGTCCGCCTGCCAGAAGAAAGACGCCACGACCGATACGGCCCAGACCGACACCAAACAGGCCGACACTTCCCAGACGGACACCACGCAGACCGATCCCGCCAAGACCGCCGCCGTGACCACCCCCGGTCCCGTGCCCGCCGGGTACACCCAGGTCCCGTTCCTGACCGACAAGCCCGTGCGCGAGTTCAAGACCGAACCGGCCATGACGCTGCAAGACGGCAAGGACTACTATGCCCTGATCGATACCGACAAGGGCCAGATTCTGGCGGACCTGTACGAGCAGGAAACGCCCGTCACCGTGAACAACTTCGTGACGCTGGCCCGCAACCACTACTTCGACGGCATCCGCTTCCACCGCGTCATCGAGGGCTTCATGGCGCAGACCGGCGACCCCACCAGCGTGGACGAGAGCAAGAAGGACGCGTGGGGCACGGGCGGCCCCGGCTACGCCTTCGCGGACGAGTTCCGCACGAAGCTCAGCTTCGACGGTCCCGGCGTCCTGGCGATGGCCAACAGCGGCCCCGCCACCAACGGCTCGCAGTTTTTCATCACGTTCGCGCCGACCGACTTCCTGAACGGCAAGCACACCATCTTCGGCAAGGTGGTCCAGGGTGAGGACATCCTGCCCAAGCTGACGCGCACCATGGACCAGAGCAACGCCGACATTCCCGGCGCGGTGGCCGACAAGATCCTGACCGTGCGGATTCTGACGAAGGGCTGAGGGGCGGCGGCCAAGGCAGCGGGGCGTGGAGGGGAAGCTGTCCCTTTGCCACGCCCCGCCTGCCGCCGTCCGGTCAGCCGCGTTCTTCCTCGTCGTCGAAGTACTCGAAGCGGAAGACGCCGATCTCTACCGTGTCGCCCTCGCGCGCCCCGGCCTTCTTGAGCGCCTTGTACAGCCCCTGGCGCTTGAACAGGCCCGAGAGGTACTCGGCGGCGTCCTCGATGTGGCGCGAGAAGCGGTTGATGCGGAACTCGAAGCCGCCGCCCTCCACGTCCCAGATGCGCTCGGGCGCCGTCTTGCCGCGTTCGGGTTCGCCCTCGCGGAAGGTGATGGTGAGGGGTTCTTCCCGCACCTCCTCCGGCTCGATTTCCAGCGCGTGCGTCTGCGCCCAGAGTTCGCGGTCGGGCAGCAGGGCGAACAGAGCGCCGCGCAGTTCCGGGAGGCCCTGCCCGGTCCTGGCGCTGACGGGCAGCACCGGCAGCCCGAACCCCGCCAGTTCGTCCTCCACCATCGCCGTGATGTCGGCGTCCACCAGTTCCACCTTGTTCAGCGCCACACACGCCACGCTCTCCAGCAGGCTGGGATCGTAGGCGCGCAGCTCGGCCTGCAAGGCGCGCAGTTCCTCCACCGGGTCGCGGGTCACGTCCAGCACGTACACCAGCAGGCGGGTGCGGCTGATGTGGCGCAGGAATTCCAGGCCCAGGCCCTTGCCCTCCGACGCGCCCTCGATGATGCCGGGAATGTCGGCCATCGTGAAGCGTTCCTCGCCGCCCGCACTCTCGACCACGCCCAGAATGGGGGAGAGGGTGGTGAAGGGATAGTCGGCAATCGCCGGGTTGGCGCGCGAGAGGGCCGCCAACAGGCTGCTTTTGCCCGCGTTGGGATAACCGACCAGGCCCACGTCCGCGATCAGGCGCAGTTCCAGCCGCACGCGGCGCTTCTCGCCCGGCGTGCCCAGTTCCGCGAAGCGGGGGGCCTGCCGGGTGCTGCTGACAAAGGTGGAGTTACCGCGTCCGCCGAAGCCGCCGCGCGCGATCACCTTTTCCTGTCCCACGCGCACCAGATCGGCAATGACCCGCCCCGAGTCGCGGTCGAAGGCGGTGGTGCCGACCGGCACGTCGATGTAAGTGTCCTCGCCGTCGGACCCCTGGCGCAGGCGGCCTTCACCGTAGGCGCCGTTCTGCGCCTTGAACTTGCGCCGCCCCACCAGCCGCTCCAGGCTCTCCACGCCCTCGATGGCCCGCAGGATGATGCTGCCCCCGCGCCCGCCGTGCCCGCCGTCCGGGCCGCCCTTTTCCAGATACTTGGCCCGGTGGAAACTCATGCTGCCGTCGCCGCCGTTGCCCGCGTCTACCTCAATGTCCAGTACGTCCCGAAACGCCATCCCTGCTCCTTTGTGTGGCCTGCTCGCATGGCCCTGCCCGTGAACAGCAGCCTGACCGCTCCTCTGCCCGCCTGTGGCGGCGGGCGCGGCGGTCAGGCCGCAACTGCCTTCAGTTTACCCCACGCGCCGCGCCGGGCGGCAAAACCATAAAAAAGGCCGGACCCCGCAGGCCCGGCCTCTCGCTCCGTCTGGGTTCAGTCGGCAGCGACCTGGGGAGCCGGCAGTTCCACGCTGATGAAGCGGCCCTTGTTGCCCCGGTTGGTAAACACGACCTTGCCGCCTTCCAGGGCGAACAGGGTGTGGTCACGGCCCATGCCCACGTTCGGGCCAGCCTTGAACTTGGTGCCGCGCTGACGCACCAAGATGTTGCCCGCGACGACCACTTCGCCGCCGAACTTCTTGACGCCCAGGTACTTGGGGTTGCTGTCGCGTCCGTTCTTGGACGACCCTACGCCTTTCTTGTGTGCCATTTCAATTCACCTCTTTTGTTAGACCAGCACCTTAGGCAATGCTCGTGATGCGGATCGCCGTGTACTGCTGACGGTGGCCCGTGCGGCGGCGGTACTGAATACCGCTCTTGTACTTGCGGATGT
Source organism: Deinococcus phoenicis (assembly GCF_000599865.1). Classification (GTDB taxonomy): domain Bacteria; phylum Deinococcota; class Deinococci; order Deinococcales; family Deinococcaceae; genus Deinococcus; species Deinococcus phoenicis. The sequence continues at coordinate 2,249 of NZ_JHAC01000041.1, read as the reverse complement.
AGATCTTCTTACCGCGGCCATGCTCCACGACCTCGGCGCTTACCGTGAACTTCGCGGCCTCGTCGCCCAGCAGCGTGTGCCCGCCGCCGATCAGAATCGGCTTGAGTTCCAGCTTGTCGCCCGCCTCGCCCTGAAGGCTCTCGACGTGCAGCACGTCGCCTTCCTGCACGCGGTACTGCTTACCGCCGCTTTGAATGATCGCAAACATCTCTCTTCTCCTCCTGCCACGCTGCCGGGAACGCTGCCCAGGCATCCGGCTCAAGCTCGCTCCCACCCGGTGTGGGGCTGGGGGCGAGTCACCAGTGAAAAATCCTAGCACAGCCCGCGCCCTGGGGCCAAATGCGGACGCGCCCGAACCGGGCTGGACCCTCCAGGGGGAGACCGGAACGAGCCAAAACACCACACACCCCGCACGGCGGAGCGTTTTTCCCGGTGATGGGCTGGTTCGCGGTTTCTCGCGTGTCCTCGCGGTACACGCCTGCTCATCCGTGGGGACGAGCCGCCTTCTTCGGTGACCTCCGGGGCCGGGCGGGTGCCCACAGCCGGGAAGCAGGATAGCAGAGGAGCCGCCCCGCGTTCAGCCGCCTGCCCCGCCTGTCCGGGTGGTCCGCGAAGCTGCCCGGGAACCCTCGCCCCCTGGCCCGCGTATTCCCCGGCGTGATCCTTCGGCTGCGGACCTTCTGGCGGGACGCGCTGGCGCTGCTGTTCGCGGTGGGGGACCGGCGGACGCCGGGGCGGGCGCGGCTGGCGGCCCTGCTGGCGCTGGCCTACGCCCTGAGTCCGGTGGACCTGCTGCCCGATGTCATTCCGCTGGCGGGCTGGGGCGACGACCTCCTGATCGTGCCCACGATTCTGGCGCTCGCCGCGCGGGGCCTGCCCGCCCCGGTGCTGGCGGACGCACGGGCGCGGAGCGCGGGCTTGCAGCGGCGCTTGCCGTGGCTGTTGCCGCTGCTGGGGCTGCTGGCCGTGGTGGGGGTGGGCCTGCTGCTCTGGGGGCTGGGGCGGGCGCTGGCCGCTTAACCCCCGCTTCACCGCTGCCCCTACACTGATCCCATGCGGCTGCTGTTCGTGGAGGACGACCCGCGCATCGCCCAACCCACGCTGGGGGCGCTGCGTGAGGCGGGGTACGCGGTCACGTGGCGGCAGACCGGGCCGGCGGGTCTGGAAGAAGCCCTGCTGGGCGAGTACCCGCTGATCGTGCTGGACGTGATGTTGCCCGGCCAGGACGGGTTCGAGGTCGCGCGGGCCTTACGGGAGGCGCAGGTGGACGCGGCCATCCTGTTCCTGACGGCACGCGGGGAACTCGGTGACCGCGTGCAGGGCCTGGACCTGGGGGGCGACGCCTACCTGGTCAAGCCCTTCGCCATGCCGGAGCTGCTGGCGACCCTGAGGGCGCTGTCGCGGCGCGAGCGGGGGCAGGGGGCACCGCGCGTCACCTTCGCGGGGGGGCGCGGCACGCTGGACACGGTGGCCCGCACGGTGAGCTGGGACGGGGGCGAGGTGGCCGTGACGGGCCGTGAGTACGCCCTGCTGGAAGCCCTGGCCCTCTCGCCCGACCGCTGGTTTACCCGCGAGGAACTGCTCGACCGCGTGTGGGGGCCGGAGTTCGGCGGCGAGGCCCGCATCGTGGACGTGTACGTACGCTACCTGCGCCGCAAGCTGGCCCCGGAAGCGGTCAGCAGCGAGCGGGGGCGCGGCTACCGGGTGGACCGGTGAAGGGGCCGCCCGCGGCCAGCTTCCAGCGATTGGTCTTCTTGCATCTGCCCTCCGCCTGCCCCCCATGCGTCTGACGCTGCGCGCCCGCCTCACCCTCTGGGCCGCGCTGGCGACGGCGCTGGCAGTGGCGCTGGTGGCGGCGGGGCTGTTTTTCGCGGTGAACGGCTTTCTGTTCGCGGCGCAGCGGGACCGGCTCACCTCGGCGGTGGGGGGGGTGCAGGCGCGGGTGGAGGCGGCGCTGGGCCGGGGCGACGACCTGCTGGCGGCGCTGCTGGGGGTGCAGGGCACGCTGGCCCCGGCGGACCTGGCCGCCATTCTGGACGCCGACGCGCAGACCCGCAAGCTCGACGTGCGGCTGCTCACGCTGCGGGGCCGCGAGGTGCGGGCGGTGGCCACGCCGCGCTTTCCGGAGGGCATTCCTGCTGGCCTGCGTCCCGGAACGTACCGCCTGGGCGACCGTCTGGTGGCCGTGCGCGTGCTGGCGGGTGGCCGCGCCGCCCTCACCGTCGTGACCGATGCGCGGGCGCTGGGGG
>NZ_JHAC01000040.1 GCF_000599865.1 Deinococcus phoenicis | reverse complement strand
TCGGTGCCGTCCGGGGCCGGGTTTTGGTGGCGGTTTGGTAGCCCACAGCAGGCCGGGCGGGGTGCCGTTTTCGCACCAATAGAAATTAGTGTGAAAGCCGCGCTCTCTCCCCTAACAGGCATTAGGTAAGAGAAAATCCGCCCCTTTTTGGGTGTCAGCTTTGTCAGGCTTGCCGGGCCGGGCAGCTCCCCCACCAGGGCGACGAGGGGCCGCTCGTCGGTGCATCTGTCATGGGGTTGCCGGGCGCGTGTACCTGTCATGGGGTTGCCCACAGCAGGGCCGTGAAGGGCCAGCAGGCAGCCGGGCAGGGTGTCGGGGCGGTGTCGGGTGTCGCTGGCGGTTCTGGGGGCCAGTAGGCAGCGGGTGAGGGTGGCCTCGGTGGTGAACGCCGGGTTCGGGGTGTCGCCAGCAACGTTACGAATCGTTACTTTTTGGGCGGCCACCATCGGCCCTTTTTAGGGTGGTGAATAGTGGATAGTTGCCCACGAACGCCGGGTTCGGGCTATCCGTTTTTTAGGTGACAAAATGCGTCAAATTGCCCCCTGAACCTCAGCTTTTTTCAGCCTTGCAAGTCCTTTCAGAATGAAGTTTTCTGAGGTTCGTACTTCTTCATAGAAAGGGCCGCGCCTACTCCCCAGTAAGCGCGGCCATACAGCACGGTGACGAAGACATTCTATCAGAACCTTCAGTTTTGTTTAGTTTCTCGCCTCGGTTGCTGGCATTTGCTAGTCGCCTGAGTGCGTATATCCGGGTGCCCACATCTGGCATCGAGGGTGTGTTCGTGGGGCTGGCCGTTCTCGTCGCGTCATGGGCTGTGAGGGTGTCGGTAATGGGTGGGAGGATTAGTTACTTAGATGGGTGGGAGGATTAGTTACTTAGTAGGGAGGTGCCGCACTCCCGCATCCCACGCCAGCCGGGGCAGGGGCAGGCCCATGTGTTTACGCTGTAGCTCATCCTCCAGGGCGTGAAGGTAGTCCTCGGTGCCGGGTGTCCACAGTCGCCCGTCGGGGTGTCGGCGCACGTAGGCGGCAACCCGCGCTCTATCGCGGGCGGTGTTGCGAATCACCACGCCATGCCCGGCGAGGAAGGGCAAGTCACGCCCCCCACCGGGGCCATGTGGCGCGTCGGCCAGCAGGCCGCGCCAGTCCTCCAGCACGAAGGCCAGCGGCGTTACCGCGTGGGCATGGGTGCCGCCCTCAGCGCCTCGGTGGATGTCCACCGTGTAGGGCGCATCGTCGGCCAGCAGGCCAAACAGGGCGTCGGCCACAGCCTCCCGCGCCTCGGTGACGAGGGTGCGCTCATGCAGCGGGTAGGCGTCAAGGGCAGGCAGGGAGAAGCGCAGCAACACCAGCGGGCCATGTTTGGTGAACATGCCGTTCAGGTGGCGGATACGGGCAGCCGCACTCCGGGCGACGTTCGGCGGGTAGCCGTCGGTGATGTCCAGGTGCAGGGACAGCGCGGGCAGCTCGTCGGCCACGTGGGGCAGCAGGCAGAACCGGGTGTGTTTGCGGGCGCGGGCGTCGGTGTGGCGGTGGGCCTCGTACAGCACGGCGCGGCGGCGCAGGCCGTCACGGGCACGCTGGCGGGCGTCGGGGAGGGGAGTGTGGGGGAGTGTCACCGTGCTTTACCTCGTCGGGGTGCTAGGGCGTCGGGGTGGCCGACACCAGCAGCAGGCCGTCAGCCGTGCGCCGGGCGTGCAGCGTCACGGGTTCGGGGGTGAAGTCGCGGAGGGCGTCAGGGTTCGGCGCGTCGGCCACGGTGCCGGGTTCGTGGGTGCCGTACCTCAGCACGAACGCCAGCAGCGCGGCGGTGGTGACGCGGTAGGCAGTTCTGCCGGGGCCGAGCCTCGTCGCGGGCAGCACGCCCCGCTGAATCAGGCGGGTGACGGTGCGCGGGGTGCAGCCGAGAACGTCAGCCACCGTGACGGTGTTCAGCAAGTCGCCCGTACCGACGAGGGGCACGGGCGGGGCCGGGTTCGGGGTGTGGGTGAGGGTGCGGGGCGTCATGGCTCATTGTCTCACATGTCCGGGGCTATGCAGTTAGGAGAGCATGTGTAGGCGCGACAGAATGCCCCCTCATGTAAGGGGAGTGCATACAGCCCCAGACAGAACGCCGGGTTCGGGGTACGTCGGGGACAGCAGATGACAGCGTGAGGGGAGAAGTCCCCCGCGCCGGGCGTGGTGTCCGTGAAGGTGCCGCTCGGTTGCCGGGGTGTTGCTCGTCAGCGCAGCCGGGCCGCGAGGACCGCGCCGGGTGTGCGCCAGGGTGCGCCCTCTGCCATGTCTGCCGACAGCCTCAGCAGCGCCAGCGCCAGCGCGTTTAGGCCGGGGCGTTGCTCGTTTTCGGCGTTCAGGGCGGCGTAAATTGCCGCGCACCATTGCCTGAATCTGCCGGGTTCGTTCAGGGTGTCGGCCAGCTCAGCGGCCAGCCGGGACACCTCACGGTGACGGTGACGCGGGTGCAGCCCCAGCAGGCCGGGCAGCCGTTCGGCCACACCCCGCAAACCCGCGCCAGCACGCATGTCAGAACCTCCCTCAGCGGGGGATTTTGGTGTGCGGGTGGCAGCGGCCCATGTTTGGGCGAGGGCCAGCAGTCGCCCCGTTTTGCCCTCAAGGGTGAGTGGTTCTGACATGACGCTCTGAACCTCCCGCCATGCGCCTTTCTCGCCGTGGTACTCGTCGGCATAGTCGGGCCGCCAGTCATGCTGAAAATCCCACCAGCGCAGCCGGGGCCGGGCGTCGGGGCGTAATGCCACTTGCCAGAGTGTGCCGTCATAGCGCCGCAGCTTGCCGACCTGGGCGACGTGGCCGCGCTCGTCTATCAGCCCTGCCAGGCGCAGCTCGTCGGCCAGCCGGTACAGGTGCCGCTCGGAGTAGCCCACCAGGGCCGCAAGGATGACGGCGGGCAGGTGGAACGTCACCGTGTCCGGGGTGCGGGCGTGTCCTCGGTGCCGGGCGACGAACAGCGCCAGGGCGTGCAGGATTGCCCACAGCCGGGCCGCGCCGGGCGTGAGGGGCCGCTCGTCGCGTACCTCGTCGGCAGTCGGCAGCACGGGGCACGGGGGGGCAACGTGGGGCGTCGGGGGTTCTGTGGGCCGCTCACAGGGCCGTGAAGGGCCAGCAGGGGCCGGGGCCGGGTGTCGGGGCGTGTCGGGTGTCGCTGGCCGTTCTGCTGGCCGTGGCAGGGCCGTGAACGGGGTGTTCGGTTGCTCGGTGCGGCCAGTGATGGCGGCGTGAAGTCGGGCGAGGGTGGCAGACAGTCGGGGGGAATGTGAATGCAAGGGCTACACGCCTTCCCCGAGAACGTGTAGCCTGTGGGTGTCGAGTCCGGGGGCCTACACGCTCTCGGCTTTTTTCTTGCCCTGAAAGTACCGCACCAGCGCCTTGAATGCGCGACAATCCGCGACAGCTTGCCGCCCTTGCATGGGCAGTTTTCTCGTCTAGCACGGTGCCGAACGGGTGTTTTAAGCTTGCACCCCCCCGGTTCTGAAAGGGCGACGAGCGGCCCCTCGTCGGGGTGGTGGTGTCCTTTTTGGGGGGAGATTGCGCTTTACCCCTACAAAATCCAACATTCTCCAAGTCGCCTACCAGCGCGGGCAGGGGCGTGAAGGTGGTGTTCGAGCCGCTCGTCGAGGCCGTCCTCGTCAGTCACGGGTTAGTCACTTGCCGCCGTTCGTCGGTGCCTGTTCGGTGCCGTCCGGGGCCGGGTTTTGGTGGCGGTTTGGTAGCCCACAGCAGGCCGGGCGGGG
>NZ_JHAC01000039.1:37500-39621 GCF_000599865.1 Deinococcus phoenicis | reverse complement strand
ACTTGGTCGGGCGGCGATAGGCGGCCAGCTTCTCCGGCAGACGGAACGGGTCGAGGTGCTGGGGGAGCTTGAGCGTGACGCGCCAGGCCGTCCCCTCGCGGCGTTCGCCTCGATAGGTGTGCGCCGTGCGCTTCCACCGGATGCGGGCCGTTCCGCCCAGCGACTGCGTGAGTTCCACCACGCCGCGCGCCAGAGCCTCGGAGACGCTGACATACTCCACCACCACGCCCGCGTGACCGTCCGTGTCGAGCAGGCCTTGCAGCAGGGCGAGGCGCTGTTCCACGCTGCCCAGCAGGTAGGGGGCTGGGATGAACTTCTCGCGGCTTTTCAGACCATGCAGACCGAGTTCCCGCAGGGCACGGGTGAGAGGGTTGGGCGTCCACTGCCCTTCCGTCACCAGCCGGTAGGTGCTGACCTTCCTGGTCAGGCGAGCGGTATGGCGCGCTTCCACGCCGTCAGGCAGTGCCAGCGCCGCGACCAGCTCAGCCTCCGAGGTGATGCCGACGCCATGCGTCAACCCACCGTCCCCCAGCAGCGCCCCCAGCGTGTAGGGGTCGAGGGGCAGGTCACGCGGCGCGAACTGCACTGGCTCCACCATCGGTGGGTAGTGCCTGAGATTCCCGGCAGCATCGGCCAGGTCATCCTTGATCTGTGCCGTTGTCAGCACCCGTTCCGGCAACCCCCGCCGCTTGCGAACGGGGGTGTTGACGGCCCACAGGTGGTCCTCGTCCACCTCCACGCTCGCCCCGTCGGTCAGGGTCAGGCGGAAGATGGGGCGCTGGCCCTGCGGGTAGACACCGACCACCTGCGTGGGCCTCCCGTTCCGGCCCATCACGAAATCGCCCACTTGCAGGTCGCCCATCCGCCTCCAGCCGTCCGGCGTCAGCACGCGGGCGTCGAGCGGCTGAGCTTTGCCCAGCCCCATATCGTCCGCCAGAATCCCGCCCAGGTCGTACTCGCGCAGGAATTGCAGCCACGCGAGGCCCTGCTGCTGGTAGGGGCGCAGGTCGGCATTCAGGCCAGCGGGCGGCTGGACTTCCGAGACCCCCTGAAAGGAACGCAGGCGGCGGCCCAGCTCCAGCAAACGGTCAGCCCCCAGCCAGCGTGCGTGCAGCACCTCGTCCAGCATCGCCAGGCGGGCGGCGTCCAGCACCGGCAGGCGCAGCGGGCCTGCGGGCAGGTCGCGCAGGTGCAGTTCGACCAGCACGCTGAGAATCGCCCGGACACGCCCGGCAGGCAGGGCGAGGCGGCGGCCATCCGGCAGGCGGGCCGTGATGAGGTCGTCGTCCTTCAGGGCGGCCAGGGCCTCGGGCGTGAAGAGTTCGGGACGCTCGGCGATCAGCGACACCAGGATGGGAATCAGGCTGCGGCGCTCGCCGTCCACGATGACACCCAGTTCCAGCGTGAACCAGCCGCCCTCCTCCTGTGCCTCGCCGTACCAGTCCTCGACCTCGGCAAACTGATAGGGGAAGCTGGGGTCCACCTCCACCCGGAAGCCTTTGGCCTCCAGCTTGGGCACCTCGGCCGTCAGGAAGCGCTGCCAGTCGGCCTCGTCGGCGAAGGCATAGAGGGCATTGGCCCGGGGGTGGCGGATATGGTCGCCGCGTGCTTGCAGCGTCTGGAGGCGCTTGAGGCCGGTGCGGGTGACCTGTCCGCCCGCCTTCTTCTCGGCGGCGGGGTCGCGGGAGGCCAGATGCAGGACGCCGTCCACGTACTTCTGCCGTTCCACGTCCAGCGGTTTGCCGTCGTAGTGGTGGGCGAGGTGGGCAATGCCCAGGCGTTCTACCGCCGCCGTCCTGCGCCAGCCCTGGCGGCGGCTCATCTCCACCGGCTCCTCGCGCAGCGTCAGGACCGGCTGGTACTGGAGGGGCGTGCGGACGGTGCGGACCGGGCGGGGGGTGGGCACGTCCAGCCCCGGAAAGCTCTCCCGCAGGGCACGGGTGAAACTGGCGGCCTGGGCGGGGGGCACGGGCGGCACGCCCAGGAAGGCTTCTTCCAGCGCGGGCGGCAGCGCCGAGGTCAGGCGGCCCAGCAGGCCCTCGCCTGCCTGCACGTACCAGCGGGGCGAGACGGGCAGCACGCGCACGCCTTCCGGCAGCGTCACGGTGGGGCGCTGCACGC
>NZ_JHAC01000039.1:0-35000 GCF_000599865.1 Deinococcus phoenicis | reverse complement strand
AGGGGGAAAGAAAGGGAAACACGCGGCACCTGCGACTCGCGCCCACGGACGGCTTCCGAATTCCTGAACATTCAGGAAAGCGCTGGATGTTCATCCATCTCCAGCCGTCCGTGATTGTTGCTTCTCGTTTCCACTCGGGTTGAATCTCACGCTTCAACCGTCATGGTTTTACGGGGGCGAGAGGAGGCACGTCATCCCCCTATGATACCGCAGCGACGGGCAGGCCGGGGCCTCATGCAAACACGGCCAGCGCGGCGTCGAGCGTGCCCAGCCGCGTCTGAATCAGCGTCTGCGGGTCGCGGTTGTAGCCCCCGGCCATCACCGTCACCAGCGGCGTGCCGGCTCGTGCGGCCCAGCCGAAGACCCGGCCATCCCGCTCGCGCACCCCGGCGGGCGTCAGGGCGAGGCGGCCCAGTTGGTCGCCTTCCAGCACGTCCGCCCCCGCCAGATAGAAGGCGAAATCCGGGCGGAAGGCGTGGACGGCGGGGGCAACCACCTCATCCAGCGCAGCGAGATACGCCTCATCCGCCGTGCCGTCGGGCAGGGCCACATCCAATCCGCTCTGTTCCTTCTGGAAGGGGTAATTGTTCGCGCCGTGGACGCTGATGGTCAGGGCCTGGGGTTCATCCGCCAGCAGCGCCGCCGTGCCGTTGCCCTGATGCACGTCCAGGTCGAGAATCAGGATGCGCCGGGCGTGGCCGTGGTCCAGCAGCCAGCGCGCGGAAATCACCACGTCGTTCAGGAAGGAGAAGCCCTCGGCGCGGTCCCGGTAGGCGTGGTGGGTGCCGCCGCCGAGATTCAGGCCGAGGCCGTGGGCGAGGGCGTCCCGCGTGGCGGCCAGAGTCGCGCCGCTGGAGAGCAGGCCGCGTTCCACGACCGCCTCGTTCCAGGGAAAGCCCAGGGCGCGTTCCTCCGCGCGCGTCACCTCACCGCGCCGCCAGCGGGCGAGGTAGGCCGGGTCATGCACCCGCTCGGCGTGCGCCCAGTCCAGACGCGGGGCGTCCAGCAGGGGCAGGCGCGCTTCCGCCCCGGCCAGCAGCCGCTCCACAAACTCGCGCGGGAGGAACTGCCGCCGGGGAGGTGGCCCCGCCGCATACGCCGCGCTTTGGTAGGCGGTCCAGGCGCGGGGGAAGGAGGAGTACATGGGGTCAGGGTAGGGCGTGGAGGGCGTGGGCGGGGCGCCGTCAGCTTCTTTCGCTGAATGCTTCCCTATGCTGTCCCCATGAATCCCCTGATGCAGCGCCTCGGCCTGCGCGTGCCCGTCGTCCAGGCCCCGATGGCGGGTGGCCCGACCACGCCGGAACTGGTGGCGGCGGTGTCGCGGGCGGGTGGGCTGGGGAGCCTGGGCGCGGCTTACCTGTCCCCGGCGCAGCTTCGGGAAGCGGGGGCGGCGGTGCGGGCGCTCACAGCGCGGCCCTTCGCGCTGAACCTGTTCGTGCCCGCACCGCTGCCCGGCGTGACGGCGGCGGAGGTCGCGGCAGCGGTGGCCGACCTCGCGCCGCTGCACGCGGAACTGGAGCTGCCCCCACCCGCCTTGCTGGAGCGCGTGCGGGAGGATTTCGGCGCGCAATTCACGGCAGCCCTGGCTGTGTTGTCAGTGGGGCAGCCCGCCGTCTTCTCCTTCGCGTTCGGGCGGCTGGGGCGGCCAGAGGTGGCGGCGCTACAAGCGGCGGGAACGCTGGTCATCGGCACGGCGACCGGGGTGGAGGAAGCCCGCGCCCTGGCAGCAGACGGCGTGGACGCGGTGGTGGCGCAGGGCGGCGCGGCGGGCGGACACCGGGGCGGCTGGGCACACGACGAACGGGCGGACACGCTGGCGCTGACGCGGGCGGTGGTGGAGACGGTGGGCCTCCCCGTCATCGCGGCGGGCGGCCTGATGGACGCGGCGGACGTGCGGGCGGCGCTGGCTGCGGGAGCCAGCCTCGCCCAGTGCGGCACGGCCTTTCTGCGGGCGACCGAGGCGGGCACCTCCGCGCCGTACCGGGCCGCGCTCGCGGCAGCACAGCCCAGCCAGACCACGCTGACACGGGCCTTTTCCGGACGCCCCGCACGCGGCCTCACCAACCGGGTGACGGCGGAGGTGAGGCACCCTCTCCCCTATCCCCTCCAGAATGCCCTGACCCGTCCCCTGCGTGCCGCAGCCACGCCAGCGGGCCGGGCCGAATTCCTGAGCCTCTGGGCGGGTGAGGGCGTGCACCGGGGACGGGAAGGCACGGCGGCGGAGATTCTGGGCGAGTTATGGCCGAAATAAAGCTTCGCCCCCTGCGCCCCGGCGACGAGGAAGCCGCCGTGCGCTGGGCCGCCGACCCCGAGTTCTGTCTGGCGACAGGCTGGACGGTCGGCCTCGCGCCCCGCAAGGTCCGGGAACACTGGGCGCGGATCATCGCGGGGGCGGGGCCGGACTTCCTGCGGCTGGGTGTGGAACTGGAGGGGCGGCTGGTCGGCTACGTGGACCTGGCGAACCTCTCGCGGACCTCCGGCGAATTCGGCATCGCCGTGGGGGAGCGGGCGCTGTGGGGCCGGGGCGTGGGCGCGGCAGCGGGACGGCTGCTGCTGACGCACGCTTTCAGCACGCTCGGTCTGGAAACCGTCACCGCCGAGGTTCATGCCCCCAACCGGCGCTCGCACGCGCTGATGCGGCGGCTGGGCTTCCGGGAGGTCGGGGAGGGCGGGCCGGACCAGTACCGGGGGGAGCGGGTGGGCACGGTGTGGTATGCACTGACCCGGCCTGATTGAGTGTCCCCCTCCATTCGGACAGGCCGCGTGCCCGGCCATTTGCCCGGCGTGTTTTCCGGCCGTGCGCCTCAGCATGGGGGCATGACGAACTTCAGTGACATTTCGGCAGGCATCGCGGACGCCGCGCAATCGGCGGGAAACAGTGTGGTGACAGTGGTGGGCGGCGGGCCGGTGAGCGGCACGGTGATTGCGGACGGTCAGGTGCTGACGGTCGCGCACGTCCTGCACGGCGACGAGGTGAGCGTGTGGACGGCAGACGGGCGGGAACTGCCCGGAACCGTCCTGGGCCGCGACCCGGTGACAGACCTGGCCCTGGTGCGGGTGGAGGGGCTGAACGTGACGCCCTTTGCGCCCAGCGCGGGCGCGCGCCTGGGCGAACTGCTGCTCGCGGTGGGCCGCCCGCCGCACGGCCTTCAGGTGAGCCTGGGCCTGATGGAGCGGGAAAGTGCGCCCGAACGCGGCCCGCTGCGCGGCTGGCTGCACGCCGGGGCCGCGCCGTTCCGGGGCGTGTCGGGCGGCGCACTGGTGGACGCGCGCGGCGGGCTGGTCGGTGTGCTGAACGCGGGTGTGCAGCGGGGCCACCTGCTGGCTGTGCCGGTCGCCCGCGCCCTGCGGACTGCCGGGGCGCTGGCCGAGAGTGGCCGGATGCCGCGCGGCTTCCTGGGGCTGGCGACGCAGCCCGTCCACTTCCCGGACCCCACCCAGACGGAGCAGGGCGAAGAGGCGTGGGAAGCCCGGCGCGGGAGGGGCGGCCCGCACCGCCACGGTTCGGACAGTCGGGGGCCGGACAGGCGGGGGCCGCAGGGCTGGGGACCGGACCAGCGGGGGCCGTGGGGACGCGGGGGCCGGGGCGGACCCTGGGGACCGCGTGGCCGGGGCGGTCAGGTCGGCCTGACGGTGGTGCAGGTCGAGGACGGCAGCCCCGCCGCCCAGGCCGGGCTGCTGGTCGGGGACGTGGTGCTGGCCCTGGACGGCGAGGCCCTGCGCGACCCGCGCGAACTGCTGGAGCGCGTGCGGGAGCGGGCCGGGGAGCCGCTCAGCCTGCGCGTGCTGCGCGGCGGCCAGGAAACCGACCTGACCGTGACGGTGGGAGAACGCTGAAGCGCATGGACCCCGCCTCCCCGGTACCATCGGCCATGGTGCCCGCTGCCACGCTCCCGACCGTGCAACTGGCCCTGCATTCGCCGCTGGTCGGGGCGGGCGTCCGGGCACTGCTGGCGAGCGTGGGGGTGAGCGTGGTGGAGGAGGGCGGGGCCGTGCTGGTGGTGGACGACGCCTGGCTCGGGCGCAGCGCCGAACTCGCGGAGGCGGGCGCGGTGGTGGCGGTCGGGTCGGTCGCCTGGGCGGGGATACTGCCGGAAGTCGTGCCGGGGGGCTGGGCGGCCCTGCCCTCCGACGCGACCCCCGCCGAACTGCTGGCCGGAGTGCTGGGCGCAGCGGCGGGCCTCGCGGTGCTGCCGCCCGCACTGCTGCTGCCCCCGACCCCGAGCGCAGAGGAAGATGACGAGGAGGGCGTGTCCCTGGCCGGAGACGTGACCCTCACACCACGTGAGCGGGACGTGCTGGCCCGGCTGGCCGAGGGCCTCAGCAACAAGCGGGCCGCCCGCGAACTGGGCGTCAGCGAAAGCACCGTCAAGTTTCACGTGCAGGCGGTCTACTCCAAGCTGGGTGTGCAGAGCCGCGCGGCGGCGGTGACGCGGGGGATTCAGCTCGGGCTGGTGAGCGTGTAGCGGGTACCCTGCCCCCATGCGCCTCGCCGTTTTCGGAGACATTCATGGCAACCTCCCCGCCCTCCGGGCCGCCCTCGCGGACATGCGGGCGCAAGGGGCCGAAGCGTTCGTCTGCCTCGGCGACGTGGCGATGGATGGGGCCTGGCCGCGCGAATGCGTGGCGGAAGTGGCGGCGCTCGGCTGCCCCGCCGTGTGCGGGAATGCGGACCGGGAGATGCTAGAACCTGCCCGCCCCTTCACGCCGCGCGGCTTCCCCGACGAGCGGGAACTCTGGGAAATCGGGAACTGGAGCCACACCCAACTGACTGACGCCGACAGGGACGTGCTGCGCGGCTACCGGCCGACCGCCGGACTCCCTGACCTGCTGTGCTTTCACGGCAGCCCGGAGCGCGACAACGAGGAACTGACGGCGCAGACTCCGGACACGCGGCTGGAGGCGTTGCGGGCTTCGCCGGAACGGCAGACCGTCTGGGTCGGCGGCCACACCCACAAACCCCTGCTCCGCACACTGGACGGCTGGAGGCTCCTGAACCCCGGCAGTGTCGGCCTTCCCTTCGAGCGGCGGGGCGGCAAGTACGTGAACCCTGCCCGCGCCGAATACCTGCTGCTGGACCGGACACAGGAGGACTGGCAGCCGACTTTCCGCGCCGTGCCCTACGACGTGGAGGAGGTGCGGCGGGGCATCCTCGCTTCGGGAATGCCGCACGCGGCGTGGGCCGCCGCCGGGTGGGTCAGCGCCTGAAGGCTGCTAGCCTGTTCCGTATGAGTATCCACCTGAATGCCCAGCCCGGCCAGATTGCCGAAACCGTCCTGCTGCCCGGCGATCCCCTCCGCGCGCAGCACATTGCCGAAACGTTCTTCGAGAACCCGGTGCAGCACAATTCCGTGCGCGGCATGCTGGGCTTCACGGGCACCTACAAGGGCCAGCGCGTCAGCGTGCAGGGCACCGGCATGGGCATTGCCAGCTCGATGATCTACGTGAACGAGCTGATTCAGGACTACGGCTGCCGGACCCTGATCCGCGTCGGCACCTGCGGCAGCTACCAGGCGGACGTGCATGTGCGCGACCTGGTGCTGGCGCAGGCGGCCTGCACCGACAGCAACATCAACAACATCCGTTTCGGCCCCAAGAACTTTGCGCCGATTGCCGACTTCGGCCTGCTGCTGCGCGCCTACCAGATCGCCCAGGAACGCGGCTTCGCCACCCACGTCGGCAACATCATGTCGAGCGACACCTTCTACCACGACGACTTCGACCAGTACAAACTCTGGGCGCAGTACGGCGTGCTGGCCGCCGAAATGGAAGCGGCGGGCCTGTACACCCTGGCCGCCAAGTACGGCGTGAAGGCGCTGACCATCCTGACTGTCAGCGACCACCTCGTCACCCACGAGGAAACCACCGCCGAGGAGCGGCAGACCACGTTCAACGGCATGATCGAAGTGGCGCTGGACGCGGCGCTGGGTCTGTAAGAGCCTTCAAGAGCAGCAGGCCGGGCGCTCTCCTGCTGCGCCCGGCCTGCTGCTGCCTGAGCGTTCCCAGCCCTGTCCGGGCCGAGTCCCGCCCAGTACCCCTCTCCGGCCGAGGGGTGGGCGTCATCCCCCTGCCTGCCCCGTCCTTCTCAGCCGGGCGATAAAAAAGCCGTCCAGGCCGTCTTCCGGCACCGTCAGCACCCCTGGTCCGGCAGGCCGGTTGGGCAGGCCCAGGTCGGGGAGCGGTTCGGGGGTGAACTCGGGGTGCGCGGCCAGGAACGCCCGCACGACCGCCTCGCCTTCCTGCGGGGTCACGCTGCACACGCTGTAGACCAGCAGGCCGCCGGGGTCCACCAGCGCGGCGGCATTCGGCAGCATCCGGGCCTGCAAGGCGGCCATCTCCCCCACCCCTGCGGGCGTGAGGCGCAGCTTGATTTCCGGGTGGGCGCGCAGGGTGCCGGTGCCGGTGCAGGGCGCGTCCAGCAGCACCAGGGGCGCGGGCGGCACGTCCAGCGGCAGGGTGAGGTCATGCGTCAGGAAGTCGGCGTGCAGGCCCAGGCGCTTCAGGTTGGCGCGGGCGGCGGCGTGCTTGCGGGCGGCCACGTCCACGCTGGTCACCTGCGCCCCCCGCGCGGCGAGCATGGCGGCCTTGATGCCCGCGCCCCCAGCGAGGTCCAGCACGCGCCGATTCTCCACGTCCCCCAGGGCGTCCACGACCCCCAGGCTGGCCGGATTGATGGGCTGGGCCTGCCCCTGACGGTAGGCGGCGCTCTCGCGCAGGGGGCGGGCCAGCGTCACCCGGTCCACGTCGTTCGGGCCGGGTTCCACCGCGCTGCCCTCGGCCTCCAGGCTCCTGGCCCCCGCCTCGGACAGGCTCAGCCAGAGGGGCTGGGGCCGCAGCTGATCGGCCAGCACCGCGTCGGCCCGCTCCCCGTAGGCGGTGCGGAAAGTTTCAATCAGCCAGTCGGGCAGGGCGTAACGGGTTTCGTCGGTCTCGGCGGGCTGCTCCACGCGGCGCAACACGGCATTGACCAGGCCGGGCGGGGCCAGCCGCGCCAGCCGCGCCAGGTTCACATACTCGCTGACCACCGCGTGCGGGGGCGTGCCCAGCTCGAGCTTCTCGAAGGTTCCGGCCAGCAGCAGCGCCCGCGTTTTGGGGTGTGTCTCGTCCCGCAGCAGCGGCGCGAGGGCCGCCTCCAGCCTGGGCGCGTAGCGGAGGGTCCCGTACACCAGATGGGTCGCCAGCCCCGAGTCGCGGGCAGGCAGGCGGGCGTCCGCGAGAGCCGCGTCCAGGGCCGGGGCGGCGAACGTCTCGCCCGCCAGCACGCGCGTCAGCACACGCACGGCCAGTGCGCGGGCCGGGTTGAAGGTGGGGCGCGGAGCAGTCATGGGGGGCAGGATAGAGCGGTGAGGCCGAAGGCGTCAGCTTCCGGCTTGGGGCCAAGGCGACCCAACACACGGACGCCTGAGGGCGCACGTTTCTCTTTCTCCTCCCCACTTGCGGAGGAAGTCGGGAGGGGTGGCAAGCGCCAGCGTGCCCTACCAACACAGCGGAAGGAGAGCGCTCCCATACCCCTCAAAAAAAGCAGAGGCCCCAGCCGATGCTGAAGCCCCTCCCCATCACTCATCGCCCATCGCTCACACCTTCGCCCCGTCCACCGGCCGCACCTGGGGCCGGGCCAGCAGCGTCCAGAGGAGCAGCGCGGCCAGGATGCCGCCGCTGAGCAGGTAGGGGGCACCGTGCCCGGCACTCTGATACAGGCCGGTGCCGAGCAGGGGACCCGTCATGCGGCCCAGCGCCAGGGCGCTGCTGTTCAGGCCGGCTATCGCTCCCTGCTGATTGCCCCCCACGCTGAGAGACAGCGCGGTGCTGAGGCTGGGGCCGAGCAGGGCGCTGCCGATCCCGACCAGGGCGAGCGCGGCGGTGATCGTCCAGTAGGCGGAGGTGAGCGGAATCAGGAACATGCCCGCACCCATGACCAGCAGTCCGGCGGCGATCAGCGGCCCCGGGGCGTACTTCTTGCTGAGGGGCCGGATCGCGCCGCCCTGCACGGCGGCGGCCAGGAAGCCGAAGATGGCGAGCATTCCGCCGACGGTCCGGGCGGTGGCCCCCGCATTCAGATGCAGGGTGTCTTGCACGTAAAAAGCGATGGTCTGTTCCATGCTCACGCTGGCGAGGGTGTACAGCGCGCTGACGGCCAGGAACAGCAGGATGCCGGGGTGCCGCAGCAGAGCGCGGCGGTCCCCGCTGCCCGAGGCCGGAGCGTCCGCACGGCGTGTCTCGGGCAGCAGGAGGAAGGCCCCCAGCGCCGTCAGCAGGCCCAGCCCGGCGCTGAAGAAGATCGGCACGGTCAGCCCGAAGCCCGAGAGCAGGCCGCCCAGGGCCGGGCCGAACACCACGCCCAGGCCGAAGGCCGCGCCGATCAGGCCCATCGCGGCGGCGCGGTCCTTCGCACTGGTGAGGTCGGCCATCATCGCCTGGGCGGTGGGCAGGGTGGCGCTGGACAGCATCCCGCCCAGCAGCCGCGAGGCGACCAGCAGCACGAACAGCACCGTGCCGGTCAGGACGCCCTGCGCGCCCAGCGAGGCCAGCAGCCCGAACAGCCCGAAGCTGAGCGAGAAGCCGACCAGCCCGAGCAGCAAGACCGGCTTGCGGCCCACGCGTTCGCTGCGGCTGCCCCAGATGGGGGCGAACACGAACTGCATCAGGCTGTAGGCGGTGGAAAACCAGCCGATCTGGGTCTCGGTCAGGCCGAGTTGACGGCCCAGCGGCGCGATAATCGGAAACAGCACCGACAGGCCCAGCATGGCGATAAAGATGGTCAGGAACAGAATGATTTTGGCACTTCCGCGTGGGGGCGGGGGAGCGGGAGGTGGAGCGGCGATCATGCCCCCAGTTTAGCACTCTCCTGACCGAACGGTAAGGCGTTCGGGGCAAGAGAACCCGTCGCAAGGTCCGTCCGCGCTGGGGGAGTATCTTTTGCCCTCTGGGACGCGGAAAAGCCGGTGCGTCAGGGGATTGTCAGGGAAAGGACACCTCATCTATACTTTTCTGTGAGCCACCGAGAATGGGGTAAACTGCCGGTGTTCCGCAAGCGTCAGCCCTCGTCTCCGCCCTCCAGGCCCGGACCTTCAGGCCCATTCCCGGGCCGCAGACGCATCACACCTCACTGGAAGCGGTTCACCGACCGCCCGACAAGGAGTCCGCATGAAGAGAACCCTCACTGTCCTGTCCCTCGCGCTGCTGGGCAATGCCAGCGCCGCGACCATCACCGTCTGGACGCACTTCGGGACCGGCGAGCTGACGTGGCTCAAGGATCAGGCCAGCGCCTTCGAGAAGAAGACCGGCAACAAGGTGCAGCTCGTGAGCGTGCCCTTCGAGCAGATTCCCGACAAGTTCATCCAGAGCGCACCCAAGGGCCAGGGGCCGGACCTGCTGGTCACGCAGCCCCACGACCGCATCGGGCAGTTTGCCGCGGCCGGCGTGATCGAGCCGATGGACAAGTACGTGACCAGCCGCAGCGACCTCGACAAGACGGCCGTCAGCGCGATGACCTACAAGGGCAAGCTGTTCGGCCTGCCCATGTTCGCGGAGTCCGTGGCCGTCGTGTACAACAAGAAGCTGGTGCCGAACGCCCCGACCACCTGGGCCGAGTTCCTGAAAGTGGCGCAGGCCAACACTGGGGGCGGCAAGTTCGGTTATCTCGAAGACCTGACCGAGGCGTACCGCAACTACGGCGTCATCAGCGCGTACGGCGGCTACGTCTTCAAGAACAACGGCGGCACCCTCAACGTCAAGGACGTGGGTCTGGCGAACGCGGGGGCGGACAAGGCCTCGGCCTTCCTCAACGACCTGCGCTACAAGTACAACCTGGTTCCCGAGGGCGTGGGCACCGACGCGGCCAAGAGCGCTTTCGTGGATGGCCGCCTCGCCATGTTCCTGACCGGTCCCTGGGACATCGGGGACATCAAGAAGGCGGGGATCAGCTACGGCATCATGCCCTTCCCCACCCCTCCCGGCGCGAGCGGCAAGTGGAGTCCCTTCGTGGGCGTGCAGGGCGTGATGCTCAGCGCCTACAGCAAGCAGAAGGCCGCCGCCGCGCAGTTCGCGAAGCAGCTGGTGAGCGGCGACGCCCAGGTCAGCTTCAACAAGGCCGGGGGGCGCATTCCCGTCAGCCTGAGCGCCCGCACGCGCCTCAAGAGTGACCCGGTGGTCGCGGGCTTCGGCAAGACCATCAGCATGGGCACGCCGATGCCCAACGTGCCCGAGATGAGCGCCGTGTGGGGTCCCTGGACCGCCGCCATCACCCAGAGCGTGCAGAAGCCGGGGCAGAACTACAGCCAGATCCTCGACAAGGCCGTCGCGGAAATCAACAGCAAGATCAAGTGAGGCGTGAGGATGTGCTTCCCGGCGTGGGCCGCACATCCTGAGCCACACGGTCTGACCCACACTGGCCGGAGTTCTGCCGGAACGACACGCCCGAGCAGCGGAAAGCCGCCGCTCGGGCGTGTCGCCCGTTTTCCCCCTGCTGCCCTCTGGAGGCCCCCCATCCCATGACCGCCACCCTGTCTGCCAAGTCCACGCGCCGGACCGTCCCCCCGGAAGGGGCGCGCGGCGTTCTGCTCGCCGTCGGCATCCTGCTGGTGCTGCTGGGCGGCGCGGCCCTGATCGGCTGGCTGCTGTCCGGCCTGACCGCCAGCATGTTTCCCAAGGCCCCGCCTTACCTGATTCTGCTGTACACGCTGGGCGCGCTGCTGCTGGCGATGCCGCTCACGGCCCGGCTCTTTCCCTGGATCATCAGCTGGTTCTACCTGTTTCCGGCACTGGTCTTTCTGGCGGCCTTCACGGTGCTGCCCATCGTGCTGACGGTGAATTACGCCTTCACCAACTACAGCGGGCAGAACAGCGGCAACCCCGATTCCGCCGTGCGCACCGACGCGGCCCTGAGTCCGGATCGCCGCCAGGTGACGCTGGCCGAGCTGCCCGAGGGTACGGACAGCCTGCAAAGCTATCTGAAGTGCAAGTCGGCCACCTGCGCGGGCGAGACACTGGTGCTGTTCGATCAGGACGCCGCCACGCCCGTCCGCGCCCGGATCGCCAGCGCGCAGGGCCGCGTGGTCACGCTCGCCGCGCCCGTTGCGGCCACCCTGGAGGTGGCGAGCGTCACGCGCCTGAACCGCTACGACTTCGTGGGGCTGGCGAACTTCCGCGAGATTTTCGCGAAGGCCAGCCGCGCGCTGTGGCCGGTCTTCGCCTGGACGGTGATCTTTGCCTTCAGCACCGTCATTCTCAATGCGGTGGCGGGCCTGATCCTGGGTATTTTGCTGTACAACAGGCGGCTGAAGGGCCGCAACATCTACCGCACGCTGCTCTTTTTGCCCTGGGCGATTCCCGCCGTCATCAGCGTGCAGATGTGGGCGGCGCTGCTCAACCAGCAGTTCGGCATCGTGAACAAGACGCTGGGCCTGCTGGGGTTCGCGGCGGTGCCCTGGCTGGGTGATCCCCTCTGGGCCAAGATCAGCGTGCTGCTGGTGAACCTGTGGCTGGGCTTTCCGTACATGATGACCGCCACCATCAGTGCCCTGTCCACCATCAACGACGACCTGTACGAGGCCGCCAGCATCGACGGCGCGGGGCGCTGGCAGCAGATCCAGCACATCACGCTCCCGCTGCTGCGGACGGCCTTCACGCCCATCCTGCTCTCGGGCTTCGCCTTCAACTTCAACAACTTCACCGTGATCTATCTGCTGACCGCCAGCAGCCCCGGCGGTTCGGGGGGTCCCCCGGTCGAGGGCCACGACAGCACGGCGGGCGCGACCGACATCCTGCTCTCGTGGGGGTACAACAACGCCTTCGGGTCGGCGGGCGGACAAAACTACGCCCTGGCGAGCGCCATCGCGCTGATCATCTTCTTCCTGACCCTCGCCATCAGTCTGGTCAACTTCCGGGCGGCGGGCGTGTTCGAGGAGGCCCGCAAATGACCAGCGTGCCGCGCCCCACCCCCGAGCTGCCCCCCGGCGGCTATGTCCACCGCGAACCCGGCCCACTGCGCCGCGCACTGCCCTGGCTGGTGCTGGCCGCCCTGCTCCTCGGCCTGGTCACGCTGGGCTTTTTCCTGGCGAAGAACATGGCGGGCCGCCCCAAGAGCTTCACCATCTACTTTATCGAGGGCGGCTGGAAGAGGTTTTTGCTGGGGCTGCTGGCCGCGAGCGGCGTGCTGGCCCTGACCAGCCTGATCGGGCAGCGGTGGGGCCAGCGGCGCACCGGACGCCGGATCAGTTACCTCGCCGTGCTGGGCGATCAGCTCACGCACCTCTTTCTGATCCTGGTCGTGCTGGTCGCCGTGTACCCGCTGGTCTACGTGCTGATCGCCGCCTTCGATCCCCGCAACAGCCTTTTTCAGTTTCCCGACTTCGACAGCCCGAACATCCTGTACCGCTCGGGCCTGCTGCCCAACCTCCAGGTGCTGAGCCTGGAAAACTTCGCCAAGCTGTTCGAGGGTGTGGTGATTCCGGCATGGCAGATCGTGCTGGCCGGAGTGGCGGGGGCGGCCCTGACGGCGCTGCTGCTGCTGACGCTGGCCGCCCGCGCACGCCGCGAGGCCGCGGGGCTGGAGCGTGCCCGCACCTGGGCGCTGCGGCTGCTGGCCGCCGCCCTGGTCGTGCTGGTCGTGTTCGTGACACCCGCGCAGTTCACCGGCCAGAGCAACGAGAGCAAGTTCGTGCTGTCGGTCCGCAACACGCTGCTGGTGTCGGGCCTGACGGGCCTCCTGGCGATTCTGCTGTCCACGACCGCCGGGTACGCGATGGCGCGCCTGCGCTTTCCGGGCCGCTTCCAGACCCTGCTGTTCTTCATCTTCATCCAGATGTTTCCGGTGTTTCTGGCACTGGTCGCCGTGTTCACGCTGATGGTGCTGCTGGGCCTGAACAACACCTTCACGGGCCTGATCCTGGCGTACAGCGGCGGCGCCATCGCCTTCAACACCTGGATTTTCAAGGGCTACGTCGAGTCTTTGCCCGAGTCGCTGGAGGAAGCGGCGATGGTGGACGGCGCGACCCGCTGGCAGACCTTCTTGCGGGTGGTGCTGCCGCTCTCGGGCGGGATGCTGGCCTTTATCTTCCTGAACCAGTTCATCGGCACCTACGCCGAGTTCATCCTGGCGAACGTGCTGCTGACCGGCGTGAACAAGTGGACCGTGGGCGTGATGCTGCTGAGCTTTACCAGCGGCCAGTTCTCCAGCAAGTGGGGCGTGTTCGCCGCCGCCGCGACGCTGGGCGCGCTGCCGATCGTGGCCCTGTTCTACGGCTTCCAGCGCTACTTCGTGGGCGGCACCGTCGCGGGCGGCGTCAAGGAATAGACCCCGGCCACGGCTCGCCCCGAGACAGAACGAGGCCCCCGGTCTAGGCGACGGGGGCCTCTTCTGTTTGTGCCTACGCCCTGGCCGTCAGACGGTCGATGATGGCCCGCAGGCCGAACTCGAACTCCTGCTCGAAGGAGGGGGCCAGAAAGGAGGGGTCACGCGGGCGTCGGCCCAGGTCCGAGGACGGCAGTTCCTCACTGAGCTGCTGCCAGCCCAGCGACAGGGCATACATGTGCATCAGGATGCGGAGCGTGACCTCTGGCGCGAACGGCATCCGCTCCAGGACACCCTGGACCATCCGCCGGAAGTCCCGCCTGAAGTTCAGCGCGAGTTCGGGACGCACGTTGCGCTCCAGCACGGTCCCCAGCAGGATCAGCAACCGGCGCAGCGGCTCCTGGTCCCGGGCAGACCGCAGCAGGACCTGGGCCACGTCGTCCGGCCCGCGCGGTCGCCGTTCTTCCAGCAAGGCCGTGAGCTGCGCCAGCCAGCGCTGGAGGTGCTCGGTCAGCAGCGCCAGGAACAGTTCTTCCTTGGTGTCGAAGTACAGATAGAGCGTGCCCTTGGCGAGTTTCGCCTCGCGGGCCACCTGGTTCATGCTCAGCTCCGCATAGGGCGTGGTAGTCCAGAGCCGCTCGGCGGCGCGCAGGATATCGTCGCGCCGCTGGCCCTTCTCCTCGGGGCTGCGGGCACGGGCGGGACGAACGAATGGACTGACCACGAGTCAGAGAGTACCTGTCGGACGCTTTCAGGCGGTGTGAAGGGGTTCACGTCACCCTCCCCCAGCGGGGGAAGCCCGCCCCACCAGCACGAGCGCAAGGCTCCATCACACTTCCCGTGGTAAACGTTTCCGGCAAGCCCCGGGGAAAACCGCTCAGGCCAGGTGGGATTAAGGCGCTCCCAGGCACAACTCACCGGGGGCACGCCCGTCCTCCTTAGGGTAGACGGCAAGACAGGACCAAGACGAGGCCACAGGACAAGGAGCGGGCATGGATTCACAGATCAATGACCGGATCGAAGACGCGCTGAGCGACCACCAGGTGCTGGAGCAGTTCGCCGAGCAGCTCCAGGCGGCGCTGCGGGAGGCCGAGAGTCATCTGCCGGCCGGGGTGCTCCGCCTGCTGCACGGGGAAGCCCTGGGCCATCCTCTACATCCCATCCTGGTTCACCTCCCGCTGGGCGGCTGGCTGATCGCCGGGCTGCTGGATTTTCTGCCCCTTCAGCGCAGCGCGGATACCGAACACGCCGCCGACCTGGCCCTGCTCCTGGGGACCATCGGGGCGACCGGGGCCATCGCCGCCGGATGGACGGACTGGGCCAATACGCGGGGCCAGGCCCGCCGGACCGGCCTGATCCACGGCGGCCTCAACGAGACGGCGTTCCTGCTCAATACTGCTTCCCTGCTGGCCCGCCGGCGCGGAAAACGCGGGCTGGGCAAGGCGCTGTCGGGGACGGCCCTGGGCTTGGCACTGGTCAGCGGGTTCCTGGGCGGCCAGCTGGTCTACCGGCATGGCCTGGGGGTCCATCACACGCTGGCCCGGCCACAGGGTTGACGGGCAGAGGCTTTTCCCACCGGACGGAGTGCTGGGCAGCGCCGTTCACCCCGGACAGACGCACATACCTGGGGGGAAAAGCGGGAGAGGGTCGGTTCTGCGTCAATAAGGAACCGACCTTCTCCTGCAAAAACGAGGCGCTGACCGCTACAAGGACAGCAAAGAAAAAACCCCCGCTGGGCGGAGGTTTCTGCTGGTAGAACCGAGGGGATTTGAACCCCTGACCCCTACCGTGTCAACTCGGGCAGCAGGTTTTAGTGTGCTGAGGTCTGCTGAGTTTCGCTGTGTGGGCAGGCATTTGGTGCCCCCCTCCCGAGACGAACCTTGAGGCTAGAACGGGCAGGCCAGGGGTGGGGAGGGGTAACGCAGGGGTGAACCCGTCTCTCTCAGGCTCTCCAGATGGGAAATGAAAAAGCGCCCCACCCCGCCAGATCGGCGGGCATGGGGCGCTTCGGCGCAAGTTGTCCGAGGGGATCAGGCGGCAGTTGCCCACGAGGCAAGGGCAGGACACCCAAATTTTGACAGGAAGGTTTGAAACTTTAGAATCATCAGAATGAGATTTAACAAGTCCTCAGTCATATCCTTTGCCAGGAACGCCACGGAGGCGGCCCTTGCTCTCATAGCTATCTTTGCCTTTATTAAGCTCGGGAAAAGACTAACCTATATCGCGTTGATGGCAATAAGTCAGGCTGCCCTAATTTCTTGTGTCTCTATGGCTAGCTGCATGTTCTCTTTTTACAGAACCCTTGATGATCAGCCTGATACACGTAAAGCAGCACGCGCCGCTGGTAGGCACTTTATTTCCGCAGGGCTTTTATCTTTTGCTGCACTTATGTACTCTGGCGGCTACTATATATTTTCTTCTACCCCAGATGAAGTAGGCTCGCCTGTACGAGGAATAATGGCCGTATTCTTTGGAGTCACTAGTGTTTACATACTTATGGGATTTTATGATTTAATTAGCGCACTTATGGCCCTTTCTTTTAAAGAAAGGGAAGTTTAACTTTTTCAAGGTTCCTATGAGTCAGTCCCCCTCTTGTTTCTAACAAGAGGGGACTGGAAAATGTGCGCGTGATCAGCGATCCGGCGGGCGCAGGTCGGGCAGGGGCGGCGCGCTGGGGTCCGCCGGAACCGGCACGATCCCGTTCTCCGCGTTTGCCCGATCAGCCCTTGAGCCGCGCCATTGGTGTGCACCCAGCATACCGACGGAGGCAAGCAGGATGTCTCCCGCAACGGCGGGCAACTGCTTGCCGGTGAAGTGAGCATGCACGAACAACACCAGGACCATGACGAACCCGGCGCTGCCACAGGTCAGGGTGTAGACCCTCCGGTGGTGCCCGGCACGATCACGCGCCGCAGACGCGCGCCGGGTGACTCAGCCCGTCGTGACATAGAGCTTCTCACCCACCTGCGTCCGCTGGTCAATTGGGTGGACGCCGCTGGGCAGGGTGATGGTGTCCTCGGCGATCACGGCGTCGGCCAGGCTCATCTCGACTCCGTTCACGAAGAGCCGCAGCACCGGACGCACCAGGGCCTCCTGCGCCGCCAGGGCGGCCGCCTGCTCGCGCAGCCGCCCGATTACCCGGCGATACCGGGCGAGTCGGTCCTGAAGGCCGTTCTGTCCGCCGTTGATCGCCTGGGTGACGCTGATCATGTGTCCGGCATCCGCCAGCTCGTTCAGGGTGCGGCCCTGGTATCGCCGGTGCGCCCAGTACGCCCCGGCCACCGCCGCCGACACGTCCGCCCGCAGCAGCAGATTCGGGTTGCCTTCCAGGTCCATGCCGATCAGCCGTCCGTAGGCCCGGTAGGCGTCACGGCCGGTCAGTTGCGGCCAGCCACGGCCCCGGTAGGTCCATCCGTCGCCCGTGGTCTCGGCGCCGTTCCCCATCCGTCCCCCGTAGCAGTGGCTGGCGATAGCCTGTGGCCCGGCAGCAGCCAGGCGCCGAGCCACAGCGTTGGGCACCTTCACGGCAGCCCTAGGGTTGACCGCGTATCGGTTCGGCCACACCTCCGAGAGGCGCTGCGCCGAGTAGTTCAGGTTTTCCGACGTGCAGATGAAGTTCGACTCATGCGCCCACTGGGCCAGGAACATCCCGAGGCGCTCGGGGGTCTGATCGATGCCGTACCGCGTGATGACCGGCGCGAGGGCGGCCACCACGGCGGCGGGGTTGGCATTGCTGGGGGCCACTGCCCGGACGTGGTCAGGGGTCAAGGTCAGGTTCATAGGCAGTCTCCCGCAGGGGCCAGCCGCCCCTGCAATTCCGCGATCTTCTGGGCCTGGGCCTGGTTCTCGAACTCCAAGTCGTTGACCTGGGCCAGCAGCTCGCCGTTGTGGCGGGTGGCCGTCTGGAGATCCGTCTTCAGGCGCTCGTTCTCGGCGGTCAGGGTGGCATTCAGCAGCTCGACAGCGGCCCGCTCACCTTCCAACTTGCGAACGCGCTCCTTGAGCTGGTCGTTCTCGCGTTCGAGGGTCTCGGCGCGCTGCTCGGTCTTGGCAAGCTTCTGTTCGAGTTCCTTGATCTCGGCGTCCTGCTTGTCGAGGCGCTTTTCGAGCCGTTCGATCATGGCCTGCTCGGCGCTCTTGGCGGCAGAGAGGCGGTTGTGCAGGAAGCCCATGTAGCCGACGGCGACCGTGCCGGTCACCCCAATGACGGCGGTGATGATGGGGATGATGGCGGGGTCCATCAGAGCCTCCGGGGGTGCGGTTCGGTGATGGTGGCCAGGGCGATCAGGAGGGCCAGCAGGCCGTAGGTGGTGCTGCCGGTGAGGACAGTGCCCGCGCCCAGCGTGAAGCTCACGGTGATGCACAGGTGGAAGAAAAAAGCGGCTAGGTAGGCCAGCCGCCGGGGCAGCCCGCCGGGCAGCGCGAACAGGGCCAAGCCCGCGACCGTGGCGACCAGGCCCCAGACCAGTTGGGGAAGCCAAGCCATGCCGCTGAAGGACGGCCCGTGGCTGAAGAGGTCGGGCTGGCACAGGCAGACCACGCCGAAGGCGAAGGTGCCCAGGGCCGTGAACAGGCGGAAGAGCCAGTGCGGCCCGTTGAAGATGAGGCGGTGCAGGATGCGGACGAGGTGGGTCAAGAGGGTCTCCGATCTCCCGGCATGAAGAACCCGCCCAGGCTGGGGGGCTGGGCTGGGCGGGGCGAGGTGTGGTACGTTTTGCGGTCTGTGGCAAAGAGGAAGCGTCAGCGGTTTGCCTTCGGGTGGTTCAGCATCGTCCTGCGTGTGCTGCTGCTCGTCTTGTTGGTGCTGTGGGGCCTGATCCTCTGGCAGATGCTGGGCCGCTGAGGTCAGCCCGGCTCAGCAGGCGGCGTCTCCGCGTCCGCTTGCGCTTCCGCTCCCACCTTGGGAGTCGGCGTTTCGGTCCACCCACAACGCGGGCAGCGCCAGGTGCTGTCCGGGTCCTGCACCAGTTTGCGGGCGTCCAGTGGGCAACGCTTAGACAGCGTTGGCAGCAGCATTCCTGACCTCCGTGATGTAGTCGAGCAGTTCTGTGACCTCGTCCTGCACCTCGCCGATCTCACTGGTGCTGGCGCGGGTCGCGCGGAGGCGGTTGTACATGGCGATGCGCTCGTCGAGCAGGCGTTCTGCCTCGCGTAGGTCGGCCCGCGCCTGCTCGATCTGCTCCCCGCGTTCCACCGCCGCGAGGATGGCCGCCTCATCGGGTTGCGGTTCAGGACGGCCCCAGTTCGCCAGCGCGGGCAACCCCTCCGGCCCGTCCGGGTAGTCGATCACCCCATCCCGTCCCCATTGCCAGTCGGGGTACAGGCCGCGCAGGCCCAGCATCAGTTGTTGTTGACTCAGCACGTCATCCTCCTCACGGACTCTGGATCACGATCACGCAGCCGTTGGCACCGCCACCACCGCGACTCGGCCCGCTGTAGGTCGCCCCACCGCCGCCGCCGCCACCTCCCGGCCAGCCGCCCGCCCCACCCGTCGAACCAGCGCCCGCCGAGTTGATCGCCGCTGCACCCCCGGCCCCGAACCCGCCGCGCGGCAGGCCCGGCAGGCGGGCGGTGCCGGACAGCCCGGCCGGTGTACCCGGCTCGTCGATGTACGCGAACGAGATAGAGCCGACCAGCCCGCCTGCGCCGCCCGCGTAGGCAGTGGAGCCGTTTTTGCCCCCGCCGCCACCGCCGCCTGTGGCTCCACCGGTGGAAGCAGCGGCCGCTGCGCCCGCACTGGTCGCGGCCCCCCCAGTCCCGCCTGCCGATCCCAGCAACTGTCCCGCAACGTCCGGTTGCCCAGCGGTCCCCGCCGCGCTGAGGCTGCCCGCACCCCCGGCACGCCCGCCGCCCGCCAGCACGTTCCCGAACAGGCTGCTACCCCCAGCCCCGGCGGCGCTGGCTGGGCTGGACACCCCGCCGCCGCCGCCCGCACCGATCGTGACGCTGACGGTGGCAGGCAGGCCACTTGCCGCCGACTCCCAGACGGTGAGGCTGCCTCCCGCCCCGCCCCCGCCGCCGTAGGCGTTGCCGCTGCTGACGCCGCCCTGGCCGCCCCCGCCGCCGCCCCCGACCACCAGCACCCAGACGCGGCGTGCCCAGGGCTGCTTCGTCCAGGTGGATGTCCCCGGCGTCTGGAACACGTCCACCTGCGAACTGCGGCCCGCGCTGTCCAGGGCGGCCTGGAGGCCAGTTACATCACCGATGACGTGCGTATGGGCGCTGGGCGGATAGGTGGCGGGTTTGCCGCTGATGTTGCCCCAGGATAGGGTCCCGTTGGCGACCGCCTCGGCCCGCTGCGCCTGCGTTTTAGCGTAGTCGCCCTGGGCCAGAGCATAGCCGCCCTGGGTGTTGGCATAACTTGCTGCATCGTTGGCCGCCCCCATCGCGCTGTAGGCATCCTGAGCGGCGGCATACGTGTCCTGAGCGCCGGAGTACGCCTCCTGCGCGGCGGCATAGGCCGTCTGAGCCTGGGCCGCCGCCTCCGTCCCGGCGGCGCGGGCGGCCTGCACCGCGCCGGGCACGTCGACAATGGCGGCCTGGAGCGTGGCGCTGTCGAGCACATCCACGGGACCCTGCGGCGCGGTGTAGTCCCAGGTCCCCGCGCTGCCCACCGTGCTACCCGGCCCGCTGTTGTCGTATATCTGTGCGGTCCAAGACCGCACGCGAGGGATGCCGCCGTACATCACCGTCTCGGTGAAGGTGCAGCGGGGGACGGGTTGCCCCGCCTGCGCCCCCGGCACCACGAACGGCTGTGCAGGCAGCGTCAGGTCCCGCCAGCCGGTGCCCGAAGTCCACCGCCCAGTGTACACCGCTATTGCTGCGCGGCCCAGCACGTCGCTGTACTGGGCCGGGTACTCGATCCGCAGGGTCACGCCGTCCGGCACGCCGCCCTGCACGACAGGACTGCCGATCACTCTCAAATCTGCCATCTACCAGACCACCTCCTGTCCATCGGTGCCACTCGCCGCTGTGGTGCCAGGGGCGAGGGTGAGGGTCACATCCGCGACGTTGCTGTACTCGTCCTGCACGGGCCGGCTGTCCAGGTGCCCCCCCAGCACGGGCAGTGCCGAGCGGCCTGCCCGGGTCAGCCACACCGCCGTGCGCGCGGCCGAGCGGTACATCCGCAGCCGTGCTTCCAGCTCAGCCTCTGTGGCCGCCTCCTCCCGCCAGGTCAGGACCACCGGCTGAGGTGTGCCCAGACGGTCGTCGATGCGCGAGAACTCGGTGTAGCCGCGTGCCCGTTCCAGCCTGATGGCGGGGGCCGCGGCGCTGTGGGTGCCAGGGCGAGTATCGGGCGGCAACGCGACGGCGACGCCCGCTGTGTCCACCAGGGCGTACCTCTCGCTCATGCCCGCCTCCGCTGTCCGCGGTAGGGCAGGGCCGCCGTGAGGAGGCGCGTGCTGGCCTCCCCCTGGTCCCAGGTCACCACGGCGCCCGCCACGTGTTGCGAGAGGCCACCAGGCAGGCCGTCCACCCGAAGGGGCGGCACGTGCACACCGGGCAGCGTGAACTCCCAGGTGGGGCCGACCGCGTAGGGCATCCAGCCCGGCGGCATGACCACGTTCCGCGAGCGTTCATATTCGCGGCTGGCGACCAGCTGGGCACTGTTCAGCGCCAGGCTGTTGCGGTTGGCTGGCGCCGTCCCCGCAGGGTAGGAGCCGCCGAGGTACACCCACACGTCCTGCACCCAGCCGCCCGATGCCCGCGCGTCCGGCCCCCACAACTCCGGTGGCAGGGTGTAGGTGTAGCTCCCGACTCCGGACAGCGTGACGGGCGTCGCGGGCAGGAAGAAGTCGGTGCCGTTCGCCCGCTTGATCCGGAGGGTGAGGTTCACCGGGTCGGGGGTGCGCCGCTCGGCGGTGAAGTTCAGCCGCAGCGCCAGCGCCCGCAGCGGCCCGCGTTCGACCGGGCGCTGCCCCACGTCCACGGGATAGCCGAGGCGGACAATCCACGTGTGCCCGGCGTCCAGCCCCTCGACGGGGACCATCACGTCGATCCCCCCCACGGTCGTTGCCGCCGTGACCTCCTCCACCGTCTCCGTCATGGGGTCCAGCGTGATGACCGCCGAGCGGCGAGGGGCGAGCGGCGGCACGTCGGAGCGGCTGTAGGTGTGCAGCGGCCATTCCGGCCCAGCCTGGTACGTTGCGTCCGTCACGTAATCCGTCACGGTCCATCCCAGCGAACGCAGGCCATAGGCGCGGCTGTCGAGGGTATAGACGGCGGGGGTGGCCGACTCGGGCCGCCCGATCACCCCGGTCAGGTCCGCCGTCACCCCGGCCTCAGCGTTCGGGTACGGTTCCAGGGCATCGTCCACGGCCTGCTGGCGTGTTTTCGTGCCGTCCGGCGCAGGCATGGGCACGCCGAAGGCCCGGGCCCCACCGGGCGTAAACCCCGCACCGTTCAGCGCTGCGCTGCTGTCGCCCGGACGGCCCAGGTACGTCGTCTCCAGACCGACGAGGGGGATGTCGCTCAGCTCGCCCTGCCGCACGGTGGCCGCCTCCGCGATGCCCGCCGCGATGTAGCCCGTTCCCAACTCACTCTCCAACTGCACACGGATCATGCGCGGCCATGCCTGACCTGCCCAGGTTGCAGGCACTTCGGACATGCCAATGTTGCCGCTTCTGAGAGTGCCGAGCGGGCCATAGCTGAGCTGCACGGTGATGGCCGCCGCCCCGAATGTCTCGTCTGGCACGCCAAATGGCGGCGCGTCATGCGCCTCGAAAAAGAGGCGGGCAGGCCGCCATGCCTGCCCGCCCTTGCCTGCGGTGATGTTCATCGGAGTCCCCCCCAATCGAGGTCTTTGCGGCTCAGCAGACGTTCCAGGCGGTCCACCGCCGCGAGCTGCCGTGCGCCCGCTTCGAGGTGCGCCTGGCCGCTGGTGTTCATCTGGGTCAGCCACGACGGAATGGCCGTGGCGAGCTGGGTCACGCTGTTGGCGAGCGTCCCCAGGATGTCGAAGTTGTAGCTGGCCGTAATGCTGGCAGGCATCTCGAACTTGATGGTCGAGGTGTCTACCGTGCCCAGAGAGATGCTCTTTTCCCCCTGCATGACTTTGATGCGGGTTTGTAGAGCGTCGATCTCGCCCCGCAGCCGGTCACGCTCAGCCTGAGTGGTCGCGTTGTTGTAGCGGTCCTGGAGCTGGCTGAGCTGCTGTTGCAGTTCCGCGATGCTGCCCTGCGCGGCCTTCTTTTGCTGTTCGACCTGGCCGTTCAGGCGGTCCAGCTCGGCTTGTTTCGCCTCGATCTCCGAGCGGATGCGCTGGCGCTCCTGGTCGGTGGTGGCGAGGGAGAGCTTCTGCTGGAGGTCGCTGATCTCCTGCTGAAGGGCAGCGAGGGAACCGGTGGGGGGAGCCTCCGGCGCGCCCTGCCCGTATCCCGGCAATTGGGTGGCCGTGGCCCTCCACGCCTCCTCGATGCTCTTCGTGCCGCTGCGGATGTCGGCCATCAGCGAGTCCAGGAACTGTTGCTCGGACGTGCTGATGGCGCCGTCCTCCAGCGCCTTCGCACGCGCGTCCGCGTAGGCTTTGATCTTCTCTTCCAGCCCGCTGCTGACGATGATCGCCTTGAGGGCCATCCGGGCGACCAGGGAGTTCAGCGACTTCTCGAAGGCCCCCTCGACCCCCGACCAGTCCCCCATCTCGAACGCATTCATGAGGGAACTTTCCAGCGTGCTGCTGATGGTTTCCCCCACCTGGCCGAAAATCTCGGCGGCGCTCACCTGCAACTTGGCCGCCGCATCGCTCATCACCTGGGGACCCGTGCCCGTCAGGCCCCACCAGAGCCGGGTGAAGAAGTTGCTCCCCGCGAGCTTTTCGCGCGCCGCCGCGTCGGCCCTCAGGGCCTCGGCGTACACGTTCTTGAACATGCCTGCCCCGTTCTGCGCGACCTTTTTCTCGGCCTCGGCCACCTCCAGCAAGCTCTTTTTCCAGGCGCGGATACCCGGGTCGATATTGTCGATGGCCTGCCCCAGGTTCATCACGGCCCCCAGGGCGGCCGAGATCCCGCCCAGGAAGTCGCCGCTGGAAAATTTGGCGAACGCCTCGACCGCGCCGGTGGCCGCCGAGGTCAGTTGCCCGATGCCCTGCATGGTTTCGTTGTCGGCTCCAAACAGGCCGAACACCTGCTGCACGACCTCACCCACCTGGGCGACCTTGCTCTTGAGCTTGTCGAGCTTCTCCAGGTTCTCAGCGGCTTTGAGGCCACTGCCGCCCAGCCCGCGCAGTTCCGCCGCCATGGCCCGGTAGCCTTCAGCCAGGTCGGGCCTCCCCGCTGCCTCTGCTGCCAGCGCCAGCTTTTCCAGCACGGGCAGCATCTTCAGGACCTCGGCCCGGAACTCCTCGGAGGTAACGCCCCCTTCCTGAAAGCCCTGCACGAGCTTCTGGAGCTGCGCCGTGACCGACACGGCCTTCTCATCGCCCAGCGTGCCGAGCGTCTCGCCCAGGTCCTGGGTGGGGACGATGGCCGCGGTGGTCGCCCCCAGCAGCAGGCGGACGCTTTCCGCCGCATCTGCGTACTCCGGCCCCATCTTCGACAGGTTGACCAGCAGGGCGAGCAGCGCCTCCTGCTGGTCGCGCACCACAGCGTTGTAGTCCTCGGTGCTGAGGGTGCCTGCGTCCAGCCCCTTCCTGGCCTCATCGATCTTGCCGGAGATGCCTTCCAGGGTCTGCTCCAGCTTCGAGGGGTCAGGGGCGGGCAGCACGACCAGGCTGGCAAACTGGTGTTCCAGCTTGGCCTTCAGGTCGGCCCACTCCGGCGCGTCCCCAATCAGGGTGATGAACCGGTACAGCTCCGGGCTACTCAGCCCCTTCACCGCCGCATCAAACTCGGTGCTGCTGCTCAGTTCCCCGAACCGTGCCCAGAAATCCTCACGGCCCTGGGCACCGATATCGCTGAACGTGTCAGACAGGCTGGCACGTATGGCCGCCTCCAGCTGCTCCAGCTCACTGCCCTGGAACACGTCGCTGACGAGCTGCCCGCCCAGAGTGTTCGCGGTGCTTTGTTCCAGCGTGACGCCTTCAACAGGCAGCGGCGCATTGTTCCGGGCATTCGCCGCGATGAGCGCCTGAGCGCCCCGGAAGGCGATGGTGCCGAGATCGGTCGCCCCGCCCGCCGCGAGGAGCTGGTCCAGGTTGTCCTTGACGTACTGGGCAGCCTGTGCCGCCTCGCCTCCCTTCTGAATGTAGGTGTCCAGCAGTTGCACGAAGCCGCTCTGCCGGGGGTCGATGCCCTGGCCGATGGCCTCTTGCAGGATGCCCGTGAGCATGGAGAGGGTGTCGGCGTAGGAGCCGGCGCCCTCCTCGCCCTCGGTGAATTCGTCGTGGATCAGCTGGATACGCTGGCGCGACAGTTCCTGGTCGCTCTCCAGAATCCGCGCGTTCAGCGCCTCCACCCGCCGCCCGATCTCGGCGGCCACCGCTTCCATGAGTTCGGTGTCGCGCTGGGCGCTGGCCTCGTCGTAGAGCCTCAGCAGGCCTTCATCGGTGCGGCCCCCCAGCGTATCGAGGTTCCACTGCCGGGTGGCCGCGTAGGTGTCCTGCGCCTGCTTGCTGGACGCGTCGGCCACGCGCTGGGCAGCGGCTTCGATGGTGCTGGCCGACTCACCTGCCGCCGTGCCCAGGGCCGCGTAGTAGGCGCGGTAGGCGTTGCTGTTCTCGGTGCGCCACCCGTCCTCGATCTCGTTCAGGCGGACGGCAAGGGCACCCTGATCCTTGATCGTCGAGCGGGCCTGGGTTTCCTGTTCCTCCTTCCAACGGGTGTTGCCCTGCTTGCGGGCCGAGAGGGTCGCTTCCGCCTCGGCACGGGCGGCCGCCTCGATCCTGGGGCCAAAGGCTTGCTGCACGGCCAGCACCCTTTCCAGATCGTCCCCCGCCGCCTTCACTGCCTCATCACGGGAGCGGCGCAGCTCGCGCCCCCTGATCTGCGCCGCCTCGGTCGCGCTGGCCGCAGAACGGCTGGCCAGTTGGTCAGCCTGGCGGCTGGCCGCCTCGGCGTTGCGCTGGGCCTCGTCCTGGGCACGTTTGGCATCGGCGTCGTTTTTCTGGCGGAGCTGCTGGCGACTCTGGTAGGCCGACCGCTCAGCAGCCAGCACCGACGCCTGGGCCTTGCCCTGCCCCTCGAACGAACGGACAGCCGCGTCAGCAGCAGCGATCTGCTGCGCTGAGCCGCTTTTCTGAGCCGCCTCCTGCGCCTTGATCAGTTGCAGCGCCTGGTTGCCGTACCGCTGGAAATCACGTGTGGTCGCCACATAATCGCCGCTGGTCTTGTTCAGGCCGGATTGGGCCGACTGGACGGCGGAGAGGGCGCGGGCGTTGCCTTCGCTGGCCTTCGACCACGAGTCCATCGCGGTTTTCGCCGCGTCGATCTTCCGGGGGTCATGGCTCTTGTTCGCGGCGTCCAGCGCGGCCACGAGCTGCTGCGCCTTGGTGATCTGCGCGGTGGTGATGGGGCCTGCGACGGGCTTGATCTTTTCCTGTTCTGCGACGATCTTCTGCGCGAAGCCGATGGCCCCCTTGCGGGCGTCATTGCTACCTTCCCAGCCGCGAATCTCGGCCTGAATCTGGAGCTGGGCCGTGTAGTTGCGGTCCTCTTCCGCCTTCGCGAGTCGCCGGGAGAGGTCGAGGGCCTTCTCCTTCAGCTTGTTCCAGTCGGAGAGGGTGAGGTTGTAGGTCTTCTGGTCCTCGGCGGACGGCGCGGCGTTCCCGCCGCCTGGAAACACACTGTTGATGCTGGGCGTAGCAGCGCCAGGATTCGTCTTGGGCTGCTGGGTGACGGGCGCCGCGAAGGGCGAGGTGGGCGCCCGGTAATAGACAGCGTTCTGCCGGTCGTACATGCTGACGACCTGGGTGATGCCGTCCCGCCCGTTCGCCTGCGTGCCGGGGTTCTCGATAATCTTGAGGTTGCCCTTGCCGTCGAAGCCCGTCACGACGCCTGCGTGCTTCCCGCTGGACACGCCATAGGTTTTCCCGTTGCCGGATGTCCACACGACCAGGTCGCCGGGGCGGATTTCCTGCCCGTCCACCTTCTGGAAGCCGGAAGCCAGGGCATTCTTCTCCAAAACGGCCACGTTGGCGTTCTGGACCGCCGAACCCTTCACCTTCACGCCCAGCTTGTTCAGGATTTCGTAGGCGATGATGGCGCAGTCCGAGGCCACGCGCGGGTCGTTCCTGAAGACGCTCGCCAGGCTAGAGATGAAGGCGAAGCCGAACTTGCCGGACTCCTCCGGGATATTCGTGTTGGCCTGGCCTCCGAGCTGAGGCCCGAAGGGCGTGGCGTATACGTTCCCGGCATTGTTGTAGTGCGTGACCGCGTCCCGCGCGTTGCGGTCGGCGGCGCGGCGGGCGGTGCCTGCCAGTTGCCCCGCAAACGGTTGCAGGACGGCGGGGAGCAGTTGCGGCAGGGCCTCAATCGCATTGGCGAGGGCGTCCAGAATCAGGGCTTGCAGGCCGTCGAGCGCCCCTTGCAACCCTTCCCAGATGTAGGTGCCCAGTTTCTTCCCGGTGTCGATGACCTTCTGCGCCATGTTCTGGGCCGTCTGGTCCAGCCTGTCCCCGAACCCCTCGAAGGTGGTCTGCATGTCCCCGAAGGCGGTGGCCCAGTCGCCGCGCAGTACGGCCCCCACCCGGCGGAAGGTCTCGCCCAGGGCATTCAGGATGACAGTCGCGCCGTCCAGAATCCCGCCCAGGATCGGTCCGATCACCGGCCAGATTTTCTCGAAGACCGGGATCAGGACGGTCTGCACCGTGCGCTGCACGAACAGGAAGGCGTCCTTCACCATGGCCGCGAAGTCCATGAAAGCGCTGCCTGCCGCCTGCAAGAGGGGCCGCACATGGGGGGCGAGCATCTCGAAGATGGGCAGCAGCACCCGCTGGAAGACCTGCTGGACCATCTCGAACCCGGCGTGGGCCATATCGCCCAGCATCCCGAAGACGGGCATCAGCCGGGCTTGCAGGTCGCGCCCCAGGTCCAGCAGGGTGTCCCGCACTGGGGCCAGCACGCGCCCGGCCTGCTCGAACCCGGCCCGCACGTCGCCCAGCGAGACGCCCATGCTCTTGAGCACCAGGACGATACCTGCCCCCGCCGCCGCGAAGGGCAACAGGGGCGCGATGAAGGCGACGGCGGCAGAGGCCCCGGCGATCAGGGCGGGCACCAGCATGGCGACGATGGCCCCACCGACAGCGGCGATGGCGGTGCTGTTGTCCTTCGCCCACTGCTTGAGGTCGAGCTTCTTCAGCATGTCGGGCAGGCCACCCAGCACGTCGTTCACGCCGGAGAGGACGCTCTTGAGGTCCAGGGCCTCGACGATGGCTTGCCCGGCGGCAATCCCCGCCTGCGTCATGGTGTCCAGCGTGTTGGACACCATGCCGAGGAGGGTCCGGCTCTGCGCCTCCATCCCGCCGCCGAACTTGTCGGTCATCCCTTGCAGAATCGCGGGGATGGCCTGGGCACTGCTGATAGCCCCCTGTTCGGCCATCTTCATGGCTTTGGGGATGCTGACCCCGATCCTGTCCGCCAGCATCTGCCAGGCGGGGATGCCCCGCTCCGCGAGCTGCTGCATCTCCTCGGCGGATACCTTGCCCTTGGCTTGCATCTGGCCGAGAGCGAGCGTCACGCCGTCCAGCACGTCCTTGCCCCCGCCCAGGGCGCCCACGGCGTCCCCGATAGCGGTCATCATCGGAATGACCTGCTGCGCCTGGAAGCCGAAGGCCAGCAACTTCTTCGCGCTGTCCTGCAATCCCACCAAGTCGAATGGGGTGTGAGCCGCGAACTGGGCCAGGTCGGCCAGGAACGTCTTAGCCTTTTCTCCGCTCCCC
This sequence comes from Deinococcus phoenicis, assembly GCF_000599865.1. Classification (GTDB taxonomy): domain Bacteria; phylum Deinococcota; class Deinococci; order Deinococcales; family Deinococcaceae; genus Deinococcus; species Deinococcus phoenicis. The sequence goes on along the minus strand of NZ_JHAC01000039.1, from coordinate 6,897 downwards.
AGGAGGGTGGTGAAGGCAGTCTGCGCCTGCTCAGCGTTACCGGCGAGCTTGACCAAGCCGATGCCTGCGCTGCCTGCCGCCGCACCCAGCCCGGCGAGGATGCCGAGGAACCGCTCACTGCTCTGCTTGGCCTCGTTGCTGAAGTGCAGGCCGAACGAACGGCCAGCGGCACGCCCGGCGGCTTCCCCAACCTCCTGGCCCTCCTTCACGAAGCGGCCCTTGGCGTCGATCAGCTTGCCCTCGCTATTGCGGCGTAGGCCCTCACCGAACTGCTCCCCGGCCCGTTGCCCGCTCTGGCCCGCGACACGCTCGGCATCGCGCAGGCTGCGCTCCAGGCTATCCACCCTCGCGAGAATGTCGATGTAGAGCGTGTCGACCTGCCCGCCCACTCCGCCGCCTGATGTCATTTCTCACCTGCCAGTTCTTCGATCTCCGCCAGCGGCGGCGCGACGGCGAGCACCCACGCGGGCACGCGCCGTTTCTTCAACGCCCGCTTTAGGTCCTGCGCGGCGCGTTTGGTGATCTTCTTGCTCCGGTATTCCGGCAGGTCATAGACCGACAGGAACCGTTCCCGCGCCTTCACGTCCACTGGGTCAGGGTTGCTGGACAGGTCTGCTTCCGCCAGAGCCTTCTTATCCACCTTCATGAAGTGGTAGTCCCTCATTGCGCGGTCGCGCAGGTACAGCACCCAGTTCGCCTCCCCCAGGTACGCCCGGAGCTGCGTTTCGGTGAGCCGCTCGATGTCCCAGGGGTGCAGGCCGTACAGGTGCGCCAGGAGAGCCTGTGTGCGCCGGGGGCCAAGATCGGGAGGCAGAACCTCCCAGTCGGGGTCTAGGGCTTCTTCGCCCCCTCGGCGTTTGGGAGTTCACCATGCATGCAGGCGTGGGTGATCTGGGCGGCGGCAGTGGCCGTCATGTCGTCAACCATCGCCCGCACCACGCGCTCGTCCGTGCCTTCGGCGGCCCTCAGCATGATCAGCTCGGCCAGGAACCCCTCAGTGTTCGCCTGCGCCCGCGCCAGCGCTTCTTTCTGGCTGTAGCGCTTACGCTCGCTGAGGCTGGCCTCCTCCAGGTGCAGGGTGACGGCCTCCGGTGCCGGGATGTCCTGCCCCTCCAGCTTCTTCTTCGTCTTGGCGGGCAGCGGAATGTTCAGGTCGATGTTCTTCGAGCCGGTGATGTCGAGGGTCAGGGTCATGGCAAAACCTCCAGGGTGACGCGGGAAATCCGCGCGTGGCCTTTCTGGCCCAGCAGTTCCTTGGGCAGACGCACGCGGTGTCTGGTTTTGGTGTCGGGGTCGCGCATGGTGAACGTGCGGGACTTCTGGCCGCGCATGACGAACAGCAGCCCGCAACGGAGAGAGCGTCCCCCGTCGACGAGGGACGCTCCATACGCGCAGGCCACCGGCGCGCCCTCACGGCGCGAGGTGGCGATCAGTTCCATCAGGGGGCCGGGATGGTGGCGGTGTCGTTGTACTTCGGCCCATAGCCGGTCAGACCCAGGCTGAACGTCACATACCCGTCCGCCGGGATCGGCTTGCCGGTGCTGGTGACGAGAGCGCACCCACCTTCCCAGGTGTCGTCGGTGTTCATCTGGCGCTCGATCCACACGTACTTGCCGAGGGCGGCATACATGGTCTGCATGTTCGTGCGCTCGGCCTTGGTGGGCAGCACGTTGCCGGAGAGGGCGGCCGTCCAGCTTCCGGTGTCGGGCCGGGGCTTCTGCCAGGTAACGGCGGTCCCAGCGGCGGGCGAGCCGTACACCTTGGGGGGCGTATCGGTCTTGGTGCTGACCTGCGCAGGCATGTCCGTGGTGGACAGTTCGGGCAGGGGCAGCGCGGCGGCGTTGAAGTCAGCGGGGCGGGTGGTGGTGGCTGCGGCCAGCACCAGGTAGCGGAACTTGGAGGTTTCACCGTACACAGCGTCGTATTGAGTCATGGTTATCTCCGGTGCTCGCTGATCACGCCGATGGCATCGGGGTCAGGAGCGGGACGAGAAGCGAGAAAGCCGAAGCCCGCCTCGCGCATAGCGGTGCGGGCCTGTTCCGAGAGTTCCAGGGCGCGGGCGAGGGTGGCCGCGTAGGCGGTGACCTGCACACGCTTGCTGGTGGGGGTGCCGCCGTACTGGGGTAGGCCGGTGTTGCTCACCCAGTCGAGGACGATCACCTCGGGGGTGTCGGGGTCCTCGTCACCAGGTAGCAGCACGGGCGGCGCGTTCGGGATGCCCAGTAGGGCCGCGCGGGCATCGGCGAGGGCGGAGAGGAGGTCAGCCACGGCGAGACCTCAGCTTCTCCAGGGAGGGGCGGAGCCAGGGACGGGCGGCCACCTTCCGTGTACCGAATTCCATGTACACGCCGTGCTTTTTGTTGGTTCCGACCCGGTAATGCCCGTCCTTGATCTTCTGCACGCCGATGCTGTTGCGGAGGTCGCCAGAGTCCACGGCAGGCGGATCACCGGGCGCGCTGGCCGTGTGCGGCTTGTTGCGCTTCCCGCCAATGGGGAGAGGCTGCCCCCCCACCATGAGGAACTTGTCGGTGTACGTCCGACCCCGCCCCGGCTGGCTGAGGGTCGTGATGATCTCCGTCCGCAACTCCTGCGCCCGCAGGGCCGCCCGCTTGTTGGCGAGCTGCTGCGCGGCGGCGCGGGTGTGATTCAGCCGGGTCACACGCTCACCACCATTGCCAACGTGTACCCGTCCCATTCCTGCACGTCGGTGACGGTGTACGTCACGCCGTCCACGACCAAGCGGTGCCTAGCCGGGTTGAGATCGATGCCGTTCAAGTACACCTCCTTGCTGACCTTCACGCCCAGCAGCCCGGCGCGACGCAGAGTGCGTTCGCTCGCCGGGAACGCCGCGCACGGCACCGGCTGGCCCTGCGGCTGCCAGGTCGTGACGCTCTGCCCCAGACGGTCGGGCGGCCCCTTCACCTGCGCGAGCACCTGACAGGTGGACGTGAGCATCCCGGGCGAGAGCCGCACCTAGAACCTCAGCGGCAGCCAGGGCCGCAGCAGGGCCAGCACGTCGGGCGAGAGGGTGCTCGCCTCGCTGTAGGTCCGGCTGACCGGCCCCATGCTCTCGCTCCTCACGCCCACCGGCACCGCCGCGCCCAGTTCTGCCGCCGTGAGGATGGCCTGCCGGATACCCGGTGGCAGGTCCTCAGCCGTCCAGCCTGCCGTGTACGTGACCGTGTAGGGCGTGCTGATCACCGTGCCGCCCCACGTGCCGCCGCCGTAGGGCCGCACCAGGGCGGACACGTCCAGCGTCCAGGGAGAGCGCAGGATGCCCGCCGCCGGGGCACCCCCCAGGGTGAGGCTCTGCACGCTCACGGCGGGCCTGGAGAGGGCAATCAGGCCCGAGGACCCCACTGTGCCGCTCTCGGCCTCCTGGGTGCGTTCTAGGGTCGGCACGCCCAACTGGGCCGCAATCAGGGCTTCGGAGGCGGCGAGCTGGTCACTTGTCAGCGGGCTTGCTGCTGGCGGGCTTACCAGACTTGCCATCAGTCCCCCCTTTGGGTTCAGCGGGCTTCAGCTCGATCAGGCCGTTACGGGCCAGCTCCTTCGCGCGCTGGTCGTCGGCTTCCACGGTGCCGTATACCTTGTCGCCGGGCACCTTGCGCTCGCCGCTCACACTGTCCACAAACGTCCTGAGTACGGGGTATTTCATGCCTCCTCCAGAAGAAAGGGCAGCCCCTCAGGACTGCCCGGGTTGGGATGACGGCTCAGGGTGTGGTGACGAACTCGCCGTGAACGAAGGACTGCGGGCGGAACACGGCCAGGGCCAGCCGCTCTTCTGCGCGCAGCGTGAGCATGTTCCGCACGAAGTTGTCGCGGTCGTGTTCGCTGATCGCCACCGTGGCGTCCTCGCGCAGGAAGATCTGCGCGGCCATGCCGAAGGCCCCGACCAGGAAGTCGTTTTCCGTGATGGCCGTGGTTTCGATGACCGGCATCTTCCACAGGCGCTGTTCGCCACCGACCACGACGCTGACCCAGATGTAGCGCCCGTCGCTGCCCTTCTCCAGCTCGATGTCTTCCCAGTCCGCCGGGTTCAGCACGATCCCGTCCGCCTGGTACTCGGCCAGGCGCACCTGGGTGCGGGCGCGGCGCAGCGTGTCGATAGCGGTGTCACCCGACTTGCGGCGGTTGTAGGCGCTGGCCTGGGGAATCAGGCCCAACAGGTGCTCACCGGTGCCGTCGCCATACAGCAGCTCGCGGTCCTCGACGATGTGCAGCCCCTCGACCAGGCGACCGTCCACGTAGGAGGTGAGCATGGGGATGTCGTCGCGCGCCTGCTTGCTGATCGGGACCCAGTGCGCGATGGTCTTCACACCCACCGTCATGGTGTCGAACTTCAGGTTGCTCTCGGGCTTGAGCTGCCCTTCCGCGACCGGCGCGGCGTTGTTGGTGAACAGCGTCTCGCGCGGGTACTCGATGGCGTTGCTGGTCGTGTTGCCCACACGGATGATGTCGCGCACGTGGTCGGCGCGTACCTGGGGGCGGATGATCTCGGTGAGGCGCTGGGGCTGGATCAGGGTGCCCACGCTGCCCGCGTCGCTGGTCAGGGCCTTGACCTCGAAGCGGGCCTCGCCGCTCTTGCGCTCGGCAAAGGCCTTGAACTCGTCGCTGTCGGTGAAGCGCTGCCCGGCGGTCTTGACCTCGTGACGGCTCGCGCCCCCCATATCCAGGCGGCCCAGCTTCACTTCCAGGTCGTGGACCTTCTGCACCTGGTCGTCGTACTTCTTCTCCAGCTTGGTGATTTCCTCGCGCGTTTCCTTGCTGGTCTCACCGTTGGCCTTGATTTCCTTGATCTGGGTGTCGAGGTGGCTCTTCAGGCCCGTCTCGATGCGCTTCAGCTCGGCCATCACGTGCGGGGTCGGGTCGGCATCGTCGAACAGCGGCACGCCAGCGCCGCCGAACATGCTGCCGCTCATTGCGGGGCCGGAAAAAGCCTCGCTCATAGAGGCAGCGAGGCGGGCGAGGGTGATGGCAGGCAGGTGGGTTTTTGTCATGGGTTCCCTCCGAGGGATGCACCGAACTTCCGCAGGTCAGCGAGGATGCTGGACTTGCGGCCTTCGGTGTCGAGCGTGCAAGCTTTCGATTGCAGCGCGGACAGCAGCGGCGAGTGCGCGGGCGGCTCGCGGCGGCTCTTGGTATCCCCAGTGGACGTGTCCGAAGTGCCCTCATCGGCGGCTTCGTCCAACCCGGCTGCGGAAACAAGGTCTTGAAGTTCGGTAAGGGCGGAGAGGATCTTCTTCGCGTTCGCTGCAGAGAGGACCCGCCCCGCCTTCGTGGAGAGGTTGACTTCGGTGATGGCCTTCCAGCGGCGTATCTCGCGTTCCAGGTCGGCGCCGGACTTGATGCCGGTGATCACCGCGCCCTCGTTCGCTGGGAAGGGAACGAACGAATACTCGTAGAGCTTGGCTTCGGTAATGACGCGCCAGATGCCCGACTGCCGGGAAGCGTCGTCATCCGGATACTCGGCTTTGTAGGCGCTGTACCCAATAGACATGCTGTCCAGCGCGCCCTCCTGCGCCAGCGTGTAGATGTCCTGGCCCATCTGGGTCTGACTCATCTTTGTGCTGGTCAGCAGGCCGTAGCTGTCTTCGACCAGGCTGACGGGCTTCCCCACCGGCAACTGGCTGTAGTAGTCGTGGTTGTAGAGGACCTTGATCTTGTCCTTGCGCTCGCTCACGGTCTTGACGAACGCGCCGCGCTGGATCACGTCGCCGTAGCTGTCGGTGTTGCCAAACGCGGCGGCGTAAGCCGTGATGATGCCCTCGCCCTCGGCCTTCACCTCGATGGTGAGGGACTTGGTTTCAACGAGGTCTTTCGTGTTGCTCTTGGTCATGCTGTCTCACCTCCTTGGGCAAGAGAAAACCGCCCTCTGGAGGGCGGCTGTTGAATTGATTTCTTACTCTCGACGTTGCTTCTGTTGCTCGATCCTGGCAGGCAGGACATACAGCAAGTGCAGCATTAGTCCAGTGAACTCGACGATTTCGCGTGCGTCTTCTTCAGTGGGCGGAGTATCCGTCTCACGGGGATGAGCGCTGTCATTACCTACCTCCCGGACTTGGTGCGCCCAATCTCTCATAGAAGCAACAATAAGCTTGCGCTCTGCAAGATCATCAATCTCTGCCGCCAGGTTTCTCCCCTGCGCCTCGAAACCTCGGGTAACTGCCTGAAGGGCGCTACGTGCGAGGAGGATCGCCCCGTCCCAACTCTTGGTGCGGATATTCTCCTGAGCCTGTACGTAGAAACGGGCAGGTACGGGCGGAACGGCCTCATTTACGCTGCTCGCACCTATTGGACGTGGGAACTGTACGTAATCCACACCAGAATAGCTATGAGGGCCATGAGTAATAAAGGTGCGGTTTGAGCACGCTTGACATTTCAAGGTCAACCAAGTCGTTTCAACAAAGCGCCCTCCTGTTTGTGTGCGCTGGGATTCAAGCTCTTTGTCAAAGCTACCCCTCGTATCGCAGTAAGCGCACGTAATTAAGCCCAAGTGAAAGTCCGCCCCCCCATAGTCGTTACGGGGGACAAACTGTGTGTTAGTGAGTTCACGCCAGTCCACGTCCCCCATTCAATCACCCCTCACGGCACTTTTGCCACGTACGTCACCACGCACCTGCAATTCGGCTCCCCCGGCTGCATCAGCCCGTTGCTGAACGGCTCGTCGATCGGCACCGTCTCCCCGTCCATCGCTCGGTGTTCGTCGCGCTCGCGCCCGTCTATTCGCGTGTGCCAGGTCTTGACCATCTCGACCTCGAACTCGGCCGCGAGCTGCTCGGCGCTCTGCTGGTGCGCCGCGCTGAACGCGGCGGCCACCTCGGTGCAGCTCAACTGGAAACGCCGTTTAGGGCCTGGTGAGGTTATGGGCGAGCACCGCTAAGACGACACGGAGCC
>NZ_JHAC01000038.1:15000-89525 GCF_000599865.1 Deinococcus phoenicis | reverse complement strand
CCCCTCCAGCGCCCCCGCCGTGACCCACGCCTTCGTGGCGGGGCTGGGGTGGGCGGGACCGCTGGCCCTGATTCTCGGCTTCGTGGTGCAGGCGGTGTTGCCGGTGCTGCCCGCCCTGGTCATGATCGCCGTGACCGCCCGCGCGTATGGCCCGGTCGAGGGCTTTTTCATCGTGTACGCCGGCGTGCTGCTGGGCGCCGCCGCCGGGTACGGGCTGGGGCGGGCGGTGGGGGACACGCTGGTGCGGACGCTGGCGGGTGAACGCGCCCGGAATGCGGCCCACGCTTTTGCCACGCGCCACGGCGTGCAGGGCGTGCTGATGGTGCGCCTGATGCCGGTGCTGTCCGCCGACGTGATGAATCTGGTGGCGGGGGCGGCGCGGATGCCCTTCCGGCCCTTCCTGCTGGCGACCGCCGCCGGGGCGCTGCCGGTGACGGCGCTGGTGGTGTGGCTCAGCGGCAACGCGCACCGCCTGGCCTGGGGGGTGGGGCTGCTGTCCGCGCTGGTGGCGCTGGTGGCGGCCTTCCGCTGGTGGCTGGCCCGCCGGACCGCCCCGCTGCCGGAGCCGGACGCCGGAGCCTGACCCCCCGGCGAGTCGGGTAAACTGCCGCACGGACCCGCCCTGCGCGGGGGGCCTCATGCCGAGGCACGGGCTGAGGCACTTTCCGGGAGGATCATGACGCAAGGCAAGACGGACGCGGCCCCTGCGGGCACGTCGGCATATGAGCGGGCAGGCGTGAGCATCGACGCGGGGCACCGGGCAGTCGCCCTGATGAAGGGCGCGGTGGCGCGCACGCACACGCCCGCCGTGCTGGGCGGGATCGGGGGCTTCGGCGGCCTGTTCCGCGCCGCGTTCGGGGCGATGGCCGACCCCGTGCTGGTCGCCTCTACCGACGGCGTCGGCACCAAAACCAAGGTCGCGGTGCGGACCGGGCGTTTTTCCGGCCTGGGCGCGGACATCGTGAACCACTGCGTGAACGACATCCTGGTGCAGGGCGCGCGGCCCCTCTTCTTCCTCGATTACGTGGCGATGGGGAGACTCTGGCCCGAGCGGGTGGCCGAGGTCGTGACCGGCGCGGCGGGGGCCTGTGAGGCGCTGGGCGTGGCCCTGCTGGGCGGCGAGACCGCCGAGATGCCCGGCGTGTACGTGGAGGGCGAACTCGACATCGTGGGGACCATCGTGGGCGTGGTGGACCGCCCGCACCTGATCGACGGCGCGCGCATCCAGCCCGGCGACGCCGTGATCGCCCTGCCCAGCGCCGGGCTGCACACCAACGGCTACAGCCTGGCTCGCCTCGCTCTGGACGAGCTGGACTGGCAGGAGGCCCGCGCCGACCTGAACGGCGAGCGGCTCGAAGACCTGCTGACTGTGCCGCACCGCGCCTATCTGAACGCCTTCGGCGCCCTCGCGGGGGCAGGCGTGGACGTGCGCGGCATGGGCCACATCACGGGCGGCGGCCTGATCGACAACCCGCCGCGCGTGTTCCCGGAAGGTGTGGGGATGCGGGTGGACACGGCCTCGTGGACGGTGCCGCCCCTCTTCGAGCTGATCGTGCGGCGGGCGGAGGTGGAGCGCCGGGAAGCGTTCCGCGCGCTGAACATGGGCGTGGGCTTCCTGTTCATCGTGCCTGCCGCGCAGCGGGAAGCGGCCCTGGCGGCGCTGCGCGGCGCGGGCGAATCGCCCTGGGTGATCGGGGAAATGGTCCGGGGGCAGGGCGTGACCTTCTCGGGCGAGGGCACGCCTTGACCCAGCGGCGTCCTCCCACCGGCTTCGTCGCGCCCGACCGCCGGACCGCGACCGAGTTCTGGGTCGTGCGGCACGGCGAGAGCACCTGGAACGCCGACGGACGCTACCAGGGGCAGACCGACGTGCCGCTCAGCCACGTCGGCATTCTCCAGGCGTCCACCCTGGCCGAGCGCCTGACCGGGCAGCACTTCGACGCCGTGTATTCCAGCGACCTCACCCGCGCCTCCCAGACCGCCGAGATCGTGGCCGAGCGGTTGAGTGGGCACCCGGCGGTGCAGCCCGACCCCGGCCTGCGCGAGATCGATGTCGGGGAACTCGGCGGCCTGGTGCTGGCCGACATCGAGGCGCGGCACGCCGGGTACCTGACGGCCCTGCGCGCCGATCCCTGGGCCACCCGGCGGCCCGGCGGCGAGAGCATGGAAGACCTCTTTGCCCGCTGCGGCGCGGCCTTCGATGTGCTGCGTGCCCGCCACGCCGGGGGCCGGGTGCTGGTCTTCACGCATGGCGGCGTGGTGCGGGTCGCGGTGGGCCTCGCGCTGGGCGGCGTGCCCCCGAACGCCTGGGCGCGCCTCAGCGTCACCAACACCAGCATCACCCGCGTCCTGCTGGGCGAGAACGGCGGCACCCTGCTGGGCTTCAACGACGACGCGCATCTGGAAAACCTGATCGAGGCGACCGAGGCGGACGACGTGCTGGGGCAGGCCCCGTGAGGGTCGTGGGGTGTAGGGTGTGGGAGAGGCGGGGGCGCGTGCCCTGCGCTAAGGTGAGGCGTTCCGTTCGCCTCCGTCCGGGACTTGCCGGTTTCCTCCCCTGGCGCTTCCGTCTTCCGGTTGCCTGCTGACTTCTGCCTATGACTTCCAACAGCCCACCCCCCACAGCCCACAGCCTCGAAGACCGTTTCCGTGCGGGCGACCTGCGCGCCCTGGCCCGCGCGATCACCCTGGCCGAGAGCGGCCTGGACGCGGCGCGGCCCCTGCTGCGGGCGGCCCGCGAGCTGGCGGCCTCCCGTGGACCGGGCGGCACCGTTGTCCTGGGCGTGACCGGCAGCCCCGGCAGCGGCAAGAGTACCCTCACCGACGCGTTGATCGCGTTCCTGCGTGCCCAGGGCCAGCGGGTCGCGGTGCTGGCGGTGGACCCCAGCAGCCCCTACTCGGGTGGCGCGATCCTGGGCGACCGCATCCGGATGCTGCGCCATCATGCCGACGAGGGCGTCTTCGTGCGCTCGCTCGCCAGCCGGGGGGCGCTGGGGGGCCTTTCGGCGCGGACCATGCAGGTGCTGGCGCTGCTGGAGGGGGCGGGCTTCGACTGGGTGATTCTCGAAACCGTCGGCGTGGGCCAGTCGGAGGTGGACGTGGCCGCCGCCTGCGACCACACGTTGCTGGTGGTCACGCCCGCCGGGGGCGACGGCGTGCAGGCGTTCAAGGCCGGGATCATGGAAATCGCCGACGTGATCGCCGTGAACAAGGCCGACCTCCCCGGCGCGGACCGCACCGTCCGCGAACTGATGGCCGCGCAGGGCCTCGGCAAGCACGACGAACACACCTGGTTCGCGCCCGTGCGCCGCACCGTCGCCGCCAAGGGGGAGGGCCTCGACAAGATCGTGGACGCCATTCTCTCCCACCGCGCCTTTCTGGGGGAGGAGGGCTTGCACGAACGCCGCGAACGCCGCGCCGAGTTCGAGGTGCGGACGCTGGTGCAGGACCGGGTGCTGAAGCGCGCACGCGCGGTAAGCGGCGACCTCTATGCCCGCGTCGCGCGCGGCGAACTCGACGCGGACGCCGCCGCCGACGCGCTGCTGGCGGGGGCATAGAACGCGGAAGTCAGGGACGCCGGGTCAACTATGCCGGGTCAACCCCGCGTCCCTGAACGCGCTGTCCCGGACTTCTGCGGGAGGCTTCAGCTCTCCACCGCCGTGATCGGAGGCAGGAAACCGCCAGGTTGTCGTCCTTGATTCCGGCGGCTCTCGGCTCCGGCTGGGTCGGTCGCGGGGCGGGAACGGTCACCCGCCTGACGGGCCAACAGGCGGACGGGTCTCATTCTGCGTGCGGCATCCCGTAAGCTGCCTGACGTGAAGGCCCGCACCCTCGCCCCCCTGATCTTCGCCTTCCTGACCGTGCAGCGCCTGCTCGAACTGCGGGTGGCGCGCGCCAACGAACACTGGGCGCGTGAACACGGCGCGGTGGAGTCCGGCCAGGAACACTATCCCCTCTTCTTCGTGCTGCACCCGGCCTGGATGCTGTGCCTGCTGCTGGAAGGCCGGCGTTCGCGCGGGCGGGTGAACTGGCTGGCCTTCGCGCTGTTCGTGCTGGCGCAGCCGCTGCGGTCCTGGGTGATTCGCACCCTGGGGCGCTACTGGAACACCAAGATTCTGATTCTTCCCGGCGGCGAGCGCGTCACGGGGGGTCCCTTCCGGTATCTGCGGCACCCGAACTATGCGGTGGTGGCGCTGGAGATGGCGGCGGCACCGCTGGCGGTCGGGGCGTGGCGCACGGCCCTGGCTTACAGCGTGCTGAATGCCGCCCTGCTGCTGCTGGTCCGCCTGCCCGCTGAGGAACGGGCGCTGCGGGCGTACCGGTAGGGAGAGGACCAACGCCGGTAGAAAGGCCGACGGGCGGGGGTAGAACCCGTCCACGGCGGCCCGCCCGGATCAGGAAACTTTGGGCCAGCGGCGCGGGGTGCGGCGCTCGAAGGTCAGGCCGCCCGGCGTCTCGGCCAGTTGCACGGCGGCCTGGACGGGCAGGGCCTGGAGTTCCAGGCGGGTGCGGCCCCGGGCGTCGGTCCGTTCGATGGCGGAGGCCACGGCCAGCACCCGCAGGCCCCGCCGCTCGGCACGCAGCAGGGCTTCGAGTTCGGGCAGGCCGTCCGTGAGGTAACCGGTCACGAGCGCGACCTCTGCCCGCGCGGAGTCTGCTGGCTGCTCCGGTATCTCCGGCCTGGGGCTGGAAAGCGCGTCCAGCACGGGAATGCCCCGCGCATGGGCCAGGGCGTGGGCGAGGGGATGGCCCCCGGGCAGGGCCAGCACGGCGTCGAGTTCGGGGAGGACCGCCGCGAACAGCCCGGCGAGGTTCTCCCAGTCGCGCCCCGGCAGCGCGGCCAGCCAGGCATGCAGCCGCGCCTCGGAAGGAAGAGTCTGGGCCACGGCATCCCGGAACGCGAGCTTCATGCCCCAGCGTACTCTGTTAAAAACTTCACGTCACCGGGTCCGGTCTGTTCCGCCGGGGGAGGGGGTGGCCCGGCCCGCTGGACGCGCCAGAGAGGCCTCCGCGACTGGCGTAGGGTAAGCCGATGCAAGCCGTCTCGCCCCAGGCCGCCGCCCGCCACGCCACCGCCATCGCTGTGGCGGTCACGGCGGGCCACTTCATCAACGATGCCTACGGGGCGATGCTCACGCCCCTGACGCCCGCCTTGCAGGGCAAGTTCGGCGTGAGCATCGCCGCCGTCACTCTGCTGTCCAGCGTCTACAGCCTCACCAGCAGTGTGCTGCAACCCCTGCTGGGCATTCTGGGCGAGCGGGTGGACCGCCGCTACGCCGCCGCCCTCGGCCCCCTGATGACCGGGCTGGGCCTCACGCTGATGGGCTTCGTGCCCTGGTTCGGCGCGCTGATGCTGCTGGTCGCGGTGGCGGGCTTCGGCAGCGGCTTCTTTCACCCGGCGGGCGCGGCCTACGTCGCCCTGAACAGTCCGCCCCAGAAGCGGGGGTTGTGGGCCAGTCTCTTCAGTGCGGGCGGCACGGCGGGCATGGCGCTGGGACCGGTCTTCGCGGGGGTGGGCCTCACGCACCTGCCCTGGTTCGCGCTGATCGGGGCCGTGATCGCGGGGATCACCTTTGCCGTCACGCCGTCTGGCCGGGCGACAGGTCGCCGCGTCGGGATGGCCGAGTACGCCCGCATCTTCCGGGGGCCGCTGGTGTGGCTGTGGGGGATGGCGGTGCTGCGTTCGCTCGCCAGCATGGGCTATAACGCCATGTTGCCCTTCATCCTGATGAACCGGGGCTTCGGGATGCGCGAGGTCGGGATCACGCTCGCCGTGTACGCCGTCGCCAGCGCCGTCGGCGGCATCGTCGGCGGGCGGGCCAGCGACCGCTACGGGCGGGTGCCGGTGCTGCGCTCGGCCATTCTCAGCACGATTCCGCCCTTTGCCCTGCTGATCATGTCCAGCCCGGCGAACTGGTGGTTTTACCCCCTCACCTTCCTGGTGGGTGCGGCGGTCAATGCCAGCATTCCGGTCGGGGTCGTGGCGGCGCAGGAATATGCGCCGGGGCATGTGGCGGTCGCCAGCAGCATCATGATGGGGTTCTCGTGGGGGTTCGCGGGGTTGCTGGTGTTTCTGGTCGGGGCGCTGGCGGATGCCTCCACGCCCACCATCGCGGCGCTTGCCAGCCTTACGCTGCTGATTCCGAGTGCCTTGATCGCGTACCGGTTGCCGGAGCCTCGGAAGGCGGCGTTCGAGTAGGCGGGAGGGTGAGGGTGGGCGGTCCGGGCTTGAGGTTCGGGCCGTTTTGCTTTTGGAGGCTGGGCCTCTTGACCCCGGTGGCCCCCACCCCCAGCCCCTACCCCCAGAGGGGGCAGGGGAGCGGCGCTGCGCTGGGCAAGAGTCGTTCCGGACCTTGCCGAGGTTGCCCAGCCCGTCACGGTTCCGGCCTCGCCGCCATGCTTGGCCCGTTTGGAAGGCCTCGGGCCTGCGGCCCGAACGGCTCCGCGGCCTGGAAAGTGGAGTGGGAAGGTGGGGATCATTTACCGGCTGACACGGTTTTTAAAAGATGGGAATGATGCCGCTGGGTACATGAGTGCGTTGGAGATGCAGTTTTGCTCCTCCCTCCTTGCGGGGGAGGCTGGGTGGGGGATGATGCCGCAAGCTGCCCTCATCGCGTGGAACTACCCCCGCGCTTCCCGCTGCCGCCGCACGAAGGCCAGAAACTCCTCCTGGCCCAGCGTGTTCACGACCTTCTCGGGTGTCAGTCCAGCCTTGCGCGCGACCGCCACGCCGTAGCGGGTGTCGCCCAGTCCGGCGGGCACGTGGGCGTCGGTGTTGATGGCGAAGGTCAGGCGGTCACGCCAGCGCAGGGCCTCGCGCCAGTCGAGGTCGAGGCGGGCGGGGTTGGCGTTGATTTCGACGACGGTGCCTGCCTCGGCAGCAGCAGCCAGCACCGCGTCCAGGTCGAGGGCGTAGCCGGGGCGGCGCAGCAGCAGGCGGCCCGTGGGGTGGCCCAGGATCGTGACCAGGGGGTGCGAGGCGGCCCGCACCAGCCGCGCGGTCTGCCGCTCCCGGTCCAGCGTGAAGTGGCTGTGGACGCTCGCCACCACGTAATCGAGGTTCAGCAGGTCCTCGTCGGGGTAGTCCAGCGAGCCGTCTTCGAGGATGTCCACCTCGGTCCCCGCCAGGATCGGCAGGCCCGCCCGCTGAAGCTCGCGGATTTCGCGCACGTAGGCCCGCAGGCGCTCGGTGCTCATGCCGTTGGCGTAGTGGGCGGCGCGGGAGTGGTCGCCGGTGCCCAGAAAGGTGCCACCGGAAACCCCGCCGAGCCTAACCGCTTCCTCCACCATCTCGGGGAGGGTCGCTGCGCCGTCCGACCAGACGGAGTGGGTGTGGAGCAGCCCCTTCAGGTCGGCCACGGTGACCAGTTCGGCGGGCGGGGGCAGCGTCTCCCAGACCCCGTCGTGTTCGGGGTCGCGGTACTCGGCGGGGCGCAGGGGGAGGCCCAGTTCGCGCAGCACGTCCGCCTCGGTCGGTGTGGGGATGAGGGTACCTTCCCGTTTCAGCCCCCGCCCGCTGAGGTCGAAGCCCCGCGCTTTCGCCACCGCGCGGAGGGACTCGCGGTAGTCGGTGCCGCCGCCCATCATCAGGTCGAGCGCGCCACGTGCTCCGGCAGGAGCATAGGCCACCTCCACCGGCACGCCGTTCACCCGCCCGTTCAGCAGCGGCTTGGGGTCCACCGGGGCGAGGTCTTCCACCCGCCCGGCCAGCCGGGCCGTCACGTCCTCCGCAGCCCCGGTGACCGTCACGCGGGCCACGCGCACCGTTTCCAGGCCGCGCCGTGCGTCCCCGGCTGTCCTGGTATCCAGTCCGTCCAGCCAGCCCGCCAGCGCCTGCGACACGTCCAGCCCGGTCGAGAGGTGCTGGCGGTCCTGCGCGCCCAGCACGAACTCCACGGCTTCCAGAATGGTCGCGGCACTCTTGGGGCCGAAGCCCTTCAGGGCCGCCACCCGCCCGTCCTGCGCCGCCTCGCGCAGCCCCTCCAGCGAGTCGACGCCGGCTTCCCGCAGCGCGCGAATCTTCTTCGGCCCCAGCCCACGCACCCGGAAAAGGCCCAGCACGCCGGGTTCGACCTGACTCGCGGCCTCTTCCAGCGGCGCGAATATGCCGGTGGTGGCATAAGCGGTGAGGTCGGCGGCAATGGCCTTGCCGACCTTCGGCACCCCGGCGAAGCCCGCCGCCATGAGGTCCGCGACCGGCGTCTCGGTCGCCTCCAGGCTGCGGGCCGCGCCCCGGTAGGCGTTGGCGCGGAACGGCTCCTGCCCCAGCACGTCCAGCAGGTCGGCCGTGGTGTTCAGCGCCCCCACGAGCTGCTTGCGGGTGACTTCAGGCAGAGCCGCGCTGCTCTGGGCCGTCCCGGTAGAGCGCCCGGCCGTCTCACCGCTTCGCTCGGGGGCGGACGGCCCGGAATCCTTCTCAGGCATGGCGCACCCTCCCCGCGTAAGTCACCACACGCCCGCCCGCGTCCTGAATCTGCCGCAGGGCATCGGTGAAGCGGAACCCGACCTCTCCCGGCGTATGCGCGTCACTCCCCAGCACGAAGGGAATCCCGCGCTCGGCGGCGGCGCGCGTCAGCCCCGGCGAGGGGTACGCCTCGGCCACCGGCTTGCGCCAGCCCGCCGTGTTGAAGTCCAGCGCGAGGCCAGCTTCGGCCACCACGTCCAGCGCATGCAGGGCCGCCCCCTGCTCCGGGTCGCGGTGCCCGAACTTCTTGGGCAGGTCGAGGTGCCCGATGCTGTCGAAGAGGCCCGTTCTGGCCGCCCCCGCCACCAGCGCGTAATAGTCGCGGTAGAGCTGCCCCAGGTCGCGGTCCCCGTACTCGGCCACGTATTCCGGGTTGTCGAAGCCCCACGCGCCGAGGTAGTGGACACTTCCGATCACGTAGTCCCACGCGTGCGCGTTCAGCACCTGCGAAACGAACCGCTCGGTGCCGGGGTGAAAATCGGCCTCCAGTCCCAGCCGGACCTCCAGCCGCCCGGCAAACTCGGCCTGTACCTCGCGCACCGTGTCCACGTACTCCGCGAGCTGGTCCAGCCGCATCCGCCAGGGGGCGTCGTACCACGCGGGCATGGGCATGTGGTCGGTGAAGCAGAGGCCCGCGAGGCCCGCGTCCAGCGCCGCCTGCGCGTACTCGCGCGGCGTACCCTGCGCGTGCCCGCACAACGGCGTATGCAGGTGGGAGTCCCAGTGCTTGCTGAGAGAGGGGAGTGAGGTCATGGCAGACAGGGTACGTCACTCCTCCAGCCACTCCCCCGGGAAGCGCGTGGCGGGAAAAATGGCCTGGGCTGCCTGCAACAGTTCCGGCCAGTGCCCCGGACGGTAGCGGCGTGAGAGGTGGAGCAGACACAGCGTCCGCACCCCCGCCGCCCGGGCCAGGGCCGCCGTCTGCGTGACGGTCGTGTGCTGGTGCCGCGCCGCCAGGGCCGCGTCCTCCGGCGCGTATTGCGCCTCGGCGTAGAGGGTGTCCACGCCCGCCAGCAGCGACGCGAGTCTGTCCTGTTCCGCCCCGTCCAGCAGGAAGTCGGTCAGGTAGGCGAGCCTCTGGCCGGGTTCGCGCCGCAGCAACCGCGCGGCCAGTTCATCGGCGTTGTGAGTTATGCCCTGAATGTCCAGCCTGCCCCTCGCCCCCGCCTTGAGCTGGGCGAGCCAGGAGCCACCCTTCAGGCCCAGCGCAGCGAGTTGCCCCGCGTCCACCGTGACACGCTCCGGCTCGCGGACCACGTAGCCCAGGCTCAGACCGTGATGCTTGAGGGGAATGACCTCCACGCTGGCCTCGGCGGTGGTCAGCAGGGGGCCTTGCAGCGGGCGCGTCCCCTCCTCGTGCATCCCCTCAAACGCCTCGTGTGCCTCGAAGCGGAAGGTGCGGACCTCCCGCCCGTCCACGTCATGCACACGCCAGGTCGCTTGCAGCTCCGGCGCGTAGTTCCACCAGTAGCCCCGAAAGCGGTGCCAGAGGATGCGCGCGGTGCCCGGCGGCCCCCAGATGTGGTTTTCGCGGCCCATCCGGTCGAAGTTGGCCCGGAAGAAAGTGTCGAACCCCGCCACGTGGTCCATATGCAGGTGCGAGAACAGCAGGTGGTCTATGGCCTGAACCTCGCTCAGCGGCAGCGCGTCCAGCGTGTCCTCCCCGCAGTCCAGCAGCAAGCGCGTCTGCCCCTGCCCGCTGTCGGCGGTGACCCACAGGGCGTTGTCTTCAGCGGGACGGCCCAGAACCTCTGCCTTGAGCATGAGCGCAGCTTAGTCGGCGGGGGAGAGGACCGGGCGCCGCCGCCCTCCCAGCACATGCAGCACCAGTCCCCCGAACACCAGCCCCGCGCCCAGCAGCTTCAGGAACGGAAAACCCTCGTGGTAGAAGACGGCGCTCGCCAGCATCCCGAACACGGGCACCAGCAGCGAGAGGGGCGCGACGCGGGAGGCCCCGTGCCTCTGAATCAGCAGGCTCCACACGCCGAAGCCCAGCACCGTGTTGCCCAGCCCCATGAACAGCACCGCCGCCCAGAAGGCCCAGCCCGACGTGGTGAGGGTGTGAACCACCGACCCCCACCCCGCCGTCAGCCCCGCCAGCAGCGTGAGGGGAAGGGGCGCGATCAGGCTGCTCCAGACCACCAGCGCAAAGGCGTTCGCCCCGCCCGAGGCCCGCACCAGCAGATTGCTGAACGCCCACCCCAACGCCGCGACCAGCGTGAGCAGCAGCCCCACCAGCGTCACGTCCCCACCGGCCGCGAGGCCAATCAGGGCCATGCCCCCGAAGGCCAGCGTCATCCCCAGCATTTGCGGCGGCGTGATGCGCTCGCCCAGGAAACGCGCGGCCAGCAGCGCCGTGAAAAAGGCCTGTGTCTGCATCAGCAGCGAGGCCACGCCCGCGCTCATGCCGAGCTGAACGGCCAGGTACAGCAGCCCGAACTGCACTACCCCCACCGCCAGCCCGTACCCCCACAGAATCCGCGCGGGAACACGGGGGCGCGGCACGAACAGCACAGCGGGAAAGGCGGCCACCGCGAAGCGCAGCGCGGCCACCAGCAGCGGCGACGCCCCCGCCACCGACCACTTGATCACCACGAAGTTCACGCCCCAGATGAAGGTGATCAGCAGGGCGAGGAGCAGGCTGCGGGCGGGCAGGGCAGAAGGCGGCATCGGTCCGGAGTGTACGCCTCCCCTCCGGAGGGCGTGCAGGCATGCGGGACAACTCCTTCTGCATCTTTTTTCTATCTTCTGTATAATCATTCTCCATGACGAAGGTCGCCCATTCCGCCGCCCAGCCCTCTGGGGCAGAGCCGATGCCGCAGCAGCCCCCCGCGAATGCGGCGAATAATCCTGCGCTCCTCACGCCGGAGACGCTGCCCGCCCCGGTGATGGCCGGGCGCGACTTCCTGAGCAACCTGGACATGACACCGGGGGAGCTGCGGACGGTGCTGGACACGGCCCACTCGATGAAGCGGGGCGAGTGGCGCGGCGTGAAGCCCCTCTCCGGCCTCAGCCTCGCGCTGATTTTCGAGAAGGCGTCCCTGCGCACGCGGACCACCTTCGACGTGGGGATGTACCAGCTCGGCGGGCACGCCATCACCCTCAGCAACGCCGAGATCGGCCTGGGCACCCGCGAGCGCGTCAGCGACGTGGCCCGCAACCTGGAGCGCTGGGTGGACGGCGTGATGGGCCGGGTGTACCTCCAGCAGACGCTGCACGAACTGGCCGACCACGCCGCCATTCCGGTCATCAACGGCCTCTCCGACATGCTGCACCCCGCACAACTGCTGGCGGACTACCAGACCATCGAGCAGGCGTTCGGCCCCGACCTGCGTGGGCGGCGGGTGGTGTATATCGGGGACGGCAACAACCTCGCCAACAGCCACATTCACCTGGGCATCCTGACCGGCACCGACGTGACCATCGTCACCCCGGTCGGGTACGAGCCGAACGGCTCTGTCCTGATGGACGCCGTGAAGCGCGGCGCGAACGTGACCCTGACGAACGACCTGGGCGCCATCGAGGGGGCCGACGTGCTGTACACCGACGTCTGGATTTCGATGGGCCAGGAGGCCGAGGCCGACATCCGCCGCCGCGCCTTCCGGGGCTATCAGGTCACGCCCGCGATGCTGGACACCATCGCCCCGGACGGCATCTTCCTGCACTGCCTGCCCGCCCACTACGGCGAGGAGACGGTGCCGGAAGCCACCGAACACCCCAAGTCCCGCGTGTTCGACCAGGCCGAGAACCGCCTGCACGCGCAAAAGGCGTTGCTGTACCACGTGATGGGCGAGATGAGGCCCCGCTGGTAGGGTGGTGGACATGAGCCGCGTGGTCCTGCGTTCCCTTGATCTGTCCGACGCGCCCACACTAACCGCGTACCGCAACCACCCCGAGGTCGCCCGGTATCAGAGCTGGACCTTGCCGTATTCCCTGAAGGAGGCTGCGGCCCTGATCACCGACATGCAGGGCCGCACCCCCGGACAGGAGGGCTGGACGCAACTGGGGCTGGCGGACGCGGGCACCGGGGAGCTGCTGGGCGACCTCGCCGTGCGGGGCGTGGGCGCGCGGCAGGCCGAAATCGGCTTCACCCTCGCCCCGCAGGCCCAGGGACGCGGCCTGGCCTCCGAGGGACTGGGCCTCTTGCTGACGCACCTGTTCGGAACGCTGGCCCTGCACCGCGTCTATGCCAGCATCGACCCCCGCAATGGTCGCGCCGCCTCACTCCTCTGCCGGGCGGGATTCCGGCATGAGGGCACGACCCTGGAAAGCTACCTGCATCGGGGAGAATGGACGGACGACGCGACCTATGGTCTGTTGGCCCGTGAATGGCGCGCACGACATGCCCAGGAGAAGCCCACCCTATGACTCCCACCATCTTCATCGACGGCGAGGCCGGAACCACCGGCCTGCAAATCCGCGCCCGCCTGGAGGGCCGGGGTGACCTTGAGCTGCTGAGCATCGACCCTGCCTGCCGCAAGGACCCGGAGGCCCGGCGCGAACTGCTGAATGCCGCCGACGTGGCCGTGCTGTGCCTCCATGACGATGTGGCGCGCGAGGCGGTCGGCATGATTGAGAATCCGGCCACGCGCGTGCTGGACGCCAGCAGCGCCCACCGCACCGCCGAGGGCTGGGCCTACGGCTTTCCCGAACTGACAAAGGGGAGCCGTGAGGAGATTCGCGCCGCGCGCCTCGTCAGCAATCCGGGCTGTTACGCGACCGGGGCGATTGCGCTGCTGCGGCCCCTCACCGACGCGGGCCTGCTGCCGCCTGAATATCCCGTCAGTGTGCAGGGGTTCAGCGGGTACTCCGGCGGGGGCCGCGCGCTGGTGGACGCGAATGAGGGAAGGGCCGGTTCTGATTCAGCAGGTCATCCGATGGCTGGCCCGTTCAAGAGCTACGCCCTGGGCCTCACGCACAAGCACCAGCCGGAAATGGCGCGGCACGGCGGCCTGAAGCACGCGCCCCTCTTCACGCCGCATGTGGGCGGCTGGCGGCAGGGGATGCTGGTCCAGATTCCGCTGCACCTCAGGGCGCTGGGGGTGGAGGCGGAGGCGCTGCATGCGGCGCTCGCTGAACGCTACGCCGGGGAACGCTTCGTGCGCGTGATGCCCTTCGAGGGCGGCCAGCCTGCCGACCCCATCCTCGACCCGAGGGCGCTCAACGGCACCAACGACCTCGAACTGTTCGTCTACGCCAGCCCCGGCGGGGAACACGCCCTGCTCGTCTCGCGCCTCGACAATCTGGGCAAGGGGGCCAGCGGGGCCGCCGTGCAGAACCTCGACGTGATGCTGGGGCTGGAGGAGGCAGGGCACGAGTACCGGGTGGCGGAAGGGGTATAAAGTCCGCCGACCAACGGGGCTGAGTTTTTAGCTCTCCTGGCGCTCGGTCATCTGCGCCGTCACCTGAATCTCCCCATACGTTCCCTCCTGCTCCACGCTGAAACTTCCCTCTTTGACGCCCTCCAGCAGCGCGGCAAAGTAGGTGGTGCGCTCGCCCCAGTCCTGGGCGGGAATGCCCCGGAAGGTGAAGGTCCGCAGGCGGCTGCCGAAGGCACGCAGGGCGCTCAGGGCATCGGCCAGCGTCAGGCGTTCGCGGGCCAGCAGGGGCACCTCGACCTGCCGGACGGCGTTCTGCGCGGCCTTCACCAGTCTGGCGAGGCTGCCTTGCGGGTTGCTCTTGCGTTCGCGACGGGGCAGGTCCACCGGCACCGGGCGCGCGGGAATCAGCCCCTCGCGTTCGCGGCGGCGGGCGGCCAGGAAACCCACCAGCGCGTCCAGTTCCGCCAGCGCCTCCACACCCTCCACCACCTCGTCCAGCAGGTCGTCCGCGTAGTCGCCGGGGTCCGGGTCGTCCGGTTCGGGCTGGGGCAGCAGCAACCGGGCCTTGAGCGCGATGACGTTCGCCAGGGCGGGCAGGGCCTCCGGGTGCGCTTCCAGGCTGCCCGCCTGCGCGGATGCCCACGCCAGCACCTCCCGCGTGAGCGTCAACAGCGGCACCTCGCCCGGCCCCACCCGCCCCGCCCGCAGCGCCGAGGCCAGGTCCGCCAGCGTGCCCTCAAAGGCAGGCAGGCGGACGGTGAACCCTGCTGCGCTGACAGGCGGTGGCGCGGCCAGGGTGGTCAAGCGACCTCCCCACAAACCCACACCCTACGTCCCATCAGAGCTTCAGAAACCCCGCCTTCTCCCGCACTTCCTCCATCACGGGCCGGGCAATCTCGCGGGCCTGCCGCGCCCCGGTCGCCAGTGCGTCGCGCACCCAGTCGGGGTTGGCCCGCAGCCCCTCGGCCCGCTCCTGAAGCGGCGTCAGCTCGCGGGTGATGCCCTGCATCAGCATCTTCTTGCAGTCCACGCAGCCGATGCCCGCCGTGCGGCAGCCCTCGTAGACCGTCTCGATGGTGGGCAGGTCGGAAAAGAGCTTGTGGTAGTCGCCAATCAGGCACTTGTCGGGGTCGCCGGGGTCGCTGCGGCGCACGCGGGCGGGGTCGGTCGGCGCGACGCGCAGCTTCTGCCAGATCGAGTCCAGCGGCTCCAGAATCCCGATGGTGCTGCTCTCGCCCTTGCTCTTGCTCATCTTGCCCTGGCCGTCCACACCGGGAATCCGCAGGGCGTCCCTGGCGTACACGGCCTTCGGCTCGGGGAACGTCTCGCCGTAGGCGTGGTTGAACTTGCGGGCCAGGGCGCGCGTCAGCTCGATGTGTTGCGTCTGGTCCTCGCCCACCGGCACGGTGTCCGCCTTGTACAGCAGGATGTCGGCGGCCATCAGCACCGGGTACATCAGCAGGCCCGCCGGGATGCTTTCGAGCTGTTCGGCCTTGTCCTTGTACTGCGTCATGCGTTCCAGCTCGCCCACCGGGGTCAGCGCCGTGAACACCCAGCTCAGCTCCTGGTGCTCGGGCACCTGCGACTGCACGAAGAAGACGACCTTTTCCGGGTCGAGGCCCGCCGCGAAGTTCGCCACCGCCATCTCGAAGGTGCGCTGCGCGAGCGTCTTCGGGTCATAGGCGGCGGGGTTGGTGATGGCGTGCAGGTCCACCACGCAGTAGATCGAGTTCTTGCCGTACTCCTCACCCAGCCGCACGTAATTGCGCATGGCCCCGAAGTAGTTCCCGATGTGCGGATCGCCCGTCGGCTGGATTCCTGAAAACACGCGCGGCATAACCGCATGATTCTAGCGGCCCCAGGCTCAGAGGGCAGAGGGCCGGGGGGACGGTGGGCCTGTGCCCTCCTCACCCACGGCCCAGAACCGCTCCGCGCCGGAGGGCCGTCCGTCCCCGTCGAGCCACACCAGCGCGGCCCTGGCCCCCACCGCCCACAGCACCGCCGCCTGCCCGAACGCCGCGCCCCAGGCCGCCGCCTGCCGCAGCCGCACGCCGGGGATGAGGAGCGCCTCCTCGCGCCATTCGCCCTCGCCGTTGTGGGCGGGCCAGGGCACCAGGCCGCTCGCCTGAACCCGGGCGAGCAGGGCCGCCCCGGCCCGGGCGTTGGCCTCGGGCGCCGTCAGCGTTCCTCCCGGATTCCAGGCGGTGACGACCGCCCAGGGCCCCCTGCCCCGGTCCCCCCGTGCCCAGGTGGGGGCCGGTCCCCGCCGCGCCGACAGCCGGAAGCGTTCGTGGGCCGTGCCGTAGGTCGTGGCGAGAAAGGCGGCGCGCAGGTCCGCTCTGTGGGGCAGGGCCGACAGGGGCCGCTCTCTCAAGGGCGGCTGACGGCGGCGTCCACGTTCAGCACCTGCATGTTGCTGAAGCGCAGCGCCAGCCGCACGCGCTGTCCGGCCCGGAACTCGCCGCCGACCGCCACGCGGTAGAGCGTCCCCGCGTTCATCAGCAGGGTGCCGGACACCGGAATGGTTTGCACGGCCTCACAGCGGGGGGCGCATTTCAGCAGGCGGGCGCGGCCCCCGCTGCTCCACACACCCGTCAGCTCGTCGTCGGCCCCGGCGGTGACGCGGCCTTCCAGCACGGCCCCGCCGAACGAGGGCCGCAGGGCCACCTCGGCCACCGGGGTCCGCGCGGCGAGGGCGGCCCCCACCATCAGCAGGCCCGGCCCCGTGAGCAGGGCGGCCAGCGCGGCCCGCCTCACGCGCTCTCCTCGTCGCTGTCGCCGCTCTCAGGGTCACCCGCCGCCGCGTCCACGTCGGTCTTCATCAGTTCGCGCAGGACGCTGGTGGCAAAGCTGCCTTTGGGGAGGGTAAAGGCCACCGTGTAGCCGTCCTCCTCCGGGCGGACCTCGGCCCCCTCGGGAAAGACCCGGGTGAGGCGGCGGTCCCCCCGGCGCGAGGCGAACACCTCCGGGGTCAGGCCGAAGGCGGCGAGCGCCTCGCGTTCCAGTTCGCCCGCGTCCAGTGTCAGCGGTTTGGCCTTCTTGCCGAAGAGGGTGCCCGTCGCGCTCACCTCGCCCCGCTCGGCGCGGGGAGACTCGGCGGCGGCGTCCTCGACCAGAAAGACGCCACCCGTGTCGTGCTTTTTGGCCATATCGCCCGCCAGGAGCCGCTCAAACAGCCCCCGTTCGAGCCGCAGGCTGAGAAAGCGGTTGAACACTAGGCTCTGCACGCTGGTGGTCAGGAAGCGGCGCACGCGCGGGTCGCGGAGGCGGGACTCGCCGCGCAGCACCCGCAACCCCTCCTCGGCGTTCAGGCCCTGTAAGCCGAAGCGTTGCGGCCCGAAGTAGTTCGGCACACCCTGCGCGGTCAGCCGGGCCAGCGTGGCCGCCGCCTGATCCGCCATGCCCGCTGCCTCCCGCACCCGCACGACGAAGCGGTTGCCACGCAGGTGCCCCAGCCCCAGCTTGTTGCCGTGCCGCCGCGTGTCCAGCACGCGCACGCCTTCCAGACTGAAGGCGGACAGCCGC
The DNA here is from genome assembly GCF_000599865.1 of Deinococcus phoenicis. GTDB lineage: Bacteria > Deinococcota > Deinococci > Deinococcales > Deinococcaceae > Deinococcus > Deinococcus phoenicis. The sequence goes on along the minus strand of NZ_JHAC01000038.1, from coordinate 72,215 downwards.
TCCTCGTACTTCGCCGGGATGCTGATCCACTGCGTCGTCACCGCGTGGCGGTCCTTCAGGCCGGCTGCGCCCACGTCCCGGTCCCGCACGCCGACCTGCGCGCACAGCTCACGCAGCACGTGGGCGGTGGTGTGCCCTGTCTTTTCCAGGTGCAGATACAGGTGCTCGCCCTCTCCCGAGAGGGGGTAGGCGGGAACCTCCTCCACCCGGAAATCCTCCGGCACGGCCCGCAGACGGCCACCCGTTCCAGGCGTGTCCGTCAGCGCGGCGAGCGCCGACCACTCGAAAACCAGACTCACGATGCTGCCCACCATACGCCAGTCGGCCCCCCGGGGACGTGAACGGCCTCACGCAGCGGCCCTCCCACCCGCTTCAGTTCAGCACCCGTTGGTCCGCGTAGACCGGCGGGGTCCAGTCGGCGCGAAAGAGGCGCGGCTCTCCCGGCTGCCGGCCCCCCCGGCGGTGGACCGGCACGTACCAGACGCGCACGCCGCCCGCGCGCCCATTGAGCGGCAGGAAGGCGCTCTGCCCGGCATTCAGGGTGTTCAGGGGTGCGCCGCCCTCGTCGCGGACGCGCAGCCAGGCATTCATGCCCGAAGGGGACCAGCCCGCCAGCCGCAGCGGGCCGTCCGACACGTTCACCAGCCGCGCGCCCCGCTCGGTCAGGGTGACGCTCAGGTCGGGCCACTCGGGAAACTGCACCCGCCCGAAACGGACTTCCAGGCCCGGCAGGCGGGAGGCGGCGTGCTCCCGGTACAGCGCCGCCGACAGCAGGCCGCCCAGCCCGGCCAGCAGGGCCGCCAGCGCGAGCGTCACCGAGAGGTCCGTGCCGCCGCGCACTGCGGTCAGCCCCAGCAGCGTGAGGCCGACCACCACCCCCACCGCGGGCCAGGCCCAGCCCGGACGCACCCGCGCGGGCCGGAAGGCACCCGGCCAGAACTCCGCCAGCAGCAGCAGCGCCGCGCCCAGGCCGAACAGGGCGGGGGCGTCGGCCAGGGGCGTGGTCCACAGCAGCCCCAGCCCCGGCACCGCCCACCAGGACACGTGCGGCACCCAGCGGTGCCCGGCCTCGCGCGCCACCCGCCACAGCCAGTACGCGGCGATCAGGGCCAGGGCCAGCGCGTAGGGCAGCGTGATGTGGGAGATGGGCGCCAGCCAGTCCGCCACGGCTCAGCCTCCTCCGCCGGGCTGCCCCGGTCCGGGCTGGTCCGGTCCCGGCTGCCCGTGCCGCGCCACCTCGAAGGCCAGGTGCCCCAGTTCGTCTCTCAGCAGGCCCTCCCAGGCGGTCCGCACGGCGTTCAGGCTGCCGGGCAGGGCGAACAGCAGCGTGTGGCCCGCCAGGCCCCCGACCGCGCGCGACAGCATGGCCGCGCCGCCCACCTCGCGGTAACTCAGCATCCGGAACAGTTCGCCGAAGCCGGGCATGGGCTTGGTGAGCAGCGACTCCACCACCGGAATCGTCACGTCCCGCCCGGTGATGCCCGTGCCGCCACTGGAGACGACGACTGCCGCGTCCCGCATGAATCCGGTCAGGGCCGCGCGGATCGCCGGCGCGTCGTCCTGCACCACGCGGTAGCCCACGACCTCGTGGCCCCCGGCGCGCAGTTCGGAAAGCAGGAACTGGCCGCTGGTGTCGGTCTCCTCGGTGCGGGTGTCGCTGACCGTCAGAACCGCGATCCGCACGGCGCGGGGGGCGGCGGCCCGGTGGTCGGGGGCGGCAGGGTGAGAAGCGTCCGTCATGTCCGGCACGATACGCCGGGCGGGGGGTGGGGGGCGTGGACCGCGTCACGGTGGGGGCCGCGCGGGCCTTTGCTGTGCCGGGACCGGCCTCCGGCCCCTATACTTGCCCCTGTGAAGCCCATCGGCCCCTACGTGGCCGCGCGTGATCTGACGGGCGACCGGCCCGCCGGTGCCGTGCGGACGCTGCGCGCCACCGACCGCCTGACCGGTATGCCGGTGCTGCTGCATGTGCTGCCGCACGCCGCCCCGCTGCCCGACCTGCCCGCCGACCCGGCCCTGCTGACCCCCAGTGAAGGCGGGATCGACGGCGAGACGGCCTACGTGGTCACCGAGCTGCCGCCGCACGCGCTGCCCGCTTCCGACCCGCTGCTCGCGGCGCGGGGGGCGCTGGCCGGACTGGCGGCCCTGCACGGCGCGGGCCTGACGCACGGCGGCGTGAATGCCGCGCAGCTCTGGAGCGTGGACGGCCGTGTGGCGCTGGCCGGGGCGGGCCTGCCCTGGGGCGGGGACACCACGCCCGCCGGGGACCTGCACGACCTGATGAGCGCCCTGGACACGCTGGGAGGCGTGCCGGCCCCCTTGCGGGACGCGCCGGCCGGGGCCACTGCCCACGATCTCCTGGCCCTGCTGAATGCCCCCGCTGCGGAGCCGGAACCCGCCGCGCAGGATGCAGGGCCTCCCGGCCCGCCGGAGGAGGCCCGGTTGCAGGCCCAGCGGGATGCGCCCGCCACGCCTCTTCCGGTTTCCGCGCCTCCGTCCACCCCCCTGGTCGTCACGGCCAGTGTGCCGGAGCCTCTGCACGGTGGCCCGGACGGCGCTGCCCCGGACAGCTCTGCCCCGGACAGCGCCTCGGCCGCAGGCGTGCCCTCCCCGGCGGAAGCGCAGACCGACGGAGACACGGCCGCATCTGCGCAGGTGAAGGAGCAGGAAGAACCCGCGCCTCCTCCCCCGGTGGCCCCCGGCACTCTGGCCGGGCAGGTATCCGCGAGGCGCGTGGTCGGTGAGCCGGTCCGGATCAAGTGGAACGCGGACGGCACCCGCCAGATCGTCAAACCTGGCCGCGAGGCTGCCCCGGCACCCGCCCGCCGCCCCGGCTGGCTGTGGCCGGTGCTGGCGCTGCTGCTGCTTGTGGCCGGCGCGTGGTGGCTGTGGCGGTCGGCCTCGCCGGCGGCGGTTGCGGTCCCTCCGGCGGCCACGGCGGCTCAGTCCTGCTGCGACGTGCGCTTTGTGGTCCGGGGGGCAGAAGGGGTGCCGGTGCGCCTGAGCCTCGTCTCGGCCCCGGAGGGCGTGAAGGTGGACCCCGGCCAGGAGGTGGGCCGCGCGCCCGGCGTGGTGCGCCTGCCCCGGCCCGGCACCTACACCCTGCGCGTGGCTGCCGAGGGCTACACGCCGGGCACCGTGACGTTGACGGCTCCGACCAGCGTGCCCGTGCAGATCGCCCTGACGCCCTGATCCGCCCGCCCGGACACCCCCGGCCCGCCGCGTGAGACAATCCAGACCGTGAGTGTCGTCATTCTCGACTTCGGCAGCCAGTTCACGCGCCTGATCGCCCGGCGCTTCCGCGAACTCGGCGCGTACAGCGTGATTCTTCCGGGCAGCTCGAGCCTGGAGCGCATCGCGCAGGAAAACCCCCAGGGCCTCGTGCTGTCGGGCGGCCCCAGCAGCGTGTACGACGCGAACGCCCCGCGTCCGGCCCCCGGCGTCCTCGACCTCGCGGTGCCCATCCTGGGCGTGTGCTACGGGATGCAGTTCCTCGCGCACGAGGCCGGCGGCGACGTGAAGCGGGCCGGGAAACGCGAGTACGGCAAGGCCGACCTGACCCGCTACGGCGGTCAGCTTTTCGCCGGGATTCAGGGCGAGTTCGTCGCCTGGATGAGCCACAGCGACTCGGTGACGCAGCTTCCGCAGGGCTACGAGGTGATCGCGGAAACCGAAGACACGCCCGTCGCGGCCATCGAGAACCCGGTGACTCACCGCTACGGTGTGCAGTTCCACCCCGAGGTCGTCCACACGCCCAAGGGCGGGCAACTGCTGGCGAACTTCCTCGACCTCTGCGGCGTGGCGCGCGACTGGAACGCCGAACACATCATTGACGAGCTGATCGAAGGCGTGCGGCAACAGGTGGGTGAAGGCCGCGTCCTGCTCGCCATCAGCGGCGGCGTGGACTCCTCCACCCTGGGACTGCTGCTGTCCCGCGCCATCGGCGACCGCTTGACCGCCGTCTTTATCGACCACGGCCTCTTGCGGCTGGGCGAACGCGAACAGGTGGAAGCGGCGCTGCTCCCCCTCGGCGTGAACCTCGTCACCGTGGACGCCCGCGCTGAGTTCCTGGGCGCACTGGAAGGCGTCTCCGACCCCGAGCAGAAGCGCAAGATCATCGGCCGCGAGTTCATCCGGGCCTTTGAGCGCGAGGCGCGCAAGTACGGCCCCTTCGACTTTCTCGCGCAGGGCACCCTCTACCCCGACGTGATCGAGTCGGCGGGCGGCGAGGGGGCCGCGAACATCAAGAGCCACCACAACGTCGGCGGCCTGCCGGAAGACCTGGCCTTCAAGCTGGTGGAACCCTTCCGCACCCTCTTCAAGGACGAGGTGCGCGAGATCGCGCGGCTGCTGGGCCTGCCCGACCACATCCGTATGCGTCACCCCTTCCCCGGTCCGGGGCTGGCGATCCGCTGCCTGGGGGCCATCAGCGAGGAGAAGCTGGACATCCTGAAGCGGGTGGACGACATCTTCATCAGCGGCCTGCGCGAGTTCGGGCTGTACGACGGCTGCTCGCAGGCCCTCGCGGTCCTGACGCCGATCCAGTCCGTCGGCGTGATGGGCGACGAGCGCACCTACTCCTACACGACTGCCCTGCGCGCCGTCGCCACCGACGATTTCATGACCGCCGAGTGGGCGCGGCTCCCCTACGACTTCCTGGCGACCATGAGCAACCGCATCGTGAACCAGGTCCACGAGATCAACCGCGTGGTGTACGACATCACCGGGAAGCCGCCCGCGACGATTGAGTGGGAGTGAAGCATTGACCAAAAGGGGCCAGGAAGCGTCATTTCCCTGGCCCCTTCTCCTGCTTCCTCACGGCAGCGCGGGCACGAAATGCTCCACCGTCGGAAACGGATCATAGAAATGGTGCAGCAGCGCGCGCCACTCCTGATATTCCGGACTGCCGCGAAAGCCGACTGTGTGGTCTTCCAGTGTCTCCCACCACACCAGCAGGGCGTACCTGTGGTCGTCTTCCAGGCACTTCTGCAACTCGTGGCGGACATACCCCGGCATTCCTGAAATGATCCGCTGCGCCTGGGCAAAGGCGGTCTCGAAGGCAGCGGTCTGACCTGGGCGGACGTTGAGCAGGGCGATTTCTAGAACCATTGGGCCTCCAAAAAGGAAAGGGGGCCGAGTCCTGCACTCCGCCCCCGGCTTCCCGGCGTCCTCACACCGTCGTCTGGCTCACCGCCCGACTCTTGCCCATTCCGGCCACCACCTGATTCACGATGCGAATCCAGGCACGGGCGCTGGCCTCCACCACGTCCGTCGCCACGCCGGTCCCGTGCAGCGTCGTCTCGCCGTAGCGCGCGCCGATGCTGACCTCACCCAGCGCGTCGCCCCCACCCGTCACGGCCTGGATGCGGTAGCTCTCCAGCGTGGGGGTGATGCCGGTGATCTTGTTGATGGCCTGGAAGGCCGCCTCGACTGGGCCGTCGCCGTGGGCCGTGCTGTCCACCGGGCCGTCGGGCGTTTGCAGGCGCACGAAGGCGACCGGGGTCATGTTCATGCCGCTCGTGATCTGGAAGCCCTCCAGCGTGAAGGTCTGCGGCACGTCGCTGCGGCTCTCCACCAGGGCGCGCAGGTCGTCCGCGAAAATCTGCCCCTTGCGGTCGGCCAGGTCCTTGAAGCGGGCGAACAGGTGCTTGATGCGGTCCTCGTCCACCTCGTAGCCCAGATCCGTCAGCGCCTTGCGGAAAGCGGCGCGGCCCGAGTGCTTGCCCATCACCAGCACGGCGGCCTCGCGGCCCACCAGCTCGGCGTTCATGATCTCGTAGGTCTCGCGGGCCTTGATCACGCCGTCCTGATGGATGCCGGATTCATGCGCGAAGGCGTTGTCGCCCACCACGCCCTTGTTCGGTTGCACCGGCATCCCGCTCAGGCGGCTGACCATGCGGCTGCTGCGGTAGATCTCGCGGGTGCGGATGCCCGTCTCGAAGCCGTAGTGGTCTTTGCGGGTGTGGAACGCCATCACGATCTCTTCCAGCGCCGCGTTCCCCGCCCGCTCCCCGATGCCGTTGATGGTGCATTCGATCTGCCGCGCGCCCCCCTCCGCCGCCGCGATGGAGTTGGCGACCGCCATGCCCAGGTCGTCGTGGCAGTGGGCCGACAGGATGATGTGTTCGGGCAACTCGCCGCGCAGGTACGCGAACAGGTCGCGGATTTCCTCGGGTGTCGTGTAGCCCACGGTGTCAGGGATGTTGATCGTCGTCGCGCCCGCCTCCACCGCCGCCCGGAAGATGCGGGCCAGAAACTCGCGGTCGCTGCGGGTGGCGTCCTCCGCGCTGAACTCCACGTCGTCCACGAAGGAACGGGCCAGGCGCACCGACTCCACCGCGCGCTCGATCACGGCGTCGGGTTCCAGCCCCAGCTTCTTCGCCATGTGAATCGGACTGGTGGCGATGAAGGTGTGGATGCGGGGCTTTTCCGCCAGCTCCACGCCCTTCGCCGCCGCCTCGATGTCGGCGCGGTTGGCGCGGGCCAGCCCCGCGATGATCGGCCCCCGGACCTCACGGGCAATGCGGCTCACGCCCTCCAGATCACCGGGGGAGGCTATGGGAAAGCCCGCCTCGATCACGTCCACGCCCAGGCGGGCCAGTTGGTGCGCGATCTCCAGCTTCTGCGTGTGGTTCAGCGCCACGCCGGGCGACTGCTCGCCGTCGCGCAGGGTGGTGTCGAAGATGCGGATGCGCTGGGCCTGTGCGGTCTGCTGCGTCATGGGAGTCTCCTGAAGGGTGAGGGGGCGGGAGGGGACAAAGAAAAACCCCGGAGGGGGTTCCTCCGGGGGGTAAGGCGGGTCTTCGCCGTTCACTCCACCGGAGGAAGGCTAAGAAGAAGGCCGCCGAACGCTTGCATAGGGTGCATGGTAACGGGACGGGACGGGAGGGGAGGGGAAGTCGTCTAGCCGAAAGTGAGCATGGCACCGACTGCGGTGCGTGAGACAATGCCGTCTTGCCGGGGGCGTCACAGATGAGGAGGAACTGGACATGAGTCAGGAACGCTGGGGACAACTTCTCGACCACAAGAGGCTCTATGGGAGCCGTCACGCTTTTGAGGACGCCGCGACGGGCCGGACGCAGTTCGATGCCGATTTTGGACGGCTGACCTTCAGCAGTGCCTTCCGGCGTTTGCAGGACAAGACGCAGGTCTTTCCGCTCGCCAAGTCCGATTACACGCGCACACGCCTGACCCATACCCTGGAAGTGGCGAACGTGGGGCGAGGTCTGGGGAAGGCGTTCGGCAAGCACCTCCGGGAGCGGGGTGAGCTGCCTGATCACCTCTCACCCGAGGACCTCGGCACGGTGGTCAGCGTGGCCTGCCTCGCGCATGACATTGGTAATCCACCCTTCGGTCATTCCGGCGAGGCCGCGATTCAGGAGTGGGCTGTGCGGCACGTGGGCGAATTGAAGCCGCACATGACGGAAGCAGAGTTTCAGGATATCGCCCGCTTCGAGGGAAACGCGCAGAGTTTCCGCATCATGGCGAGGCTGTGGGACCGCGAACGGGCGGGCGGGGGCCGGCTCACGTTCACCAGTTACGGTGCGCTCCTCAAATACCCTCAGGGCAGCGGGCACACCGTGGACCGGTCGGACTGTGCCCGCAAGAAGTTCAACTACACGCAGGCCGACGCCGCACTGGCTGAAACCGTGCGGGCGGAACTGGGCCTGACCCAGTATGAACCGGGCCGTTTTGCCCGCCATCCGCTGGTGTACCTGATGGAAGCGGCAGACGATATCAGCTACCGGGTAGTCGATCTGGAAGACGCCCACGATGCCCGGCTGGTCAGCAAAGAGCGGCTGTGTCAACTGCTTGAGCCGTTGCTGCCCGCGAATCTCCGTGCCCGGGGAGTGGCGGAACTGCACAGGATGGACGTCTCGGCTCTGCGCGCCCAGGCCATCGGTGAACTGACCCGGGCTGTGATGGTGGTGGTCAGGGGCCATCTGGACGAACTGCGCGAGGGAACATACAAGCAGGCTTTGATCGATGGAGTGGCGGACACGGAGCCGCAGATTTACGCCGCCTTCGAGGCCCTCGGTGCCGAGGCCAAGGCCAAGGTATATGTGGATGAGCGGGTCCTTCAGGTGGAGTACGCCGGGTTTAAGGTGATCGGTGGTCTGCTTGACGAGTTGATGGGGGCGCTGCCGCCCGGCCTGGGTGAGGGCGGGAAGCTCAGCCGTTCAGGTGAAAAGCTCTTCAAGCTGTTTCCGAAGAAGTACCTGAGTGTCCGCCCCGAACTGCACGGTACTTTCCACGATTTGAAGCCTGAGGAGGCGGTCCTGAAGCTCACGCCCTACGAGCGGGTGCTGGCCATCACGGACTACGTGTCCGGCATGACCGACTCGTACGCGCTGGAACTCCATCAGATTCTGACGGGCGTGCGCGTGCCCTGAGGCGAGCGTTCCCCAGTGAAAGCGGCCAGCCTCCTCTCCGGAAAGGCTGACCGCTGACGGCTGAAAGCTGACTGCTCTTAAACCTCCAGTTCCTGCTTGCTGATGAAGGGCATCTTGCCGCGCAGCTCCTTGCCGACCACTTCCAGCGTGTGGTCGCGCATCTTGCCGCGCTGCTCCTGCATGTACGGGAAGCCGCTCTCGGCGTCCTGAATGAAGCTCTGCGCGAACTTCCCGCTCTGGATGTCCCCCAGCACGTCCTTCATGGTGGCCTTGGTTTCATCGGTGATGATGCGCGGGCCGGTCACGTAGTCGCCGTACTCGGCGGTGTTGGAGATCGAGTGGCGCATGCCCTCGAAGCCCTTCTCGTAGATCAGGTCCACGATCAGCTTGACCTCGTGCAGCGTCTCGAAGTAGGCGATTTCGGGCTGATAGCCCGCCTCCACCAGCGTCTCGAAGCCCGCCTGGATCAGGTGCGTGACGCCGCCGCACAGCACGCTCTGCTCCCCGAAGAGGTCCGTTTCCGTCTCCTCCTTGAAGCTAGTCTCCAGCACGCCCGCACGGGTGCCGCCGATGCCACGCGCGTAGGCCAGGGCGATGTCGCGGGCGCTCCCGCTCGCGTCCTGCCCCACGGCGAAGATGCTGGGCATCCCCGCGCCGTCCACGTACACGCGGCGCAGCATGTGGCCCGGCCCTTTGGGCGCGACCAGGAATACGTCCACGTCGGCGGGTGGCTTGATGCGCCCGAAGTGGATGTTGAAGCCGTGCCCGAAGGCCAGCGCCTTACCCGCCGTGAGGTTGGGGGCGATGCTCTCCTCGTACACCTGCGGCTGCGTCTCGTCGGGGATCAGCAGCATGATGACGTCCGCTTCCTTCACGGCGTCCTCGATGCTTGCCACCCGCAGGCCCGCCTGTTCCGCCTTGGGGCGGCTGGAGCTGCCCTCGCGCAGGCCGACCACCACATTCAGCCCGCTGTCCCGCAAGTTCTGCGCGTGCGCGTGCGCCTGGCTGCCGTAGCCGATGATGGCGATCAGCTTGTCCTCGATGGGGGAGAGGCTCACGTCGCGGTCGTAGTACATTTTTGCAGCCATTGGGGGATTCTCCTATAAAAAAGTGAGTTGAGGGGGAATGTGGGCTAGGGGAGGAGGTCTTCTTCGGCGGGAGTAGAGTCCTGGATGTGAATCATGCTGACGCATCGGCAGTCAGGCTGCGTGTCATTCTGGAAGTAGACGAACCGTCACAGCGCTGCGCTTTTGAGGCCTGGGCGGCGCACTGTGGGGTGGACGTGGCCGCGTTGGAGAACGGGGGCTGTGGCTGTTGCGTTGACATCTACACGTTCTCTTCTGCACCCGCCTCCGCGCTGGCACTGGAGGACCAACTCAGAGCGGTGGGTGCCGGAGTCGAATACCTCACCGACCGGGCTTGACGCTCCCTAAAACAGATTCGGCACCCCCCGCGCCTTCTCCTCGCGCGGTTCGATGCCCTCCACGGCGGGCTTGAGGGCCTGCGTCTCGCCCTCGTGGTAGACGTGGGCGGGAATGTCGGCGTTGCTGCCGCGCGTCAGCGCCACCCGGCCCGTCCGCATGGTTTCCAGAATCCCGAAGGGGCGCATCTGCTCGATGAAGGCGGTGATCTTGCCCTCGTCGCCGGTCACCTCGAAGGTCAGCGCGTGGCGGCCCACGTCCACGATGCGGGCGCGGAAGTCCTCCGCGATCTGGCGGACCTCGACGCGGCTCTCGGGCGTGATGGCGACCTTCACCAGCACCAGCTCGCGGTCCACGTACTTTTCCAGGCTGTGGTCGATGATCCTGATGACGTCGTGCAGCTTTTCCAGTTGCCGCATCGCCTGCTCGACCACGCCTCGGTCACCCGTCACGACAAAGGTCATGCGGCTGACGCCGGGATGCTCGGTGGAGCCGACCGAGAGGCTGCGGATGTTGTAACCGCGCCGCCCGAACAGCGACGTGATGCGGGTCAGGACGCGCGGTTCGTCACGGACCAGGGCGGAGACGAGGTGGTCCCGTGGGGTGGGGTCGGTCATGCGTCCTTCGCCTCCTTCTGGGAAACGGGCTGCGCGGTGCGTGGGGGTTCGGCTTCGAGCATCTCGCTCAGCGCCGCCCCGGCGGGCACCATCGGGAAGACGGCGTGCTCGTGCGGCACCACGATTTCCAGCAGGGCACTTTTCGGGTCCGCCAGCCAGGCGTCGATGGCGGCAGGCAGTTCCTCGGCGCTACTGGCGCGGTAGCCCGGCACGTCGTAGGCGTCCGCCAGCTTCAGGAAGTCCGGGTTGGAGTCGCCCAGCCACACTTCCGAGTAGCGGCGCCCGTGGAACATCTCCTGCCACTGGCGCACCATCCCCAGGTAGGAGTTGTTGACGATGCAGATCTTGACGTTGCGGATGTCGTACATCTTCAGCGTGGCGAGTTCCTGCGCCGTCATCTGAAAACCGCCGTCACCGGCAATGACCACCGAGCGCACGCCCGGCTCGGCCAGCGCGGCCCCGATGGCCGCCGGGAAGCCGAAGCCCATCGTGCCCAGCCCGCCCGAGTTCAGCCAGCGCCGGGGCCGCTCGAAGCGGGCGAGCTGCGCGGCGAGCATCTGGTGCTGCCCCACGTCCGAGGAGAGGATGTCGTCCGGGCCGAGGCGTTCCACCACGGCCTGCACCCCGTAAGCCGCCCCCCAGTGGTCGGGCCGCTGGGTGCGGGTTTTCCATTCCTCGATCTGCGCCTTCCACTCGGGCAAGTCGAGGTTCTGCGCGCCTTCCGTCAGCAGCCGGGCGGCCACCCGCGCGTCCCCGCGCACCGGCACGTGCGTCCGCACGATCTTGCCGATCTCGGCGGCGTCGAGTTCGACATGGATGATGGCGGCGTTCGGCGCGAAGCCGTTCACCCGGCCGGTCACGCGGTCGTCAAAGCGCAGGCCGATGCCCAGCAGCACGTCCGCCTCGCTGATGGCGCGGTTCGCCGCGACCGAGCCGTGCATCCCCGGCATGCCCAGCCAGAGGGGATCGCTGGAGGGGAAGGCCCCCAGTCCCATCAGCGTGGTGATGACCGGAATGTCCCAGGCGCGGGCCAGGGCGGTCACTTCCGCCGCCGCGTCCAGCGCGCCCCCACCCACCATGATGACGGGCTTTTTGGCGGAGCGCAGCAGTTCACGGGCGCGTTCCAGGGCTTCCGGCGCGGGGGCGGGCGCTTCCGGCCTTGCATGGGGCGTGGCGATCTCGCCTTGGTAGGCCGCGAGCTGAATGTCTTTGGGGATATCCACCAGCACCGGGCCGGGCCGCCCACTGCGCGCGATGCGGATGGCTTCCGCGATCACCTGCGGCAGTTCCTCCACGTCGCGCACCACGTAGTTGTGTTTGGTGATCGGCAGCGTGATCCCGGTGATGTCCGCTTCCTGAAAGGCGTCGGTGCCCATCAGGTGCCGCGCCACGTTCCCGGTGATCGCCAGCAGCGGCACCGAGTCCATCATCGCGTCGGCCAGGCCCGTCACCAGGTTGGTCGCGCCCGGCCCGGAGGTTGCCAGGCACACGCCGATCTCGCCCGTCGCCTTGGCCCAGCCTTCCGCCGCGTGAATGGCGCCCTGCTCGTGCCGCGCGAGGATGTGCCGCATCTCCGGGTAAAAGGTCAGCGCGTCGTATACGGGCATGATCGCCCCGCCCGGATAGCCGAACACGGTGGTAATGCCGTGCCCCACCAGGGTCGCCCACAGCGCCTTCGCGCCCGTCATGTCCCCCTGCGTCATGTGTTCCCCCCCTCCAGGCCCGCCAAACGGCGCGCGCCACGCTCACCTGAAGGCGGCGCGGCGCGCAGTGCGGCCCGTGGGGCCAGACCCCAGTAGGCCAGACCCCAGTGGGCCAGTCCCCGGCGGGCGGTTTCCCGATGCTGTTGTTGTTCCCGGCTTCCCATATTTGACCTCTCCTTCACTTCCTTCACTGAAAAACCCCCGCCCTGTCGGTGGGCGGGGGTGTGTGGCACGCGCTCGCGCTTAGCCGCCAGAACCCCCGGTGCTAAGAATTACGACCACGAGAATGGTGTGCGGCGCGTTCATGGCCTCACCCTAAACGCTGGGAAGAGGCCGGAAGGAGAAGGCGTCTAGACGCCCCACGGGTACAGGCCGGGGAACAAACGGGCGTTCGGCCCGGAAATGCGGCATAGAGCAGCGCCCCCACCACGGAGGCAGGGGCGCTGTCGAGGCTGAAATCAGCGGCGGGGTTCAGCGCCCGCCGGGCACGAACTCGCGGTCCGCGAAGTCCTCGCGGCGGCGCTCGCCGGTCTGACGGTCGTCACGGTCGCGGCCCCAGCGGCCCTGACCGCCCCGGTTGCCGCCGCCCTGGTAGCCGCCCTCGCGGTTGCCATAGCCGCCGCGTCCGCCCTGAGAGCCGCCGCCCCGGTTGCCCCGGTAGCCGCCCTCGTCGCGGGAGCCGCCGCGTCCACCCTGGTAGCCGCCGCCCTGGCGGCCCTCGCGGGTCGGGGCCTCGAACAGTTCGGGGAGTTCCTGCGCGACCTCCACCTGGACCTCGCCTTCCAGCGGGTTGGCGGCCAGCAACTTCTCGACGAACTCGCTGGGCACGTCGGCCACCGCGCCGCCGCGCCACTGGCGCACCTTGCCGAGGCGGCGGGTGTCCACGTCGCTGTTCCGGGCAATGACGGCGACCGCGCGGGCCACGCTCATGCGCTCGGCGTGCAGGATGATGGTGGTCAGGCCTTCCTCACCGCTCAGCAGGCTGGCCGCCTTGACGGGTTCGGTCACGCCGCTGATCTTGGCGAGCGCCCGGGTCAGGGCTTCGAGGCCCAGCTCGCTGAAGAGGCGCTCGGCTTCCGCCTGGAAGCTGCCCGCCACCTCGCTGTCCACCTTGCGGACGATGTCGGCGCTGGCCTTGGCGCTCGCGGCCTGCACTTCCTTGGGGGTGGGCAGGGTGCGTTCCTTGAACTGCACGCCGGTGCGGTACTCCAGGTTGCGCATGTCGCGGTTATCGCGGTCGCCGTACATCACGATGGCGGTGCCGGTGCGCCCGGCGCGGCCCGTGCGGCCCGAACGGTGGATGTAGCTCTCGTGGTCCTGGGGCAGGTGGTACTGCACCACCAGGTCCACTTCCGGGATGTCCAGGCCGCGCGCCGCCACGTCGGTGGCGACCAGCACGCCCACGCGCCCGCTGCGGAAGGCCCCCAGCGCCCGCTCACGCTGGCTCTGCGCGAGGTCGCCATGCAGCGCCTCGGCTTCCAGGCCACGGTGGATCAGTTCGTTTGCCAGCTCGTCGGCCTCGCGCTTGGTGCGCGTGAAGACGATGGCCTTTTCGGGGTTGTAGACGGTCAGCAGGTCGGCCAGCACGCGGGTGCGGGTGCGGCCCACCTTCACCTTGAGGTGCTCGACGCTCTGGGCGGCCTGGCTCTTGCCCTCGCCCACCATATCCACCACGACCGGCTCACGCAGGTACTTGCGGGCAATCCGGCGGATGTCGTCGTTCAGGGTGGCGCTGAACAGCATGGTCTGGCGCTCCTGGGGCGTCTTTTGCAGGATGGTCTCGATGGCGTCCGCGAAGCCCACGCTGAGCATCTCGTCGGCCTCGTCCAGCACGGCGTACTGCACCGCGCCCAGGTCGAGGTTGCCGCGCTCCAGGTGGTCGATCAGGCGGCCGGGGGTGCCCACGACCACGTCCACGCCCCGGCGCAGCGCGTTTTCCTGGGGCGCGTAGGCCGCGCCGCCATACACGGTGACGGTGGTGAGGCCCAGGCCACTCTTGGAAAACTCGTCCGCGACCTGCTTGGCCAGTTCGCGGGTCGGCGCGACCACGATGGCGCGGGGCAGACGCGCCCGCTCGCGGCTGGGTTCGAGGTTCTGGATGATGGGCAGCGCGAAGGCCAGCGTCTTGCCGGTGCCCGTGCGGGCGCGGCCGATCAGGTCCTTCCCGGCGAGGGTCTGGGGCAGGCTTTCCGCCTGAATGGGGCTGGCTTCCGTAATGCCGCGCTCAGCGAGACGCGCCGCGAGTTCGGGCGCGATCAGTTGATCAAAGTTCATTTGTGGTCCTTTCGGGAAAGCGCGTCCCCAGTGACCAGCAAACGCCTCTAATCGGCATCCAGCATGTCCTGAAAGTGGGGGCACCTTCCAGCCGCCGGGAACATCCCGGACGGCGCACGAAAAAGAAGTTTACACCATACGGAGGGAAAAGGCAAGGGGGAACGGGACCCGGGAAGAAGCTCTTACGGTTTCCCATTTCCCGCTTCCTTACTCGGGTCCTCCCTCCAGCCCCGCCGGAAGCGTGCCGCCCAGCGCCACCCAGGCGCTCAGCAGGTCGTCCGGCGCGGGCGCATGCAGGTGCAGCGCCTCGCCCGTCATGGGGTGGGGAAGGGCCAGAAAATGCGCGTGCAGGGCGTGGCGCGGCATGACGGCACTCTCGCGGCCATACACCGCGTCGCCCAGGATCGGGCTGCCCAGGTGCGCGAGATGGACCCGGATCTGGTGGGTGCGGCCGGTGCGCGGCTGGGCACGCACCAGGGCCAGCGTGCGCCCATGTCCGTCCGGGTGCGCGGCCAGCGGCGTGAACAGGGTCTGCGCCTCGCGGGGATTCACGCCGCCGACGGTCATGCGCTGCCGGGCCGTGGGGTGCCTTCCGACCGGGGCATCCACGTTGACTGGTCCCTCTGCACGCCACGCGCCGTAGGCAACCGCCAGGTACGTCTTGCGCGTGTCGCGGTCCTTGAAGGCGGCGGCGAGGCGGGCGTGGGCCTCGACAGTCTTGGCGACCACGATTACGCCGCTGGTGTCCTTGTCCAGCCGGTGAACGATGCCGGGGCGGTAGCCGTCGGGGCCGCCTGCGCCCGGCTGCTCGGGCAGCACCATCCGGCCCAGCAGCGCGTTGACCAGGGTGCCGGAGGTGACGCCTGGCGCGGGGTGCGTGACCATGCCGGGCGGCTTGTTCACGGCGATGAGGGCCTCGTCCTCGTACAGCACGTCGAGGGGCACGGCTTCGGGGGCCACGGTCGCGTCCGGGGGCGGGGGCACCTGCACCGTCAGGGCCTCGCCGCCCCTGAGCTTCAGGCTGGCCTTCCGGACCACCACGCCGCCGACCTGCACGTGCCCACCCGCGATCCACCCGGCCACCTGCGAGCGGCTCACGCCCGCGAGGTCGGCCAGCACGGCGTCGAGGCGGCCCGGCGTGGCGGTCAGGTCCAGGGTGGGGGGTGCGCCGGTCACGGCGGGCAGTGTAGCGCCGACGCCCCGCCAGGTTGAGCCGGCCTTTACCCTCCCGCGCCCGGTGATCCGATTCGGCGTGGACGGCATACAGCCAGACAGGTACGGAACGGCCTGACGTGGCTCCCCCCGCGTCCCGTTCTGTACCGCCAACCGCTCCGGCCCCCACCCCTGGAGGCGTTCGGGCGTCCGTGCCCCTCAGACTTTCTTTTTCCCGCCTCTTTCTTCCGGCCCTGCCGGTCGCGTCCCTAGGAGGTCGCCTCATGCCCAACATCGGTGCCCCGGAACTCATCATTATCCTGCTTGTCGCGCTGGTCGTGTTCGGGCCGCGCAAACTGCCGGAACTCGGCAAGAGCCTCGGACAGGGCCTGCGCGAGTTTCGCCGCAGCACGGGTGCCGTGACGGACGAGCTGCGGCGCGGCCTGGACACCCCGGCTCCCGCCGACGGCGTGCCTGCACCCGTGCCCACCCTCACGGCCGCTCCCGTTCCCGCTGCCCAGGTCGTTGCCACCCCGGCTGTGCCCGAGAACACGCCCCGCGCCTGACCTGAGCTTTCCGCCAAGGGCCTGCTTCTCGTTAAGGCCCTGGCAGGGCGCGGCACATGGCGGCCCCCGACCGAGCTGTTAGGCTGCACCCATCTCATGACTGCCGAGCCGCCACCCGCCCACGAGCCGACCGATGACGCCCTCATTCAGGCCATGGCAGGGGGACACGAGGACGCGCTGCGCGAGCTGCATCGCCGCTACGCCCGGCTGCTGTATGCCCTGGGCTACCGGATGCTGCGGCAGCGCGACGATGTCGAGGCCTGCGTGCAGGACGCCTTTATGAACGCCTGGCGGCACGCCGCCCGCTTTGACCCCACGCGGGCGAGTGTCAAGACCTGGCTGGTGAGCATTGCCCACCACCGCTTCCTCCAGGAGCTGCGCGACCGTCCCGAGACGGCACTGGAACTGGAGGACTGGGACGCACCTGTACCGTCTGCCGACCCCACCGACCGTATCCTGGCAAGCCGCGCCGTGGAGGGACTGGACGCCCCGCAGCGCCAGCTGGTTGAACTGGCGTATTACCGCGGCTACTCTCACTCGGAGCTGGCGACCCTGACCGGCTTGCCGATCGGCACTGTGAAGTCCCGTTTGCGGGCGGCCCTGGAACGCATGCGCGGCGTGCTGGCCCGCGAGGGCAGTGCGCGGGGGCCGGACGCTCTGGAAGGAGGTGAGCGCGCGTGACCGTGGACCGTGACCAACTGATTGCCTACGCCCTGGGCATCCTGCCCCCGGCCGAGGAGGCCCGCGTGCAAGCCGCCCTGGAGACAAGCCCCGAACTGCGTGCCACACTCCGCGCCGAGCGCGAGGTGCTGCTGGCCCTGACCGACGCCCTCCCCGAGGTGGACCCGCCCGCCGGGGCCGAGGACCGCCTGCTGGCCCGCCTGGCAAGCGAGCGGGAGGCCGGAACGCCGGCTGCTGCCCCGTCGCCCCGCGCTGCGGTGCCCGCCCGCTCCACCTCCTGGCTGCCGCTGGCCGCACTCAGTCTGGCTGCCGCGCTGGCTCTGGCGTTCGTCGTGCGGCCTCCCGCCGATCCCCTTCAGCGCTACGTGCAGATTCCGGGAGCCGCCACGCAGGCCGTGACCGCGAACGGTAACACCCTGGGTCAACTCGTCCGGATGCCCGATGGCCGCGCCTACCTGCACCTCAGTCAGCCGGCCAGCACGGGACGGGCCTATCAGATGTGGCAGGTGCAGGCCGGCGTGCCCGTGTCGCTGGGCGTGTTCGAGGGACAGGGGTTCCTGCTGGCCGGGCTGCCGCCGGGCGCGACCATCGCCGTGAGCGTCGAGCCGCCGGGCGGCAGTCCCCAGCCGACCACCACACCCATCCTGGTGCAGACCCTCTGATACGAACTTAAGGTGAGTCGAAGACGAGGGGCGAGCGGAGCGGGCAGGTGTCCTCAAGGGGAGGGCAGGCTTGCTCAAGCGAGTCCGTTCTGACCGACAGTCCGTTCTGCCCAAGACAGCGAGAATAAGAAAATACCAACTTGCGGCGATGGAAGAACATCAGGTGGTTTGTCCAGATGTTCTGGAATCAGAGCAAGTCGGTATGAGCCGGGTTCGGCCTCAGGCCGGCTCAGGGCTGGAGGCGTTCGGCTCCCGCGTACACGTTGAAGTGGTCCGCCCGCGCAAAGCCGATCAGGGTGAGGTTCAGGGCGGTCGCCGTTTCCACTGCCAGACTGCTGGGGGCACCGACCGTCAGCACCACCGGAATCCCGGCCAGGGCGGCCTTCTGCACGATCTCGAAGCCCGCGCGGCTGCTGGTGACCAGCACGCGGTCCGTCAGCGGCAGTTGGCCGCGCTCCAACGCCCAGCCCACCAGCTTGTCCACGGCGTTGTGGCGGCCCACGTCCTCGAAGGCGGCGAGCCGGTCGCCCGCAGGCGTGAACAGGCCCGCCGCGTGGAGTCCCCCGGTGGCCGCGAAGCCGGGCTGGGCCGCCCGCAGCCGCCCCGGCAGGCCGAGCAGCACCTCGGGCGCGAGGGGTTCTGCGGTCCAGACTGGCGGCGCAGCCCACACGCTGAGGCGCTCCACGCTGCCTGACCCGCACACCCCGCAGGCCGCCGACGTGACCCCGGAGCGCGCCCCCGCCCGGAGCCGTTCGGGATCCCCACGGATCAGCACCACATTCGGCGTGTCCCGGAGGACGGAGAGCCGCGTAACGGCCTCCAGCAGCCCCTCGGCGTGCAGCCAGCCCAGGACCAGCTCGCGGTCGTGGCCGGGCGTGCGCATGGTGACGGCCAGCGTGACGCTCCCGTCGCCGTCCTGCACGCGCAGCTCCAGCGGCTCCTCGACGGCCACCGCGTCCTCGCGCCCGGTCAGGCGGCCCGCGTGGTAGGTCAGCACGCGGGCCGCCGTGACCGCTTCCGGCCGGGTCACAGGGGGCGTTCTCCGCTGGTGCGGCGCTCCTCGGTCGGCTCCTGCCGTTGCGCGTCGGCGGTGCGGAGGGCGTGCCCGAAGCCCTTGAGAGTGCCAAAGAGGGCGGTCAGCGCCACCTGAATATCCGGGTCGCGCAGCAAGCCCAGCAGTTCGGGCAGGCCCACCCGCTCGCCCTGGGCCACCCGCCTGGCCCCCTCGTTCACGCCCGCGTTCAGGGCGCGGCCCAGGGTGCCCACGCTCTGCGGGTCGAGTTCGGTGAGGGTGCGCCCCACCTCCAGCAGGTTGCGAATGAGGACGGTGCCGCCCACCCCCTCCAGTGTATGCAGGGTCTGGCCGGTCAGCCCGCTGCCGCCGCGCACCACCCTGTTCAGCATGTCCAGCACGCCGTGTTCGTGCAGGGCGCGCAGCAGCCTCAGGCCCTCCAGCAGCGCCTCGGCGTTTTCCAGACTGGCGGCGGTCAGCTCCTCCTGCGGGGTGGGGACGGGCGGGACATAGTTCAGGGAGCGGGCCATCTTTACCTCGGCTTTCGGGAGTCGGGGATTTTAGGGTCAGTCATCCGCGCCGCCGCTGCGGTCGGCCCGCGCGTTCAGGCTGGACCCCTCCAGCATCGTCAGGCTGGCCCCGGGAAACACGTAATCGGGCCGCCGCCACTTGCGCCCGACCTCCACGCCGTTCTGCGGGGTGGGGTGGCCGTAGCGGTGGTTGGTGCGCGGGAGGGGGGGTGGGCCGTCCACACTCAGCACCTCCAGGCGCACCGCCGTGTCCTTGTAGGCGGGCGTGTGGGTACTCAGGTCCGCGTGGCTGCCGGTCAGGCGGTTGACGGCCTGCGCGGCGTCCTGGGTATTCATCGGCATGTAGAGCTGGTGGCCGCTCACGCGCTCCGTGACCAGCACCGGCACCCGCACCGCCCCATGCCGGGACACCAGCCGCACGACGCTGCCCGTTTGCAGCCCGCGTTCCCCCGCCAATTCGGGCGAGACTTCCACGAACGTACCCGGCACCTTCTGGGCGATGCCGCCAGTCTTGAAGGTCATGTTCCCCTCGTGGAAATGCTCCAGCATCCGGCCATTGTTGAAGTGCAGGTCGTATTCCTCGGTCGGCGGCTCGACCGGCGGCACGAACTGGGCCGGGTACAGCCGCGCCTTGCCGTCCGGGAAGGGGAAGCCGTCTTTGAACAGCAGCGGCGTGTCGGTGCCGTCGGGGTGGACCGGCCATTGTAGCGACCGGAAGCCCTCCAGCCGCTCGTAGGTCACGCCCGCATACAGCGGCGTCAGACGGGCGATCTCGGCCATGATCTGCGAGGGGTGGGTGTAGGTCCAGCCCGCGCCCAGCCGGTTGGCGACGAGTTGAATGATCTCCCAGTCGGGTCTGCTCCCGCCGCGCGGCTCCAGCGCCCGGTACAGCCGCTGAATCCGGCGCTCGGTGTTGGTGAAGGTGCCGTCCTTTTCCAGGCTGGGGCTGGCGGGCAGCACCACGTCGGCAAAGCTGGCCGTGTGGCTGAAGAACACGTCCTGCACCACGAAGAAGTCGAGCTTTTCGAGCGCCGCGTCCACATAGTTCGAGTTGGAATCGACCAGACTCATCTCCTCGCCCTTGAGGTACATGGCGCGGAGTTCCCCGGCGTGGATGGCGTGGACCATCTCGTGGTTGTCCAGGCCCCGGCTGGCGGGGAGGTCCACGCCCCACTCGGCGGCGTAGCGGGCGCGCACCCCGGGGTCGTCCACCTTCTGATAGCCGGTCACGTAGTTGGGCATTGCGCCCATGTCGGACGCGCCCTGCACGTTGTTGTGCCCCCGCAGCGGGTAGGCCCCCGCGCCGGGGCGCATGTAATTCCCGGTCAGGAGCAGTAGGTTGGAAATCGCGCTGCTCGTCTCGCTGCCGCCCATCTGCTGCGTCACGCCCATCGCCCACAGGATGCAGGTGCCGTCGGCCTGCACGATCTCGCGCGCGATCTGCCGCAGCGTGTCCTGGGCGATACCTGTCACCGCTTCGGCGTGCGCCAGCGTGTAGCCCTCCAGGCTGGCCCGGAACCCGTCCAGATCGTTGACCCAGCGGGCCAGGAAGTCCTTCTTTTCCAGCCCCTGCTCCAGGATGTACCGGCTGACCGCGTTCAGCCACACGAAATCGGTGCCGGGACGCGGCTGCACGAACAGGTCGGCCCGCCGCGCCAGCTCGTGTTCGCGCAGGTCCACCATGATCAAACGCTGCCCGCGCAGCTTGTGCGACCGCTTGACGCGGGTGGCGAGGACCGGGTGAGACTCGGCGGTGTTGGTGCCGATGCCGATCACCAGCCCGGCCTGCTCGATGTCGGAGATCGAGCCGCTGTCGCCGCCGTAGCCGACGGTGCGCCACAGGCCCAGGGTGGCGGGCGACTGGCAGTAGCGCGAGCAGTTGTCCATGTTGTTGGTGCCGACCACCGCCCGCGCGAGTTTTTGCATCAAAAAGGCTTCCTCGTTGGTGGTCTTGGAGGAGGCAATGAAGGCCAGGGCGTCGGGGCCGGACTCCGCGCGTATCTCGCGGAAGCGCCGCGCGATCAGGTTCAGGGCCTCGTCCCAGCTCGCCTCGCGGAAGCCCCACTCTTCCCGGATCAGCGGCGTGGTCAGGCGCTCGGGGCTGTTCACGTAGTCCCAGCCGAACTTGCCCTTGATGCAGGTGCTCACGCCGTTGGCGGGGCCGTGCGTCGGTTCCACCTTGAGGATGTGGCGGTCCTTGGTCCAGACCTCGAAGGAGCAGCCCACGCCGCAGTAGGTACAGACGGTCTTGGTCCGCCGGATGTAGCCCTCACGCCCGGCGGCCTCGATCTCGCTGATGTTCAGGATGGGCACGTAGCCCAGCGAAGGCTCGACGTTCTTGACCAGGGCCACGGCGCTGTTGAACATCGGCAGTTCTATCCCGGTGAAGTAGCCCGCCTCGCCCAGCATGGACTTTTCCATCAACGCGTTGCAGGGGCACACCGAAACGCAGTGGCCGCAGCTCACGCAGCTCGACCCGTTGATCTCCCGCCCACCGTCCCACAGCACGCGCGGACTCTCGGCCTCCCAGTCGATGCTGAGCGTCTCGTTGACCTGCAAATTCTGGCACGCCTCCACGCAGCGTCCGCACAGGATGCACTGGTCGGGGTCGTAGCGGTAGAAGGGGTTGGAGTCGTCCACAGCGGAGGGCTTGGGCTGAAAGGGCCGGTTCTGGTGCTGAACCCCCATCAGTTTGGTGGTGTTGTGCACCGTGCAGTTGCCGTTGTTGTTGTCGCAGACGGTGCAGTACAGCAGGTGATTGGCGAGGAGGCGGTCGAAGGCTTCCTCGCGGGCCTGCTGCGCGGCCTGCACGGCGGTGCGGACCCGCATGCCTGCCCGCGCGGGGGTGCCGCAGGCGCGCACCAGTTGCCCGTCCACCTCCACCACGCAGGTGTCGCAGGTCTGGATGGGGCCGAGCTGCGGATGGTAGCAGACCTGGGGCAGCTCGACCTGAGCGCGGTTGAGGGCGTCGATCAGGGGTTCACCCTGCCGCGCGGCATAGGAGCCGCCGTCGATCTGAAGCTGAATGTCGGGTCCGGGCACGGGCACACCTCGATTCTTTCTGCGGGGTTGACTGCTGCGGTTTGACTGGCGCGCAGTCTACTTCGGACCCGGGCAGAACACGGTCAAAGGAACAGAGGCCCCCACCGCTGGAGGCCCCTGGCTCTGAATCTGTCGCCCACCTACCGCGCCGACGGCTCGGCTTTGAGCGGCGGCACCCGCAACCCGCCGCGTCCGTCCCAGCCCTTGAAGGCGTAGAAGCGGCCCGGCTCGTTGGTCCGCAGGTAGTCGTGCAGCGGCTCGCGCATGGGCGGCGACTCCAGCAGCTCGACCGCCTCGTCGGGGGTGCAGAAGCGGGCCTCCACGATGAAGCCGTCGGGGTCGGCGGGGTTCAGCAGGCCCTCCCAGGTGGCCTCGAAGGCCACGGCGATGGCGCGTTCGCCCCGGCGCTCGTCCTCGATATGCACCGTGTAGGCCATGTGCTTGATGCCGGTGAGCTTGAGGCCCGTCTCCTCCGCAATCTCGCGGTAGAGGGCTTCGAGCAGCGTCTCGCCGGGTTCGACCACGCCGCCGGGCAACGTGTGGCGCACCCGCCCGAGGCCCTGCCAGTCGTTGCCGACCAGCAGTACCCGCCCGAAACGGTCCCGCAGCACGCCCGCCGCCACCAGCAGGTCACGCCGCGCCATACGTGCCCCGTTCTTCCCCGTCTCCCTGCATGTCGAGCAGTTGCCGCTCACGTTCGTCGCGGGCCAGGGCCGCCACGACCGGCGCGAGGCCGCCCGCCATCACGCCGTCGAGGGCGAAGTTCTTGGCGTCCCCTTCCAGCCGGTGGTCGGTCACGCGGTTTTGCGGATAGTTGTAGGTGCGAATCTTCTCGCTGCGTTCGCCCGTACCCACCTGCGAGGCGCGCTCCGAACGCTCGCGCTCCTCGCGCGCGGCCCGTTCCCGTTCGGCCAGGCGCGAGGCCAGCACGACCAGCGCCTTCTCGCGGTTCTTGATCTGACTGCGGCCATCCTGACAGACGACCACGATCTCGTCCGGCGTCCCGGCCCGGTACACCGCGCGCACCGCCGAGTCGGTGGTGTTCACGCCCTGGCCGCCCGCGCCCTGTGAGCGGAACACGTCGATCCGCACCTCCGAGAGGTCCAGGCCCACCTCGCCCTGCTCGGCCTCGGGCAGCACCGCCACCGTCACCGTGCTGGTGTGGATGCGGCCCTGCGATTCGGTGGCGGGCACGCGCTGAACGCGGTGAACGCCGCGCTCCCACTTGAAGGCGCGAAAGGCGTGGTCGCCCGTCACCTCCGCCACGACCTTGCTCGCGCCGCCCAGATCGCTCTCGGAGGCGTCCAGCACGTTCAGTTTCAGACCCGCGCCCTCGGCGTAACGGGTGTAGAGCCGCAGCAGGTCCACCGCGAACAGCCCGGCTTCCGCGCCCCCGGCCCCGGCGCGCAGTTCCAGAATCACGTCCTTCGCGTCGTCGGGGTCGGTGGGGAGCAGCAGCACTTCCAGTTCGGCGTCCAGTTCGGCCAGGCGGGCGCTCAGGGTTTCCACCTCGCCCGCCGCCAGGTCGCGCATGTCGGGGTCGGCCAGCAGTTCGCGCGCGCCTGCCAAGTCACGGCTCAGCGCGGCGTGTTCGCGGTAGAGGGTCACGACTGGCGTCAGCTCGCGGTGGCGGCGGGTCAGGCGGGCGTATTCGCGGGCGTCGGCCAGCATCGCCGGGTCGCCCAGGGCGCGCTCGACCATGCCGAATTCCGAAGCCAGCTCTTCCAGGCGGCCCCCCGTCAAGCCCGGACCTCCCCGGGCGGACACGACCCGGGCGGTCGCAAACCAGTCTGGGCGGGGATACTTGACACAGGCATCATGGACTCAGTCTACCGCCCCCCTCCCTAGACGACCGGAAGGCAGGCAACAGGGCGGTGGGCGCGGAATGCCGGACGCGGGCGCTACAGTCACCCGCATGAGAACCGTCACGGTGGGCCTCCTGGGGTGCGGCACGGTGGGTCAGAACATCCTGCACCTGCTCCAGCGGCGCAGGGATATTTTCGACAACCTCGGCGTGCAGGTTGAGGTGACGGGCGTGCTGGTGCGCGATGCAGGCAAGGCGCGCGACGTTCCGCCCGGCACGCCGCTGACCACCGACCCCGCCTTTCTCCAGGAAAGCAGCGTGGTGATCGAGGCGCTGGGCGGCATCGAGCAGCCGCTGGCCCTGCTGCTGCCCTACCTCCGCAGCGGGCGGCCCGTGATTACCGCGAATAAGGCGCTGCTGGCCGAGCGCTGGGACGACCTGCGCGACCATGCCCTCGCCGGTCGCCTCTATTACGAGGCCAGCGTGATGGCGGGCACCCCCGTCATCGGCCCGATGAGCACCGTGCTGCGCGCCAGCACCTTTACCCGGCTCCAGGCCGTGCTGAACGGGACCTGCAACTACATCCTCACCCAGATGGAGGGCGGCAAGACCTACACGCAGGCGCTCTCGGAAGCGCAGGCCCTGGGCTACGCCGAGGACCCGCCCACCCTGGACGTCGGCGGCTTCGACACCGCGCACAAGCTCACCGTGCTGGCCCGCTTCTGCGCCAACGGGGATTTCCCCTATTCCGCCGTGCAGGTGCAGGGCATCGAGGCCGTGACGCTGGACGATGTGGCTGCCGCGCGCGCGGCGGGCGAACGCATCAAGCTGGTGGCCGACCTGTGCTGCGAGGGCGAGGGCTGGCGCGCCACCGTCTCGCCGCAGCGCCTCCCGGCCACGCATCCGCTGTGTAACGAGGGGGCCAGCCGCAACGCCCTGGTGTTTGAAGGCGAGGAATGCGGGTCGCTGATCTTCGCGGGGGGCGGTGCGGGCGGTATGGTCACGGCGTCCGCGATGGTGGGGGACCTGCTGGACTGGCTGATCGGGTTTCCGGGGCACGTGCCGTTGCACTGAGGTCGAAGGCGTGGCCCCCACCCCCAGCCCCTACCCCCGGCGGGGGCAGGGGAGCTTTTCGCTGCGCTCGGCAAGAGTCGTCCCTGACGTTTATGGATGGACTCGATCTAGAACGGTTCCGGCTTTGACGCCATCCTTCGCTCCCGTTGGAAGGCCTCGGGCCTGGCGGCCCGAACGGCTCGTCTGTCTGGAAGGTGGAGGGGGAAGGCGGGGATTGGGCGTCTGCTGACACAGAGAAAAAGAAGAGACGAGCAGCCGAGGATGGACGTAACCTGGAGAAAAGAGCGTGTGGAAAGCGTTTTGCCCCTTTCCTCACTCCCTTACCAGCACCACCGCGCCGCGTGCCGGCACCTCCACCTCCGTCTCTCCGTCCAGCTCATAGACCCATCCGGACAGGGCGTCGCGGTATTTGCCGGGCTGCGCGCCGCTCAGGGGCAGGCGGGCGGGAGTGTGGGCCGTGTTCAGGGCGACGTACGCATTCCCGCTGGCGTGTTCGCGCACGTAGACCAGCCCTTCGCCCTCCGCGTGCGTGACGCGGAACTCGCCCCGGCGCAGGGCGGGGACGGTGTGGCGGATGGCCGTCAGCTTTTGCAGCAGGCTCAATGTCTCCCGGTCCCAGCCGGCCTCGTCCTGCCAGGGAAAGGCGCGGCGGCAGTCGGGGTCGGGGCCGCCGGGGAGGCCCACCTCGTCGCCGTAGTAGATGCAGGGGGCACCCACGTAGGTGAACTGAAAGACGCTGGCGAGGCGAAAGGCGCTGGCGTCGCCGCCCACCGCCGTGACAAAGCGGGCCGTGTCGTGCGAGTCGAGCAGGTTCATCTGTGCCCGGACGATCTCGGGGTGGTACATCCGGGTCACCTCCTCCATCCGGCGGGCGAAGGCGGCGGCGTCGATGGCGTCCACATGCCCCAGACCGCTGCGCTCGTTCATGGGATGATCGAGGGTGTGGCCGCCGAAAAAGGCCAGACAGGGCCGGGTGAAGTGGTAGTTCATCACCGCGTCGAACTGGTCGCCCGCGAGCCAGCGGTGGGCGTCCCCCCAGATTTCTCCCACGATGTAGGCGTCGGGGTTGACGGCCTTCACGCGGCGGCGGAACTCGCGCCAGAACTCGTCGTCGTCGATCTCGTTGGGCACGTCGAGCCGCCAGCCGTCGATCCCGAAGCGCATCCAGTACTCGCCCACGCCCCACAGGAACTCGCGCACGGCGGGGTTGCCGGTGTTGAACTTGGGCAGCGCGCGAATGCCCCACCAGGCGTGGTAGCCCGCGGGCCGGGCGTCGTCGTAGGCGTGGAGCGGCCACCCCTCCACATGGAACCAGTCGCGGTAGGCGCTCGCCTCCCCCTGTTCCAGCAGGTCGTTGAACTGAAAAAAGCCCCGGCTGGCGTGGTTGAACACCCCATCCAGCACCACCCGGATACCGCGCGCGTGCGCCGCGTCGATCAAGGCCCTCAGCGCCGCGTTGCCGCCCAGCATGGGGTCCACCTGACCGTAGTCGTGCGTGTGGTAGCGGTGGTTGCTGGCTGACTGGAACACGGGGCAGAAGTAGAGGGCGTTCACCCCGAGCGCCTGAAGATGGTCCAGGTGGTCCAGCACGCCCCACAGGTCGCCGCCCATATAGCCGTGAAGCTGCGGCGCGCTGCCCCACGGCTGGAGGTTCAGGCCCGTGACGCGCCCGCTGCGGGCGAAGCGGTCGGGGAAGATCTGGTAGAAGACGGCGTCCTTGACCCATTCGGGCGTGAGGGGAAGCGGTTCGGGGGACATGCGCGGCAAGGATAGCGGAAGCGCTTCACGGAACGCTTACAGGCCGGGTTTTCGCTGCCCCAGCAAAAAGCTCCGCGCCTGCGCCACGGTCTGGACCTCACCGAGCGCCTGTGCCTCCGCGACGGCCCGCAGCGCCTCCCCGACGGCGGGACCGGGCGGGATGTCCAGCAGCGCCATCACGTCCCGGCCCGTCATGAGTGGGGGCGGGAGCGTGGGTTGCTTCTCCAGCGCGGCCAGCACGCGCTCCAGCCCCAGCGCGTAGGCGTGGCGGGTGGCCAGGGTACCTTGCGGTCCCCGCGCGGCCTCGCGGTCGGCCAGCATCAGCCGCAGCAGGTCGGGCAGCAGCTCACGGCGGCGGTGCACGAAGCGCCGCGCTTCCCGCTCCCCGGCGGGCAGCTGAACCATATGTGCGCCGACCAGTGCCGCAGCGCGGTCCACCTCGGCGGCGGGCAGGCGCAGCCGCGTGAGGCTGCCCCGCGTGAGGGCCGCCCCCAGCTTGTCGTGTCCGTAGAAGGTGGTGTGGCCGGTCTCCGCGTTCGTGCCGCCTGTGCGGGGCTTGCCCACGTCGTGCAGCAGGGTCGCCCAGCGCAGCGGCAGGTCTGCTTCCGGGAAGCGCGTGAGCAGCTGATGCAGCGCCTCCACCCCGTGCCCGAACACGTCCAGATGGTGGAAACCGCCCTGCGTGAGGCCCCGCCCCTCGCGCAGTTCCGGGAGGGTCAGGGCCAGCAGGCCGAGATCCTCCAGCCGCAGCACCCCGCGCGCCGCCTCTGGGTGCATCAGGAGCGCCTGCATCTCGTCGCGGATTCGCTCTGGTGCGGGCATGGGCAACGTTCCTGCCGCGAGGTCGGCGGCGACCCGCTGCACTGCCGCCTCCGTCGGCGGGTCCAGCCGGAACCCCAGCGTGACCTCGAAGCGGGCGGCCCGCCAGGCCCGCAGCGGATCATCCCGCAGATTCGCTTCCGACACCATTCTCAGCCGCCGTGAGCGCAGGTCGGCCTGTCCTCCCGCCGGGTCGATAATCTGCCTGCCCGCCGTGAGCGCCAGCGCATTCACCGTGAAGTCTCGCCGCAACAGGTCACCCCTTACGTCATCTGGTAGCGGCACGAAGTCGTGCTGTCGGCCGTCCGGGGCGTGGACGCGCCAGTACCCGCGTGTCTCGTCGAGCGGGAAAGCAGAACCCCCTGTCTGTGCCGCCAGTTCCCACGCCGCCGCCGCTGGCGCGGGAACGGCCCAGTCGAAGTCTTTTGGAGCCACACCCCGGAACCAGTCGCGCGCCGCCCCGCCGACCAGCAGGGCGCCCGCTGGGAAGGGCGGCAGGGGAGGCCGGCGACGGAACATGCCGGTATGGTAGCGGGTAGGGGAGTAGCCCCCTGAGGTCGTGCACTTGCCTCCGCTCCTCCGCTCTGCTACCTTGTACGCCGCTGAGGGGGCTTAGCTCAGCGGGAGAGCATCCGCTTTGCAAGCGGAGGGTCAAGAGTTCGAATCTCTTAGCCTCCACCAGAAGATGCCGTTGTAGACGGCAAAAACGAGAAGCGCCCGGGGGAGAACTTCCTTGGGCGCTCTTCGTGTGTAATGGGTGTGTAGTAGGGCTAATTCAGCAATGCCGGAGTGACCGCCTGGGCCGGGAGTGGTGGCGAGCCTGGGGCGAACACATCGACGACGTGTTCACATTGTTCGTTGTCGAGGACATGACGGTAAATGTCCAGGGTGATGCTGACGCGGGTATGTCCCAGGTGCTTGCTCACGACCTCCACGGGCACCCGCTTACGGAGGGCGAGGGTGGCGTAGGTCGTGGGGGGTGAGATTCGGTAGCCCCCCGTTCTCGCCTGCGAGGGCCTGCAATCGGGCAAGCTTCGCTGCTCCCAAACCGGCCCCGGCCGGCCTTGCCCCTCCCCGGCCTCGACCAGGCAATCATGGCAACCAGCGCACGATTGAGGTTGTCGGGGCAGGTCCGGGTGCCAAGCTCGGTGGCAAACACTGCGCATGTCTCCACCCAGTCTGGTCCTACCAGGTCGTGCTCCGCACGTTGACGTTCACGGTGCGCGAGCAGTCTGTCTCGCAGGTTCTCTGGCATATACACGTCGCGCTTGGATGTCTGCGTTTTGAGCGCATTTTCGAACTTCACTCCGCCCTTGCCCTGAACGAGTTGGCGACGGCTACGCAGCACCCCCCGTTCAAAGTCCACGCAGTCCCAGGCAAGCCCCATGACTTCTCCCCGGCGCAGGCCCACACTCATCGCCGTGAACAGGGCGGGTCACAGGCGGCACAGGCTGCCGTGTGTAGTTCCTCTCCTATTTCCCGGAAGCGGGTCGCCTCATCAAAGTCGAGAGCCTTGCCGACAACATCGGGCGCGGGGCCTTTCAGGCGGCGGACACCCTCCATGGGGCTGGCGTAGATGATCTGGTCGCTCACGGCCTCCTTGAACAGCGCTCGCAGACGCGTCAGCACCTTGCTCTGGGTACGGGGGGCCATAGCCTGGCCCAGGCCACGCCCACCCTTCATCTCCCGTTGGGAGAGCGCCGCTATGAGGTCTTTGATGTGGGTCGCTCGTACGTCCCGCACCCGCATTCACGTGGGTGTGGCGTATCAGGATGTAGCGCGGCAGGAATCGCGAAGAGATGCCACGCTGAGGGCGTCTGGAGCAACCTCACCTCAGCAGGGTTGATGGTCGTGTGAGGATCGCCTCATTCAGGCAGCCGGGCATAGCTGCTGTACTCGTCGGCATTGATGGCTGTCCCACTGCGGATGCTTTGCTGAACGTTGTCGCACATCCGCAGGAAGAGCTGACCGCCACAGGCGATCATGCCGAGAACAGGCGGTTTGTCGTTGGCTGCTGTGTCCCGTCCTCGTCTGCCTTTCAAGCGTCGTCTTCATTCAACCCGAGTTCATGGGCAAGCTGACGGTTGCCGAGATTCAAGTCCTTCAGATACAGGCAGGCCACCCAGACCCAGTGGGATTGGCGGTGTGCCGCGAAGAGCGTGCCAGTCAAGCCACCGATACTGCTGTCTCGTGCGTTGGGTAAAGCGCCCGGTGCCGTTTGTCTTTCACCTTGTACTTGCCCCGGCCCTGCGGCGGGAGGTTCGTTTCTGGTCGGGAGGGGAGACTTCCCCGCCCCACGACTCTCGTCACCGGGGCGTGAACACGAGGCCCTCACCTCTAAAGGCGATCCCGCCTGACTCCTGAGCATCGGGCACGAAGGCCAGAAGGCTCCCCGGTCCGAACTCCACCCGCCGCACGCCCATACGGAGCAGCGCCATCAGCAAATCCCCGTAGAAGGTCACCTCGTCCCGCTCCGTCTCCTGCGGAACGTCTGCGGGGAGTGCCGCCGCCTGCCGCAAGCGTGGGAGGTCGCCGGGGTGTGCCCACGTCAGATGCAGGGCGAAGGGGTGAGCCGTGCCGTCCTGCTGAAGTTCCAGATGGCCCTGTTCTCCGGCCCTGGCCTTGAGGTTCAGTACACCGTGGCGCGCCATGACGCCGCGCAGGCTGCGGAGGAGGTGATCGGCCGTGTCCAGGTCGACACGTGTCAAATCGTGAAAGTCCATGGCCCGACTGTAACAAACAGGCCTCTCCGCCTCGCCAGTGTGCCCACCTCGCCCACGTCGGAGGGGTTCACTACCGTCAAGATGAACGCCACCGGGGAACTCCGGGACCTCGGCAGCGCCCGCAAAGTCGACGAGGTACTGGTCCGCGTGGCGAACTCGGCCCGCTGCGGGCCATGTGCTGTCTGACCGGCACGCCCATCGCGTTGGGGAACAGAGGGGCTATTCAAGCAGTTCCTACAGGATGCGGCGATGGCCGAAACCTACGACGTGGCCCTGACCCTGCACTGCCCGCTGGGACCGGTCGCGCGGGCCGCCTGCCTCCGGGTGGCCGCCGCATCGCACAACGCCTTGATTCGGGAGCAGAGCCTCGGCATCCAGGACAACGCCGGGAACGCCCTGCTGGGTGACCTGACCGGTCCGCAGGTGTTCGAGGAGGCGGACGGTCCCGGCCTGGGGATTCGGGTCAATTGAAGCCTATGTCCGCGAGATGGCCGCCCAGGGCCGCCGTTGTCTGGTCGGTTGCCGGCATCCGCGTGTTAGCCTCTTCCGCGTGATCTTCCCTTGATGCTCGCTGTGATCGGCGTGGGCCTGCTGGCCGGGGTGCTGGGGGCCATCCTGGGCCTCGGTGGGGGTGTGGTCGTGGTGCCCGCGCTGGAGTTCGTGTTGCCGCTGTTCGGGCGCGACATCACGATCGGACAAGCGGTGGCCGTATCGCAGATCGGGGTGCTGGCCGTGGGCCTGAGCGGGGCCGCCAGTTACCTGCAACAGGGGCTGGTGCGCGCCCGCACCGGCTACCTGCTCTCGCCATACACGATTCTGGGCGGCGCGGTCGGCTCCTTTCTCGGGCTGGTCTTGCCCGCGCGGGCCGTGGCGACCGTTTTCGCGCTGCTGCTGCTGTATTCGGCCTATAACCTGCTGCGTGGCCTGAAGCGGGTGGAGGTGGAGCGGGAACCCAGCCGCCTGGTGCCGCCCGCCATGACCTTCGCGGGCATCATGAGCGGGCTGCTGGGCATCGGCGGGGGCACGGTGCAGGTGCCGGTGCTGAACCTGCTCGCGGGCGTGCCCATCCGGCAGGCGATTGCCACCAGCACCTTCATCATGGGCCTGACCGCCGTGGGTAACGCCCTGGTGTACCAGGCGGGCGGGCTGCTGGACGTACGCCTCGCGGCGGGCGTGGCGCTGGGGGTGCTGGTCGGGGCGCGGGCGGGGGCCGGGCTGCAAAGCCGCATTCCCGCCGCACAGCTCAAGCTGTTTTTCAGTCTGCTGCTGATCTTCACGGCAGGTCAGCTCCTGTGGAAATACTGGGGGCACGGATGACCCCGCAGAAGGACCCCAGCGAACTCGCGGGCCTCCCCGCCTGGCTGTATCCGGCGGGCTTCTGGGTGGCGGTGGTCCTGTTGGCGGTCGGCGTGCTGTTTCCGGACCTGGCCGCCGTGGGCGTCACCTGGGTGGGCCTGGTCCCGGTGCTGGCCGCCCTCTGGGTCGCCGTCACCGCCTGGAACCGCGACCGCCGCCTGAGTCTCGCGGCCCTGGCCGCGCTGGGTGGACTGGTCGTGGTCTACGTGGTAAAGAGCTTCATCTAGCGTTCAGCAAAAGCTCTTCCGGCCAAGAGCTTCCCGGCAAGAAACGCCCGTCCATGTGGCGGGCGTTTCGGCATCCAGCCGCGTCTCCTTGCGGCTCTGGTCGGGCAGGGGTTGTGGGAGGAACTGCCCCCACTGTACGGGCCAGCGGGGGCTACTTCCGTCCACGTGAAGAACGGCTCAAAGTTGAGGTGGTGCCAGGGAGACGAGTGGACAAACGCCCCGCCACACCTTAAAATTGAACCGAGTTCAAGATTTTTGGTTCTGCTTCAGGAGGTCGCATGAAGATACAGCCCTACCGTATTCAGAAGGCCGCCGTCATCGGCGCGGGCGTGATGGGTGCCGCCATCGCTGCGCAACTTGCCAACGCGGGCATTCCCGTGCTGCTGCTCGACATCGTGCTGCCGGACAATCCCGACCGCAACTTCCTCGCCAAGCAGGGGATTCAGCGGGCGCTCAAGGCCCGCCCCGCCGCCTTCATGGACCCGGCCCGCGCAGGCCTCATCACGCCGGGGAACCTCGAAGACGACCTGAAGAAGCTCAAGGACGCCGACTGGATTCTCGAAGCCATTATCGAGAAGCTGGACGCCAAGCGTGACCTGTGGGCGAAGGTGGAAGGCGTCGCCAAGAAGACGGCCATCATCTCCAGCAACTCCAGCGGCATCCCGATGCACCTCCAGATCGAGGGCCGCTCGGAAGACTTCCAGCGCCGCTTCGTGGGCGCGCACTTCTTCAACCCGCCGCGCTACCTGCACCTCCTCGAAGTGATCCCCACGCCCAAAACCGACCCCGAAGTGCTGAAGGCGTTCGTGGCGTTCGGGGAGAACGTGCTGGGCAAGGGCATCGTGATCGCCAACGACGTGCCGGGCTTCGTCGCCAACCGGATCGGCGTGTACGGCATCGTCCGCGCGATGCAGCACATGCAGGAAGCGGGCCTCACGCCCGACGAGGTGGACCAGCTTACCGGCCCCGCGCTGGGCCGCGCCAAGAGTGCCACCTTCCGCACCGCCGACCTCTCGGGCCTGGACATCATCTACCACGTGGCGCAGGACCTCGGCAAAGCCACGCCGGAGGACGAGGACTTCAGCCTTACCGACACCTTCAGGCGGTTGGTGGAGGACAAGAAGTTCCTGGGCGACAAGACCGGCGGCGGCTTTTACAAGAAGACCAAGGACGAGAAGGGCAAGACGAAGATTCTGTCGCTCAACCTCGACTCGCTGGAGTACGAGGACCGGGGCAAGGTCAAGGTGCCCCTGGTCGAGAGCGTCAAGAACCAGCCGCTGGCCCAGCGCGTCAAGGCCCTCTACAACGCGGAAGGCAAGGAAGGCGACTTCCTGCGCGGCGTGATGAACGACGGCTTCTGGTACGCCGCCAAGATGGCCGGGAATGTCTCGAACCGCCTTCAGGACATCGACAACGCCCTGAAGTGGGGCTTCGGCTGGGAGGAAGGCCCCTTCGAGACGATGGATACCCTGGGCGTCCAGAACGTCATCGCCAACCTGGAAGGTGAGGGGCGCACCCTCCCGCCCCTCCTCCAGAAGATGAAGGAGACGGGCCGCGACCGCTTCTACGAAGGCGGTGAAACCGTCACCCCGGCGGGCGAGCCGACGAAGTACGAGGCTCCCTACTTCATCCTGACGGACCTCAAGAAGGACGCCACGAAGGTCGTCAAGAAGCGCCCCGGTGCGAGCATCGTGGACCTGGACGACGGTGTGCTGCTGGTCGAGTGGCACGCCAAGATGAACGCGCTGGGCGAGGACCAGCTCCGCGCCGTGCAGGACGCGCACAAGCTGGTGGGGGAGATGGGCTACGCGGGCTTCGTGCTGGGCAACCAGGGCGAGAACTTCAGCGCGGGCGCGAATCTGCCGCTGATCCTGTCGCAGGCGCAGGACGAGGAATGGGACGAGCTGGACAGCGCCATCAAGCAGTTCCAGCAGGTCACGACCTCCATGCGCTTCTCGCCCCACCCCACCGTCGCGGCTCCCTTTGGCCTCGCGCTGGGCGGCGGCTGTGAGTTCAGCATCCACGCCGACCATATCGTCGCCAGTGCGGAAACGTACATGGGTCTGGTGGAAGTGGGCGTGGGCCTGATTCCCGGGGGCGGCGGCACCAAGGAAATGCTGTTGCGCTTCACCGATCAGCTTCAGCCCGGCCAGCCGCTGCTGCCCGCCGTGCAGCGTGCCTTCGAGCTGATCGGCACCGCCAAGGTGTCCACCAGTGCCCTGGAGGCCCGCAAACTGGGCTTCCTGCGCGACCACGACACCATTGCGATGAACCGGAACCATATCATCGAGGAGGCCAAGCGGATGGTGCTGGCCCTCGCGCCCGGCTACGTGATGCCCACACCCCGCCAGGACATCCCCGTGATGGGCGAGGCTGCGGTGGCCGCCGTCAAACTGGCCCTCTACGGCATGACCGAGGGCGGCTACGCCAGCCGGTACGACGCCGAAGTCGGGATGCAGCTCGCCCACGTTCTCAGCGGCGGCACCGGCAACAACCGCACGGCGAAGGTCAGTGAGCAGCACCTCCTCGACCTGGAGCGCGAAGCCTTCCTGACGCTGCTGGGCAAGAAGGGCACCCAGGACCGCATTGCCCACATGCTCAAGACCGGCAAGCCCCTGCGGAACTGAGCGGAGAACCGGACATGCCCCCGCGCCCCCTTTCCCGCCTGCGTTCTCTGTCCCGCCGACGTGTCCTGGGCTGGGCCGCCCTGGCCTACGCCACGTTGCTGGTGGCCGGGGCGCTGGTGGGCGCGGACATCACCCTGCGGTCCAAGACGCGCTGGGTGAAGGGCGTGTTCGTGCCGGTGGGGCGGCGGGGCAACACGGTGTGGCTGCCCGCCTCGCCGGAGACGCTCTCGCGCGGCGTGGTGGGGGTCGTGCCCCTCCGGCCCAACCGGGGCCACGCCCTGCTGGGGCCGCACCGCCTGGCGGGCACGCTGGTGCAGCGGCCCGTGCTGGAGGAGCGGGGGGTGCTGCCGAACGGCTCGGTGGCCTGGGTGTCTACCTTCGTCTACAACGGCACCCCGGCCCAGCTGGGCGTGGCCTACGAGGACGTGGCGGTGGACACGCCGCTGGGTGACATGCCCGCCTGGCACATCCCGCCCACCTCAGGCGAGCGCGACGCCGTGGTCATCGTGATTCACGGGCACGGGGGACAGCGGTCGCAGGCGCTGCGGATGCTTCCGGCGCTGCGGCGCACCGGGGCGGGGTCGCTGTTCGTCACCTTCCGCAACGCCTACGGCGCGCCCCGTTCCCCCAGCGGCTTCCACACCCTGGGCGACGAGGAGGCGGGGGACGTGGTGGCGGCCCTGCACTGGGCACGGCAGGCGGGCTACCAGCGGGCCGTGCTGTACGGCTTTTCCATGGGTGGCAACATTGCCCTGAGCGTGCTGCGGCCCGAACACGAGCCACTGCCCCTGCCTGTCACGGGCGTCATGCTCGACTGCCCGGCGCTGGACTGGCGGGACGTGATTCGCTCGAACGGGCAACGCTACGGCCTCCCGGCCTTCCTGGCGCGGCACATCGGGCGGGCGGTGCAGGCCCTCGTCACCCGGCGCAGCGGGCAGGATTTCGACGTGGTGGACCAGCTCAAAGCCGCCCCGGGTTTCAAGGTGCCCATCCTCCTGTGGCACGGCGCCCGTGACCGTACCATTCCAGTGGCACAGTCGGACGCCCTCGCCGCCGCCCGCCCGGACCTCGTGGAGTACCACCGCGTCAAGGGGGCCAAGCACATTCGCTGCTGGAACATAGACCCCCAGCAGTACGACGCGGCGCTGGAGAAGTTCATTCACCGGGTTCTGCCCGGTCTGAAACAAGGAGAACCACATGCGTGACGCAGTTATCGTTTCCGCCGTCCGGACCCCCGTGGGTCGCGGCGTCAAAGGCACCCTCGCCAACACCCGCCCTGACGACCTCGCCGCCCTCGTGCTGGACGAGGCTGTCAAGCGCGCGGGCGTGGACCCCAGCATCGTCGAGGACGTGTACCTGGGCTGCGCCATCCCCGAGGCCGAGCAGGGCCTGAACGTGGCCCGCATGGCCGCGCTGCGGGCCGGGATGCCCGATAGCGTGGGCGGCGTGACCGTCAACCGCTTCTGCTCCAGCGGCCTCCAGACCATCGCCATGGCGGCGGCGGCCATCCAGACCGGCCAGGCCGACGTGATGCTGGCGGGCGGCGTGGAGAGCATGAGCATGGTGCCCATGACCGGCCACAACCCCAGCCCCAACCCCGACCTGGTGGACGACCGCCCCGGCGCGTACATCGGCATGGGCCTGACCGCCGAGAACGTGGCCGCCAAGTACGGCGTGAGCCGCGAGGACCAGGACCAGTTCGCCCTCCGCAGTCACCAGAAGGCGGCGGCGGCACAGGACGCGGGCCGCTTCGACGAGGAAATCGTGCCCGTGCCCGTGCAGGTGGACAAGCTCAAGGGCACCAAGCTAACCAGCACGACCGTCAACTTCGACAAGGACGAGCTGATTCGCCGGGACGCCAACCTGGAAGACATGGCGAAGGTGCGCCCGGCCTTCAAGGCCACCGGCTCGGTCAGCGCCGCCAACTCCAGCCCCTTTTCCGACGGTGCCGCCGCCGTACTGGTGATGAGCGGCGAGAAGGCGCAGGAACTCGGCGTGAAGCCCCTGGCAAAGTTCCTGGGCTTCGCAGTTGCCGGCGTCGAGCCGGAGCTGATGGGCATCGGCCCCGTGAAGGCCATTCCCAAGGTGCTGGCGCAGACCGGCCTGACGCTGGACGACATCGACCTGATCGAGCTGAACGAGGCCTTTGCCGCCCAGAGCCTCGCCGTCATCCGTGAACTCGGCCTCCCCGAGGAGAAGCTGAACGTGAACGGCGGCGCGATTGCGCTAGGGCATCCTCTCGGCTGCTCGGGGGCCAAGCTCACCACCACCGCCATCTACGAACTGCGCCGTCGCGGCGGCGGCAAGGCCCTGATCACCATGTGCATCGGCGGCGGCATGGGCGCGGCGGGCGTGATCGAGGTCTACCCGGAAGAAGGGCAGGGCGAGCAGGCAGCAGACTGAGGCTTTTCAGAGTGGAGAAAGGGCGACCCCATGTATGGGGCCGCCCTCTGCTCACTTTTGCGGATGAACTCAGCGGCGCAGAATGTCGCGCGCCGCCTGCTGAAGGGCACCGGTCTTCAGGGTCTGGGCCTGGAGGCCAGATGCCGTGCGGAATTGATGCCGCAGGGTACTGGCGGCGAGTGCCCGCGCATTGCGCTTCGCCGTGGCCTGAGCGTCCTGACCTGCGGGTACCTCGTCGTCGAGTTGCAGGAGAAGGACATCAACCGCCCGGTTGGGCTGCTGGGTCGCGCGGTCGAACAGGGCGCCGGCGCCGAAGAAGGCAGGGCCGTCCTCCGTCGCTTCCAGTTGACCGTCATCATCAATCGCTACGAGGTAGGCGCGGGGATCTTCGGTATTCAGGTCGTAGGAGAAGATCGTTTCCAGCTCACCCGCCGCCGTGATGGGCCCCAGGAGGCTGGCCCCCGTCTGGCTCTGAGCCGTGTTGGTGTATGCGCCGACGGCCACCTTGCGGCCCTCGTGGTCGCCTTCATCGACGAGGACCATCGCACCCGTCTCGATAATGTCCCCGGTGCTGGCATCGGCCACCGCCCAGCCCCAGACGCCCTGGTAAAGGGTCCCGGCCCGGGGGATGTTCACCGTGACCTGCGCCCCCGCCTGTCCCTGATTGCCCGCCGCATCGTAGGCCCTGGCCGTGAAGTTCACGGCCCCGTTATCGGCGGAAGTCACGGGCAGGCTGGCGGTGTAGGGCACCGTCGTATCCGCCGAGAGCAGGGTATTGCCCCGGTAGAATTCGACTTTCGTCACGCCGACGTTGTCGGTCGCCGTCGCGGTCAGGTTGACGGTGGTGCCGCTCTGGGTCGCCTGGAGAGCCACCGTGGGCGGCGTGGTGTCGGCGGTCGGTCGGGGGTCGCCCCCGCAGGCAGCCAGCAGCAGTGCGGCACTCAGGAAGGGCAGGGCAAGCTTTTTCATCCGGCCCAGAGTAGCGGTTGAAGTTCGGCCGCGTTGCCCCATATCCGGCACAGTCCCGGCCAGACACCTGCGCTACCCTGCCTCCCGATGCCCGACCTTCCCACCTCTTCCCCCGCCCGCCCCCGCCTGCGCCTGCGTGTGTCGGCCCCGGCGGAAGCGCACCTGCGCGCGGGGCACCCCTGGCTGTACGAGTCGAGCGTGCGCGAGCAAAA
Source organism: Deinococcus phoenicis (assembly GCF_000599865.1). Lineage (GTDB taxonomy): Bacteria > Deinococcota > Deinococci > Deinococcales > Deinococcaceae > Deinococcus > Deinococcus phoenicis. Next base: position 34,190 of record NZ_JHAC01000038.1, on the reverse strand, counting down.
CCGCGCAGGGGAGGCGGGCGAACTGGCCGTGGTGTACGACCGCCGCGACCGCTTTCTGGCCCTCGGTCTGTACGATCCCCACTCGCCGCTGCGGCTGCGGGTGCTGCACGTGGGGACGCCCGTGACCGTGAACGAGGCGTGGTGGGCGCACCGGCTGGATCTGGCCCTGCTGCGGCGTGCGCCCCTGTTCGGACCGGTGAACCAGGCCGGGGAGACGGACGGTTACCGCCTGCTGAACGGCGAGAGCGACGGTTTCCCGGGGGCTGTGCTGGACCGCTACGCGGACACGCTGGTCCTGAAGCTCTACACGGCGGCCTGGTTCCCGCACCTGCCCCTGCTGCTGGAGTTGCTTGCGCAGCGTTTTCCGGCCAGACGCGTGGTGCTGCGCCTCAGTCGCAACATTGAGGCGCTGGCGCAGGCGGCGGTCCTGCACGATGGTCAGACCCTGGTGGGTGCGGAGCCGGACGGCCCCGTCATCTTCCGCGAATCCGGCCTTCAGTTCGAGGCGGATGTGGTGCGCGGGCAGAAGACCGGGTTTTTCCTCGACCAGCGCGAGAACCGGCGGCGGGTGGAGACGCTCTCGCGGGGGCGGCGGGTGCTGAACGCTTTTTCCTTTTCCGGGGGCTTCTCGCTGTACGCGGCGAGGGGCGGGGCGCGGGAGGTCGTCAGCCTCGACATCAGCGCGCACGCCCTCGCCAGCGCAGAGCGGAACTTCGCCCTGAACCCCGGCCTCACGGCGCGGCATGAAACGGTGCAGGCGGACGTGTTCGAGTGGCTCGCGCAGACGGGGCGCACCTTCGACCTGATCGTCCTCGACCCGCCCTCGCTGGCGCGGCGGGAAGCCGAGCGGGAAGGGGCCATTCGCGCTTACGCCAAACTGGCGGCCGACGGGCTGCGCCGCCTCGCGCCCGGCGGCGTGCTGGTGAGTGCCTCGTGCAGCGCGCACGTCAGCGCCGAGGAGTTCTGGGAGGCGGTGCGGGGCGCGGCGCGGCGCAGCGGCCGCAAATGGCGTGAGCTGCGGACCAGTCGCCACGCGCCCGACCACCACGCCAGCTTCCCCGAGGCCGAATACCTGAAGGCGATCTACCTGCAACTGGAACCCTGACCCTGGCGGGGGCCGGGGTGGGGGAGGGAAGGGCCGTGGCGGGGCCACGCAAGATCATCCATGTGGATATGGACGCCTTTTATGCGTCGGTGGAGCAGCGTGACGATCCCCGGTTGCGTGGGCAGCCCGTCGCGGTGGCCTGGGGCGGCAAGCGCAGCGTGGTCCTCACGGCGAGTTACGAGGCGCGCGTGGACGGAGTCCGGAGTGCCATGCCGTTGTACCGGGCGCTGGAACGCTGTCCGGACCTGCGGGTGGTGCCGCCGCGCTTCGAGGCGTACCGCGAGGTGAGCGCGCAGGTCCGCGAGGTTTTTTTGCGGTACACGCCGCTGGTCGAGCCGCTCTCGCTGGACGAGGCGTATCTGGACGTGACGGCGCCTCTGACCGGCGGCCCGAGCGCCACCCGCATCGCGGAGCGAATCCGCGCCGAGATGCTTTCCCGGACCGGGCTGACGGCCACGGCGGGCGTGAGCGTGAACAAGTTCCTCGCCAAGCTGGCGAGCGGCCTGAACAAACCCGACGCCCTGACCGTGCTGCTGCCCGAGCAGGCCGGCGCCCTGCTGGCTGCGCTGCCCACCGCCGACTTCCACGGCATCGGTCCGGCGACGGCCCGCAAGCTCGCCGCGCACGGGATTCAGACCGGGGCCGACCTGCGCGCCGCGCCCCCCGGGCAGCTGGTCACGCTGTTCGGGCGGGTGGGCGAGCATTTTTCCCGGATCGCGCGCGGGCAGGACGACCGACCGGTGCAGCCGGACCGCGCGCCCGTCAGCATCGGCGCGGAGGAAACCTATGCCGAGGACCTCCGCACGCTGGAGCAGGTGCGGGCCGCGCTGCCGGAGCTGGCCCGGAACGTCGAGAGGCGGCTCGACCGGGCGGGCCTGGCGGGGCGGGTGGTCATCCTGAAACTCAAGTTCCAGGACTGGACGGTCCTCACGCGGCGGGTCACCCTGCCCCACACCGTGCGGACTGCGGAGACGCTGGCGCGGGTGGCTTCCGGCCTCGTCACGCCCGAGCTGACGGCGGGCCGTGGTGTGCGGCTGGTGGGCATCACCGTCTCGGGGCTGGGCGTGCCCACCGAGCCGCAGCCGACCCTGTTCGGGGAAGCGTGGGAGGAACCGCGCTCGGGCTAGAGAACGGCCCGACCTCGGGTGAGGATAGTCCCCCCAGCTCGGCGGATGGGGTCAGCCGTCTGAGCGGTCTGCGGACGGGCGTTTGCGTGTGGGAGTGGCCGCCGGCGCGACGGAACACCTGTAAGAGCGCTGTGAGCTGGCCCCGGTACTGTGACGTATGCAAAAGGTGAGAAAAGGATGGATCCGGCCGGCGGCAGTTTCCGCGCTGCTGCTGCTCGGCGCAGCCCATGCGGCCACGATCAGGGTGGCGACGGTCAGTCCGCTGAGTGGCAGTCTGACGGCCATCGGCAGCGAGGTCAAACGCGGCGCGGAACTGGCGGTGCAGGAGCAGGCCGGAGCCTTCAAGGCGCTGGGCTACGACCTGGTGCTGGCGCCCTATGACGATCAGGCCTCGGCGTCGCTGGGCGGACAGGTCGCCAAGTCCATCGTGGCGGACAGGAGCGTGCTGGGCGTAGTCGGGGCGCTGAACTCCAGCGTGTCGAACGTGGTGGCGCAGGCATTCGGCCCGGCGGGCCTCGCCATGGTCTCACCGGCCAGCACCAACGATCAGCTCACCCAGAATGACTGGGCGCACTTCAGCCGGGTCGTCGCGCCGGATGCCGCGCAGGGCGTCGCGGCGGCGAACTACATCGCGGACGAGTTGAAGGCCCGGTCGGTGTTCGTGATCTCCGACAACACGGCCTACGGCAACGGCCTGACCCGCGTGCTGCTCAGCAACCTCAAGAAGCGCAAGGTGAACGTTGCCGCCTACACGGGCGCGTCGACCCCCGCCCAGATGGCCGACGCCGTGAAGAAGGTCAAGGCCAGCGGGGCCGACATGGTGTATTTCGGCGGGACGGACGATACCGGCTCCCAGCTCGTCAAGTCGCTGCGGGCGGCGGGCGTCACGGCGACCTTCATGGGCGGCGACGGTCTGGATTCCCCCAGCTTTCTCCAGCGGACCGGCATCGCGGGGGCGGGCGTCGTCTACAGCACCGTCTTCGGTCCGGTGAGTGCCTTTTCCAACGCGCTGGAGTTCACGGACCGGTATCAGGCGGCCTACAAGAGCAAGCCGAGCGGCGTCGCCGTGTACGCCTACGACGCGACCAGCGCGCTTCTCGCGGCCATCAAGACGGCGGCGACCAACGCCAAGGCGCTGCCCACCCGCGCCCAGGTGAGTGCGGCCATGCGGAAGGTCAACCTTCCCGCCTGCTTCAACGCCGACAAGGCCCGCTGCACGACCATCACGGGGGCCGTCGCCTTCTCGGACAACGGAGAACGTCTGCGCTCGCGGGTGCTGATCATGCGCTTCGACGAGGTGCTTCAGCCCCAGGTCGCCAAGGTCCAGATCGTCAGCGCCGACAGCCTGAAATAAGCTGATCCCGCGCGGAAAGACAAGAGAGGGGCGGCCCCACCTGCCGGGCCGCCCCTCTCTTTCGCGCTGGGCTTACGCCCGCGCTTCCTCCCGCGCGCCCGTCTCTTCCCCCGCCAGGTGCAGCCAGGTGCTCAGCACGCTGTCGGGGTTGAGGCTGACCGAGTCGATGCCCTGCTCCATCAGCCACTGGGCCAGCGCCGGGTGGTCCGAAGGCCCCTGCCCGCAGATGCCCACGTACTTGCCCGCCCGCTTGGCAGCTTTGATCGCCTGGCTCATCAGTGCCAGCACGGCCTCGTTCTGCTCGTCGAACAGGTCGGCCACCAGCCCGGAGTCGCGGTCCAGGGCCAGCGTGAGCTGCGTCAGGTCGTTGCTGCCGATAGAAAAGCCGTCGAAGTGTTCGAGGAACTGGTCGGCCAGAATCGCGTTGCTGGGCACCTCGCACATCATGATGACCTTGAGGCCCTCATCCCCTTCAGTCACAGCCTCGCCGCGCGTCAGGCCGTTCTTCTCCAGAATCCCGATGATCGTCTGCGCCTCGCCTACCGTCCGGACGAAGGGAATCATCACCTGCACGTTCGTCAGGCCCATCCCGCCCCGCACCTCGCGGATCGCCTCGCACTCCAGCGCGAAGGCGGCGGCAAAGTCGGCGGAGCGGTAGCGGGAAGCGCCCCGGAAGCCGATCATCGGGTTCTCTTCCTGCGGCTCGTAGGCGGGGCCGCCGATCAGGTGGGCGTATTCGTTGCTCTTGAAGTCGCTGAGGCGGACGATCACCGGCTTGGGGGCGAAGGCCGCCGCGATGCTCGCCACGCCCTCGGCCAGCTTCTCGCGGAAGAAGTCGCGCGGTGAGGCGTACCCGGCGGTCTTCTCGTCAATCTGCGCCTTGACCTCATCCGGCACGTCCGGGTAATCGAGCAGCGCGCGGGGGTGAATGCCGATCACGTTGGAGATGATGAACTCGACGCGCGCCAGCCCCACGCCCTCGTTCGGCAGCGCGGCGAAGGAAAAGGCGCGGTCGGGCGAGGCGACGTTCATCATGATCTTCATCGGGACGGCGGGCATGGCGTCGAGTTCGACGCGGTTGACGCGGAAGGGCAACTGGCCCGCGTACACGTACCCGGTGTCGCCCTCGGCGCAACTGACCGTGACGGCCTGTCCGCTTTGCAGTTCGCGGGTGGCGGTGCCGCTGCCCACCACCGCCGGAATCCCCAGCTCACGCGCAATGATCGCCGCGTGGCAGGTGCGCCCGCCCCGGTTGGTCACGATGGCGGAGGCCCGCTTCATCACCGGTTCCCAGTCGGGATCGGTCATGTCGGCCACCAGCACGTCGCCGTCCTGCACCTGCTCCATCTGCGAGGGGTTGCGGACCACCCGCACGGTGCCCGCGCCGATGCGGTTGCCCACCGCGCGGCCTTCGACCAGTACCTCGCCGGTTCCCTGAAGCTCGAAGCGTTCCAGCGTGCGCCCGGCGCGGCTCTGCACCGTCTCGGGCCGGGCCTGGAGGATGTAGATCAACCCGTCGCGCCCGTCCTTACCCCATTCGATGTCCATCGGGCGCTGGTAATGGTCCTCGATGGTCACGCACTGGCGGGCCAGTTCGGTCAGGTCCTCGTCCGAGAGGCAGAAGCGGCGGCGGTCCTCCTCGGGCACGTCCACCGATTCGACACCGCCGCCCTCGGCGTAGATCATCTTGCGGGCCTTGCTGCCCAGGGTGCGGCGCAGCACCGCCCGTTTGCCAGCCCTCAGCGCGGGTTTGTACACAAAGAACTCGTCGGGGTTGACTGCCCCCTGCACGACCAGTTCACCCAGACCGTAGGCCGCCGTCACCAGCACCGCGTCCCGGTAACCGCTCTCGGTGTCCAGGGTAAAGGCCACGCCGCTCACGCCCAGGTCGGTGCGGACCATGCGCTGCACGCCCGCCGAAAGCGCCACGTCCGCATGTTCGAAGTTGTGGTGGACGCGGTAGCTGATCGCCCGGTCGTTGTACAGCGAGGCGAACACCAGCCGGACATGGTGCAGCACCGAATCCGCGCCGCGCACGTTCAGAAAAGTTTCCTGCTGTCCGGCAAAGGAGGCTTCCGGCAGGTCCTCGGCGGTGGCGCTGGAGCGCACGGCCACGTCCGGCTCGGTGCCCCCCGCCTCCTGCGTCAGCTGGGCGTAGGCGTCCCGGATGGCCTGTTCCAGCTCGGCGGGCAATTCGCCTTCCTCGACCCAGCCGCGAATCTCCTTCCCGGCGGCGGCCAGGGCCACCACGTCGTTCACGTCCAGCGCCGAGAGCCGCGCGTTGATCTTCTCCTCGATCCGGTTGTGGGTCAGGAAAGCCCGGAAAGCGTCGGCGGTGGTGGCGAAGCCGCCCGGCACCCGCACCCCGGCACTGCTCAGGCCCTGAATCATCTCGCCGATAGAGGCGTTCTTGCCGCCCACGACCTCCACGTCCGTCATCCTTAGTGTCTGGAACCAGCGAATCATGTCCATGCGTCCTCCGCGTGTGGGTGGGTTTCCCGCGTGTGGAACCGGCGGGGGTTCGTGTTCGGAAACCCCCACAGCTTACCCTGACCGCCCGTTCCCGTCTGCCACCTGCCCAGGGACAATCTTCAGGCTTCTGGACAGCCCCCCGCCCCGGCGTGTCAGGCTGCCACCATGACCCCGCCTCCCCGCACCGTGCTGATCGTTAGCGACCACACCGGCCTGACCGCCGAGAACACCGCCCGCGCGCTGCTGGCGCACTTTCCCAATCAGCCCCTCAAGTACCTCCAGCGGCCCTTCGTCGCCAGTGTGCCCGCCGCGCAAGGGGTGGCCCGTGAGGTGGCGGCGCTGGCCCAGCGGGGCGAGCGGCCCCTGATCTTCACCACCATCACCGACGCCGCCGTGCTGCGCGAACTGGAAGCCTCGCCCGCCCAGCTGTTCGACCTGCTTGGCCCCGGTCTGACGGCGCTGGAACATGAGTTCGGCGAGAGGGCCGCCCGCAGCGTGGGCCGCTACCACGACATGCACGACCAGAGCAGCTACCTGGCGCGCATGGACGCCCTGGACTTCGCCCTCGCCACCGACGACGGCCTGGGCGACCGCCAGTACGGGCTGGCCGACGTGATCCTGGTCGGCGTCAGCCGCGCGGGGAAGACTCCCACCAGCCTGTTTCTGGCCCTCCAGCACGGCATCCGCGCCAGCAATTACCCGCTGGCCGAGGACGACTTCGAGCGCGAGTCGCTGCCCCTTCCCCTCGAACCCTGGCGGGCCAAGCTGCATGGCCTGACCATCGACCCCCGCCGCCTGCACGCCATCCGCACCCAGCGCAAGCCGAACAGCCGTTACGCCAGCCTAGAACAGTGCGAACACGAGGTCCGCCGCGCCGAGCGCCTCTTTCAGCGGGTCGGGATTCCCGTCCGCGACACCACCAGCGCCAGTGTCGAGGAGATCGCGGCGGGGATTCTGGCGCAGGTGCGGCGGGGGTAAAGGGGCGCGGACGCTCCCCTACATATCTCCCTTTCCTGCCCCCTCCGCCCCTCTATCCTGTCCCCCGTGAGGCAGAGGCCGTGAACAACGACATTCCCGTGCAGCACATCGGGCCGCAGGGCGAGGTGATGGCGCACGCGGTGGATGCCTGCGTGCATTGCGGCTTCTGCCTGCCCGCCTGCCCGACCTATGCCCTGCTGGGTGACGAGATGGACAGCCCGCGCGGGCGCATCGTGCTGATGAAGGAGGTGCTGGAAGGTGCGCTGCCCCTCGCGGACGCCGCCCCGCACCTCGACCGCTGCCTGGGGTGCCAGGCGTGCGTGACCGCCTGCCCGAGTGGCGTGCCCTACGGCGAACTCATCACCAGTTTCCGGGGCTGGAGCGAACCGCAGCGCGAGCGTTCGCCGCTGGACCGCGCCAAGCGGGCGGCCATCCTGAAGATTCTCCCCGCCCCGAAGGTGTTCAGCCTCGCCGCGCGGGTGGGGCAGTACACCAAGCCCCTCGCGCCCGTGCTGCCTACTGCGCTGCGTGCGCCCCTCGACCTGCTGCCCGAGCATGTTCCGGCGATGCAGCCCAGCCCACGGGTCACGCCCGCCAGGGGCCAACGCCGGGGCCGGGTGGCCTTCCTCGCCGGATGTGCGCAACAGGCCCTCGCCCCCAACTTCAACGCGGCCACGCTCCGAGTGCTGGCCCGCAACGGTATCGAGGTGGTGCTGCCTGAAGGGCAGGGCTGCTGCGGGGCGGCTGCGCTGCACACCGGCGCGCGGGAAGAAGCGTTGCGGCTGGTGCGTCAGAACCTCGCCGCCTTCGACCCGGGCGACTATGACGCGATCCTCAGCAACGCGGCAGGCTGCGGCGCGGGCCTCAAGGAATACCCGGTGGTGCTGCACGGCCTCCCCGATGAGGCGCAGGCGCGGGCCTTCGCGGTGAAGGTGCAGGACATCAGCGAGTTTCTGGCGGGGCTGCTGCGGGAAGGCGACCTCGAACCTTTCCTGCCCACCTCCCGGCCCCTCACCGTCGCCTACCACGACGCCTGCCACCTCGCCCACGCCCAGGGCGTCCGCGCCGCGCCGCGCGAACTGTTGCGCGCCATCCCCGGCGTGACGGTGCTGGAGGTGCCCGAGGGCGACCTGTGCTGCGGCTCGGCGGGCACCTACAACCTCGAACAGCCCGAACTGGCGAATCAGCTCGGCGTGCGGAAGGCCAGGAACATCCTTTCCACCATGCCCGACCTGATCGCCAGCGGCAACATCGGCTGCCACACGCAGATTCAGAGCCACGTCCGGCGGCAGGGGAGCCGGGTGCCGGTGCTGCATACGGTGGAAGTGCTGGATTTGGCTTACCGGGGGGAGCTGTGAACGGGTCGCGGATGACCCCTCAGTCGGCTGCGCCGACAGCTCCCCTTGAAAGGGAGCCAGAACATCAGGTTTCATGCCTTCCTTTTAAGGGGAGGTGGCCCCGAAGGGGTCGGAGGGGTTGCCGCCCATGACCCCCCGCAAAACCGCCCTCTCCCCCGGCTCTCCCGCCCCCAAACCCCGCTCAAACGGGAAACCGGACAACGCTCTGGCCGCCGAACTCACCCGCCTGCTCGGCCCGCAAAAGGTGCTGTCCAACCTCTCCGAGCGCCTGAACTACCGGTACGACGCGATTCAGTTCGGCGCGACGCCTCTTGCGGTGGTGCTGCCGGAAAGCACGGCGGACGTGGTGACGGCGGTGCGGGCGGCGCGGGCGGCGGGTGTGCCCATCGTGGGGCGTGGGGCGGCGAGTGGGCTTTCGGGCGGCGCGGCTCCGGCCTTGCCCGGCCTCGTCATCTCCTTTACCCGCATGACCCGGCTTGCTATCTTCCCCGAGCGGCGTGAGGCGCGGGCGCAGGCGGGCGTGGTGACGCTGGCGGTGACGGAGAAGGCGAGGCCCTTCGGCCTGATCTACCCCCCCGACCCCGCCAGCTTCCGCACCAGCACCATCGGCGGAAACCTGGGCGAGAACGCGGGCGGGCCGCTGTGCTTCAAGTACGGCGTGAGCGGGGATTACGTCAAGGCCCTGGAATTTGTGGACGCGGACGGCGAGGTGCATGAACTGACCCGTGACGCCTACGACCTCGCCGGACTGCTGATCGGCTCGGAGGGCACGCTGGGCCTGATCACCGAGGCCACGCTGCGCCTGACCCCGCCCCCGCAGTACACCCGCACCCTGATGGCGAGTTTCCCGGAAGTGGGGGCCTGCGCCGAGGCCGTCAGCGCCGCGATTGCCGCCGGGGCCGTGCCGGGCAAGCTGGAGTTCATGGACCGGGCCTGCACGAACGCGGTTGAGGATTATCTACACCTGGGGCTGCCGCGTGAGGCGGAAGCGGTCTTGCTGGTGGACACCGACGGCGACGACCTGGAAACGGTGGAGGAGGAACGCGCCCTGGTGGAGGCCGCCTGTCTGGCGGCGGGGGGCACCGTGCGCCGCGCTGCCAGTGACGCCGAGAGCGCCGCCCTGTGGCAGGCCCGCCGCAGCGTCAGCCCGGCGCTGGGCCGCATCCGCCCGCAGCGCATGAACGAGGACATCGTGGTGCCCCGCAGCGCCTTGCCCGACGTGGTGCGCGAGATTCGCGCGCTGGGCGACGCCAGCGGCTTTCACGTCGTGCAGTTCGGGCACATCGGGGACGGGAACCTGCATCCCAACATCCTGTTCGATCCGCGCCGCGAGTCGGCGGAAGCCGTCCACGACCTCGCCCACCGGATCGCCCTCGTCGCCATCCGGTACGGCGGCGTCCTCAGCGGCGAACACGGCATCGGCACCATGAAACGCCCCTTCATGCGCGAGGCGGTGGACCCGGTGACCCTCGCGGCCCTGTGGGACGTGAAGCGGGCACTGGACCCGGCGGGGGCGCTGAATCCGGGGAAGGTGCTGCCGGACGAGACTGGAAGTGACCATGCCCGTCCTTGACCTCTCTCCCGGCGACCAGACCGCCACTGTCAGCGGCGATACCGGGTTGCTGGAGGTCTACGCCGCGCTTCCCGCTGGCCTGTTCCCCCCCTTTCCACCCGTGGAATTGCCGGGGGGGGTGGGCGGCCTGGTCGTGCGCGGCGGCTTCGGCCAGACCTTCTTCTTCGGGGCGGAGGTGCTGGGCGTGACCTTCCGCGCCCCCAGTGGGCGGGTGATCCGGGCGGGCGGGCGCACCGTGAAGAACGTGCAGGGCTACGACCTCACCCGGCCCTTCGTGGGGAGTTTCGGCGCGCTGGGCGAGGCGCTGGAGGTCACGTTACGCCTGCGCCCCGGCCTGTCCGTGCGGCACGTCCTGGCCCCCGGCACCCTGGCGGCGCTGGGTCACCTGACCGCCCGCTTCGCGTGGCAGGACGGGGCCGAAGTTCACCTGATGCATTTCGGCCATGCGCGCGAGGTGGAGCGGGCGCTGGGGCTATGGCCGGGGGCCAGGGAGGTGACGGGGCCGCTCGACCTGACCTCCCGTTTTCCGGCGGGCATGGGGGTGGGCGAGGGGGCCGCGCTGCGTGACCGCCGCTTCGGGTGGGTCGACGGCGGCGAGGTCCCACCTGTCCCCCCCCTCTTTGCACGGGTCGCCGCCCGCCTGTAACCGGGGCGGCGCTTTATCCTGACCCATGACGAACATCGGGTCGGGACCGGGCCGCTCGCGGCAGACGCGCATCTACGTGCGGGGCCTGGGCGGTGAGAGGCCCGCTGTCCCGGTGATGCCCGAGCGGTTGCAGGAAGCCGCCCGCGCCAGACTGAACGCGGCGGATTTTGCCTATATCGCGGGTGGGGCGGGGGCCGAGCGCACCATGCGCGCCAACCTCGCGGCATTCGAGCGGGTCCGGCTGTGGCCGCGCCGGCTCAGCGGTCCCCGCGAACGTGACCTCAGCGTGGAGCTGCTGGGCCGCACCCTGTCCGCGCCGCTGCTGCTCGCGCCCATCGGCGTGCTGGAGGCGGCGCACCCGGAAGCCGACCTGGCGGTGGCGCGGGCGGCGGCCGCGGAGAACGTCCCCTTCATCTTCAGCTCGCAGGCGTCCGTGCCTATGGAGGAGTGTGCCGCCGCGATGGGCGACTCGCCCCGCCTGTTTCAGCTCTACTGGGGCACCGACGACGAGGTGACGCGCTCCTTCGTGCGCCGCGCCGAAGCCTGCGGCGCACAGGCCATCGTGCTGACGCTCGACACCACGCTGCTGGGGTGGCGGCCCCGCGACCTCGACCTGGGGAGCCTGCCCTTTTTGCGTGGGCGCGGCATCGCGCAGTATCTCAGCGACCCGGTGTTCCGCTCGCGGCTCGCTGCGCCCCTGCCCGCCCCCGCCGTGCAGCCTCCCCGCACCCCCGCCCTGCTGCGCGCTGGGACCGAACTGGCCGCCAAAGGCCGCCGGTTCGGCCTCAGCCTGGAGCAGATGCGTTCGGCCGCCGCCCGCTTCACCGCCACCTATACCCGCCCCGACCTCGGCTGGGACGACGTGAGCCGCCTGCGCGAGTGGACCGACCTTCCCATTCTCCTCAAGGGCATCCTTCATCCCGACGACGCGCGGGAGGCGGTCCGCCGGGGCGCCGACGGCTTGATCGTCAGCAACCACGGGGGTCGCCAGATCGACGGGGAGGTGGCGGCGCTCGACGCCCTGCCCGGTGTGGTCGCGGCGGCGGGCGACCTGCCGGTCCTCCTCGACAGTGGGGTCCGCACCGGATCGGACGTGGCCAAGGCGCTGGCGCTGGGGGCGCGGGCCGTCCTGCTGGGGCGGCCTTACGTGTACGGCCTCGCCCTCGCGGGGGAGGCGGGCGTGCGCGAGGTGCTGGGGAACGTGCTGGCCGAGTTCGACCTCACGCTGGGGTTGATGGGGGTGGGGGCAGCCCGGGACCTGGGACCGGAATATCTCGCGCCGTCTACACAACCCTGACCGGGGCGCGTATCCTGAAGGGCGTGCATAAACAGTTTGCTCTGATGACGGCCCTGCTCCTGGGAGCGGCGGGTGCGCAGACCGTCGACCTGCGTATTCTCGAAACGACCGACCTGCACACCAATGCGCTCGGCTACGACTATTACCAGGACAAGCCCACCGGCGAGTTCGGGTTGGAGTACACGGCCACGCTGATCAAGCAGGCCCGTGAGGAGAAGCGCAACACGCTGCTGTACGACAACGGCGACCTGATCCAGGGGAACCCGCTGGGCGACTTCGTGGCGCGGGTGCAGCCGCTCAAGGCCGGGCAGATGCACCCCCTGCACGCCGCCATGCGCGTCCTGAAGTACGACGCGGGCAACCTCGGCAACCATGAGTTCAACTACGGCTTGCCCTTCCTCCAGGGCGTGATCGCCGCCGCGCCCATGCCCTACGTGAGTGCCAACGCCTACAAGGACGACGGCAACGGCAAACCCGGCGAAAATGCCTTCACGCCCTACCTGATCGAGCGCAAGATCGTCTACGACACCGAGGGCCGCCCCTACGTCATCAACGTGGGCGTGATCGGCTTCCTGCCCCCGCAGATCGTCAACTGGGACAAGTCCAACCTCGACGGCAAGATCGTCACCACCGACATCGTGGAGGCCGCGCGCAAGTTCGTGCCGCAGATGAAGGCCCAGGGGGCCGATATCGTCGTGGCCGTCGCGCACAGCGGTATCAGCGCCGATTACCAGCCCGGCCAGGAGAACGTGGCCGCCGAACTCACCCGGGTTCCCGGTATCGACGTGGTCCTGAGCGGCCACAGCCACCAGGAGTTCCCGGGGCCGGTGTACAAGAGCATTCCCGGCGCGGACCTCACCAAGGGGACCATCAACGGCAAGCCGGTCGTGATGGCGGGCTTCTGGGGCAGTGACCTGGGGATCGTGGACCTGAAGCTGAACTACGACCGCAAGGCGCAGAAGTGGACGGTCGCGGACGGAACGGCCAGCCTGCGCCCGATCTGGGACAAGACGGCCAAGAAGAGCCTCATCACGCCCGACCCGCGCATCGCCGCCGCCGTCAAGAAGGCCCATGAGGGGACCCTCGCCTACGTGCGCGGCAAGGTGGCCGATCTCACGGCGCCCATCACGTCCTACTGGGCCCTCGTGCAGGACGACCCCAGCGTGCAGCTCGTGAGTAGTGCCCAGACCGCCTACGTCAAGGCCGCGCTGGCAAATACCCAGTACAAGGACCTGCCGGTGCTGAGCGCCGCCGCGCCCTTCAAGGCCGGGGGCCGGGGCGGGGCCAGCTACTACACCGACATTCCCGCCGGAACGCTCGCCATCAAGAACGTGGCCGACCTGTACGTGTACCCCAACACCGTCCAGGCCGTGCTGGTGACGGGCGCGCAGGTGCAGGAGTGGCTGGAGCGCGCGGCCGGGCAGTTCAAGCAGATCGACCCCAGCAAGACCGAACCCCAGGCGCTCGTCGACGACAGCTTCCCCACCTACAACTTCGACGTGATCGACGGCGTCACCTACGAGATCGACGTGACCCAGCCCAGCCGCTACGGCAGCAAGGGCGAACTGGTCAACGACCAGGCCCACCGCATCAGGAACCTGATGTATCAGGGCAAGCCCATTGACCCAGGGGCGCAGTTCGTGGTCGCCACCAACAACTACCGCGCTTCGGGCGGCGGCTCCTTCCCCGGCTTGACCGGCAAGAACATCATCCTCCAGGCCCCCGACGAGACCCGCGAGGCGCTGGTGAAGTACTTCAACGAGCAGAAGACGGTGAACCCCACCGCCGACGGCAACTGGAAGCTCACGCCCATCCCCGGCGCAACCCTGCTGTACGTCAGCAGCCCCAACGCCCAGAAGAACCTGCCCGCCGGGGCGACCCTCCTGCGCACGCGGGATGACGGCTTTGCGGAGTATCTGATCAAGTTCTGAGGCGAGCAGCAACTGGCGAGAGAGGCGGTGGAATGGTCGCCTCTCTCTTTTTTGTTCTGCCTGTCTGCTGCTGAAGGGTTAAGGGATCAGTTGTTTACGAGATTGAAATAGGCATTGCTGCCGATACCGGAAACCGGAATGACGACAGACGCGCCGTTGCTGCTCTTGCCTACGAACTCAAGGTCAACGGTGCTGTAAGCGGGGCCTTCGATTTGCTGAGCCACTGGAATCAGGGCGCTGGCAAAATCGATGGCGACTTCTGCACTGGGCAGGCCATTGGCTGGAGCCAGGTTGGTTCCATTGGCGGAGCAGGAATCTGTGGCCGTTCGTTCGGCACAGGTGAAACCTGAGCCGACATAAAGGTTCATCTTCTTTTGCTCGACGACCTCTTTGCCGGTGACATCAGTGCCGTTAATGATATAGCGGGTAATCCGGTAGCCGGTGATGTAGGCGGCGTCAGAGCCGGGTCTGGCGGTGAAGATAAACCTGACCGGCCCAGACGCGCCGGAGCTGAAGGTGGTGGACCCAGGCTTGGTCACGTTTCCTTTCTCGTCTACGACGGGCGCGGTGACTGTCTTGGTCACGGTGACTTGTGATGTGGCGTCGTTGGTTGAGATGCCGATATCGACACGGTTGTTGACGCCAACTTGACCGCACGCGCTGAGCAGCAGAACGGGTGCCACGAGACCAAGAGCCAGGTTTTTCATTCATTCTCCTCTGTATCCACAGTGCTGAGATGCGGGTTCAGGATGTAAAAGGCCAGCCGTTTCATGCCTGCCAGGAAATCGACGTTCTCCACAATCACAGCACGCCATTCATCACTGATTTCTTGCTGGCCGGACCGCTCCAGGGTGCGCGGCTGGATCACGGTGGGGGCGAAGTTGAGAATGCCCCGCACGCCCGCGTCGGCAAGGGCCTGGGCCGCGTCCTGGGCACGTTCGGGCGGCACGGCCAGAAAGCCCATGTCCACCCGCGCCCCACGCGTGAAATCGCGCAGTTCGTCCACATGGCGCACGGTCAGGCCGCGCACCTGGGTTCCGACCAGCTCCGGGTTTACGTCGAACAGGCCCACGTACTGGAACTGGTAATCGCTCGCGCCGGGATAGTTGGCGATGGCCTGCCCCAGACGGCCCACGCCGACGATCACCACGTTCCAGGTCTGGTTCAGGCCCAGGACGCGCATCAGTTCACGCTTGAGGATGGGCACCGTATAGCCCATGCCGCGCGTGCCGAAGCGCCCGAAGTAGGCGAGGTCCTTGCGGACCTGGAAGGCGGTGACGCCCGCCCGCTCGGCCAGGTCGCCACTGCTGGTGCGGCTCACCTCCTGCGCTTCCAGCCCTTCCAGAATTCGCAGGTAGGTGACGAGGCGGCTGATGGTGGCGGTCGGAATCCCGGTCATGCGTTCACCGGACCCGGAAGTGGTCGAAGCCGTTCGCGTCCAGCTTCTCCTCGGCGCTGGTCACGGCCGCGCCACTGAAGGGGCCGATCAGCACGCTGACCTTGCGGCCCTCGGGGGCGTTCACGGTGGGCGCGTAGCCCTGTTCGCGCAGCTGGCCCACCAGCGTCTGGGCGCTCTCCACCCGGTCGAAGGCCCCCACCTGGAGGTAGACGGGACCGCTGGGCACCGGCGCGGCTGTCGGCTTGGCCGTCTCGGCGGCTGGGGCCTCGCTGGAGGCTGTCTGGGCCGCAGGTGCCTGAGCAGGGGAGGCGGGGCGGGAAGGCGCACTCTCGGTGCTCTCCGCGCCCGCAGCGCCCAGACTGCGGTTGCGCGGAGGATACAGAACCGCGCTGGGATAGGCCCGCTGAATATCCGCGAGGGCCTGCCGGGCGGTCGCCTCGTCCGCGAAGGGGCCGACCTGCGCGACCGCCTGGGACCCCAGGTCGATGGGGTAGACGGTGTACCCGAGATCACGGACGCCCTGGGTCCGGCTCTGCGCGGTGCCCACCGAGCCGAAGGTGCCCAGGCTGATGCGGTAGTCGCTCCGCAGGGGCGTGCGCTGCTCGCTGGTGGCGACCGCTCCCCCGGCACGCGGCGGGACGCCAGACGCACCGGACGGCTGGCCCGCCGTCGCCTGCGAGGGAACCGGCTGGACGGGGTTCGTCGGGGGATCGGGGAGGGTCACGGGCGGGGCAGGGGGGGCGCTGGGGGCCGCCGGGATGGGTTCGGCGGGCACCACGGGCACTTCGCCGCTGGCTGACGCAGGCGCGCTGCTGGCGGGCGGGGTGGGTGCGGGGGCCGCCGTTTCCGAGGGGGGCGTTTCCGGTGTGGAGGTGCCCGCGTCCGCCTTCGCCGGGTCAGGCTGTGCCGGGCGGGCCGTTGCGGGTTCAGTCGCCGGGGTGGCCGGCGGGTTGCCGGGGTCCGCCGTCTGGGCCGGTGCCGCCGTGTTCGCGCCGCCAACCTGCTCTGTTCCGGCGCTGTCCGGTGCTGGGGAAGAGGCGACCGGAGTGGGGGCGGCGCTGTGGTCCGGCACGATCTCGGTGCCGGGTGCGCCGGGAATGACGGGCGCGGGGGCCGGTTCGGTCACGGGTGCAGGGGCCTGGGCCAGCTGCGGGCGGCGCTGCCCGAGGAGCAGCAGGGCGAAACCCGCGAGCAGCAGCAGGACCAGCAGGCCGATCAGCAGGTCCGGCCAGCGGCGGGGTCGGCTCTCGGCGCGGCTCACTTCAGCGCTCCCTTGGCCTTGGCATTCCCCAGATTGGCCGCCGTCTTCAGCGACTGCCGGGCTTCGGGTTCACGCGACTGGGCGCGCTGGGCCAGGCCCAGCAGATACCACGCCTCGCCGTTCTTGGGGGTGTCGCTGACCAGGCCGCGCAGGATCGCCTCGGCCTCCGCGTAGCGGGCGCTGGCGAGCAGGGCCGACGCGAGGTTCTGCCGCGCGGTCGGCGTGGGGTTCAACTTCACGCTCTCGCCCAGCGCCGTCGCGGCTGCGGCGTAGTCCTTGCGGGCGTAGGCGCTGAGGCCCAGCCACAGGTACGCCTCGGCACTGGGAGCGGCAGCGGTGCTGGCCCGCAGCGCCGTCTGTGCCGGGCCGTACTGGCCCTGGCGGTACGCCGCGACACCCTGTACGAACTGGGCGCGGGCCAGGGTGGCCGGGTCGGGACTCAGCCGCAGGGCCTGCGCGGCGTCCCGCGCGGCCCCGGCCGGCTGCCCCAGCGCGAGCCGCAAGGCGGCCTGCCCGGTGCGGTAGGCGGCATTTTGCGGGGCGAGTGCTGTGGCCTTTTCATAGGCGGCGAGTGCCCCGGGCCGGTCGTTGCGGGCGGTTCGCAGCTCGGCCAGCCGCGCGAAGGCGGCCGCATTGCGGCTGTCCTCGCGTGCGGCATCCTGCGCGGCGAAGACGGCGGCCCGCGTGTCGCCGCTCGCGGCCAGCACGTCGGCCTTGCGCAGCAGCAGGACCGCGCGGTCCCCACCGTTCCTGACCCGTCCGGCGGCGGCGTCGAGTTCGCGCACTGCCCGGTCCGGCAGGCCCTGGCCCACGTAGATATCGGCCACCAGCAGCGCGGCGTCCACCCGTTCGGGCTGCCGCTCCAGCACGGCGTAGACGCCCGGCAACGCTGCTGCGCCCTGCCCGGCGAGCACCTGGGCCTGCGCCAGCCGGAACTGGGCATTCACGTCGTTCGGGTCGAGCGCCGTGATCTCGGCCAGGGTGGCGCTCAGGCCCGCGAAGTCTCCGGCGCGGGTCTGCTCGGCGGCCAGGGCTTCCAGCACCTGCCGCTGCGTGGCGGGGCCGGCCTTGCCGCGTGCTAGGGTCGCGGCCTCGCCGTACAGCCGCAGCGCGTCGGCAAAGCGGCCTTCGCGGCCCGCGATCACGCCCAGGTTGTACGGTCCCTCGGGGCGCTCCGGGGCCAGGGCCACGAGCTGGGTGAACTCGAAGGCGGCCCCCTTCAGATTGCCCAGAGAGAGCAGCGTCAGGCCCAGTCCGAAATGCGGTTCCGGCTGCCGGTAGTTCTGCGCGATCAGGCCCTCGAACAGGGTGCGGGCCTGAGGGAGCTGCCCCGCGCCCAGGGCGGCCTGAGCCTGGGCCAGTTGCTTCTGCTGCGCCTCCGTCAGCGGGAGGGCGGGGGGCAGCGTGGGGGCCGGGGGCGTCGCGGCGGGGGCCACGGTTGCGGGTGCAGGTTGCGTCTGCCCGGCTGGCGTCTGGCCGGTGGGGGCCTGGCCTTCCGGGCAGGCCTGGGGCGCGAGCTTGCAGGCATCGAAGTTGACGGTCATGGAACCGCTCTGGCCCTGCTGCAACGTGTTCTGCACCGAGATGGCCGCCGACGTGTCGAGCAGCGTCTGGGCCGAGGCAGCGGGAGGGGCGACCAGCAGCAGGCCGAGCAGTACCTTGAGGTTATGTTGAGTCACCGGAGGGGCCTCCTGAACGGGGGGAACATGAAAATCGTAGCATCAGGCTCTTGCTGAACCCTTACGCGGCTTGGGGTGCGCTGGGCGCCGTAATTCTCTCACGCCGCCGTGAGGAAGGTGGCGGGACGTGGATTTACCTTCCTCACTGGCCTCATCTGCTGGCCGGGGCTGCTGCTTTCAAGAAAAGCACCTCCCCGGAAGGGAGGCAGAGGGACAGACGAGGGACCGGTGGAGGCGCTCAGGCCGGTGCGCCCGCTGCGGCTCCGGGCCGCTTCAGCGCGAGTTGGCCGCACGCCGCGCCCGCATCCTTGCCGCGCGAGCGCCGCACACTCACGTCCACCCCACGCGCCTCCAGGGCGTCGTAAAAGGCCTGAATCTCCTCCTCGGTGCTGCTCTCGAAGCCCGAGCCGTCCCAGGGGTTCATCGGGATCAGATTCACGTGGCTGACCAGCCCGCGCAGCAGCCCGGCGAGTTCCTCCGCCTGCCAGAGGTGGTCGTTCACGCCGCGCAGCATCGAATACTCGAAGGTCACGCGGCGGCCTGTGACGGCCTGGTATTCCCGCGCCGAGGCCATGATCTCGGCAATCGAGTTGCGGTGCCCGGTCGGGATGATGCGCTGGCGGGTTTCCTCGTCGGGCGCGTGCAGGCTGATCGCCAGCTTGATGCCGAGGTCGTCTTCCGCCGCCAGCCGCCGGATGCCTTTGGGCAGCCCCACCGTGCTGAGGGTCACGCGGCGTTTGCTCATGCCCAGCGCCTGCGGGTGCAGCAGAATCCGCGCCGCCTGCATGGTGTGGTCGTAGTTCAGCAGCGGCTCGCCCATGCCCATGAACACCAGATTCCGCAGCTCGCGCGGCGCGAGGCCCTCGCCGCCCGCCACCGCCAGAATCTGCCCCACGATCTCGCCCGGCGTCAGGTTGCGCCCGAAGCCCATCGCCCCCGTCGCGCAGAAGGCGCACTTGGCGGGGCAGCCCACCATCGTGGACACGCAGATGGTCTTGCGGTCGAGGTAC